>CAWJEE010000018.1:0-97352 GCA_963841815.1 uncultured beta proteobacterium | reverse complement strand
ATCGGTCGCATCGGTCACGTGCGACACGCGCGCGAAACCGTCGAAGCGGATGTTGTCGTCGCGCGTGTGGCGGGCGAGGACGCGGCGGGCCTTCTTGCGCAGGTCCCAGGTGGCGCGGAACTCGTCCTCGAATTCCTGCACCGCCTTGCTCGCCGCGGCGAGCAACTGGCCGACCCTGGCGTCGCGTTCCGCGTCCTCGGGCTGGCGCCGCTTCTGGATCTCGCCGAGGCGGTGATGCAACGCCTCGATCAGCGCGGCGCGGCGCTTCGGATTGTCGAGCAGGTCGTCCTGCAGGTACGGATTGCGCCGGACGACCCAGATGTCGCCGAGCACCTCGTACAGCATCCGCGCGCTGCGGCCGGTGCGGCGCTCGCTGCGCAGTTCGTCCAGCACGCGCCAGGCGTCCGGGCCCAGCAGCCGGATCACGATCTCGCGATCGGAGAACGACGTGTAGTTGTACGGAATCTCCCGCAGGCGAGCGGGCGGTTCGAGGACAGGCGATTCGGCTTGGAGCGCCTGCGGCGATGCGGGAGCGTTCATGAGGGACAGGACCGCGCGTGCGGCCCGCGGCAACGCTTGAGGACGAATTGTATCTTTTGCAGTGCAGCGAAGCTGCGATGCCCCTAGGCGGTTTGCGGGAAGTCAATGGGGCTCCGCGAACCCCAGGCGGTTCCGCGAGCGCCACGAACACACCTGGCGCGCTCACGCCCCCAGTTCACGCGACGAGCGGCGGCTCCTGCATCGCGGCGACCTGCTCGCGCAGTTCGAGGATCCGCTCTTCCCAGTAGCGCTGCGTGTTGAACCACGGGAACGCGGACGGGAACGCCGGATCGTCCCACGCCGCGCGATCCAGGCGGAGTAGTGAAGCAGCCGCAGCGTTCGCAGGGCTTCGACCAGGTGGAGTTCGCGCCGGTCGAATTCGGCGAAATCCTCGTAGCCGAGCAGCATGTCGGACAGGCGCCCGGTCTGCTCGTCGCGGTCCGCGCCGAGCAGCATCCAGAGGTCCTGCACCGCCGGGCCGGTGCGGCTGTCGTCGAAGTCGACGAAGTGCGGGCCCGTGTTGCCCGGCGAGTCGGTCCACAGGACGTTGCCCTCGTGGCAGTCGCCGTGCAGGCGCAGGACCTTGACGTCGCCGGCGCGCTCGTAGCATCGGGCGACGCCGTCCAGCGCCTGCTGCGACACGCCGTCGTACACGCCCGCGAGTTCGCGCGGCAGCCAGGCGTGGTCGATCAGGAACCGGCGCGGCTCGGCTCCGAACGCCTCGATGTCGAGCGCCGGTCGATGCGCGAACGGCCGCACCGCTCCGACGGCGTGGATGCGGCCCAGGAAGCGCCCCAGCCACTCGCGCACTTCGGGATCGTCCAGGTTCGGCGCGCGTCCGCCGCTTCTCGGAAACACCGTGAAGCGGAAGCCTTCGTACGCGTGCAGCGTGCTGCCGTCCAGCACCAGCGCAGGCACGGCCGGCACTTCCAGCTCGGCGAGTTCGGCGGTGAACGCGTGCTCCTCGAGGATCTGGTCGTCGGTCCAGCGGCCGGGGCGATAGAACTTGACGACGACGAAGCGGCCATCGTCCAGCCCCACCTGGAACACGCGGTTCTCGTAGCTGTTGAGTGCCAGCTGCCGGCCGTCCGTGACGAGGCCCGCGCTGTCGACTGCGTTGAGCACGGTGTCCGGCGTGAGTCCGGCGTACGGCGCGCCTTGATCGTTCTCCATCCCCCGGATGGTACGTTGCCGGCCCCTGCGGTCCGGCGTGATACCTTCGACGGAAACAAGGGGAGGGGTGGCGATGCCGGCCCAGGAATATCTGCGTCGCATCCTGACGGCGCGGGTGTACGACGTTGCGATCGAGTCACCGCTCGAGCAGGCGCCGCGCCTGTCCGAGCGCCTCGGCAATCGCGTCCTGCTGAAGCGCGAGGACCTGCAGCCCGTCAAGAGCTTCAAGCTGCGGGGCGCCTACAACAAGATGGCGCGGCTGCCGCGCGAGCAGCTCAAGCGTGGCGTGATCGCCGCATCGGCCGGCAACCACGCGCAGGGCGTGGCGCTCGCGGCGCAGAAGCTGGGTGCCGGGCGGTGATCGTGATGCCGGTGACCACGCCGCAGGTGAAGGTCGAGGCCGTGCGCGCACGCGGCGCCGAGGTCGTGCTGTTCGGCGATTCGTATTCCGACGCCTATGCTCATGCGCTGGAGCTGCAGAAGAAGCACAAGCTGACCTTCGTCCATCCGTTCGACGACCCGGACGTCATCGCCGGCCAGGGCACCGTCGCGATGGAGATCCTGCGCCAGCACCACCCGGTCGACGACGGGCCGATCCACTCCGTCTTCGTCGCGATCGGGGGCGGCGGGTTGATCTCGGGCGTGGCGGCGTACATCAAGGCGCTGGCGCCGGAGATCAAGGTGATCGGCGTGCAGACGACCGACTCGGACGCGATGGCGCGCTCGATCGCCGCCGGCCGGCGCGTGCAGCTGCACGAGGTGGGCCTGTTCTCGGACGGCACCGCGGTGAAGATGGTCGGCGAGGAAACCCTGCGGCTGTGCAAGCAGTACGTCGACGAGATCGTGCTGGTCGACACGGACGCGATCTGCGCCGCGATCAAGGACGTGTTCCAGGACACGCGGTCCATCCTCGAACCGGCGGGCGCGCTGTCCATCGCCGGCATGAAGAGCTTACGTGCACCGCGAGAAGCTCAAGGGCAAGACCCTGGTCGCGATCGCCTGCGGCGCGAACATGAACTTCGACCGCCTGCGCTTCGTGGCGGAGCGCACCGAGGTCGGCGAGGCGCGCGAGGCCCTGTTCGCCGTGACGATCCCGGAGGAGCGCGGCAGTTTCAAGCGCTTCTGCGAACTCGTCGGCAGCCGCAACGTCACCGAGTTCAACTACCGCATCAGCGACGCGGCGCTCGCCCAGGTGTTCGTCGGCATCAGCACGGCGAGCGCGGGCGACAACGAGAAGATCGCCCGCGCGTTCCGCCAGCACGGCTACGACACGGTCGACCTCACGCACGACGACCTCGCGGCCGAGCACGTGCGCTACATGGTCGGCGGCAAGAGCGCGCTCGCCGAGGGCGAGGTCATCTACCGGTTCGAGTTCCCGGAGCGGCCGGGTGCGCTGATGAAGTTCCTCACCAGCATGGCGCCGGGCTGGAACATCTCGATGTTCCACTACCGCAACCAGGGCGCGGACTATTCGCGCGTGCTGGTCGGGCTGCAGGTGCCGCGCGGCGAGCGCAAGGCCTTCGGCAGCTTCCTGTCGGAACTCGGGTACCGGCACTGGGACGAGACGGAGAACCCCGCGTACAAGCTCTTCCTCGGATGAAGGCGCGATGATCCGTTCGATACTCGCTGCCAGCCGTTACCTCGTGCTGGCCGCCGTGCTCGGCAGCCTCGCGGCGTCGCTCGCGTTGTTCGCGTACGGCGTGGCGGAGACGGTGATGGTGATCGTCGAGACAGTCGCCAAGGCGGACGTGAGCAGCAAGGGCGGCAAGACGCTCGCGCTGGCCTTCATCGAGATCGTCGATCTCTTCCTGCTCGGCACCGTGCTGCTGATGATCGCGCTCGGCTTCTACGAGCTCTTCATCGACTCCGACCTCAAGCTGCCGGAATGGCTGCAGATCCGGACCTTCGACGACCTGAAGAACAAGCTCGTCGGCGTCGTGATCGTGGTGCTCGGCGTGATGTTCCTGGGGTTCGTCGTGGCCTGGGACGGCACGCGCGACCTGCTCGGCATCGGCGCGGCGATCGCCCTCGTGATCGCCGCGCTCACGTACTTCCTGTCGACCGTGAAGGGCGGCAAGCCCGAGAAGGCCGGCAGGGTCGACGCCTCCGGGAAAGACCTGAAGGCCGGCGACCGCGACGCCGCTTGAGCCGCGCGCGGCCGCCCCCATGTCAAGGCCAATGGAGCATGTCGTTCGCGCCCGCAGGACCGTCTCGACCCGTCCGAGAGGAAGGAACTCGCGCGCCGCCGCCTCGTCGCGCTGACCCGCCTGATGGACGAGGCGGTGCACGTGCCGGTGCTCGGCACGCGCGTGGGCCTCGACGCGCTGCTCGGCATCGTGCCGTGGTCGGCGACCTGGTCTCGGCGGGCATCGGCCTGTACACGGTGGCGCAGGCGCGCGAGCTCGGCGCCTCCGCGCTGGCTGCAGGCGCGGATGATCGGCAACCTGCTGGCCGACGCGGCGCTCGGCGCCGTTCCTCTCGCGGGTGACCTGGCCGACGTGTACTTCAAGGCGCACCGGCGCAACATGAAGCTGCTGCAGAAGGCGATCGGCGAGCCGTTCATCGACGTCGTCGAACCGCTGCCGGCCAGGCGTCGCTAGGCGTGCTCGCGGGCGCGGGCGCCTGGATCAGACCCGGATGATCTCGTTCTTCAGCGAGTACAGGATCGCGACGACCTCGTTCTGCGTCGCCTGATCGATGCCGTTCTTGCCCAGCGCGCCGAGGATGTCGTCCATCACGGCCATGTACTCCTGTTCGCTGATGTTCATTCCGCGGTGCGTTGTCAGCATGTCGCGGCCGGTATACGGATCCGGCCCGCCGCATCCCGCGCAGAAGAATTCGGCGGCCATGCGCCTGGCGTGATCGAGGTCCTTGATGTTCTCGAAGCGGGTTCGCACGACGGGGTTGGTCAGGTGGTTCGTCATCACGTCGTCGACGATTCGGGCGATGCCGTCCTTCTGTCCCAGCCGCTCGTACAGGCTGCGCTGCGTGTCCGTGTCCATTCGTTTCCTCCGGCAATGGATAGGCTTGCTTGAACACCACGCGGTCGCCACCCCCGCGGCAAGACTCGCACGATGGCCGATACACGCAGTGCGCGCAATTGGGTAAAGGCCTGACGCGCACGGGTCAGGAAGACTGGGCGCTGGGGACGATCGCGGGACGGGATCCGGTACATCCACAGCGCGAGCGCGACGCCGAACAGCGCCAGCGCGACCTTCAGCCACAGCGGTCGCACGAAGAACACGATCGAGACGGCCATCGTCAGGCTCATCAGCACGATCGCGGTCACCTTCGTCCGGTACGGCAGGCTGCGGTGGCGTTCCCACTCGTAGACCATGGGGCCGAACGTCCGGTTGGCCAGCAGCCACTGATGGAAGCGTTCCGAGCCCCGCGCGAAGCAGGCGGCGGCCAGCAGCACGAACGGCGTCGTCGGCAGCAGCGGCAGGAAGATCCCGATGAGCCCCAGGCCGAGGGCCACGGCGCCCGCGATGTTGAAGAAGGCACGCACCAGTCGCGACCGGCTGCGGTGCCTGCGGCTGTGTGCGCGGCTCTCCATCACGCCCGGGCGTGGTTCGTCGACGGCGCGCTCAGCGCGCTTTGTCAGGAAGCGCCGACGGCGGTTCGTCGCGCGGCGGCCAGACGAACTCCAGCGGCCGGCTGAACAGGCGCTGCCGGATCGCGCTGTACACGTGCGCGCGATCAGTCGGCGAAATGTCGACCGCGCGCATGGCCAGGCGCAGCGCCAGGCCGAAGCTGACGCCGACGTTGAGGGCTCCGATCAGCGCGAGCCCCGCGATCGCGAGCCAGAACGGCGCAGTGGCCAGGATGCCGGCGCCGAGCGTGAACGAGGCCACCGCAACCTGCCCGGTGGAGAGCGTCACGTGCCGGACTTCCATCGGCACACCGGCGAACAGGAAGAGGTCCGGCGTCAGCCCGAGCATGATGCCGAGGCCGACGTTGCCCGCGAGTCCGGCGATGTTCGCCTTCCACCATTCGGCGCGCGCACGCGCGCGCTCCGGGCCGAGGCTGCGCACCAGCCGCCGGTTGGTGGCGATCGCCTCGTCGAGGCGGCGCAGGGTGAACGCGTTGTCCGCCCAGCCCGCGAACAGTCCGGACAGCCAGAGCAGCACGCCGGTGTAAGCCGCGAACAGGAACGACGGTCCGAGGATCGACTGCGACGCGAGCACGTAGCGCGCCTTCTCCTCGGACAGCGGGGCCTGCCCGGCAGCGAGCCACCACAGCACCGCCACGCCGAGCGCGCAGGGCGCGACGGCGACCAAGTTGCCGAAGACCGAAGCGACCTGCGAACGCACCAGCGCCGCCGCCTCCCCGACCAGTGCGTCGATCCGTCCGGGCCTCTCGAGGTCGCGCATCTTCGCGGCCAGCGCCGGCGCCGTCACCGCGGGCTGCTTGGTGGCGACCGTGAAGTGCGCCAGCGCGACCAGCACGAAGACTCCCGCGTAGTTGAGCGAGGCGAGCACGCCATCCCACAGCAGCGGCAGGTGCGCGGCGGCGATGCCGAACTTGATGTAGACGGCCAGCGTCATCAGCGCGCCGCCGCCGACGCTGATGCCGAGCATCGTGCGGTACTGCGCGCGGGTCGTCGCGATGTAGTGCTCGCCGGTTTCGGCGTTCCGCTCGGCGATCCGGCGCGAAAGCAGCCGCATGTTCTCGGACACGAGCGCGGCCGTGCCGCGCAGCTCGACTTCGCGGCGCACGCCGTTCATCACCTGCCGCAGGATGTGCAGCGGCTCCTCGCCGACCAGCCACTGCGCCAGGCCCCGCAGCTTCTTCAACTGGGCCCGGGTGCGTTCCCCGCGATAGACGAGGTCGACCGACACGCCGGCCTCGTCGAAGTGCGACTCGAGCGTGCCGAGCAGCCTTTCGCACTGCTCGAGCGTGGCGTTCAGCTCAGCCTGGCGGCGCGCACCGGCCGCGGTGATGAACGTCTCAACGGCGCCGACCAGCTGGCCGAACGGGCTCGTGAGCGCGCTCTGGTCGCTCAGGCGCCGGCGCACTTCCTGCGCGAGGCCGACCGCCTGCGCCTCGGACGCGATCGTGAGCATCGCGGACGCGATCTGCGGGTGCAGCCGGGTCTGCGACCCCTCGTCGACGAACAGTTGCGCGAGCTGGCTCGCCTGCTCGCCGGGCAGCAGGTCGATCCAGACGATCGTGCGTCGATGGCTGAGCAGGTTGACCGTCAACGCCGTGGCGTCGTGGCGGTAATCCGGCTGCGGCAGGAACACGGCGAGGAACCGCTCATACAGCTCCTTCATGAAACCGGAGCGGCGGGGCACGCCGCCGTTGGTCACGACCTGCTCGACGTCGATCTCCGTCAGCAACTGCGCGAGCAGCTGTCGCACCGCCTGCCCCGCCGGCGTGCCGCGCACGGCGAGCTGAAGCAGAAAGCGCACGCGCGCGTGCGCGCGCCCGATGCCGGATTCGTCGCGCGCGTCGGCGATGTCCTGGCCGATCCAGCGCAGCGCATCGCGCACCCAGTCCACGCGATCGGCGTAATTGCCGGCGCGCGCGGCCTGCGCGAGCAGCGCGTCGAGCACCGGCGCTTCTTCCTCGACGGGACGGCGCCGTCCCCAGCGGAACCAGTCTCGCAGCGACATCCTCAGTCGGTCTCCGCGAAGCGGATGACGCCGACCGTCGCATCGGTGTCCGGGGCCTCGCAGGGTTCCTCGTCGAACGCGATGTCGCCGTCGGGCCGTGGTCCTCCGCCGGCGCGCAGGCCGGCGAAGTCGAAGAGCGTGCCGTCCATCAGGTGCGAAGGCACGACCCGCGCCAGCGCGTTGAACGTGTTCTCGACGCGGCCCGGGAAGCGCTTGTCCCACTCGGCCAGCATGCGTTTCACTTCCTGGCGCTTCAGGTTCTCCTGCGATCCGCAGAGGTTGCAGGGGATGATCGGGAAGCGCTTCACCTCGGCGTAGCGCGCGAGGTCGGCTTCCTTCACGTAGGCGAGCGGCCGGATCACCACGTGCCTGCCGTCGTCGGAAACGAGCTTCGGCGGCATGCCCTTCAGCGTCCCGCCGTAGAACAGGTTGAGGAAGAAGGTGCCGAGGATGTCTTCACGATGATGGCCGAGTGCGACCTTCGTGGCTCCGAGTTCGGAGGCGACGCGGTACAGGATGCCGCGGCGCAGCCGCGAGCAGAGCGAGCACATCGTCTTGCCTTCCGGTATCACGCGCGTGACGATCGAGTAGGTGTCCTGCGCCTCGATGTGGAAGGACACGCCCTTGGCGCGCAGGTAGTCCGGCAGCACGTGCTCCGGGAAACCCCGGCTGCTTCTGGTCGAGGTTCACCGCGACGATGTCGAAATCGATCGGCGCGCGCTCGCGCAGCATGCAGCAGCAGCTCGAGCAGGCCGTAGCTGTCCTTGCCGCCGGACAGGCAGACCATCACGCGGTCGCCGGGCCCGATCATCCCGTAGTCGCCGATCGCCTGGCCCGCCAGCCGCAGCAGGCGCTTCTCGAGCTTGTTGTCCTCGTACGTCCGCTTTCGGCGCGGCGCGCGCCTCCTGGAGCCGGCGTCATGGCGTCTTGAAGTGGAACACCTCGACGCCGACCGCATCGACGTCTTCGTAGACGTCGGGCTTCTCGCTCGCCACGCGCACCGCGCGCACGGCCGGATGGGCGAGCATCGAGCGTGCCAGGTCGTCGACCAGCGTTTCCTGCAGGTTGACGTGACCCTGCTCGATACGGTGCTTGATGGTCAGCCGAACGAAGTCGTAGTCGACGACCTCGTGCAGCTTGTCGTGGCGCGGCGTCGACATCGACAGCGCGACGAACAGGTCGACGTTCAGGGCGAGCCGCTGTGCGCCGCGTCTCTCGTGCTCGTGGATGCCGATGTTGGCGTCGACGACGTAGTTGCGCAGGAAGATTCGGCGGCAATTCGCCAGTCGCGGATCGAGCAGCCAGCTCACCCGTTGCCCTCCTCATCCGACGCGCCAGTCGGCTCGGTCAGGAACATCACGTCGCGCTCGCTCGGCACCAGGTGCTGGCCGCCGTCGACCAGCAGGGTCGTGCCCGTCACGGCCGGCGCCTTCGCCAGGTAGACGACGGCCTGCGCGATGTCGCCCGGCGTGCTCGACCGGCCGAGCGGCGTGCGCGCGTGGGCGCGCTCGAATCCCTCTTCGCTCTGGTCGCCGGACACGAGCGTCAGCCCCGGCGCGACCCCGACGACGCGGACCGTCGGCGCGAGCGCCATGGCGAGCAGCCGGGTCGCTTCCAGGAGCGCCGCCTTCGACAGCGTGTACGACAGGAAGTCCGGGTTCGGGCTGAAGAGCTTCTGGTCGAGCAGGTTGATCACCACGCCCTGGGCCTCCGGCGGCAGCTGGTCGTGCAACGCCTGCGCGAGCAGCAGCGGTGCGGCGACGTTCGTGCGCATCGCGCTCACGAGGTGCTCGCTGCCGAAGGTCGCCGCGTCGTCGTGTTCGAACAGCGACGCGCTGTTGACGACACAGGTCACCGGGCCGAGTTCGTGCGCGCACTCCGCGAGCAGGCTCTTCACGCCCGCTTCGACGGCGAGGTCGCGGTTGACGGCGACAGCGCGGCGGCCGAGCTGTTCGATGTCGGCGACGGTCCGCAGCGCGTCGTCGCGCGAAGTCGCGTAGTGGACCGCGACATCCCAGCCGTCGGCCGCGAGCGCGAGCGCGATCTCGCGTCCGATGCGCCGCGCGGCGCCCGTGACGAGAGCGGCGCCGTGCCTCGTTTTGCGACGTGTGACCATGGAGGCGGCAGTGTACCGGCGCGGCCAGTCGGCCATCGGTACCATCGGACCATGGTTCACCCGCATTCGACGCTGCCGCCGCCGGACCCGGTTGCCGCCGACCACAGCGCGCGCGTGCGGCAGTCGATCGTCGAGGCGATCCGCGCGGCCGGGGGCTGGATCCGGTTCGATCGCTACATGGAACTCGCGCTCTACGGGCCGGGCCTCGGCTACTACGCGGCGGGCGCGCGGAAGTTCGGCGACGCGGCCGCGGGCGGCGACTTCGTGACCGCGCCGGAGATCTCGCCGCTGTTCGCATCGGCGCTGGCGACGCAGGTCGCCCAGGTGTTCGCGCACGCGCCGGCCCGCATCGTGGAGTTCGGCGCCGGCTCCGGCGTGCTCGCGCGCGACCTGCTGGACGCGCTGGCCGCGCGCGGCATCGCGATCGAGCGCTACGCGATCGTCGAGCTGTCGGCGGACCTGGCGGCGCGCCAGCGGGCGCTGCTCGGGGGCCGCGGCGTCGAGTGGCTGACCGCGCCGCCGCGCGGGTTCGACGGCGTGATGCTGGCCAACGAAGTGCTCGACGTGATGCCGGTGCGGCTGTTCGTGATGCGAGGGCGCGCGCCGCGCGAACGCGGGGTCGGGCTCCACGGCGATTCGCTGGCGTTCGCAGAGCGCGATGCCGATCCCGAACTCCGCGACGCTGTGGCCGCGATCGAGCGGGAAGTCGGCGAACTGCCCGACGGCTACGGCTCAGAGATCGGTTTCGCTGGCCGGGCGTGGATGCGGTCGGCCGCCGACTGGCTCGCGCGCGGCGTGCTGCTCGCTATCGACTACGGGTTTCCGCGGCGCGAGTACTACCACCCGCAGCGCCTGATGGGCACGCTGATGTGCCACTACCGCCATCGCGCGCACGCCGATCCGCTGTGGCTGCCGGGGCTGAACGACATCACCGCGCACGTCGACTTCACGGCGATGGCGGACGCCGCGCACGCGGCCGGTCTCGATGTCCTCGGCTATACGACCCAGGCGCACTTCCTGATGAACTGCGGCCTGCTCGACCAGCTCGGCGCCGGGCACACCCTGAAACGCGCGAACGAGGCGCAGCGGCTGCTCTCCGAGGCCGAGATGGGAGAACTGTTCAAGGTGCTTGCGGCCGGCAAGGGGATCGCGGAGCCGCTTCTCGGATTCGCGAGAGGCGACAGGACCGCGCGGCTGTAGGATGGATGGCGATGAACCTGGCGGCTGTCGAGATCAAGGCGTTCGTTCCGGCGAAGGACTTCGGCGTGTCGAAGCAGTTCTACCTCGATCTCGGATTCGAAATCCCCTGGTCGTCGGACGACCTGGCCTATGTCCGGCATGGCGAAACGAGCTTCCTGCTGCAGGCCTTCGACGAGCCCGGGTTCGCGAGCAACTACGAGATGCACATGCTCGTCGAGAACGCGGACGACTGGCACGCGCACGTCGTGAGTTCCGGGGTTGCCCAGCACTACGGCGTTCGAGTCGGGGCCCCCGAAGACCAGCCGTGGGCCATGCGCGACTTCACGCTCTTCGATCCGGGCGGCGTCTTGTGGCGCATTGCGCATAACTTGCCGCGCCCATGAAGTGGCTCCTGACCACGTTCATCGCGCTGCTGGTCCTGACGGCGTTGCAGCCCTGGCTGCAGAAGCTCGGGATTGGCCGCCTGCCCGGTGACGTTCGCATCAAGCGCAACGGGCGCGAGATCGTGCTGCCGTTCACCAGCACGATCCTGCTGTCGCTGCTGCTGACGCTGCTCGCGCGGCTGATCTAGCCGTCGTTGCCGGCCGGCGCAGGGCGGACAGCGGCCACGCGGGCCGCCCGGATCGCGCGCGGGATCGCCGCAGGATCGCCCAGATGCGAGGCGGCCAGCGCGCCGGCGTCGATCGCCGACGCCGCTCCCAGCGCGGCCCGGAACCGATCCGCGGTCGGTTCGCCGCAGACCTCGTAGGCCTGCAGCAGCAGTTCGAAACGATCGGGGCGGCGGAACGCATCGCCGCGCTCGAGCACGTCGACGATCGCGTCCGGCGACGTCGCGCCCCGCAGCGGATCGCGGAGTTCGACCAGCAGCCGGGCGAGTTGCGCCGCGTCCTGCGGCGCGCGCACCTTGCCGAGGAAGTCGGCCACTGCCTGCGGCGAGCGGCACGCGCTGGCGAGCACGGCGAAGCGGGCCGGCAGCGGCAGGTTGCGTTCGGCGGCGCGGTCGAGCGCGGCGGCCGCGGCGCGAAGGTCTGCGAGTTCGCCGTACAGCCGGTCGATCAGGCCGGACTGGTCCAGCACGTCCAGCAACCGCGATGGCCGCCGCTCCATCAAGCCGCGCGAGAGTTCCTGCATCACGCGCTCCGGCACGAGGGCGTCGGCCTCGCCGTTGCGCACCATCGTTCGCGTGAGCTCGGCGGTCTCGGGCGCGACGGTGAACTCCGGGAAGCGCGCGGCGAAGCGCGCGAGCCGCAGGATGCGCACGGGATCCTCGACGAAGGACGGGCTGACGTGCCGCAGCACTCCGGCCTCGAGGTCGCGCCGGCCGCCGTGCGGATCGACGAGTTGCCCGTCGGCACCGACGGCCATCGCGTTGATGGTGAGGTCGCGCCGCGCCAGGTCCTGCTCGAGCGTGACGTCGGGCGACGCGTGCGGCTCGAATCCCCTGTAGCCCGGCCGCGTCTTGCGCTCGGTGCGCGCCAGCGCGTACTCCTCCTGCGTCTCGGGGTGGAGGAACACCGGGAAGTCCCTCCCGACCGGCCGGAAGCCGAGGTCGATCATCTCCTGGGGTGTTGCCCCGACGACGACCCAGTCGCGGTCGGTCGTCAGCGCCGGGTCGGCCTTCCGCGCCTCGCCAAGCAGCGCATCGCGTACGCAGCCGCCGACGCGGAAGATCTGCATCAGTCGTCGAGCGCTTCCGGCTCGGCGGCCGCGGCGGCCACCCACTGCTGCATCGCCGGCAACGCGAACACGGCGTCCGAGTACCGGGCGAGCAGCGCGGGCAGCGGGATCGCGTAGGTTCGGAAGCGCGTGACGACCGGCGCGAAGAACGCGTCGGCAATCGAGCATCCGCCGAACAGGAACGGGCCGCCGCTGGCCGCCAGGCAGTCGCTCCAGAGGCCGTGGATGCGCGCGACCTCGGCGGCGACCTGGGCGCGGGCCAGCGCAGCCTCGCCCTGGTCGGGACGGCGCGCGCGGATGTCCATCGGCAGGTGCGTGCGCAGCGCGGCGAAGCCCGAGTGCATCTCGGCCGCGACCGAGCGCGCCCGCGCGCGCCGGCCGACGTCGTGCGGCCACAGGCTGCCGTCGGCGTACTGCTCGTTGACGTACTCGCAGATCGCCATCGAGTCCCAGACGGCGAGCGCGCCGTCGATCAGGCAGGGAACGCGGCCGCTCGGCGTGTAGCGCAGGATCTGCGTGGTCGTGTCCGGCCGGGAGAGCGTGATGCGCACTTCGTCGAACGCCAGCCCCGCCTGCTTCATCGCCAGCCACGGTCGCAGCGACCACGACGAGTAGTTCTTGTTGCCGATGACGAGCGTCAGGCTCACGTTCCTCCTCAGCGCCGGGCGCGCGCGCGGAACGCGTCGAGCCGCGTGCGGACCGTCTGGCCCGACAGGTAGCGGGGCGCCTCCGCTTCCATCGCGGTCGGCGTGATGCCGAGCTCCGGCGCCGGCACGTACGGCTGGCGGCTCGCGATGTTGTCGACCTTCATCGAATCGAGGTTGTCGCGCGACATCAACGGCTCGCCCGGTGCGAGCTCCATCATCCGCGCCTGCAGCTGCGCGATGCCGCCGGGCAGGGCGAGCACCGGTCGTGGACGCCCCGAGGCGGCCGCGGCGAACTGCACGAGTTCGCGCAGCGTGTAGACCCGCGGGCCGACCAGTTCATAGCTCTTGCGATACGTGTCGCGGTTGTCGAGGGCGTTGACGAAGGCCTGCGCGACGTCGCCGATCCAGACCGGCTGGAACCGCACGTCGGCGCCGCCGATCGGCAGCACCGGGAACACCTTCGCGAGCGCCGCGAAGGTGTTCAGGAACCGGTCCTCCGGCCCGAAGATCACCGAGGGCTGGAAGATGGTCCAGTCGAGCGATGAAGCCCGCACCGCCGCCTCGCCGTCGCCCTTGCTGCGCTGGTACATCGACGGACCCTTCGGGTCCGCGCCCAGCGCGCCCATGTGCAGGTAGCGGCGGATGCCATGGCGTGCACAGCCGGCAACGATGCGCTTCGGCAACTCGACATGAGCCCGCGCAAACTCGCGGCCGTACGGCGTTCCGCGGGAGCCCTGCAGGATGCCGACGAGGTTGATGACGGCATCGTGGTCGCGCAGCAGCAAGTCGAGCGCGTCGTCGCTGTTGACGTCGCCTTCGACGACTTCGACCGTGGGCAGCAGGATCAGGTGACCCGCGCGCGCCCGGTGGCGGGTCGGGACGGTGACCCTGAGGCCCTGGCCGACCAGGCGGGCGACGATGTGACGACCGACGAAGCCGGCACCACCGATGACGAGGATCTTGTTCATTGTCGTGCAGTCTTCGAGGGCGCCGATTCTAGGCGATGCCGCCGGGCGCCCGCCGCGCGCTACGGCAGTTCGGTCGTGCCCGCGGCCTTCGGTGCGATCACGCCCAGCCTCGCCTTCAGCGACTGCGCCCGGTTCTCCGACAGCGCCGCGTAGTAGACGCTGTTGGACATCACCTTCTTGACGTAATCCCGGGTCTCGTTGAACGGGATGGTCTCGGCGAAGATGGCGCCTTCGACCGGACCCGTGAGCGAGGCTCGCCACGCCCGCGGCCGCCCGGGCCCCGCGTTGTAAGCGGCCGTCGCGAGCACGGGAGAGCCGTCGAGGTCGTCGAGGACCATCTTCAGGTACCCGGTGCCCAACTGGAGGTTCATCTCCAGCTCGTTCACGCGCGCCGGCGTGAAGTTCGAGACGTTCATCTTGCGGGCGACGTAGCGCGCCGTGGCGGGCATGAGCTGCATCAGTCCGCTGGCGCCGACCGAGGAGCGGGCGTCCATGATGAAGCGCGACTCCTGCCGGATCAGGCCGTAGATCCAGTTCTCGTCGAGGCCGAGCGGGGCCGAGTACTGGACCATCGCCTCGCGGAAGGGCGACGGAAAGCGCTGGGTGAAGTCGTACTCGGCCTGCGTGCGATCCGACGTGTTGATCATGCGGTCGAGCAGTCCGCGGCTGCGCGCGAACTCCGCGGCGGCCAGCAGCTGCCGGTCCGTCATGCCGCGCAGCTGCCAGTTCCATTCGCGATGGCCTTCGACGCGCAGTCCCAGGTCGTAGAACTTCAGGGCGCGCGCAAGGCCGACGTTCAGCTGCAGCGCCTCGATGTCCTCGGTCGCGGGCGGCGGCGCGCGGGGCGGCAGGACGATCGGCTGTCCCAGTTCTTCCGCGGCCAGCTTGCCGTAGAAGTGGAACTGCGCGGAAATGCGCTGGAACTGTTCCTGCGCTTCGGCCGCGCGCCCTTCCTTCTGCATGGCGCGGCCGCGCCAGTAGACCCACGCCGGATCGTTGCGCAGCGACGCGGGCATGCGGTCGATCGTGCGCGCCACCGCTGCCCAGTCCCCGGCGCGCAGCGCGGCCCGCACCTGCCACTCGAGGACCTCGCTCACGCGCGCCGCGTCGGGGCCGACGCCCACGTGCTCGCCGCCGCGGCGGTACCACTCGTTGGCTTCGGGCATCAGCCGCAGTGCGGCCATGTGTCCGATCCGGCCCCACACGATGCCGCGCTGCTCCGGCGTGAACAGCAGGTTGAGCGAGTTCGCGTACTCCGCCGCGTCCTGCGGGCTGTCGCGCGACAGGCGGACGATGGCCACCATTGCGAGTTCGCGCTGCGCCTGGGTCAGCCGCCGCTCGTGCGCGGTGAGCCAGACCGAGGGGCGGTCGATTGCCTGCGCGAGCATCTTCTGGTCGACGGGCTTGCCGCCGGCATCGAGCGCGCGCGCGCCGATCCGCTTGGCCGTCGGGAGCTGGTTCTGCTCGACCAGGGCCCGGACCCGCTCCCAGGCGGAGATGCGCCCGTCGGCGAGCAGGGCCTCGGTGAGCGCCAGGCAGCCGTCACCGGCCGAGTCGCGCGTGTTCGCAAGCAGTTGCCGCGCCTCGCGCGCGTACGCGTCCGCCTGCTGGTCGGCGGCGGCGCGGTAGCGCGACAGTGCCGCGTAGCAACGCACCTGGCCGTCGTCGGTGTTCCAGACGAGCTTCGCTGCCTCGCGGTCGAAGCCGGTGAAGTCGCCCCGCGCGGCGAGCGCGAGGGCCAGGTCGAGTCGCAGCCGGTCGGCGACGTAGGTGTCGGCGTGCCGAGTGAAGAAGGCCTCGACGTCGCTGGCGATGGCCGGGTCGTCCTGGCGCAGCCGCGGTGCGAGCTGCCAGTACTCGACGTAGGAGAGCAACGGGTGCGCATTGAGCTGCCCTGCAAGCTGCGCAAGCCGTTCCCGGTTTCCGAGGCGGGCTGCGTCCCGCGCATTGAGAAACGCCTGGTCCGCCGCCGAGATCGCGGGCTCGGCCAAAGCGGCGGGGCGGGGAGGGGCCGCGGTCGCGGCGCACCCGAGCGGAGTCGAGAGCGCGAACGCGAGGGCCGTATAGACTGCAAATCGTCGAGGCAGCATCGGACCGAATTAGATCATGCGGGCAACGCAGCGAGGCGAAGAGTGAGGTGGCAGTCCCGCGAGCCTGCCCCGTCCCGCGGCGGAGTGCTGATTGGATAGCGCCGAGGCGCGGAAGTTGCAGCGCGCGCGTGCGCTTGCGCTGCGGAACGACCTGGCCGATCGGACCGAGAAGGAAGCGGCGCTGCGCGACCGCGTGGCGCGGTGGCTGGCCAGTGCGGATGTCCACGCGGTCGGCTTCTACTGGCCGGTGCGCGGCGAGCCCGACCTGCGCCTCACATTGGCGGAGTGGCTCGCCGCCGACCCGCGGCGGATCGCGGCGCTGCCGCGCATCGACGGCGAGACCCTCGAGTTTCACCAGTGGCATCCGGACGGCGCGATGCGGGCCGGCGAGTTCGGCATCCCGGTCCCGGCCCATGGACGCGTGGTGCAGCCGGACTGCCTGCTGATTCCCTGTGTCGCCTTCGACGCCGCCCGCTTCCGTCTCGGTTATGGCGGCGGGTTCTACGACCGCACCTACGCGACGCTCGTGCCCTGGCCGCTTTCCGTCGGCATCGCGTTCGACGCCACGCGCGTCGACACGATCGATCCACAGCCGCACGACATGCAGCTCGACGTCGTGCTCACCGACATTGCGCAGTATTGACGCGAGCGTCGCTCGTGTACGCGAAGCCCGACGTCGTCGGGCTTCGCACGTGCACTCGCTCCGACTAGTTAGACAGGCGGGCTCCGGAGCGGCCGCGCGCCCGCCTGTTCCACAAAGGCAGGGCACCCCTCCCCGCGACGCCGTGCCGAACAGGCACGTTCGCGCTGCCCTCCCCGCCCGGCGGGGAGGGAGGGGGTGGGGTGCCGTAACCCCTCCCGCTCGGCGGGAGGGTCGGGTGGGTGTCGTTGCCTTTGAAGATCGATCAATCGCCCGGCCGCCCGAAGATTGATCGACTGATCCAAGCGCGAGCGCAGCTCGCGTGCCGTCGCGGGTGCACGTGCGATCGGCGCAGCCGATCGCGTACACCCGCGACGCCTCACGTCTGCCGCCGCGGACCCTGTTCGAACTCCCGTGTCAGCCAGTCGCGAAACGCGGCGATGTGCGGCTCGTCGCGTGTCGCCTCGCGCTCGATCAGCCAGAACCCGTAGCCCGTCGGCATCCGCAACTTGGGGAACGGCGTCACCAGGTCTCCGCTGGCCGTCAGGTCGTCGATGAACGGCGAGCGGCCCAGCACCACGCCCTGGCCGCGCACCGCCGCCTGCACCGACTGGTCGATGAACGTGAACAGCAGGCGCGGCGCGGGTGGCGTCGCGCGGATGCCGGCGAACTCGAACCACCGCATCCACGCGCCTGCAACGGAGGTCGGGAGGGCGTCGTCCATCTCCAGCAGTGGCAACTGGAACAGGTCCTTCGGTTCGCGCAGCCGCACGCCCGACCGCTCGAGCAGGAGTGGCGACAGCGCCGGCGTCACCTCCTCGTTCAGCAGGTGCCGAGCATCGCGCGGCACCGAAGTCGGCCGGGTCCAGCGGATCGCGAAGTCCACGGCTTCGGCCTCGAGGTCGACGAAGCGGTCGCCGGCATCGATGCGGATTTCGATGCCCGGGTGTTCCCGCTGGAACGCCGCCAGCCGCGGCACGAGCCAGAGCGACGCGAACGATGCGTAGGTCGCCAGGGAGACTCGTGTGCGATGCCCGTCGCCCCGGATGTCCTCCACGGTGTGATCGAGCTGTCGCAGCGCCTGCTGCGCGGTGCGTAGCAGCTTGCCGCCGGCGGTCGTCAGTTCGAGCGCTCGCGTGCGCCGCACGAACAGCGGGCGACCGATCTGGCGTTCGAGCGCGGCGACCTGACGGCTGATCGAAGACTGCGTGAGGCTGAGTTCGCGGGCCGCGAGCGTGAACGAGAGCAGGCGCGCCGAGGCCTCGAAGCCGCGCAGCGCCGCGAGGCCGATCGGACGGCGTCGGTGAGCGGAACGGCCATTCATGCGCCGACTATACATGCGCCATCAGCATGCATGGAGTGCGATCTTTCCGTTTGTGGAGGAGAGGCAGGAGGCCTGTAATGCGTCCCTGTCGAACTCATCCATGCACGAAGTGCATAGGAGGCAAGAATGAGAGAGTCCCCTTCCACCCTTCGCACGCTCGACCTGCCGGGCGGCAGCCTCCTCCCGTTCACGTCGATCCCGGGCGAGCGCGTTCGCATTCTCTACGGCCGCGTCTGGCTGACCGCGGAGGGCGACACGCGGGACGCGTTTCTCGCGAGCGGCGAGGAGGTGAGCCTCGCCAGCCGCGGCCTCGCGGTGATCGAGGCGCTCGGCCCGGCTCGGGTCGAGCTGATCGAAACCGTGCGCGGGCCATCGCGGATCGCAAGCGCGGTGGCCGCGCTGTTCCACCGGGTCCGGGCATCGCTCCGGCGCTGGACGCTCCGCTCGCCGCGTCCAGCCCGCGGCGCCGCCTGATCTAGGCTGCGCGCACGCCGAGCCGCCGGCACAGCTCGCCCGTCGGCTCGGCGAGGTTCATCGTGTAGAAGTGCAGGCCCGGGGCGCCGCGCTCGAGCAGGTGCTCGCACAACTGGTGCACCACGTCGAGGCCGAACGCCCGGATCGCGTCGCGGTCGTCCCCGAAGCTCTCGAGCCGGCGGCGGATCCAGCGCGGAATCTCGGCGCCGCAGGCGTCGGAGAAGCGCGCCAGCTGCATGTAGTTCGTGATCGGCATGATGCCGGGCACGATCGGCACCGAGCAGCCGAGCCGGCCGGCGTCCTCGACGAAGCGGAAGTACGCATCCGGGTTGTAGAAGTACTGAGTGATTGCGGAGTTCGCGCCCGCGTTCACCTTCTGGACGAAGCGCGCGAGGTCGTCGGCCGGGTTGCGTGACTGCGGGTGCGCCTCCGGATACGCCGCCACCTCGATGTGGAATGTGTCGCCGGTTTCGTTGCGAATGAACTCGACGAGTTCATTCGCGTATCGGAAGTCGCCTGCGCCGCCCGCGGCGCCGGAAGGCAGGTCGCCGCGCAAGGCGACCAGCCGCCGGATGCCGGCTGTGCGGTAACCGTCCAGCAATTCCCGCACCGAGGTGCGGGTCGTGCCGATGCACGAGATGTGCGGCGCGACCGGACGGCCCTCGGCGTGCAGTTCCATCACGGTGTTCCACGTGCCTTCCTTGGTGGAACCGCCCGCGCCGAACGTCACCGAGAAGAACTCGGGTTCCAGTTCGCCGAGCCTGGCGCGCACGACGCGCAGCTTCTCCGCGCCCTCCGGCGTCTTGGGAGGGAAGAATTCGAAGCTGATGTTCTTGATCTTCAACGTGCTTGATCCGGAATGAGCATGGACAGCAGCGAGCCGATCACGCTGTAGAGAATTGCACCGAGCACCGCAGCCCAGAAGCCAGTGACGTTGAAGCCCGGCAGGACCGACGCGACGCCCCAGAAGAGGAGCGCATTCAGCACCAGCAGGAACAGGCCGAGCGTGAGGATCGTGACCGGCAAGGTCAGGATCACGAGGATGGGCTTGACCAGCGTGTTGACCAGGCCGAGCACCAGCGCGGCGATGGCTGCGGACTTCCAGTCCTCCAGTTGCACGCCGGGGTAGAGGTAGGCGACGGCGAGCAGTGCGATGGCATTCAGGATCCAGACGAGCAACAGGCGCATGAGTCCTCCTTGTGAGTCGGTCAGTGGGCGGTCGCCCCGCTGAGGTACGGCTTGAGGGCGGCGTAGAGCGTGCGCACGACGGGCACCTCGATGCCGGCCTCGCTCGCCATCCGCACGACGGCGCCCGAAAGCCAGGGAGCCTCGAGGCGCCGCCCCTCGGTGAGATCAAGCAGCAGCGACGGACGCATTTGCGGGTGCAGTCCGTCGACGAACGCGAGTTGCGTGTCGACGAAGCCGTCGGGGAGATCGACCCCGCGCGCGCGGGCGACCGTCACGATCTCCCTCATCGCATCGCGCAGCGTCGCCCGCAGGTCCGGATCCTCGCGGATGACGCCGACGCGCTGCCGTGCGAGGCAGGCGGTGCCGGACAGCGCGGCGAGGAACGCGAACTTCTCCCACAGCGCGCGCTGGATGTCGTCGACGCGCGCGATGTCGATGCCGGCTTGCCTGCCGGCCGCGACCAAGGCATCCACGGCGTCCACCGACGGGCCGCCCGCGACGGTGCCGACACGCAGGCGCGCGAGAGTTCCCGTGTGGACGATCACGCCGGGCGACTTGATGGCCACGCCGATCTGCGCCACCCCGGGCGCGATCCGCAAGCGATCGATGTGCCGGCCGACGATGTCCGGAGCCTCGACGCCGTTCTGCGTGGTGACGACGAGCGCGCTGGCGGCGATCGGCGCCACTTGCGCCGCCGCCGAGTCGAGGTCGGCCAGCTTGGTGCAGAGAACGATCGCGTCCGGCCGCCCTGCGTCCTCGACGCGAGCGGTGGCCTTGACCACGAGGTGTGCGGGTGCGACGGCGCTCTCGACCGTGAGGCCGCGCTCCCGCAGCGCGGCCAGCGTCGCGCCGCGCGCAAGGAACGTGACGTCGTGGCCGGCGGCGGCAAAGCAGGCGCCGAAGTAGCCCCCGATGCCGCCTGCGCCCACCATCAAGAGCCGCATGCTGCCTCCCGTCGCAACGCGCGGCTTCCGGGTCGCAATCGGCCCCGGATGCCGCATCCCTGATGGATCAGTAGCGGTAGTGGTCGGGCTTGTACGGCCCTTCCTTGGGCACGCCGATGTAGCGCGCCTGCACGTCGGAGAGCTCCGTCAGCTGCGCGTTCAGCTTCTGCAACTGCAGGCGCGCGACCTTCTCGTCGAGGTGCTTCGGCAGCACGTAGACGCCGACCGGGTAGTTCTCGGTATTGGTGAACAGCTCGATCTGCGCGATCACCTGGTTGGCGAACGAGCTCGACATCACGTAGCTCGGGTGCCCGGTGCCGCATCCGAGGTTCACGAGACGGCCCTGCGCGAGCAGGATGATGCGCTTGCCGTCCGGGAAGATGATGTGGTCGACCTGCGGCTTGATCTCCTCCCACGCGTACTGCTTCAGGCTGGCGACGTCGATCTCGTTGTCGAAGTGGCCGATGTTGCAGACGATCGCCTGGTCCTTCATCTTCTTCATGTGATCGTGCGTGATCACGTGGAAGTTGCCGGTCGCGGTGACGAAGATGTCGGCCTTGTCGGCGGCGTAGTCCATCGTCACGACGCGATAGCCTTCCATCGCGGCCTGCAGCGCGCAGATCGGATCCACTTCCGTGACCCACACCTGCGCGGACAGCGCGCGCAGCGCCTGCGCCGAGCCCTTGCCCACGTCGCCGTAGCCGGCGACCAGGGCCACCTTGCCCGCGATCATCACGTCGGTGGCGCGCTTGATGCCGTCGACCAGCGACTCGCGGCAGCCGTAGAGGTTGTCGAACTTGCTCTTGGTGACCGAGTCGTTGACGTTGATCGCCGGAAACGCCAGGCGGCCTTCCTTGGCCATGTGATAGAGGCGCTTCACCCCGGTCGTCGTCTCTTCCGTCACGCCCTTGATCTTCGTGAGGCGCGTCGAGTACCACGTCGGGTCCTTCGCGAGCTTCGCCCTGATCGACGCGAACAGGAACTCCTCCTCCTCGCTGCCCGGGTGCGCGAGCAGGCTCGCGTCCTTTTCGGCCTTGCTGCCGAGGTGCAGCAGCAGCGTTGCGTCGCCGCCGTCGTCGAGGATCATGTTCGAGTAGCCGCCGTCGGCCCACTCGAAGATGCGGTGCGTGTAATCCCAGTAATCGCCCAGCGACTCGCCCTTCACGGCGAACACCGGCGTGCCGCTCGCCGCGATCGCCGCGGCGGCGTGGTCCTGCGTCGAGAAGATGTTGCAGCTGGCCCAGCGCACTGCGGCGCCGAGGGCCCGCAGCGTCTCGATCAGCACGGCCGTCTGGATCGTCATGTGCAGCGATCCGGTGATGCGGGCTCCGCGCAGCGGTTGCTGGGAGGCGAATTCCTCGCGGATCGCCATCAGCCCGGGCATCTCGGTTTCGGCAATGCGGATTTCCTTGCGGCCCCATTCGGCCAGCGACAGGTCGGCGACGACGAAGTCGTTCGCGGTCTTTTCAGTGGATTTGAGTACGGCGCTCATCTCGCGCCCTCCTTTCGAGAAAGAAGTTGGCGAGCGCCGTTGCTGCAACCGGCGGGGAACCGGTTTCCCCGAGCCTGGCGGGCGCATCGGTGGACGCGCTCCGTCGCAACGCTCCTCGGAGGAGGGCGAATCTTAGCCGAAGGAAGCGCGGCTGGACACCCGGCGCGGCGGTTCCGGACGCTCGGCAAGGAAAGAAAGACGCCGGCGCAAGGCCGGCGTCTTTCTTGACGTTTCTACCTAAAGTGTCAGTCCTTTGTCTCCGGCCGCGGCCGTCTGGCGACGGCCGCTTAACTTCGACTGCGTCGAAGTTAGCCTCGACGAAGGACCGATCCGCCGCCTTTCAGGCGGCGCGGCGTTTCACGCCGGCGGCGTCGGCCAGGGCCGACGCGCGATCGGTCCTTTCCCACGTGAACTCCGGCTCGTCGCGGCCGAAGTGACCGTAGGCGGCGGTCTTCTCGTAGATCGGGCGCAGCAGGTCGAGCATCTGCACGATGCCCTTCGGGCGCAGGTCGAAGTGCTCCGCGACCAGCTTGCTGATGGCCTCGTCGGAGATGACGCCCGTGCCTTCCGTGTAGACGGTGATGTTGATCGGCCTGGAGTAGCCGATCGCGTAGCTCACCTGCACCTCGCACTGCGTGGCGAGACCGGCCGCCACGACGTTCTTCGCCACGTAGCGCGCCGCGTACGCGGCCGAGCGGTCGACCTTCGACGGGTCCTTGCCCGAGAACGCGCCGCCGCCGTGCGGGCACGCCCCGCCGTAGGTGTCGACGATGATCTTGCGGCCCGTGAGCCCGCAGTCGCCGTGCGGGCCGCCGATGACGAAGCGGCCGGTCGGGTTTACCAGGTACTTGGTGTCCTTCAGCCACTCCTTCGGCAGCACCGGCTTGATGATCTCCTCGATCACCGCCTGTTTCAGGTCATCGTACGAGACGTCCGGGTCGTGCTGCGTGGACAGCACGACGGTGTCGACCGAGTGCGGCTTGCCGTCGACGTAGCGCAGCGTGACCTGGCTCTTGGCGTCCGGACGCAGCCACGGGAGGCGCCCGTCGCGGCGAAGATCGGCCTGGCGCTCCACGAGCCGGTGCGAGTAGTAGATCGGCGCCGGCATCAGTTCCGGCGTCTCGTCGCAGGCGTAGCCGAACATCAGGCCCTGGTCGCCCGCGCCCTGGTCGAGGTCGAGGCCCTTGCCTTCGTCGACGCCCTGCGCAATGTCCGGGCTCTGCTTGTCGTAGCAGACCATGACCGCGCAGCCCTTGTAGTCGATGCCGAAGTCGCTGTTGTCGTAGCCGATGCGCTTGATCACGTGGCGCGCGACCGTCTGGTAGTCGATCACGGCGTGCGTGGTGATCTCGCCGGCAAGCACCACGAGGCCCGTGGTGACCAGGGTTTCGGCGGCGACGCGGGAGTTCTTGTCCTGCGCGAGGATGGCGTCCAGGATCCCGTCGGAGATCTGGTCCGCAACCTTGTCCGGATGGCCTTCCGAAACGGATTCGGAAGTAAAGAGGAAATCGCTCGACACGTTGGTTCCTTTCGATGTTGGCCTTCTGCGTTGCCCACTCGAAAGGAGCGGCGACGCTTTAGCGGTATTTCCCTCGGCTATGCTCTCGAGGATTCGCCCCGCAAGTTGTCGGTTAACTCGGCGAAGTCGCCATTATATGGAATCGGCCCCGTCCGGCGCATGCGTCCCCCGCTGATTCGACTAAGGGTCTCCCCTCCGCCGACAGACGGCAGCGCGCGATGCTGAACCTGCTGCTGCGGCTGGTCGCGGCCCTCCCGCTGCGGGCGGTGCACGCGATCGGAGGCTTTCTCGGCCACGTGGTGTACTGGCTGTCGCCGACATACCGTCGTCGACTCAACGAGAACCTGGAACTCGCCGGCTACACGGACGCCGCGACACGCCGCGCAGCGATCGCGGGCGCGGGCCGCCAGGGACTTGAAACGCCGTGGATCTGGAAGCGGCCGCGCGACGACCTGATCGCATGTACCTCGGTCGCGGACATGCGCCTCGTCGACGAGGCGATGGCCGACGGGCGGCCGGTGATGTTTCTGCTGCCGCACCTCGGGTGTTTCGAAGTGACCGGGCAGTTCTACGCCGCGTTCCGTCCCGAAGCGAGGACTCGCCCCATCACGGTGCTGTACCGGGTTCCGCGCAAGTCGATCCTGCGTCCCCTCGTCGAGGCAGGTCGCGCCGCGGATGGCCTGCGCCTCGCGCCTGCTGAGCTGCGCGGGGTGCGCATGCTGATGAAGGCGATGAAGGACCGTCATCTCGTCGGCATCCTGCCCGACCAGGTTCCGTCGCGCGGCGAGGGCGTGTGGGCGCCGTTCTTCGGCCGCTGGGCCTACACGATGACACTGCCGGCGCGCCTTGCGCGCCAGTTCGACGCGATCGTCCTGTTCGTCTACGGCGAGCGACTGCCGGGCGGCGCCGGGTACCGGATTCACCTGCGGCGGTTGCAGGAGCCTCTGACCGGCGACCCCGCGCACGATGCGGCCGTCATGAACCGCGGCCTCGAGTCGCTGATCCGTGAATGCCCGACCCAGTACCTGTGGGGCTACAACCGCTACAAGGTCCCGGCGGGCGCGGAGCAGCCGCCATCGCAGCCGCCGGCATGAGCGCGCGCGGCCGCTCCGAAGCGCTCACCCCGGAGCGCGCAGCGCGGAGGGTGGTCCAGTGAACGCACTGATCGCAAGGGCATGGATCGCCCTGATCGGCGCGACCAGCCACTGGACACAGGCCGGACGGACCCGACTGGGAAACCTGCTGGGCGACCTGCTGTGGTGGCTCGTGGTGCCTCGTCGCCGCATCACGCTGGCCAACCTCGAGGCCTGCTTTCCGCAGATGCCGGAGCGCGAGCGCCGCCGCATCGCGCGCCAGTGCTTTCGCAACATCGCCCGCAGCGCGCTCGATCACTCGGTTCTGTGGAAGGCAGACCGCGCTCGGCTGGAAACCTACGTCCGGGTCGAAGGAATCGAGCACGCGGCGTCGTCCGCGAACCGGCCACTGATCATCGTCGCGCCGCACTTCGTGGGCCTCGACGCCGGCGGCCTGCGGCTCAGCACTTCGGTCCAGGGCATCACGGTCTATTCGAAGCAGAAGAATCCGGTCTGGGACGACTGGCTGTACAGGATTCGCGCGCGCTTCGGAGTGATCCTGGTGGCGCGGCAGGGAGCCGACATGCGCAGCGTCATTCGCACCGTGAAGGAGGGCCCGCCCCTGTACTACCTGCCGGACATGGACCTCGGCGCAGCGAACTCGGTGTTCGTGCCGTTCTTCGGCGTGCCGGCGGCGACGATCCCGATGGTGTCCCGCATCGCGCGCATGATCGGGGCCAGGGTCGTGATGGGGGTCACCGAGATGACCGACGACGGCTATGTCCTGCACTTCGAGCCGCCCTGGACCGACTATCCCGGCGCGTCGATCGAGGAAGACACGGCCCGCATGAACCGGGAACTCGAGCGCTGGGTGCTGAGGATGCCCGACCAGTACCTCTGGACGCACAAGCGGTTCAAGACGCGTCCGCCGGGAAGCCCCTCGATCTACTGAGATCCCCGCTGCGCTCGAGTCGCGCCCGTAGAATCCGGGAATGAAATTGCGGTTCACCAAGATGCAGGGCGCGGGCAACGACTTCGTGATGCTGAACGGCATCACGCAGAAGTTGAGCCTGACCCCCGAACAGGTCCGCCGCCTGGCAGACCGCCGCTTCGGGATCGGCGCCGACCAGGTCCTGATCGTGGAGCCGCCGCAGGAGGCCGATGCCGACTTCCGCTACCGCATCTTCAACAGCGACGGTGGCGAAGTCGAACAGTGCGGCAACGGCGCGCGCTGCTTCGTTCGCTACGTGCGCGACCAGGGACTCACCGACAAGGACGCGATCCGCGTCGAGACGCTTGGAGGCCAGATCGCGCCGCGACTGGAACCGAGCGGCGAGGTGACGGTCGACATGGGCGCGCCGGTGTTCGATCCGGCCGCCGTTCCCTTCGACGCGCGCGAACTGGTTTCGCAGCGCGTTGGCGAAGACGACGTCTGGCCTTTGCTCGTGCACGGCCGCGACGTCCAGGTCTCGGTGCTGTCGATGGGGAATCCGCACGCGGTGCAGGTTGTGACCGGCGTCGACGACGCGCCGGTCACCAAGGATGGTCCGGTGATCGAGAACCACAGCCGCTTTCCGCGCCGGGTGAACGCCGGGTTCATGCAGGTGGTGGACCGCCGCCGGATCCGGCTGCGGGTGTGGGAGCGCGGCGCCGGTGAAACGCTCGCGTGCGGCACGGGTGCGTGCGCGGCGGCGGTGGCGGGCATTCGTCGCGGGCTGCTCGACAGTCCGGTCGAAGTGGAGACGCGCGGCGGGCGACTGACGATTGCGTGGGAGGGGCTGGGCAGGACGGCGCCGCATCCGGTGCGCCTGACGGGACCGGCCGCCAAGGTGTTCGAAGGCGAAATCGAGATCTGAACGAGATGACATTGCAAGCACAAGACATTGCGCAGTACCTGGCCGACCATCCGGACTTCTTCGACCAGCATCCCGAGCTGCTGGCCGGGATGCAGCTCCCTCATCCGCACAATGGGCAGGCGATCTCGCTCGTCGAGCGGCAATCGCTGATGCTTCGCGAGCGCATCAAGTCGCTCGAGATGCGGAACGCGGAGATGGTGCGCCACGGGCAGGAGAACGACGCCATCGCCGACAAGCTCGTCAACTGGACGCGGTCGCTGCTGCTCGAGAGCGATCCCGCCAGGCTGCCGGGCACGCTGATCGACGAACTGAAGCGCGTGTTCGACGTCCCGTACGTCGGGCTGCGCCTGTGGAATGCGACGCCGGCCGTGGCCGCCCAGGAGTGCGCTCTTCCGGTCGAGAGCGACACGATCACGCTCGCCAACAGCATGCGCGTGCCGTTCTGCGGCCCGAATGTCGGTTTCGAGGCCGCGTCCTGGCTCGAGGAGTCGGGCGTCTCCGTGCAGAGCATCGCGATGGTGCCGCTGCGCGTCGGCGCGGATCCCCAGACGTTCGGACTGCTGGTGCTCGGGTCGGCCGACAAGGACCGCTTCCACGTCACGATGGGCACGGCCTTCCTCGAGCGCATCGCCGAACTCGCCAGCGCCGCGCTCGCCCGGTTGCGCGCCTGACGCCCATGGCGGCGGCCTCCGCGGTCGACGACTTCCTCGCCGAGCTGTCGACGCAGCGCCGGACGTCGCCGCATACCACGACGGCGTACGCGCGCGACCTGGCGCGTCTCGCCGAACTGGCCGGCACCACCGAACTCCCGGCGCTGACGTCGCACGACATCCGGCACTTCGTCGGACGCCTGCATGCCGGCGGCCTGGCACCGTCCTCGATCGCGCGAACGCTGTCCGCCTGGCGTTCCTTCTTCCGGTGGCTCAGCGATCGCGGCCAGGCGAAGGCCAACCCGGTCGTCGGCGTTCGCGGTCCCAGGCGGCCGAAGCGGCTTCCGAAGGCTCTGTCGGCGGACCAGGCGGTGACGCTCGCGGCCAACAC
Source organism: uncultured beta proteobacterium (assembly GCA_963841815.1). Classification (GTDB taxonomy): domain Bacteria; phylum Pseudomonadota; class Gammaproteobacteria; order Burkholderiales; family Burkholderiaceae_F; genus JAOUJD01. Next base: position 69,772 of record CAWJEE010000018.1, on the reverse strand, counting down.
GCCGGACGACAGCCTGCTGTCGCGCCGCGATCACGCGCTGGTCGAGCTCCTCTACAGCAGCGGCCTGCGCCTGTCGGAGCTGACCTCGCTCGACTGGCGCCACTTCGCCGCGCAGGGCGGACAACCGGCCTCCGTGAGCTGGGTCGATCTCGAAGGCGCCGAGGCGACCGTGCGCGGGAAGGGCAGCAAGACGCGCGCGGTGCCCATCGGCGCGCCTGCCATCGAGGCGCTGAAGCGCTGGCTGGCCGTGCGGTCCACCATCCAGGACTGCGACGAGCGCGCGCTCTTCGTGTCCACGCGCGGCGAGCGCCTCGCGCCACGCAGCGTCCAGGCTCGACTGGCGCAACTCGCGCGCAGGCTCGGCCTCGGCGTTCACGTGCATCCCCACATGCTGCGTCACTCGTTCGCGTCGCACCTGCTGCAGTCGAGCGGTGACCTGCGCGCCGTCCAGGAACTGCTCGGGCACGCCAACATCGCGACCACGCAGATCTACACCCAGCTCGACTGGCAGCACCTGGCCAAGGCGTACGACGCGGCGCACCCGCGCGCGCGGCGCAAGCCATGAACAGCGTTCCCCCGAAGCGTCCGGGGCCGGAGCGCGCGCCGCCCCGTTCTTCAGCGCCTGCGGGCGAACCGGCCATCGTGCTGAAGGCTGGTAAGGAGAAGTCGCTGCGGCGGCGGCATCCGTGGGTTTACGCGACCGCGGTCTCGCACGTGACAGGAAATCCGGCCGGCGGCGCCACCGTGTCGATTCGCGCCACGGACGGCACATGGCTCGCGTGGGCCGCGTACTCGCCCGCATCGTCCATACGCGCACGCGTCTGGAGTTTCTCTGAAAGGGACGTCATCGACGCGGCCTGGATGCGCGACCGGGTGCGTGAAGCGGTTGCCGCGCGGGCGGAACTCGCGGCATCCGGCACGGCGTTGCGGCTGGTGTTCGGCGAGTCGGATCGGCTGCCCGGGCTGATCGTCGATCGCTATGCCGACCAGCTCGTGACGCAGTTCCAGGGCGCGGGCGTCGATGCCTGGCGCGAAGAACTGGTCGCCGCGCTGGTCGAGGCGACCGGCTGCGCCAACGTGTTCGACCGCTCCGATGGAGCCACTCGCGCGCGCGAAGGCCTGCCCGCGATCAGCGGCGTGCTCGCGGGCGCCGAGCCGCCCGCGACGATCGAGGTCGGCGAGCACGGATTGCGCTTCCTCGTCGACGTGCGGCGCGGTCACAAGACCGGCTACTACGTCGACCAGCGCGACAACCGGCAGCTGGCACGCCGCCTGTCGGAGCAGTTCGCCGCGCGGCATGGACAAGGCGCGCGCGCGCTCAACTGCTTCTGCTACACGGGCGGCTTCTCGGTCGCGATACTGGCGGGCGGCGCCGCAGCGGTCCGCTCCATCGACTCGTCGGCCGACGCGCTGCGGATGGCGCGGGAACACGTCCGGCTGAACGGATTGAACGAGGACGCGGCCACCTGGGACGAGTCCGACGCGTTCGATGCGCTGCGAGCGCTGAAGGCGCAGGCGGCGCAGTTCGACCTGATCGTGCTCGATCCGCCGAAGTTCGCGTCGAGCCACCATCACGTCGACCGGGCCGCGCGCGCCTACAAGGACATCAACCTCAACGCGTTGAAGCTGCTGGCGCCGGGCGGGCACCTGCTCTCGTTCTCGTGCTCCGGTGCCATCGACGTGGACCTGTTCCAGAAGATCGTCGCCGGCGCGGTGATCGACTCGGGCGTCGACGCCTGGCTGGTGCAGCGCCTCGCTGCGGGCAGCGATCATCCGCTGATGATGACGGTGCCCGAGTCCGAGTACCTCAAGGGCGTCTGGCTGCGCCGGGTCCGGTAGTCGCCCTCATCGGGGGCATCGCGGCGAGCCGGCCGCTTCCACTAAACTACGCGCCCTCTTTGCAGGACGCTTTCCGCGGCCCGGGCCAGCGCCGCCGGTCCCCGAAGCGCGCGGAAACGAAGGAACTCCCAGCATGCAAGCCACACAATCCCAGGTCCCGGTGACCGTCCTGACCGGCTTTCTCGGCGCGGGCAAGACGACGCTGCTCAATCGCATCCTCACCGAGCAGCACGGGCACAAGATCGCGGTGATCGAGAACGAGTTCGGGCCCGAGGGCATCGACAACGAGCTTCTGGTCGCCGACACGAACGAGCAGATCGTCGAGATGAACAACGGCTGCATCTGCTGCACGGTGCGCGGCGACCTCGTTCGCATCCTGGCGGACCTCAAGGCCAAGCGCAGCGCCGGCACGCTCGACTTCGAGCGCGTGATCATCGAGACGACCGGCATGGCCAACCCCGGGCCGGTGACCCAGACCTTCTTCATGGACGACGACATCGCGTCGTACTACCTGCTCGACGCCGTGCTGACGGTGGTCGACGCCAAGCACGGCCACGACACGCTCGACCAGCAGCCAGAGGCGCAGAACCAGGTGGGTTTCGCCGACCGCATCCTGCTGTCGAAGACCGATCTCGTGTCGGGAGACGAAGCGGCGTCGCTGAAGGAACGGCTGGTCCGGATGAACCCGCGTGCGCCGATCAAGGCCGTTCACTTCGGCGAGGTGCCGATCAAGGAAGTGCTCGACCTGCGCGGATTCAACCTGAACGCGATCCTCGAGATCGATCCGGCCTTCCTCGCCGGCGAGCATCCCGATGCCGCCAGGTCGAACGAGGGGCATGGCCACGGGCACGGGGGCGACCATGGTCACGACCATGACCACGACCACGACCATGGCCATCATCACCACCACCACGACGACGCGATCAAGGCCTTCGTGTTCCAGTCGAAGCGTCCATTCGATCCGGCCAAGCTCGAGGAGTACATGGGAGCGCTGACTCAGGTTTACGGGCAGGACATGCTCCGGTATAAAGGCGTGCTTTTCATGAACGGGACCAACCGTCGGATGATCTTCCAGGGCGTGCACATGCTCATGGGAGCAGACGTGGGCCGCCCGTGGGGCAAGGACGAGAAGCCCTCCACCAAGATCGTGTTCATCGGACGCAATCTTCCGAAAGACGCGATACTCAAGGGCTTGGAAGCGTGCCTCGCACGCTGATGAAATTCCCCACCAACCAGAGAGCTGGACGAGGTAGACACACCATGGCTGCAGCAAAAAAACTGCCGGCACGCAAAGCGGCAAGGCCTGTTGCGAAGAAGGCCACGACGAAGGCCGCGCCGAAGAAGCCTGCCGCGAAGAAGCCTTCGTCCAAGCCGGTCGTGAAGAAGGCGCCCGCCGCCAAGGCCAAGGCGCCTGTCAAGAAAGCGACGAAGGCCGCGCCGTCGCGCGCTGCCAGGCCGTCCAAGGTCACCAAGGCGCCGTCGAAGGCGGCGCCGGCAAAGAAGGTTTCCGCCGCGCCGGAAAAGAAGGTTGCGGCGCCGCCCGCGAAGAAGCCCCAGCCAGCCCGATCGGCCAGGAACGTGAAGGCCGTCAGGGCCCCGGTTGCAGCGCCGAGCGGAGCCGCGATTGAACCGCTGTCCGCGGCGAGCACCGCGCCGAAGGCCGCGCCCCCGCCGAGCCCGAAAGACCTTGCCGCAGCGCACGAGTATCTGTTGGCCCGATCGGCCACGCGAAGCGAGGCGCCAGTGACGGTCAACGGAAAGCGTCTGCCGAGCGAGGGAGAACTCCTCAAGATGGCGGACTCCGCCTACATGAACGAGCAGCAGCTGGCGTTCTTCAAGTACCGGCTGCAGCAGATGGAGCGCGAGCTCCTGCAGAACGCGGACGAGACCACCGAGCACCTGCGCGAGACCGTCATCGTCCCCGACCCCGCCGACCGCGCGACGATCGAGGAGGAACACGCCCTCGAACTGCGCACCCGCGATCGCGAACGCAAGCTGCTGAAGAAGGTGCAGCAGGCGCTGACGCGCATCGACAGCGGCGATTACGGCTACTGCGAGGAAACCGGCGAGCCGATCGGCATTCCGCGCCTGCTCGCCCGTCCCACCGCGACGCTGTCGCTCGAAGCGCAGCAGCGCCGCGAGATGAAGCAGAAGATGTACGGCGACTGAGCCGTCGCGCCGCGCGCCGTTGCCCCGGTGTGCGGCGGTTCCGTTCCCGGTGCTCGCCGGCCCTCCGCTGCCATGCTCACTGTCAGGTCCGTCGCGCATCGCTACGGCGGTCGGCGCGTTCTCGTGGCGCCCGATCTCTCGCTCGCGGCCGGGGAGCATTGCGCGCTGGTCGGCCCGAGCGGTTCGGGCAAGAGCACGCTGCTCAACATCCTCGCGGGCATCCTGCCGCCGACGGCGGGCGACGTTGCGTTGCAGGGGGAGCCGCTCTACACCGCGCCTGCCCGGGAAGATCGCTGGCGGGCCCGCCGGATCGGCGTCGTGCCGCAGCGCCTGCACCTGCTCGCCAGCCTCTCGGCGCGCGACAACGTCCGGCTGGCGCAGTACCTGGCGGGATCGGACTCCGACGCTGCGGAGTCCGATCGCCTGCTGGCGGCGCTCGGCGTGGAGGCGCGCGCCGATGCCAGGCCGGGCGAGCTGAGCGCCGGCGAGCAGCAGCGCGTGGCCATCGCGCGCGCCATCGTCAACCGTCCGCAGGTGCTCCTCGCCGACGAGCCGACGTCGAGCCTGGACGACGACAACGCCCGGAACGCGATCGACCTGCTGTTCGAGGCCGCGCGCATGGCGGGAGCCCTGCTGGTGGTCGCGACGCACGACGGCCGAGTGCGCACGCGCTTCGACCGGGCGGTCGAACTCTCGAGGCCGGCGCCATGAGCGCGCAGCGCGGAGGGTAGTCCAGTGAACGCCTTGCGGATCGTCGTCGCGCAAATGGCCCGGCGGCCGCTCCAGACCGTACTGGCGATCGTGCTGCTGGCGCTCGGCGTGGCCACGCTCACGTTCGTGGTCCTCGTCCAGGGACAGTTGTCGAAGCAGCTGGCGCGCGATGCGCAGGGAATCGATCTCGTTGTCGGCGCCAAGGGCTCTCCGCTGCAGTTGATCCTCTCGGCGCTGTATCACGTCGACGTTCCGACCGGGAACGTGCCGCTCGCCGCAGTGGACCAGCTGCGCCGCAACCGCCTGGTGGCGCAGGTGATTCCGGTGTCTCTGGGCGACAACTTCCGCGGCTTTCGCATCGTCGGCACCGAGCCTGCGCTGATCGAGCACTACGGCGCACGCCTGGCGGGCGGGGCACTCTGGACGGCGCCGATGCAGGCGGTGATCGGGTCCGAGGTCGCGCGGGTGACACAGCTCTCGGTTGGCGGTGCGCTCAGCGGCACGCACGGCCTCGCGCAGGGCGGCGCCGTGCACGAGGAGTCGCGTTACGAGGTCGTCGGCGTGCTCGCGCCTACGGGCACCGTGCTCGACCGGCTGGTCCTCGCGGACAAGGCGAGCGTCTGGCGCGTGCACGAGGGCGACCCCGCGGACGACGCCGAACGCCGCACCCTCGAAGAGGAGCGCGAGGTCACGGCGCTGCTCGTGCGCTATGCCTCGCCGCTGGCGGCGGCGATCGTGCCCCGCCAGGTGAACGCCGAGAGCCGGCTGATGGCCGCTTCGCCGGCGAACGAACTCGCCCGGCTGTTCGCGGTTATGGGCGTCGGCATCGACACGATGCGCGTCTTCGGAGGCGTCCTGATTGCGTCGTCGCTGCTGGCGCTGTTCGTCACGCTCTACAACGCGCTCGAGGAGCGGCGTTACGACATCGCGATCATGCGACTGCTGGGAGCGAGCCGCGCGCGGGTCGCGATCCTGTTGCTGATCGAGTCATGGCTGCTCGCCCTCGTGGCCCTGCTGGCCGGGCTGGCGCTCGGGCTTGCCGCCGTCGCGATCGCGGGGAACTGGCTGGCGCAGTCGCGCGCCTTCGTGGTGTCGCCGGGGACCTTCGCGCCCGAACTGCTGTGGATTGGTATCGTCGCCGTCGCGGCCGCCTCGCTCGCGGCGGCGTTGCCGGCCTGGCGGGCGAGCCGCATGGACATCGCCGCGACCCTGGCGCGCGGTTGAGGGGAATCCCGATGAAGTGGCTGTTTGTTCTCGTTCTCGCATTGCCGCTGGCGGTCGCTGCCCAGACGCCGCCCGCGCCGCGCGGCTCCATGGCCCTGCCGGTCGATCCCCAGTTGCTGAACGACCTGCCGGAACTGAAGGGCGTCGTTCCGTGGCGGGTCCTGGGGCAGGTCACGACCGGTCAGGCCGGCGGGCGCCCGGTTCCGGAGTTCTCGCCTGAAATCCGCAAGCTCGACCAGCAGGACGTCCGTCTGCAGGGCTACATGCTCCCGATCGTGGCCGGCGAGGCGCACGACCACTTCCTGCTGACGATGCGGCCGCCGCACTGCCCGTTCTGCCTGTCGCTCGGGCCCGAGTACATCGTGGAAGTGAAGTCCCGCGGCCCGATCAAACACACGTACGAGCCGGTCGTCGTCGCCGGGCGGCTGAACGTGCTCCGCAGTGACCCCTTCGGCCTGTACTACCGCCTGACCGACGCCCAGTTGTCCTCTGCCAGCCGTTAGGACGGCAGGGGTAGCCGACAAGCGGGATTCCGGCCCAGATCAGCGGTTCGCCGAGAGGCAAAGTTGTTACTATCGATGCGACTATGGCTCTCCGGTCGGATCTTCCGGCGGTTGATCGCGCGCGTCCGGATCGACGCGGGGCTCCCCTCGGCCGAACGAATGACCTGAAGCGCCCCTCGCTGGGGATGTCTGCTGCGGGCATCGATGCCGAAGTTTCTCTAGGTGCGATGGTCGCCGGTCAGCGGCAACATCCGGCAGCAAGTTCCCTGGAACGGTAGGCGTTCGTGGCCTTTTCATTCTTCAAAAAGGACCCCAAGGAGCGGGGCGATACCAGCGGCAAGGCCGGGACCCGCCAGGGCGCCCGCCCCGTCGGCCGCCCGTTGCCCGGTCCCGTGAGCCGCACGCCGCCGGCCACGGGCCAGAAGCCCAGCTCCACCGCCACCACGCCGTCGCCGGAGAAGGAACTCGCCCGCTCGCTGGCCATGGAAACGGCCGCCAAGATCGACGCGATCGAGTCCGAAATGGCGCGCGACTTTCTTCGCCCGGTCGGCAGCACAGGCCCGGAGTTTTCCAACTCGGCTGCCAACTCGACGCTCGCCAGGCCCTCGCAGCAACCCGTGCCTCCGGCGCCGCCGCCGGTGGCGAACAAGTCTCCGCCGGGGCTCGAGGATCTCCTCACGAACATCGATGACTGGCAGGCGCGCTCCAACGCCATCGAACTGCAGGACGAGGGCGGCGGATCGGCGATCGAGGAGACCGCCATCCTGTTTGCCAACGGCCTCATCGAACCCGCCGAAGCCGGCCTGCGCGCCGCCATCGAGTCGGATGCGCTCGGAGACGCGGCGCAGCGCGGTTGGCTGATGCTGTTCGAACTTCTGCAGCAGCGCAACGACAAGGCGGCATTCGAGAGCCTCACGATCGAGTACGTGCTGCGGTTCGAGAGCTCGCCGCCGGCGTGGATCGAATACAAGGACGAGGCGCCGGCGCGGACGCAGGCCGGCCCCGCGAAGCCGGCCGGGGCCGCGCTCATCGTGCTGCCCGAGGCCATCGACGCCGGAGTGGTCAAGCACCTGGAGCAGCTGAAGCAGCAGTCGCTGGTCCACCAGTCGATCACTGTCGACACGTCGAACGTGCGGATGGTCGACATGGTCGGCGCGGAACTGCTGCTGCGCGTCATCCACGCGTTCAAGCGTGCGAGCCACGACCTCACCGTGGTCGGGGCCGAACTCCTGATCTCGCCCCTGCGTGCTGCCGTCGAAGCGGGCCGCCGAGATCCCAGCGACGCGGTCTGGATGCTGCTTCTCGAGGTGTTCCGCCTCCTGAACCGGCAGCACGACTTCGAGGAAACGGGCATCCAGTACTGCATCACCTACGAGGTGTCGCCGCCGTCGTGGGAACCGGCGCCATCGAATCTCAAGACGCGCGAAGCCCAGCCGCAGGCGCCGCAGGCAGTCGAAGCGGTCGTCGAAGGGCTGCAATGGCGGGGCACGCTGCGGGGCGAGGGCGAGCCGCACTTCGGCCGCCTGATCGCGCAGGCCAGGATCGACAAGCAGATCGTCGTCGATTGCACCTACCTGAAGCGCGTCGAGTTCGCGACCGCCACGGGGATGCTCTCCATGCTCACAAAGATCCGGGCGGCCGGGGCGGCCGTCGAGTTCCGCAATGTGAATTACCTGATCGCCGCGCTGTTCTCGCTGCTCGGCATCGACGCGGTCGCCCAGATCCAGCTGCGCCGGGCCTGAGCGCTCCTTCCGTCCGGGATTGAGTCCCGGGCAGGCGGCCCCATTTAGCGCCTACGGCGTTCGCCGGGCCCGACACCTTCCACCAAGTCCCCAATGGAATCCTTCCACGGCACCACCATCGTTTCCGTCCGCCGCGGCGGCAAGGTCGCGCTCGGAGGCGACGGCCAGGTCACGCTGGGCAACATCGTGATCAAGCAGGGAGCGCGCAAGGTCCGTCGCCTCTACCAGGATCGCATCCTCGCCGGTTTCGCCGGCGCGACGGCAGACGCGTTCACGCTGTTCGAGCGCTTCGAGGCGAAGCTCGACAAGCACCAGGGCAACCTCGTGCGATCCGCCGTGGAACTGGCGAAGGACTGGCGCACCGATCGCATCCTGCGACGGCTCGAGGCGATGCTCGCGGTCGCCGATCGGGAAGCGTCGCTGATCATCACCGGCAACGGCGACGTACTCGAACCCGAGGGCGGGCTGATCTCGATCGGCTCCGGCGGTCCCTACGCCCACGCCGCCGCGAAGGCGCTGCTCGACAACACCGAACTGCAGCCGGTCGAGATCGTCAAGAAAGCCCTCACGATCGCCGGAGACATCTGCATCTACACCAACCAGTCCCACACCATCGAGTCGCTCGAGTGACGCAGCGGCATCTTGGCGACGCAGTCCCCGTTGCCTTTGATCAGCGCCCGCCCACCCGGCCGCCCGAAGGGCGGGCGCCTAACTAAGCACTGCGAGTGCACGTGCGACCCGAAGGGTCGCGTACACGAGCAGTGAGACCTTTATGATGACTCCCCGCGAAATCGTCCACGAACTGAACAAGTACATCGTCGGCCAGGACCGCGCCAAGCGCGCGGTGGCCGTCGCGTTGCGCAACCGCTGGCGCCGCCAGCAGGTCGCGGAGCCGCTGCGTTCGGAGATCACCCCGAAGAACATCCTGATGATCGGCCCGACCGGGGTCGGCAAGACCGAGATCGCGCGCCGGCTGGCGCGGCTGGCCGATGCCCCGTTCATCAAGGTCGAGGCCACCAAGTTCACGGAGGTCGGCTACGTCGGGCGCGACGTCGACACCATCATCCGCGACCTCGTCGACATCTCGATCAAGCAGACGCGCGAAGCGGAGATGAAGAAAGTCGCGACGCGCGCGCAGGATGCCGCCGAAGATCGTGTCCTCGACATCCTGTTGCCGCCCGCACGGACAGTCGGCTTCGCCGCGCCGCCGGAGCGCGACGAGGACAGCGCCACACGGCAGAAATTCCGCAAGAAGCTGCGCGAGGGCGACCTCGACGACAAGGAAATCGAGATCGAGGTGTCGGCGATGCCGGCGTCGCTCGACGTGATGGCGCCTCCGGGGATGGAGGAACTGACCCAGCAGATCCAGTCGATGTTCGCCAACATGGGCCGCGACCGCCGCAAGCCGCGCAGGATGCCGGTCAGGGAGGCGCTGAAGCTCCTGGCCGACGAGGAGGCTGCCCGCCTCGTCAACGACGAGGAACTGAAAGCGCGCGCTGTGGCCAACGCCGAGAGCAACGGCATCGTGTTCATCGACGAGATCGACAAGATCGCGTCGCGCTCCGAGATGCACGGCGCCGACGTCTCGCGCCAGGGCGTGCAACGCGACCTGCTGCCGCTGGTCGAGGGCACCACCGTCAACACCAAGTACGGCATGGTGAAGACGGACCACATCCTGTTCATCGCGTCGGGCGCGTTCCATCTCTCGAAGCCGTCGGACCTGATACCCGAGATGCAGGGGCGCTTCCCGATCCGCGTCGAGCTCGACTCCCTCACCGTCGGTGACTTCGAGCGCATCCTGAAGACGACCGATGCCAGCCTCACGGAGCAGTACACGGCGCTGCTCGCGACCGACGGCTGCACGCTGGAGTTCACGGAGGACGGAATCCACCGCATGGCCGAGATCGCGCACGCGGTCAACGAGAAGACCGAGAACATCGGCGCCCGTCGCCTGTACACGGTGATGGAGAAGCTGGTCGAGGACGTCTCGTTCGCGGCGGGCAGTGGCGCGTCGGGCGGCGAGAACCGCGTGCGGGTGAACGCCGCGTATGTCGATGACCGCCTGGCCGAGCTCGCTCGCAACGAGGACCTCGCGCGCTACGTGTTGTAGCGGCGCTCCTCGCTTTCCCTGAACCCGCCGGGGCCGCGACCGCAGGCCCCGGCACCTATACTCTGGCGCTGCCGGGCCGGTGCTCGGCCCACCGAAACCGGCGCCATGAGCCTTGTCTTCTTCGTCCTCGGGCTGATTGCCCTCGTCGCGGGCGCCTCGCTGCTGGTCCGTGGCGCCGCCAAGCTCGCCGTCTCCTTCGGCATCTCCCCGCTGGTGGTCGGCCTCACCGTCGTGGCCTTCGGCACGAGCGCGCCGGAAACCGCGGTGTCGGTCGGAGCCGTGCTGCAGGGCAAGAGCGACATCGCCGTGGGCAACGTGGTCGGCAGCAACATCTTCAACGTGCTCTTCATCCTCGGGGTGTCCGCCCTCATCGCGCCGCTGGTCATCCATCGCCAGCTGGTGCGGCAGGAGGTGCCGATCATGATCGGCGCTTCCGTGATCCTCTGCGTGATGGCGCTCGACGGCCACATCGGGCGCTTCGACGCGGCGTTGCTCGCGGCCATGCTCGTCGCCTACACCGTGTTCCTCGTCGTGCAGTCGCGGCGCGCGGGGATCGAGACCGAGGACGCGGTCCTCTCGGAGCTCCCCGCAGCCTCCCGCTGGGATCGCCACTGGTCGGTCCAGGTGCTGCTCGTCGTCGCCGGGCTCGTCATGCTGGTCGTCGGCGCCGACTGGCTGGTGGACGCGGCAGTCGAGTTCGCGCGGGCGCTCGGCGTCTCCGATCTCGTCATCGGCCTGACGGTCGTCGCGGCCGGCACCTCGCTGCCCGAGGTGGCGACATCGGTCGTCGCCACGATCCGGGGCGAGCGCGACATCGCGGTCGGCAACGTGGTCGGCAGCAATACCTTCAACATCCTCTGCTGCCTCGGCGTATCGGGCCTCGTGGCGCCGGGTGGCATGACGGTGGCATCGCCGCTGCTCGCATTCGACCTGTGGGTGATGCTGGCGGCCGCGGTTGCGTGCTTCCCGATCTTCGTGACCGGTCGCCGGATCGCGCGCTGGGAGGGGTCGCTCTTCCTCATGTACTACGTCGCCTACACCGCGTTCCTGATCCTTGCCGCGACTCGCCACGCCGCGCTGCAGGGTTTCTCGGACACGATGCTCGAGTACGTGCTGCCGCTGACGGTGATCGTTCTCGTGGTCAGCCTGCTGCGCTCGAACGCCGCACCGCGCTGATGCCGGCTCTGATTGCCCTGTTGCCCTTCGCCGGCGCGTTGCTGCTGGCGCTGCTGCCGAACGAACGCCGTCGGCTCAGCGCGTGGCTGGCCGGCGTCTTTCCGTTGACCGGGCTCGTGCTCGCGCTGCTCGCCGCGCCGCCGATCCTGGCCGGCGAGGTGCTGCGCTGGTCGGTCGAATGGATGCCGGCGCTGGGCCTCGACTTCGGCTTCCGGATGGACGGCCTGGCGTGGCTCTTCGCGCTGCTGATCGTCGGCATCGGCGCGCTGGTCGTGCTCTACGCCGCCTACTACCTGCTCGACGACGATCCGCCGGCGCGCTTCTTCCTGTTCCTGCTGCTGTTCATGGGCGCGATGCTGGGCGTCGTGCTGGCCGACAACCTGATCCTGCTCGTCGTCTTCTGGGAGCCACCAGCCTCTCGTCGTTCCTGCTGATCGGCTACTGGAAGCACCGCCCGGACGCGCGCGAAGGGGCGCGCATGGCGCTGGCGATCACCGGCACCGGCGGCCTGCGCCCTGCTCGGCGGCGTGCTGCTGATCGGGCACATCGTCGGCAGCGTCCAGCTCGACGCGGTGCTGGCGGCCGGGCGACGATCCGCGCGCACCCGCTCTACGTGCCCGCGCTCGTGCTCGTGCTGCTCGGCGCTTCACGAAGAGCGCGCAGTTCCCGTTTCACTTCTGGCTGCCGCACGCGATGGCGGCGCCGACCCCGGTGTCGGCCTACCTGCATTCGGCCACGATGGTCAAGGCCGGCGTGTTCCTGCTCGCGCGTCTCTACCCGGCGCTCGGCGGCACCGACGCCGTGGTTCTGGATCGTCGCGCGACCGGGCTCGTGACGCTGCTGCTCGGCGCGTAGTTCGCCATCTTCCAGCACGACCTGAAGGGCCTGCTCGCCTATTCGACGATCAGCCACCTCGGCCTGATCACGCTGCTGTTCGGCCTCGACTCGCCGCTCGCTGTCGTCGCCGGGGTCTTCCACATCCTCAACCACGCGACCTTCAAGGCCTCGCTCTTCATGGCCGCCGGCATCATCGACCACGAGACCGGCTCGCGCGACATGCGCAAGCTGAACGGCCTGTGGAAGTACATGCCGAGGACCGCGCTGCTCGCGATGGTCGCCAGTTCGGCGATGGCCGGCGTGCCGTTGCTGAACGGCTTCCTGTCGAAGGAGATGTTCTTCGCCGAGGCGCTCGAGAGCAACGCGCGCGGTGATGGGGTGGCTGCTGCCCGTCGGCGCGACGCTGGCCGGGGTGTTCAGCGTCGCCTACAGCATGCGCTTCATCCACGACGTGTTCTTCAACGGCGAGCCGGTCGGCCTGCCGAAGACGCCGCACGAGCCGCCGCGCTTCATGCGCGTTCCGGTCGAGCTGCTGGTCCTGTGTCTGCCTGGTCGTCGGACTCGCCCCGGCACTGACGGTCGGCCCGATTCTCGCGCGGCGGGGCGCGGGCGGCGCTGGGCGCGCCGCTTCCCGCGCTACAGCCTCGCCGATCTGGCATGGCTTCAACCCGCCGCTCGTGATGAGCTCGTCGCGCTGGGCGGCGGCGTGGCGCTGTACTTCGGCCTGCAGCGCTTCATCAACCTGCACCGGATCGTCCAGCTGCCGCGCGGCGGTCGCGAAGCGTTCGCGTTCGTCGCTGACGGCGCTGGTGACAGGCGGCGCGCGACCTGACGCTCGGACTGCAGAACGGCAGCCTGCAGCGCTACCTGCTGCTGCTCGTGGCGATGGCGCTGGTGGCCGGCGTCCTTCCCTTTCTCGCTCGCCGCCACGCTTGGCGCCTGGCGCCGGCGCTCCCGTGCGCCGCCGCCGTCGCTTGCGGTTCGTCGTTGCTGTGGTTCGTCGGCATCGCGGCGACGCTCGCGACGCTGCGTCGATTCCGGCGGCGCCTGCTCGCGCTGACGGTGCTCGGCGCGGTCGGCCTCGTCGTCGCGCTGGTGTTCGTCTACCTGTCGGCCCCGGACCTCGCGCTGACGCAGCTGCTGGTCGAACTGGCGACCGATCATCCTGATGATGCTCGCGCTGAACTGGCTGCCGCAGGAGAGCGCCGCCGGAACGATCGGCCGCGCGGCGAACGCTGCGATGCGATCGTCGCCTGCGGCGCGGCGCTGGCGTCGACCGCGCTGGTCTGGCTGGTGCTGGCTCGAGCCCGCTCGATTCGATCTCGACGTACTTCCTCGAGACCGCGGTCCCGCTGGGCGGCGGCGCGAACGTCGTCAACGTGATCCTCGTCGACTACCGGGGCTTCGACACCCTGGGCGAGATCACCGTGCTCGGCATCGCCGCGCTGATCATCGAGGCGCTGCTGCTGCGAAGGCACCCGAAGGAGCGCGCACGGCCGGCTCTCGCCCGTCGCCGACCGAGCGCAACGCGCACCCGCTGATGCTGCGCTCGTCGCGCGCCTGCTGCTGCCGCTCGCCGCGCTGGTGGCCGTGTACCTGTTCCTGCGTGGTCACAATCTGCCCGGCGGCGGCTTCATCGCCGGACTCGTGCTCGCGATCGCGATGATCCTGCAGTAGCGTCGCCCACGGAGAGCAGTGGGTGAGTGACCGGCGGCGCACGGACTTCCGGCACTGGATCGCCGCCGGCCTGCTGATCGCGGCGCGACCGGGGTCGGCAGCGGGCTGCTCGGCGCATCCCTTCCTGACCAGCACCTACGACTATCCGCTGCTTGCCACTGTTCGGCGAGGTGCCGCTCGCGAGCGCGGCGCTCTTCGACCTTGGCGTGTTCCTGACCGTCGTCGGCGCGACCATGGTGATGCTGACCGCCATCGGCCGCCTGCAGCCGTCGGCGGCGACCGGGAGCGCACGCGTGATGGAACTGATGGTCGCCATCGTTCGTGGGCGTGCTCGACCGGCGCCGGCGTCTACCTGATGCTGCGCGCGCGCACCTTCGACCTGGTGCTCGGCCTCACGCTGCTGTCGTACGCCGTCAACCTGTTCATCTTCGTGATGGGGCGCCTGACCGTGGGACGCGCCGCCGATCCTCGACGGCAGCCAGGTGCCGGCGCTGGCCAACTACGCCGATCCGCTGCCGCAGGCGCTGGTGCTGACCGCCATCGTGATCAGCTTCGCGATGACGGCCCTGCTGCTCGTCATCGCGCTCGTGGCCCGCGCGGAGACCGACAGCGATCACGTCGACGGCGAGGAGCCGCAGGCGCGGCGGGAGCGGCCATGAACTGGCCGCACTGGATCGTCGTTCCCGTCGTGCTGCCACTGATCGCCGGGGCGCCTGCCTGCTGCTCGAGCGGCGAGCGGCCAGCCTCGCGCGCGCCTTGTCGATCGGAACGACGTTCGTCCTGCTCGGCGTTGCGCTTCACCTGGCCGGAGTTGCGGCGAGCGGGGCGGTTCATCCCTACCTGCTCGGCAACTGGAAAGCGCCTTTCGGCATCGCGCTGGTGCTCGACCGCCTGTCCGCGCTGATGCTGGTGCTGACGGCCGTCGTGGCCATCGCGAGCGTGCTGTACGCGCGCGGGGGCGAGGCGCGCGGCGCGCACGACGCGCAGGGACTCCACTACCACGCGCTGTTCCAGTTCCAGCTGATGGGCCTGAACGGCGCGTTCCTCACGGCGGACCTCTTCAACCTGTTCGTGTTCTTCGAGGTGCTGCTGATCGCGTCCTACGGCCTCCTGCTGCACGGCGGCGGGGCTGCGCGCGTGAAGCGCCGCGATCCACTACGTCGGTTTCAACCTCGCCGGCTCGGCGCTGTTCCTCGATGGCGGTCGCGCTGCTCTACGGAGTCACCGGCACGCTGAACATGGCCGACCTTGCGCAGCGCGTGGCTGCGCTCGGCCCGGACCGGCGGCGCTCGTCCGCGCGGCGGCGCTGCTGCTGATCGTCGTCTTCTGCGTCAAGGCCGCGCTCCTGCCGCTGTACTTCTGGCTGCCGGACACGTACGGCGCCGCGTCGGCGCCGGTGGCTGCGCTCTTCGCGATCATGACCAAGGTCGGCGTCTATTGCGTCGCGCGCGTCACCACGCTGATCTTCGGCGACGACGCCGGGGTGGCGACCGACGTCGCCGACCCCTGGCTGCCGTGGCTCGCGATCGGCACGCTGGCCCTGGCCGCGCTCGGAACGCTGGCGGCGATCCGGTTGCGCACCCTGGTCGTCGTACCTCGTCATTGCCTCGGCCGGCACGCTGCTGCTGGCGATCGGGCTCGGGTCGGCGGCGACGCTGAGCGCGGCCCTCTTCTATCTCGTCAACAGCACGCTCGTCGCCGCCGCGCTGTTCCTGCTGGTCGACTCGATCGCGAGCGGTCGCGGCGAGGCGGACGACGCGATGATTCCCGCCCCGCTCGCGCACCGCGCGGCGTACGGCGTGCTGTTCTTCGTGTTCGCGCTCGAGGCGGCGGGCCTGCCGCCGATGGGCGGCTTCATCGGCAAGGCGCTGCTGCTGCGGGCGTCCGCCGACCAGCCGCTGATGGCCGCCACGTGGGCTGCGCTGCTCCTGTCCGGCCTCGGCATGATGATCGCCGTCGCGCGCGCGGGATCCACCGTCTTCTGGAAGGCGGCTGACGCGAACCGGGCGCAGATGGTGGCTGCGCGACCGGCGCGCGTCGAGCGCCTTGCGATCGGCTGGCTGACGGTCGCGATGCTGCTCGTCGTGCTGAATGCCGGCCCGATGACGCAGTACGCCGAATCGACCGCGGCGCAGCTGCTGGATCGTCGTGCCTACGTCGGCGCGGTGCTCGGGGCGCAGCCGGTCCCGCCAGCGTGGACGCCGCGCGAAGGGATGAAGAAACCGTGATGTCGCGACTCGTTCCCGCGCCCCTGCTGAGCCTGGTCCTCTTCGGCGCATGGCTGCTGCTCAACGGCGTTTCGGCGGGGCACGTCGCGCTGGCGGCCGTGCTCGGCATCGCGATCCCGTGGTTCACGGAACCGTTCCGGCCCGACCGGTTTCGCCTGCGCTCGTGGCCGACGCTCGTGGCGCTCGCCGTGACCGTGCTCCGGGACATCGTCGTCTCGAACGTGCAGGTGGCGATGCTGATCATCGGCCCGGAGCGCCGCATCCATCCGCGCTTTGTCTGGCTGCCGCTCGCGATCCGCGATCCGCACGGGATCGCCACCCTGGCCGGGATCATCACGATGACGCCCGGGACGCTGTCGGCGGATCTGACGGATGACCGGAAGCACCTGCTGGTCCATGCGCTGAATGTCGCTGACGAAGCTGAGCTCGTCGCATCGATCAAGACCCGGTACGAAGCGCCGCTGAGGCGCATCTTCGAGGGGGCAACATGAGCGCCGCCCGGCCGCTCCGAAGGCGCTCGCTCCCCCTCGGGGGGAAGGTGCGCAGCGCCAAGGAGGCAACATGAGCTGGCTCGCCGCGGTCGTGCCCTGGGCGATCGGAGGGCTTGCCCTGTCGATGCTGCTCGCCACCTGGCGGCTGCTGCGCGGGCCGGGATTGCCGGACCGCATACTCGCACTGGACACGCTGTACGTGAACTCGATGGCCCTGCTGATCCTGGTCGGGATTCGCTTCGATACCGTCCTCTACTTCGAGGCCGCCCTCGTCATTTCGATGCTGGGTTTCGTCGGGACGATCGCGCTGTCCAAGTACCTGCTTCGCGGAGACATCGTCGAATGACGGATCTTCCCGCCTGGCTCGACAAGCTGGCCGCTGCGCTCGTGGTCGTCGGTGTCGTGTTCGCGCTCGTTGGGTCGCTGGGCCTGGCGAAGCTTTCCGACTTCCTCAAGCGGCTCCACGGCCCGACGAAGGCGAGCACGCTGGGCGTGGGATGCGTCCTGATCGCCTCGATGCTGTATTTCTCGGCACGGGGCAGCGCGACGCTGCACGAACTGCTGATCACCCTCTTCGTGTTCCTGACCGCGCCGGTGTCGGCGCACCTGCTCGTCAAGGCGGCGATGCGTCTCGACCCACGGCTCGTTCCCCCCGACCCTCCGAGTGTGACGGAAACCACATCCGGTGAACCGAACCGGGATGCGCCGCGTTGAGGCAGTCTTGACCCTCTAGAATCCGGGCTCAGCGAAGGCAAGGACAACGATGAACCGCACGATGAAACGCATCCTGATCGCCGCCCTGGTTTGGGCGGCCGCCGGCAGCGCCGTGGCACAGGTCAACGTCAGTTCCGCCTGGGCGCGGTCCACGGTGCCCGGCCAGGGTGGGACCGGCGCCTTCATGACGCTCATCTCGAAGGATGGCGGAAAGCTGGTCGGCGCGGCGAGTCCGGTTGCCGGTGTCGTCGAGCTGCACGAAATGGCGATGGACAACAACGTCATGAAGATGCGCGCCATTCCCGCGCTCGACCTGCCGGCCGGGCGCGAGGTCCAGCTGAAGCCGGGCGGCTATCACGTGATGCTGCTCGACCTCAAGCGCCCCCTGAAGGTCGGCGAGAAGGTGCAGATCGAACTTCGCCTCGAGACGCGCGACGGCAAGCGCGTCACGCAACCCGTCGAAGTCGAGGTGCGGTCGACCGCGCCTGGGCAGGACGCGCACAAGCACTAGGGTCCGGCCGGCTTCAGGCCGGCGTGACGACGTAGTCGCCGGCCTTCTTCACTGCCGCCTGCACCTGGTCGAGCGACAACGGGTCCGGCGACTCCAGCGTTGCGCGCGGCGGGTCCAGCGTCACCTGCACGTCGTCGGCGATCGATTCCAGCGCCTTGGTCACGCGCGCCACGCAACCGTTGCAGTGCATGCCATCGATCCTGAATTCCTGCTGCATGGGCGATCCTCGCTCAGTGTCCGGCTCGATCATGCCATGCAGGTCCCGTGACCCGGCAGGGTGCGCGCCAGTGCGCATCGCGCCGTTCGGGGAGGACCCCGGGTGTAAGATGCGCGCGCCCCGCAGGTCGCTCCTCGCGATCCCTCGCCACACGCCCGCATAGAGCATCGCCAGCCATGGACAGCGCGAACATCGCCCCGCAGATGAAGGCCGAAATCCTGTCCGAGGCGCTGCCGTACATCCGGCGCTTCCACGGCAAGACGATCGTCGTGAAGTACGGCGGCAACGCGATGGTCGACCAGGACCTGAAGGAAGCCTTCGCGCACGACGTGGTGCTCCTCAAGCTGGTCGGCATGAACCCGGTCGTCGTCCACGGCGGCGGCCCGCAGATCGACGAGGCACTTGAGCGGGTCGGCAAGAAGTCCAGCTTCATCCAGGGCATGCGCGTCACCGACGCCGAGACCATGGAAGTGGTCGAGTGGGTGCTCGCCGGCGAGATACAGGGTGAACTCGTCACGATGATCAACCGCTTCGGCGGCCAGGCGGTCGGCCTGACGGGCAAGGACGGCGGGCTGATCCGGGCGCGGAAGCTGCGCATGCCGGACAAGGACGATCCGACCAAGAGCCACGACATCGGACAGGTCGGCCAGATCGAAGCGATCAACCCGGCTGTCGTGAAGGCGTTGCAGGACGACGCTTTCATTCCGGTGATCTCGCCGATCGGTTTCGGCGAGGACGGCCTGACCTACAACATCAACGCCGATGTCGTCGCCGGGAAGATCGCGGAGATCCTCAAGGCCGAGAAACTCGTGATGCTGACGAACACGCCCGGCGTGCTGGACAAGAACGGCAGCCTGCTGACCGGGCTGTCCGCGCGGCAGATCGACGAGCTGTTCGCCGACGGCACGATATCGGGCGGCATGCTCCCGAAGATCTCCTCGGCGCTCGAGGCCGCCAAGAGCGGAGTCAACGCGGTCCACATCATCGACGGGCGCGTCGACCACTGCCTGCTGCTCGAGATCCTGACGGATCAGGGCGTGGGCACCATGATCAAGTCGAAGTGATCCGCGACGGGATGACGGCGCCGCGCTCCCGCGGGGGAGCCGGCGCGCGCCGCTCCGCGGCCGTTGGCGGGGCTTCCCGGCCTGCCCGTCGCCGCCTCGTCTTCTTCTTCGACCTCGACGACACGCTGCACGACGCGTCCCACGCGATCTTCCGCCAGATCGACACGCGGATGACCGACTACGTCGAGAGGCATCTCGAGGTCGACCGCGGCGAGGCCAACCGCTTGCGCACGCTGTACTGGCATCGCTACGGCGCGACCCTGCTCGGCCTGGTGCGCCACCACGCCGTCGACGCGACGCACTTCCTGCGCGAGACCCACGACTTCGACGTCGCCGCGCTGGTGCGCGCCGAGCGCGGGCTCACGCGGCTCTTCGCGCGGCTGCCGGGGCGCAAGGTGCTGCTGACGAATGCACCGATGGCCTATGCGGGCGAAGTCCTGCGCGCCCTCGCGGTGCACCGGCACTTCCGTTCCCGGTACACGATCGAGAAGATGCGGCTGCACGGCACGTTCCGGCCCAAGCCGTCACGGATGATGCTGCGGGCGATGCTCGCGCGCGAGCGAGTGCCTGCCTCGCAGGCTGTCCTCGTCGAGGACAGTGCCGCCAACCTGAAGGCGGCCCGCGCGATCGGATTTCGCACGGTGCTGATGACGGGACACGGAGCGCGGATGGCCGGCGGGTGCGGCTGCATGCAGCGCCGCCGGGTGGCCGGTGCCGGCCTCGTGATCCGGTCACTGCACCAGTTGCCCCAAGGCCTCGCGCGCCTGCGTCGCTGAGGCTGGCTCGCCGCCCACGCTAAGCTTGGGGGCTGCGGATCCCTTCCCCTGGAGTGAACATGCCCGATCGTCCCGGGTTCCTTCGCCGGTTTTTCGTGGGCGTGTGGCGGCTGCTCGACTTCAGTCGTCGGCTCGTGCTGAACGTGCTGTTCGTGGCGATCGTTGCAGTCCTGCTGATTGCCTGGTTTTCTTCCGACAGGCCGCGCCCCCTCGAATCCGACACGACGCTGGTGCTGAACCTGCAGGGCGACCTGGTCGAGGAGTACACGATCGGCCCGCGCGAAGCGGCGGTGGCCGAGGCGTTCGGCGAGCAGCGATTCGAGACGCGACTGCGGGACGTTCTCGCGGTCATCGACCATGCTGCGCGCGATCCGCAGGTCACGCGCGCGGTGCTCGTGCTCGACGAAATGGGCGCCGGCGGGCAGGCGTCCCTGCGCGAAGTGGCCTCCGCGCTGGAGAAGTTCAAGGCGGCCGGCAAGCCGGTCATCGCCTGGGGCGAGAGTTTCAGCCAGCCGCAGTATTACCTCGCCGCGCAGGCCAACGAGGTGTACATGCACCCCGGCGGCATGCTGACCCTGCGTGGCATGGGGGGTACGCGCACCTACTACAAGAACCTGCTCGACAAGCTCGGCGTGCGCATCAACACGTTCCAGGCGGGCCGATACAAGAGTTTCGCCGAGCCCTTTACCCGCACCGGCCCGACGCCCGAGGCCCGGGAGGCGGACAGCTACCTGGTCAACGGGCTCTGGTCCGTGTGGACGAGCGACGTCGAGCGCGCTCGCAGGCTGCAGGCCGGGACGATCAACGCCGTGATCGAAGACCTGCCGCGGCGGCTGGCCGCGACGAACGGCAACCTCGCCCAGCTCGCGGCGCAGGAGAAACTGGTCGACGGCCTCAAGACGCGCGACGAGTTTCGCCGGGGGCTGCTCGAAGCCGGCGCGCCGCCCAACGACGATGACGACGAGACCTTCCGGCAGATCTCGATGTATTCGTATCTGGGTCACGTTCGCCCGCCGCAGACGGGCGACGCCGTCGGCGTGATCGTCGCGCAGGGCGAGATCGTCGGCGGCGATGCGCGCCAGGGTCGCGTCGGGTCGACCTCGACGGCAGAGCTGATCCAGCGTGCGCGCCAGGACGACAGCATCAAGGCGCTGGTGATGCGCATCGACTCGCCGGGCGGCATGGTGCAGCCGTCCGACCTGATCCGCGAGCAGCTCGACCTGACCCGCGCGGCGGGCAAGCCGGTCGTCGTCTCGATGGGCGATGTCGCCGCTTCCGGCGGGTACTGGATCGCCATGGGCGGCGACGAGGTCTTCGCCAACGCCGCGACGGTCACGGGCTCGATCGGCGTGTTCGGGATCATCCCGACCTTCGAGGGCGCGGCGGACAAGATCGGCATCACGACCGAGAGCGTCGCGACGACGTGGCTCGGCGAGGCCACCGACCTCACCAGGCCGCTCGACAAGCGGCTGGAACAGGTGATCTCGCAGATGATCGGCAGCAACTATCGAGATTTCCTGGCGCTGGTGGCCGAACGCCGCAAGTCGACTCCGGAGAAGATCAACGAGGTCGCGCAGGGTCGCGTGTGGACAGGCGCGCAGGCGCGCGAGCGCGGACTGGTCGACGCGCTCGGTGGCATCGACGATGCGGTGAAGAGTGCGGCACGCCGCGCCGTCGCTCGGCGACGGCTACCGCGTCGAGTACATCGAGCACGAGCCGCGCGGCCTGAACCGCTACCTGTCGCTGCTGTTCGGCCGGGTGGCGGCGTTCGCGCGTTCGGAGTTCGGATGGGAGGGCGCGGCACGGGCCCTGCTTGGATCGTCGCCGGCGCAGGTGCGGCGCGAGCTGGAGATGCTTGCGACGGCGCGCCGGCAGCCTCTGACCGCGTTCTCGTACTGCTTTTGCGAGGTCGGCCAAAGCCCCTAACAGGCGGGCAAACGGGGCCCTGTTCGGGCGTTGCGTGAACTGCAGAGCCGCACCCGGTGGGGCGCTTCTGGGATAGTATGCATTCACGTCTGGCGCCGGCCGGGCGTACTTTGCGGCCACTTTCCCGACCCCCTGATGGACATCGCCAGCCCGCTCACCAACCCGCGCAAGCCCGGTGCGCGCAAGCTTCAGATCCTGCAGACGCTGGCCGCCATGCTGGAGGATCCGAAGGGAGAGAAGGTCACGACGGCGGCGCTGGCGGCCCGCCTCGACGTCTCGGAAGCGGCGCTCTATCGGCACTTCGCGAGCAAGGCCCAGATGTTCGAGGGCCTGATCGAGTTCATCGAGACCACGGTCTTCGGGCTGATCAACGAGATCAGCGCGAAGGAGACTTCAGGCCTCAAGCAGGCGCGGTCGATCATCGCGATGCTGCTCGATTTCGCCCAGACCAACCGCGGCATGACACGCGTGCTGATCGGCGACGCGCTCGTCAACGAGAACGAGCGCCTGCAGGAGCGCATGAACCAGATGTTCGAGCGGATCGAGACGTCGTTGAAGCAGAGCTACCGGCTCGCCGTCACCGAGCACGAACTGCCCGAGTCGTTCGATCCGGCAGCGCGCGCGTCCATGGTCGTCGCCTTCGTGCTCGGACGCTGGCACCGCTTTGCCAAGAGCGGTTTCCGCAAGGCGCCTGCCGACGGGCTCGATGCCCAGATGCCGGCGCTGCTGGCCTAGACATCCCTCCGCACCACGCGCTTCATCGTCCGCCGCACACTGGGCAGGCGGGATCGCGCTTTACCCGCACCGAGTGCCAGCGCATCGACAGCGCGTCGAGCATCAGCAGGCGCCCCTCGAGCGACTCGCCGATGCCGGCCGCCAGCTTCAGCGCCTCCGCCGCCTGGGTGGTGCCGATGATTCCGGTCAGCGGTGCGAACACACCCATCACCGCGCAGAGCTCGTCCTCGCCATCCCCGGGGGGAAACAGGCACGCATAACACGGCGACGCGTCGTGCCGCAGGTCGAACACGGCGACCTGGCCGTCGAAGCGGATCGCGGCGCCGGACACGAGCGGCTTTCGGTGCGTGACGCACGCCCGGTTCAGCGCATGGCGGGTCGCGAAGTTGTCGGAGCAGTCGAGCACGACGGTCGCCGTGCTCACGAGTTCGGCCAGCGTGTCCTGGTCGGCGCGCTGTTGCACCGGGACCACCTGCACGTCGGCGTTGATCGCCGCGAGAGCAACCTGTCCGGAGGCTGCCTTCGGCGTGCCGATGCGCTCGGTCGTGTGCAGGATCTGCCGCTGCAGGTTGGTGAGATCGACCATGTCGCCGTCGACCAGCGTGATGCGCGCCACGCCGGCGGAGGCGAGGTAGAAGGCGGCGGGAGATCCGAGGCCGCCGGCCCCGATCACCAGCATCGACGCCTCGCGCAGCCGCTGCTGCCCCTCGACGCCGATCTCGTTGAGCAGGATGTGGCGCGAGTAGCGGAGCAGTTCCTGGTCGGTCATGGAAAGAAAAACGGGCCGCTGGGCGGCCCGTCGGGTCGAGCAACGCGCGTCAGCGTGCCGGTGCCGTGGCCACGGCTTCCTTGGGCTTCGCGACCTGCACGGTCTTGCCCTTCAGGTGATTCATCGCCTGCTGCAACTGGAAGTCTTCGGGGCTGCCGAAGTCGTAGCGGAGCGACGGCTTCTTGGCTTCCGCTGCCGGGACCGCCGGAGCGGCCGGCGTCGCGGCACCTGGCGTGGCCGCGCGCTTGACAGCGTCCTGTGCCTTGCTGCTCTCCAGATGCCGCATCAGGTCGGCCTCGCGCACATTGAATCCGGCAAAGTTGCCTTCCGCCGTGTCTTCAACGATCAGGTCGGGGACGATTCCCTTGGCCTGGATCGACCGACCGCTCGGGGTGAAGTAACGCGCTGTCGTGAGCTTGATGGCGGCCGGATTGTCGCGGTCCATACGCAGCGGGATGATGGTCTGCACCGATCCCTTGCCGAAGCTTTGCGTGCCGATCACCGTGGCCCGCTTGTGATCCTGGAGCGCGCCGGCGACGATTTCCGACGCCGACGCCGATGCGCCGTTGATCAGCACGGTCATCGGAACGCTCCTGATCTGCGGCGGCAGCTTCGCCAGCATGTCCTCGCCGCGGCCACGCAGGTAGTCCTCCGGCGAAGCCAGGAACTTGCGGCGGTTCTCGTCGGTGCGGCCGTCGGTGGAGACGACCAGAGTCTTCGGTGGCAGGAACGCGGCCGACACGCCGATTGCGGTGTGCAGCAGGCCACCCGGGTCGTTGCGCAGGTCGAGCACCAGTCCCTTCAGCGGCCCCTGCTTGTACAGGTCGTTGATGGCCTTGACCAGGTCGTCGACCGTGCGCTCCTGGAACTGCGACACGCGCACGAAGCCGAAGCCCGGCTCGATCAGCTTCGCTTTCACCGACTGGACGCGGATGACGTCGCGGATCAGCTTGAACTCGAGCGGCTTGTCCTCGTTCTTGCGCGCGATCGTCAGCACGATCGGCGTGCGCGGCTTGCCGCGCATCAGCTTGACGGCCTCCGGCAGCGTCATGCCACGCGTCACCTTGTCGTCGATCTTCACGATCAGGTCGCCGGCCTTGATGCCCGCGCGCGAAGCCGGCGTGTCGTCGATCGGCGAGATGACCTTGATGATGCCGTCCTCGGCGCCGACTTCGATGCCGAGGCCGCCGAACTCGCCCTGCGTGCTGCTCTGCATGTCCTTGAACGCGTCGGCGTCCAGGTAGGCCGAGTGCGGATCCAGCCCGGCAAGCATGCCGGAGATGGCTTCCTGCATGAGCTTCTTGTCGTCGACCGGCTCGACGTAGTTGGCCTTGACGGCGCCGAAGACGTCGGTGAACGCGCGGATCTCTTCCAGCGGGATGGGTCCGCGGGAGTCGCGGAAGGCGTACGCGGAAATGCCGAGGGACACGAGGACGCCGGCAACCGCCCCAACGCCGATCAACGCAACACTGCGAGCCTTACCTGCCATGCCACCCCCGGGAAACCGGAAAAAGGGAACCCCACCGAACCACGCTAGCGCGCAGCAACCCAATTGAGCGGATCAAAAGGGCGCCCTTGAAAACGGAGTTCAAAGTATAGGCCCGTCTGTTCGATGCCACCCGTATTGCCAACTGCAGCTACAACATCTCCGACAGCAACCCGGTCGCCTACGTTCCGTAACAGGCTCTCGTTGTTCCCGTAGACGGAGAGGAAACCCTCTCCGTGGTCGATCACCATCAGGTTCCCGAAGCCGCGCAGCCAGTCGGCGAAGACAACCTGTCCGACCGCCACGGCCCGCACCCCGGTGCCGGCCGGCGCCCGGATGAAGATCCCCTTCCAGGTGGGGGCCGTGCCCGCGCCTTCCACCTTGCGGGGAGCGCCGAAGCGTCCGGTGATCTCGCCCGCGACGGGCATCGGCAGGCGTCCGCGCATCTGGGCGAACTGGCCACCCGGGGGCGGCTCCGCGTCCGGACGGACCGGCGGCACCCGGACCGGTGGCGGGGAGGGCGCGGGGCCGGGAGCGCGACTTGCCTTGGGTGCGCTTTCCCTGGCCTTGCGGGCGGCTTCGCGTTCGGCGTCCCGGCGCGCCTGCTCGGCCAACACCCTGGATAACTGGTCGATCAGCGCCGCGAGCCGCTTCTCGTCCCGCTCGAGCTTGTCGATCGACTGCCTCTGCGTGGCGATCTGCTTCGAGAGGCGCTCCATGGCCTGCTTCCTGCGTGCCTGCTCGGCAACGAGGTCGGCTCTGTTCTTGTTCTCATCTTCGGCGATCTTGGCAAGTTCGTCGCGCTTCTGCCTCGATTCCTCTTCCAGCTGCTCCAGCTCGGTCCGGCGCTGCTGGAGCTCGCCGATCCTCACCGAGGCGGCCCGGCTGAGGTAACCGTAGTACTCGGCATCGCGGGCGAGGTCCGCCGGGTTGTCTCCGGCCAGGTAAGCCTGCAAGGGGTCGCGCAGGGTCAGTTGGTAGTGCTGGCGAAGGGTTTCGGCGAGTTGAGCCTGCTGACGGGACTGGTTAGCGGTGACTGACCGGCTGCGCTGCTGAAGGCTCTCGATCTGCCGCTCCACTTCCGTCCGCGCGTCCCCGAGTTCGCGCAGGCGCCGGTTGGTCTTCGAGATGGCCGCCTCCGAGGCGGCGAGTGCGTCCGCCGCCTCGGTGCGCGACGCTTCCGACGCCATCAGCTGCCGCTTGAGCCTGCCGAGTTGCTGTTTCAGCTCCTGCTGCTCGCCCTGCAATTCGCGCTGGCGCCGCGGACTCGCCGGCTGGTCGACGTTTCGAGGCTTCTGGGCTTTCGGGGAGGGCGCCTTTGGCGCTGTCGCTTCGGCCTTGCGGGCGCCGGCGCCCTTCGCGGGGGCATCGGCGGCGTCGGCAGTCGTCGCCAATGCCGCGGCTGAGCAGAGCAACAGCGCGCGGGCGAGGGCGTACAAGGGGTCCCGCGTCAATCCGCGAGTTCAGCGCTTCGCCTTGCCCTGCGCCGCAACGGCGGCCATGGCGCGCTCGATCTCGGCGGGATCGCCGAGGTAGTAGTGCCGGAGCGGGCGCAGATCGGCGTCGAGTTCGTAGACGAGCGGGCGCGCGGTCGGGATGTTGATGCCGACGATGTCCTCGTCAGTCACGTTGTCGAGGTACTTGATCAGCGCGCGCAACGAGTTTCCGTGCGCGGCGACGAGCACGCGACGCCCGCGCGTCAGCGCCGGCGCAATCGAGTCCTTCCAGAACGGAACGACTCGTGCAACGGTGTCCTTCAGGCACTCGGTGGCCGGGACCTCCTCGGGCTTCAGGTGCCGGTAGCGGGGGTCGTTGCCGGCCCATCGCGGATCGCTCGGCGGCAGCGGATCGGGCGCAATCGCGTAGGCG
Source organism: uncultured beta proteobacterium (assembly GCA_963841815.1). Classification (GTDB taxonomy): domain Bacteria; phylum Pseudomonadota; class Gammaproteobacteria; order Burkholderiales; family Burkholderiaceae_F; genus JAOUJD01. Next base: position 42,998 of record CAWJEE010000018.1, on the reverse strand, counting down.
CGGCGCCAGGTCAGAACCTGCTCTTCGCCGAAGCGTGCCGCCGTCTCGGCCTTGTTCAGGCCCTGCAGCGCGCCATAGTGGCGCTCGTTGAGCCGCCAGGAGTGCACGACGGGCAGCCACATCAGGTCCATCGCGTCGAGAGTGATCCAGAGCGTGCGGATGGCCCGCTTCAGCACGGAGGTGTACGCGATGTCGAAGACATAGCCCTCGCGCATCAGCAGTTCGCCAGCGGCCTGGGCCTCGCGGCGCCCGTTTTCGGTCAGGTCGACGTCGGTCCAGCCGGTGAACCGGTTGTCGAGATTCCACTGGCTTTCGCCGTGGCGCAGCAGCACGAGCTTGAACATGGGGGCGGCGGGAACACGGGGGGAGGTGAACGCCTATTCTATAATTCTCGTCTTTCTCTCAGCGACCTCCCGTGCAGTTTCTCCTCGACAACATCTTTCTCATCGCGATCGCGTTCATCAGCGGTGGCATGCTCGTGTGGCCGTTCGTGCGCAGTCGCGCGTCGGGCCCTGCGCTTTCGACGCTGCAGGCCACGCAACTGATCAACAGCCGCAACGCCGTGGTCGTCGATGTCCGGACGCCCGAGGAGTTCGCAACGGGTTCGCTGCCCGGTGCACGCAACATTCCGGTCGACAAGTTCGACCAGAAGATGCGTGACATCAAGAAGGACAAGCCCCTGATCGTGGTCTGTGCCACCAGCAGCCGCGCCGGCAGGGCGGCAGCCCAGTTGCGCGCGAGCGGCTACGGCGAGGTCTACGTGCTCGCCGGCGGTGTGACCGCCTGGCGCGAAGCAGGCCTCCCGATCCGGAGCTGACAGGAGTCGTCATGAGTTCGCGAGTGGTGATGTACAGCACGGCGGTCTGCCCCTATTGCCAGCGCGCGGAAGCGCTGCTGAAGGCGCGAGGCGTGACCGAAATCGAGAAGGTCCGCGTCGACCTGGAGCCCGCGCGGCGGGACGAGATGGTCGCGCGCACCGGTCGACGGACCGTTCCACAGGTCTTCATTGGAGACACCCACGTCGGCGGCTTCGACGACTTGTCCGCGCTCGACCGCGACGGCAAGCTCGTGCCGCTGCTCGCGGGCTGATGCCGCGCCGGTCAGCTCGCATCCAGCCATTTCAAACCGGACTCGCGGCTGACGTCGCGCGCCTCAACGCAAGGAAGAACAATGACGGACACGACTCCCGCCGCCGGCAACGCCCCGGTGTTCCAGCTTCAGCGCGTCTACCTGAAGGACGCGTCGCTCGAGATGCCGAATGCGCCCCGGATCTTCCTGGAAGCGGAGACGCCGGCGGTGGACGTGCAGCTCGAGGTCAGCGATTCGACGGTGATCGAGGGCGTGCACGAGGTCGTGGTCCGGGTCACGGCCACGGCCAAGACGAAGGACAAGGTCCTGTTCCTGGTGGAAGGCAAGCAGGGCGGCATCTTCGAGATGCGCAACATCCCGGCCGAGCAGATGGGCCCCATCCTCGGCGTCGTCTGCCCGAGCATCATCTACCCCTACCTGCGCTCGAACATCGCCGACCTGATCACGCGGACCGGCCTGCCGCCGGTGCACCTGGCCGAGGTGAACTTCGAGGCGTTCTACAACCAGAAGATGGCAGCTCTGGCGCAGCAGGCTGCCGGCGCCAACGGCAGCGGCGCCGCAGCCAACGGCAACGGCGCCGCCGCCAACGCCTGATCCACCGGGTCAAATGAACCTCGCGGTGCTCGGCGCAGGCGCGTGGGGCACCGCAGTTGCGTGTGCGGCTGCGGCGCGCCACGCGGTCCTTCTCTATGCGAGGGACGACGCGCAGTGCGTCGCGATGCAAACTGATCGCGAGAACCGGCGCTATCTCCCCGGCGTCTCGCTGCCGGACCAGATCGGACTGACGTCTTCCTTCGGCGCGGCCCTGCACCACGCGCGCGACGGCCTGCTGATCATCGCCACACCTACCGACGCGCTGCGCGGGATCCTGCATGCCTTCCGGGCGGAAGGGCGCTTGCCTCCGGTGGTCTGGCTCTGCAAGGGATTCGAGAAGGCCAGTGGCCGGCTAGCACACGAAATCGTGCGCGAGGAAATCGGGGAGCACGAAGGCGCTGGACCATTGTCGGGGCCGAGCTTCGCGCAGGAAGTCGCGCGCGGCCTTCCGACTGCGCTCACCGTGGCAGGCCCGGCCGGTTTCTGCAGCCTGGTCACCGATGCGCTGCACGGCGGCGCGCTGCGGATCTACTCGACCGACGACGTCGTGGGCGTGGAAGTCGGCGGCGCCGTGAAGAACGTCCTCGCGATCGCGACCGGCATCTGCGACGCGCTGGAACTCGGACTGAACGCCCGGGCCGCGTTGATCACGCGGGGGCTCGCGGAGATGACGCGTCTCGGTTGTGCCCTCGGCGGCCGGCCCGACACCTTCATGGGACTGACCGGCGTCGGCGACCTGATCCTGACGGCCACTGGCGACCTGTCGCGCAACCGCCGTGTCGGACTCGAGCTCGGGCGAGGCGCCACGAAGGACGAGGCGCTAGGCAAGCTGGGCCACGTCGCCGAGGGCGTGCACTCGGCACACGCCGTGCGCGGACGCGCACGGGAGGCCGGGGTCGAGATGCCGATCACCGAGGCCGTGTGCGCAGTGCTCGACGGCGCGCTGTCGCCGCCGCAGGCGCTGGATCGACTGCTCGCGCGCGAGCCGAAGCGCGAAGCGGCGCAGCGATGAGCGTGAAATCAGTGTGCGTGTTCTGCGGCTCGCAGGCGGGCCAGTTGCCCGAGTACGAGCGGGCCGCGCGCGAGCTGGCGCGGGTGCTGGCCGCTCACGACGTGGGCCTCGTGTACGGCGGCGGCCACGTCGGCCTGATGGGCGCCCTAGCTGACGCGATGCTCGCCCGCGGCGGCCGCGTCACCGGCGTCATCCCTCACCACCTGATGCGGCCCGAGGTCGCTCACCAGGGCCTCACCGAACTGATCGTCGTCGACTCGATGCACGAGCGCAAGCGCATCATGGCCGACCGCAGCGACGCCTTCATCGTCCTGCCCGGCGGCTACGGCACCCTCGAGGAGATGTTCGAGATGGTGACCTGGCTGCAATTGCGGCTGCAGGCCAAGCCCGTCGGTGTCGTCAACGTCGAGGGCTACTTCGATTCGCTGCTGCGTTTCCTCGAACACGGCGCGGAGCAGGGGTTCATCCGTCGCACCGACTGGGACCTTTTGATCGTCGAACACTCGCCGGCCCTTCTGTTCGAGCGGCTTCAGCGGCATGGCGCAGCGATCGCGAAGACGCACCCCGCGCAGGCGGACACGGGCCGCGCCTAGCAGCCCCCGGAATAGCCCAGCTGGCGCCACGCCTCGTAGACCACTACAGCAACAGCATTCGACAGGTTGAGGCTGCGATTGCCCGGACGCATTGGCAGCCGTAGAAGGCGATCCGGCAGGAAGTGCTGCCGGAGTGCCGGATCGAGCCCGCGCGTCTCGCAGCCGAACACGAACCAGTCGCCCGCCGCATAGGCGACGTCGCCGGACCGCCTCGAGCCGCGGGTGGAAAGGGCGAAGAGCCGATCGGCCGGCGGCTGCTCCGCGCGGAGCAGGCTGTCGAAGTCCTTGTGCAGTTTCACGCTCGCGAACTCGTGGTAGTCGAGCCCCGCGCGGCGCAGCTGCTTGTCCGACATGTCGAACCCGAGCGGCTCCACGAGATGCAGCTGTGCGCCGGTGTTGGCCGCGAGCCGGATCACGTTGCCGGTGTTGGGCGGGATCTCGGGCTCGACGAGGACGATGTTGAACATGGGTCAGGGAGTGCGCGCGACGACGAGCGCGTGGACGTGCGCCGCACCGGCGGACACGAGCAGTCGCGCGATTTCGTCCATCGTACTGCCGCTCGTCATCACGTCGTCGACGACCAATGCGTCGCGACCGCGCACGTCGCCGGTCATCTCGAAGGCTCCGCGGATGTTCCGGCGGCGCTCGTCGAGCGCGAGGGTCTGTTGAGGCGGGGAGTGCCTGATGCGGCGGACGACGTCCGCTCCCAGGCGCGCGCCGCTGGCCCGGCAGAAGGCCCGCGCGATCTGCAATGACTGGTTGAAGCCGCGCTCCGACATGCGCTCGAATGCAAGGGGCACCGGAACGACGAGGGCTTCCGCGGTGACGGCAACGCGTTGCGCCAGGAGGCCGCCGAAGGCGGAGGCGAGTTCGAGCCGCGCCCGGAACTTCAGTGCCGTCACCATGGAGTCCACGGGCGGCGCGTAGTCGGCAAGGGCAGTCGCGCGGTGGAAGCTGGGTGGGGACGCCAGGCAGCGCCCGCAGACGAGGTCACTTGCGTGTAGCCGGATCGCGCACACCCCGCACCGGCGCCGCCCGGCCGGAAAGAAGTCCGCTTCGCAGTCGGGGCAGATCGGCCCGGGCGCGAGCGAGCACGCGGCGCAGGCCGGCCTGAAGATCCGGTGGAAGAGAGGCATGCGGCACACGCATCGGCGGCGAGAGGTGACGCGACGATAGCCGGCCGATGCCTATACTGGCCGGCCCATGCCTCTCGGCCCCGGCACTTCTGCGCTGACCCCGACACTGACGGCCCTGCCGCGCATGCCGGCGCACGTCGCAACCGTCCGCCGGCAATTCGACCTTCGTGCGCGTCGGTTCCGTGAGCACGATGCGCTGCCGCGCGAGATCGGCCAGCGCCTGGTCGACCGGCTGCAGTACATACGGCTGTCGCCACGGCGTGTGCTGGACGTCGGCTGCGGTGCCGGCGGCGCCATGGGTCTCCTTTCCAGGCACTACCCGTCGGCGCAGGTCGTGGGGCTCGACCTGGCGGAAGGGATGCTGCGGCAGCGCGACAGCGGGGTGCGCGATCGATTGCCGCGCTGGCTTGGCGGGCAGTCGTCGCTCCTCGTCGCTGCCGATGCGGGGCGCCTGCCGATGGCCGACGAGTCGGTCGACCTGGTCTTCTCCAACCTGATGCTGCACTGGCACCCGGAACCGCACACGCTGTTTCCGGAGTGGAGGCGGGTGCTGCGGGTCGACGGACTGCTGCTCTTCTCGTGTTTCGGGCCCGACACGCTGAAGGAACTTCGGGCGGCCTGCCGCAGCGCGCTGCCCGGCATCCGGCCGATGCCCTTCATCGACATGCACGACTTCGGCGACATGATGGTGGCAAGCGGACTGGCCAACCCCGTGATGGATGCCGAAGTGCTGACGCTCACGTACCGCTCCGCCCGCGACCTGCTGGCCGAAGTGCGCGCGCTGGGAGGCAATCCGAGGGATGACCGCGCCGCCGGACTGCCGTCGGGGCGACAGGCAAGGAGCCTGCTCGACGCGTTGAATGCCCGGGCCGGGGAAGATGGCCGAACTAGGTTAACGTTCGAAGTCGCCTACGGCCATGCGTGGAAGCCGGCGCCGAGGCCGGCAACGACGGCGGTCAGCGTCGATGCGCTGCGGGCGACTCTGGCGCGGCGCAGACAGTCGTCGCTCTGAACGCACGATGCCGACAATGATCACTAGACGGAGGTAGCGATGAGCCTGATTTCTTTCTTCAAGGATGCCGGCGAGAAACTGTTCGGAAAGAAGGTTCAGGAGGTGCAAGCGGCTCCCGCAAAGGCGGATCCCGCCGTGCTGGCCGAGGCGAACCGCGAGGCGGGCGGCGCGATCGAGAAGTACATCAACACGCTGGGGCTTACTGTGACCGCGCTCACCGTCACCTTCGACGGCGCCACCGGCATCGCCAAGGTCTACGGCGTGGCGAAGGACCAGGAGACGAAAGAGAAGGTGATCCTCGCCGCTGGCAACGTGCACAGCGTGGCAGGCGTCGAGGACAACATGACGGTCGACCTCTCCCAGCCGGCGTCGAAGTTCTACACGGTCGTCAAGGGCGACACGCTGTCGAAGATCGCGAAGGAGTTCTACGGCAACGCCAATGAATATCCGCGCATCTTCGAGGCGAACAAGCCGATGCTGACCCACCCGGACAAGATTTATCCGGGCCAGAACCTTCGCATTCCTCCGAAGGCCTAGGCGGACCAACTTCATCGACGTCGCGCTTGGCGTGACGCGGGCAAAGGCCCGCTCGCGCTGAGCGCTTGGCCTCGCCCCCGGCGTTTCGACGCCGGGGGCCGTCCTGCGCACCGCCTGACGATCCCACGGGCCCCGTTCGGGTCCCACGTGGGCGGGGTGGTCGCCCCAAAAACCGCACCGTCCGGAATAACCCCGTGGCTATAATGCGCCCCGCTTGCGCTGGGTCAACGCATGTTCAGACCGGCGAACGCCGGCGGATGGCCGGTTGAGGATCGCAGGAGCCGGGATGACGTGGTTGATCAAGCGAAACTGTTCGGCCAGTCCAACGCAGCTGGCGGCCGTGTTCGGATCGCTGGTTGCCGTCTCGTTCGTCTTCGGCGCGGTGTTCGCCGCGCTGGGGCTCTGGATGGTTCTTCCGTTCATCGGCTTCGAACTCGTGGCCGTTGCGGTGGCCTTCCTATGCCATGGACGGCACGCCGCCGACGTCGAACGGATCGAGCTGGCTGACGACAAGCTCACGGTGGAGCGCGTCGAAGCGGATCGCCGCCGTCGATGGGAGTTCGACCGGCGGCGGGTGCGGGTCGAGGTGGAAGAGCGGGGCAAGGGTTTGAGCGCCAGCGTGCGGGTTCGGCTGGCGTCGCGTGGCGAGCGGATCGAGATCGGCCGCCACCTGATGGACGAGAAGCGCGCCGCGCTGGCGCGCGAACTGCGGACGGCATTGAGAGGCGCGCAGGCCTGACCGGCACCAGGGCCGGTCGTGGCGGCAAATGTAGGGCACGGGGAAGCCAGGGGACGAAACACGCAATGAAGACATCCATGTTGAACAAGTTCGCGTTCGCGGCGCTCGCAGCCGCCGCGTCCGGCCTGGCCTTTGCCGCGACGCCGGCCGCCTACACGCCGACGTCCCGCTTCAACCTGCAGACTCCGGTCACCGACATCGCCCGGCAGATCTACAGCCTGCACGACATGATGATGATCATCTGCGCGCTGATCTTCGTCGCGGTGTTCAGCGTGATGTTCTATTCGATCTGGCGGCACCGGAAGTCGAAGGGCGCGGTGGCCGCCAACTTCCACGAGAGCACCACGGTCGAGATCGTCTGGACCGTCATCCCCTTCATCATCGTCATCGTCATGGCGCTGCCCGCGACCAGGACCGTGGTGGCCATGAAGGACACGAGCAACTCGGACCTCACGGTCAAGGTCACCGGCTACCAGTGGAAATGGGGCTACGACTACATCCGCGGGGAAGGCGAGGGCATCTCCTTCCTGTCGCAGCTCGCCACGCCCCAAGGCCAGATCGAAGGCGCCGACGCCAAGGGCCCCACCTACCTGCTGGACGTCACCGAGCCGCTGGTCGTCCCGGTCGACAAGAAGATCCGCGTCATCACCACCGCCAACGACGTGATCCACGCGTGGTGGATCCCGGCCTTCGGCGTGAAGCAGGATGCGATCCCGGGCTTCGCGCGCGACACCTGGTTCCGCGCGGAAAAGACCGGCACTTACTACGGGCAGTGCGCCGAGCTGTGCGGCAAGGACCACGCGTTCATGCCGATCGCCGTCAAGGTGGTCACCGCCCAGGAGTACACGGCGTGGGTCGACGGCCGCAAGAAGCAGATGGCCGCCCTCGGCGATGATCCCAACAGGCAGTGGACGGCGGCCGAGCTGATCGCGCGCGGCGAGAAGATCTACCAGGCCAACTGCCAGGCGTGCCACCAGGCGAACGGCCTCGGCGTCGCCGGCGCCTTCCCGGCGCTGGCCGGAAGCAAGGTCGTCGAGACCAAGCCCGACCAGATCGCGATCCTGCTGAAGGGCAAGAACGCGATGCCTTCGTGGAAGGCGCTCTCCGATGTCGAGCTGGCTGCGGTGGCGACCTACACGAAGAATGCGTTCGGCAACAAGTCGGGCGAGGTTCAGCCGGCCGAGTTCAAGGCGGCGCGCAAGTAACGCGACGCAGCGAAGACCAATACAGTTCCAGGAGCACCGATGAGCGCCGTCATCCCGAATCCCGCTGCAGGCCACGCCGGCCACCACGACCATGCGCACGACCACCCCCACGGGTGGCGCCGCTGGCTGTTCGCGACCAACCACAAGGACATCGGCACGATGTACCTGTGGTTCAGCATGACGATGTTCTTCATCGGCGGCATCCTGGCGCTGGGCATCCGCGCCGAGCTGTTCCAGCCGGGGCTGCAGTTCTGGAAGCCGGAGTTCTTCAACCAGCTCACGACGATGCACGGCGTGATCATGGTGTTCGGCGCGATCATGCCGGCGTTCGTCGGGTTCGCGAACTGGATGATCCCGCTGCAGATCGGCGCGCCCGACATGGCGTTCGCGCGGATGAACAACTTCAGCTTCTGGCTGCTGCCGCCCGCCGCGCTGCTGATCGTCGTGTCGTTCTTCGTGCCGGGTGGCGCCACCGCCGCGGGGTGGACGCTCTACGCGCCGCTCACGGTGCAGATGGGCCCGGGCATGGACCTCGCGATCTTCGCGCTGCACATCATGGGCGCCAGCTCGATCATGGGTTCGATCAACATCATCACCACGGTGCTGAACATGCGCGCGCCGGGCATGACGCTGATGAAGATGCCGATGTTCGTGTGGACCTGGCTGATCACCGCCTACCTGCTGATCGCCGTGATGCCGGTGCTCGCGGGCGCCATCACGATGACGCTGACCGACCGCCACTTCGGCACCAGCTTCTTCAATGCGGCCGGCGGCGGCGACCCGGTGATGTACCAGCACGTGTTCTGGTTCTTCGGGCATCCCGAGGTCTACATCATGATCCTGCCGGCGTTCGGCATCGTTTCGCAGATCATCCCGGTCTTCGCGCGCAAGCCGCTGTTCGGTTACGCGTCGATGGTCTATGCGACGGCCTCGATCGCCATCCTGTCGTTCATCGTCTGGGCGCACCACATGTTCACGACCGGCATGCCGGTGACCGGGCAGCTCTTCTTCATGTACGCCACGATGCTGATCGCGATCCCGACCGGCGTGAAGGTCTTCAACTGGATCGCGACGATGTTCAGGGGCTCGATGACCTTCGAGACCCCGATGCTGTTCGCCGTGGGCTTCATCTTCGTGTTCACGATCGGCGGCTTCACGGGCCTGATCCTCGCGATGGCGCCGATCGACATCCAGCTGCAGGACACCTACTACGTCGTGGCGCACTTCCACTACGTGCTCGTGGCCGGCTCGCTCTTCGCGCTGTTCGCCGGCACGTACTACTGGATTCCGAAGTGGACGGGTCACATGTACAACGAGTCGCTCGGCAAGCTGCACTTCTGGGCGTCCGTGATCTTCTTCAACATCGCCTTCTTCCCGCAGCACTTCCTCGGGCTGGCCGGCATGCCGCGCCGATACGCGGACTACCCGATGCAGTTCGCCGACTGGAACATGGTGTCGACGATCGGCGCGTTCGGTTTCGGCCTGTCGCAGTTGCTCTTCGTGGTCGTCGTGATCAAGGCGATCAAGGGCGGGCCGAAGGCGGCTGACAACCCGTGGGAAGCCGCCGACGGCGGGCTCGAGTGGACCGTGCCGTCGCCGGCGCCGTTCCACACGTTCGAGACACCTCCGGTCGTGAAGTGACCTGACGGCGCATGACCGGAACCGAAGGCCGGCGCCGGCGCAACGCGCGCACCGCGCTGATCCTGCTGTCGATCGCGCTGGCGTTCTTCCTCGGAGTGATGGCGAAGTACTGGCTGACCCGCACCTAGATGACGAACCGCTCGGAAACCGAACAGGACAACCGCACCATCCTGCGCAAGCTGGTGGTGGTCGCGGTGCTCATGTTCGGCTTCGGCTGGGCGCTCGTGCCGCTGTACCGGAAGATCTGCGAGGTGACCGGCATCAACGTCGTGACGACGCGCGACGCGGAGGTCGAGCGCGCCGCGCGCAACACGCAGGTCGACACCACCCGCAAGGTGATCGTCGAGTTCGATGCCAACTCGCAGGGACCGTGGCGCTTCCGTCCGCACGTGAACCACGTCGAGGTGCATCCCGGCGAACTGGTGCACGTGGATTACGACCTGGTTAACCTCGAATCGCGCACGATCGTGGGGCAGGCGATCCCCAGCTACGCGCCGATGCAGTCGGCGTCGCACTTCCAGAAGCTGGAGTGCTTCTGCTTCAAGCAGCAGACGCTGGCCGCCAACGAGACGCGCAGGTTCCCGGTCGTGTTCTTCGTGGACCCCGCGCTTCCCGCCGACGTGAAGACGATCACGCTCTCGTACACGTTCTTCGAGGTGGCGGGCGCGGTGAAGGACCAGGCGGCGGTGACGGCCGCGCCGCGCAGTTGACGGCGTGGTCGATGGAATGAAGGATGAAGGCGAACGCAGGAACGAAGCAGGGCGCGACGCGGGTTTCCTCGAAACCGTGCGCGCGGTGCTGTGGTCGTTCTTCGGCGTTCGGAGGAAGTCGGATTACGAAAAGGACGCAGCTCGGCTGAATCCGGTGCACGTGATCATCGCGGGCATCGTCGCAGCGGCGCTGTTCGTGTTCACGCTGATCATGATCGTTCGTGCCGTGACGAGTTGAACGCAGGGACGCAAGGAGAGGGGAGCAGCAATGGCTGATACACACGCGGGTGCCTCGTCGCACTACTTCATCCCGGCGCCGTCGCGGTGGCCGATGGTCGGGAGCATCGCCATGGTCTTCACCATGTTCGGTGCGGCGATGGTCGTGAACCGGAACCCGATCGGGTGGATCGGCCTGGCCATCGGCCTGGCCACGCTGATCTACATGATGTTCGGCTGGTTCGGCACGGTGTCCGCGGAGTCCGAGCACGGCAACTACAACGGGCACGTCGATGTCTCGTTTCGCTGGGGGATGAGCTGGTTCATCTTCTCGGAAGTGATGTTCTTCGCGTCGTTCTTCGGCGCCCTGTTCTACACGCGGGTGATCACGGCGCCGATGCTCGGCGACTTCGATCACAAGCTGCTCTGGCCGGATTTCGCGGCCGGCTGGCCGCATTCCGGCCCCGCCGGCGTCATCGACGCGTTCACCACGATCGGGCCGTTCTGGCTGCCGACGATCAACACGGCGCTGCTGCTGACCTCGGGCGTCACCCTGACGATCGCGCATCACGCGTTGCGCGCAGACCACCGCAGCAAGGCCGCGCTGTGGCTGGCGATCACCGTGCTGCTGGGGGTGACCTTCCTTGGCGTGCAGATGTACGAGTACTCGCATGCCTACAGCGAACTGAACCTGCGGCTGAGCTCTGGCATCTTCGGATCGACCTTCTTCATGCTGACCGGCTTCCACGGCTTCCACGTGTTCGTCGGCGCGATCATGCTGTCGGTCGTGCTCGTGCGGCTCCTGAAGGGCCACTTCAAGCCGAACCACCACTTCGCCTTCGAAGCGGCCGCGTGGTACTGGCACTTCGTCGACGTCGTCTGGATCGGCCTCTACATCGTCGTGTACTGGCTGTAAGGGCCGCTGCCGGTTCGAAGCAGGAGCGGCGCCTCGGCGCCGCTTTTGCTTGGTGAGCGGCGTTACGGGCGCCCGATCAGTAGGAACGCGGCTGGATCCAGCCCATCCAATAGCTGAACAGGATGAACAGGAAGAGCGCGACCGATATGCCGACGCGAACCGTCAGCGCATTGACGGTGCGGTTCGTCGTGCCCTTGTCGCGGACCAGGTAGACGAGCGCCGAGCCAAGCGACAGCAGGATGCCGGTGAGGGCGAACAGGATAATGATGCGCATGGACCTGGTCTCGAGGGATGTCCGATTATCCCACCCGGTGCGATGCTGACCCCGCGGGTCGTCATCGCGCTGCTGGCGGGCATTTCAGGCGTCGTGCTCACGACGTCGCTCGGCAACTGGCAGACCCGGCGAGGGGACGAGAAGGCGACGCGGCAGGCGCAGTGGGACGAGGCACTTGCCCGTGCCCCCACGCCGATCGCGGGCCTGGATGACGCGTCGGGCGTCGCCCGAAGCCTGCCGCAGCGCGTGGAGATGAACGGAACGTTCGTGACCGAAGCGACGGTCTACATCGACAACCGGCTCGTGGACGGCGTTGCGGGATTCCAGGTGATCACGCCGGTCGCGGTCGCCGAGGGCATGCCCTGGATTCTCGTGAATCGCGGGTGGGCGGCGCGCAGCATGGCGGACCGCACCCGGCTGCCCCCGCACCGATCGCGAATGCCCGGCTGCGTGTCGAGGGCATCGCCGTCCCGCACGTTCCGCGCACGCTCGACATCGGCGAGCGCGGCGGCCCGCTCGGCGGCATCTGGCAGAACCTCGACTTCGAGGCGTACGAGCGGGCGAGCGGACGCAAGGTCGCGCGCTTCGTTGTGCAGCAGACGAACGACACGGGCGATGGCCTGCGCCGCGCCTGGGCGCGACCGGATGCCGGAGTGGACAAGCACCGCGGCTACGCCTTCCAGTGGTACTCGCTCGCGGCGCTCATCATCGTGCTCACGCTGTACTTCGGCGGCAAGGCCCTGAGGCGGACATGAACGACGGCCCCGCGAAGCCGGCGAGCCACTGGCGGCGCAATCGCGCGCTGTACCTCCTGATCGCCGTCACGCTTGCGCCGATCCTCGCTTCGTACTTCGCTTACTACGTGATGCCGCCGTCGGGCCGCGTCAACTACGGGACGCTGGTCGAGCCGCAGCGGCCGGTGCCGTCGATCCCCGCGACCGCGCTGGACGGCACGGCCTTCGACCTCCGTTCGCTGAAGGACAAGTGGGTGTTCGTCATGGTCGACGGCGGTGCCTGCGACGAGTACTGCCAGTCGAAGCTCTTCCACATGCGCCAGCAGCGCACCATGACGGGCAAGGAGCGCGACGAGATCGAGCGACTCTGGCTCATCACCGATCGCGAGCCACTGTCGAACATGCTGATCCGTGAATACGAGGGCACGCACTTCGTGCGGGTCGACGAGCGCGACCTCCATGTGTTCCTGGCCCTGCCCGACGCGCCGAGCGCGAACCTGCGCGACCACATCTGGGTGATCGACCCGCTCGGCAACCTGATGCTGCGCTGGCCCCGCAATCCCGATCCGAAGGGCGCGAAAGGCGACATCGCGCGCCTGATGAAAGCCGCCTCGCTGTGGACCCGCGTCGAGCGCGCCAGGGACTGACGTGACCGTCGAGGCCCTGCTGCTGCTTGCGCTGAAGGGCGCGCTCGTCGCCGCGGTCCCCTTGGCCTACGTGCGCTATTCGCGCGACCCGCACAGGTTCCGCAAGCTCGCGTGGGTCACCGCCTTCCTCACGCTCGACCTGATCATGTTCGGCAGCTTCACGCGGCTGACCGACTCCGGGCTCGGCTGCCCGGACTGGCCGGGCTGCTACGGACACTCGAATCCGCTGTCGGCCGATGAGCCGATTCGCGCGGCGGAGACTGCGCTGCCGAGCGGACCGGTGACGATGACGAAAGCGTGGATCGAGATGGTCCACCGCTACTTCGCGATGGGCGTCGGTCTGCTTATCGTCATCCTGGCGGTTCAGTCGTGGACCCGCTGGCGACGCGAGGGCGGGCGGTCACCGTGGCTGGCGACCGCGGCGCTCGCCTGGGTGATCGGGCAGGGCGCCTTCGGGGCGCTCACGGTCACGATGAAACTGCAGCCGATCATCGTCACGATCCACTTGCTGGGCGGAGTCGGCCTGCTGGCGCTGCTCGTGTGGCTGGCGCTGCGCGAGGGCGAGGTCGTGCACGTGCGGGCCCCGGACTCCGCGGCGCGCCTGGTGGTGCTCGCGCTGGCGGTCGTGGTGCTGCAGATCGCACTCGGCGGCTGGGTCAGCACCAACTACGCGGTCATGGCGTGCCCGGACTTTCCGTTGTGCCAGGGGCAGTTGGTACCGACCATGGACTTCGCGCACGCGTTCACGCTCTGGCGGCCGCTCGGCATGACCGGCGATGGGCAGGCCATTCCCTTCCAGTCGCTGGTCGCGATCCACTGGACGCATCGGCTGTTCGCGATCGTCGTGATCCTCGTGCTCGGCGCGCTGCTGTGGCAGGTCTGGAGCGCGCCGGGGCTGAAGGGACTGGCGCGGGCCCTGCTCGTGCTTCTTCTGCTGCAATTCGCCACCGGAATGTCGAACGTGGTGCTGCAATGGCCCCTCGTGCTGGCCGTGGCGCACAGCGGCGGTGCCGCCCTGCTGGTGGCCTTGCTGGTCGTGGTCACGTACCGGCTTCGCTCGGGCCGGTAAAATCACGCGTTTCCCCGCGGTCCATTTCCTTCGTCAAGTCATGCGCGAGCTGTCCGCCGCCGAACGAACGCTGAATCACATGGCGTCCCAGTACTGGGCGCTGACGAAGCCGCGCGTGACTCAGCTCGCGCTGTTCTGCACGGTGATCGGCATGTTCCTGTCGACGCGCGAGCTGCCGCCGCTGGGCCGGGTGGCGGTCGCGACGCTGGGCGTCTGGCTGCTGGCCGGCGCCGCGTTCGCGGTCAACTCGCTGATCGAGCAGCACATCGACGCGAAGATGGCGCGAACGCGGATGCGCCCGCTGCCGCGCGGCGAACTCTCGGCGCTCCAGGCGCTGCTCTTCTCGGGACTGATCGGCGGCATCGGAATGTGGGTGCTGTATGCGTTCGTGAATCCGCTGACGATGTGGCTGACGTTCGCGACCTTCGTCGGTTACGCGGTCGTCTACACGGTGCTGCTGAAGCCGTACACGCCGCAGAACATCGTGATCGGCGGGATGAGCGGGGCGATGCCGCCGGTGCTCGGCTGGGCCGCGATCACCGGGAACACGCCGGCCGAAGCGTGGCTGCTCGCGCTGATCATCTTCGTGTGGACGCCGCCGCACTTCTGGGCGCTGGCGCTGTACCGGCTGGACGACTATCGCAAGTCGGGGCTGCCGATGCTGCCCGTGACGCATGGCGAGCGGCTCACCCGGCTGCACATCCTGCTCTACACGATCGTGCTGGTCGCGACCACCGCGCTGCCGTTCGTGATCCAGATGTCGGGGTGGATCTACCTCGTGTCCGCCCTCGCCCTTGGCGCCATCTTCCTCTGGTACGCGTGGCGCCTGTTCCGTGCCTACAGCGATCGCCTCGCACGCAGCACCTTCAACTACTCGATCGTCTACCTGGCCGCCCTGTTCGCGGCGCTGCTGGTCGATCATTACGTGACCGGCTGACACCGGGAAAGCGGCCATGCTCGCCCGCCTGCTGTTCGTTGTCGTCGCTGCAGCACTGGTCGCTTGCGATCCCGGCGCGGAGCGCTTCAACAACGTCGACATCACCGGCGCCAGCTACGCCCGGGACTTCCGCCTGACCGACTTCAACGGCCAGCCGCGGACCCTGGCGGACTTCCGCGGCAAGGTCGTGGTGATGTTCTTCGGCTACACGCAATGCCCCGACGTCTGTCCGACGACGATGACGGACATGGCCGAGGTGAAAAGGCGGCTCGGGCCCGATGGCGAGAAGGTGCAGGTGATCTTCGTGACGCTAGATCCGGATCGCGACACCGCAGAGGTCCTCTCGCAGTACGTGCCAGGCTTCGATCCGACCTTCCTCGGCCTGCGTGGCACAAGGGACGAGACGGCGGCGATCGCAAGGGACTTCAAGGTCTTCTACCAGAAGGTGCCCGGCAAGACCGAGACGTCCTACACGATGGACCACACGGCGGGCAGCTACGTGTTCGACACCGAGGGACGGGTGCGGCTGTTCCTGCGCCATGCCGGCGCTGTCGATCCGATCGTCGCCGACCTCAGGAAGCTGTTGCGCTGATCGCGGTCGCTCGAACGAACGGCCTTGCGGAGGAGCGCGCACGGTTGTGCCGCAGGCCGCGATGCTCGCGCGAGCGCAAAAAAAAGCGCCCCAGCTTCTGCTGGGGCGTAGTGTCCGCCTCATCGGAGGAGAGGGGGGTAGAAGGAGAGGCGGACCTTGCTCGAACCGACCGAGAAGGTGGGGCTCGCACTAGGCGTATTCGGCCAGCGAACCGCGCATCTTCTGCAATGCTTTGGCTTCGATCTGGCGGATTCGTTCCGCTGACACTCCGAACTCTTCCGCAAGGTCGTGCAGGGTTGCGGTGCCGACCCGGCCGTCGGTGTCCTCGTTCAGCCAGCGCGCTTCGATGATGCGGCGGCTGCGCGGGTCGAGCTGCTCCAGCGCCTCGCGGACCCCTTCGGTCTGCAGGACGTCGTACTGGCGACGCTGCAGCACCTGCGTCGGTTCCGAGTCCGCGTCGGCCAGGTAATCGATCGGGGCGAACTCCTCTTCGCCGTCGTCGATCCGACCCTCGAGAGCGACATCGCCGCCCGAAAGCCGCGTTTCCATCTCTGCCACTTCCTCGGGCTTGACGTTCAGTTCCCGCGCGACGCCTTCGATCTGGTCCGGCGACATCGTGCCGAGCCCCTGCTTCATGCTGCGCAGGTTGAAGAAGAGCTTGCGCTGGGCCTTGGTGGTCGCCACCTTCACCAGCCGCCAGTTCTTCAGGATGTACTCGTGGATCTCGGCCTTGATCCAGTGCAGGGCGAACGAAACCAGCCGCACCCCGCGCTCGGGGTCGAAGCGCTTCACAGCCTTCATCAGGCCGATGTTGCCTTCCTGGATCAGGTCCGCGTGGGGCAGGCCATAGCCGAGGTAGTTGCGGGCAACGGCAACCACCAGGCGCAGGTGCGACATGACCAGGCGGCCGGCGGCGTCCAGGTCATCTTTCTCACGGTAGGTCCGCGCCAGACGCAGTTCCTCCTCCGGCGTCAGCATCGGCACCCGATTGACGGCCTGGATATAGGCATCAATGCTGCCGACACTGCCCGGCCGCAACGCCAAGGCGTGCGCGCTGAACGGGACCAGCGCGTTCCGGGAAGAGGTGCTCGCTTTTGCCACTGCTTTTGTCACTCGTTTGGTCTCCATACACAAAAATGTTAGCACTCCGAAGCCCCGAGTGCTAAATGCTTAGAGGCGAGGAAACCCGGGGAGTTCAATCCCGAGCAGGGAGGTTGGGCATTCGACGGCGACAGGAGCAAGATGGGTGTGAGCGCAAGCTCACTTTTCCTCCGCCCTGACTTCAGCGGCCCGAAACCGCTGCTCGGGCGCCCACGACTCCGACAGCCCAGCCAAGAACCACCGCCACTGCAAAGACCGCCAGGAGGTGGATTGGTTCGGGGTCGGGCAGAGCGTAGGGTGCCCCGTACAGCGCGGTGAGGTTGCCCAGTGGCGCTCGCAGCGCCGCGTGCGCCGCGAAGACTGCGGCGAGGGCGAGCACGGACGCGAGCGCCAGCGTCAGCGCAGCGCTGTAGGCGTAGGGTCGGACGATGAAACGCGACGTCGCGCCGACGAGCTTGAGGACGGCGACCTCGTCCGCTCGCGTGCCGGCGTGCAAGCGGACCGTTCCAAAGAGGATCAGTGTCACCAGAAGGACCACCAACCCGCCGAAGACCGCGATGGCCGTGGTGCCCAACCTCCCGAGTGCCCGGACCTTGCGGTACCAGTCGAGATCGCTTCGCACCGAGTCGACGAGGGGCCAGTCCTTCACGGTGGTCGTCACGGCGTCGAGGGACCGTTCAGAGACAGGCAACTGCAGTCGCACGATCAGCACGTCGGGCAGCGGATTGGCGCCCAGCTCCGCCGGGGTCGTGACAAAACCGGAACGCTTGATCAGTTGCGCGAGAGCGGCGTCCTTGGGCTGGAGCGTGGCTCCCGCGACGCCTGGCAAGGACTCGAGGCGGCCCTTCAGCGTGTCGACGTCGCGTGGCGCGGCGCGGGTCGACACGAAAACGCTCACCTCGGGTGCAGGCTGGACCTGGGCCAGCGCGGGACGTGTCGCCCAGAGCACGCTCGCGACTGCGAGCGGCAGCGCAAGGGCGATCGCGGCAAGCGCGACGCCGAGCAGGAAGGCGAGAGGCCGATCGCGCACCATCGCGACCGCTCGACCCAGTGCGTAGCGGTGCGCCGTCAAGGCGCTCATCGCAGGACCCGCCCGGACTCGATGCGCAACACGCGGGCGCGGGCAGGCAGCGGTACGGCTTCACCGTGCGTCGCCATCATGACCGTGACGCCGGCGACGACGAACTGCTCGAGCAACTGGAGCAAGTGCAACGCGCCCGCTTCATCGAGGTGGGCCGTTGGCTCGTCCGCGAGCACCAGCGCGGGCCGGTTGACGATCGCGCGGGCGAGCGCGACGCGCTGCTGCTCGCCGCCTGACAACGCGTCGGGCCGCACGCGTCGGACCGCGGGCTCGAGAGCCACGCGCGCCAGTGCGGCCTGCGCCCGCTCGCGCGCGTCCGCGTGCGACAGGCCGGCGGCGAGCGCTGGCAATGCCACGTTGTCGAGCACGCTCCGGTCGTTCAGCAGCATCAGGTTCTGCAGGACGACGCCGAGCGAACGACGCAGGAAGGGAAGCGCGCGCCCGCGCATTCGCGCGATGTCTTCGCCAGCCACCATGACCTGTCCGCTGGTCGGGACTTCGAGGCCGCAGACGAGGCGCACGACTGTCGACTTGCCCGCGCCCGACGGGCCCGTGAGCAGCACGAACTCGCTGCGGTTCAGGGTGAATGTGGCGTCGGTGAGCGCAGCCCGGTCACCGTCGTAGAGCTTGGTGACTCGGTCGAACGAGACGAGCGGGGGAGGATGGGCGGGCGGAGTCGCTGGAGTCATCTGGCGGGCGGCAGCGTCCCGCATTGTACGGACGCCGGCACGTCGACCCTGCTAAGCGAGACCGACGAGCGCGTCGGCGAAGTCGCGCGCGACGAACGGCTGCAGGTCGTCGATCGCTTCGCCGACGCCGATGAACAGGATCGGCAGTGGCTTGTCGCGCCTCGACTCGACGATGGCCGCCAGCACGCCGCCCTTCGCCGTCCCGTCGAGCTTGGTTACGACGAGCCCGGTCAGGCCGACGGCGTCGTCGAACGCCTTCACCTGCGCCAGCGCGTTCTGGCCGTTCGTTCCGTCGATGATCAGGAGCACCTCGTGCGGCGCGCCCGGCATCGCCTTGTCCTGCGCGCGCTTCACCCGCTTGAGTTCTTCCATCAAGTGCGCCTGCGTCGGCAGCCGGCCTGCGGTGTCGGCGATCAGCACGTCGATCCTGCGCGCTTTGGCGGCCGACACCGCGTCGAACACGACGGCGGCCGGGTCGCCTCCGCTCTGGGCGATCACCTCCACGCTGTTGCGCGCGCCCCAGATCGCGAGTTGTTCGCGCGCGGCCGCACGGAATGTGTCGCCGGCCGCGAGCAGCACGCTCTTGCCCTGGGTGGCGAACCACTTGGCGAGCTTGCCGATCGATGTCGTCTTGCCCGCTCCGTTGACGCCGGCGACCATCACGACGAGCGGATGGCCCCTGGTGAAATCGATGCGGCCTTCGGCCGGCGCCAGCAGCGCTGCAAGCTCGTCGCGCAACGCGAGCCGCACTTCGTCCTGCGTCTTCAGGCCCGAGAGCTTGATCCGCTGTCGCAGCGACCCGATGAGGCGGGCTGAAGTCGTGACGCCGACGTCGGCGCCGATCAGAGCCATCTCGAGTTCCTCGAGGAAGTTCTCGTCGACGACGCCGCCGGAAAACAGTCCGACGATGTTGACGCGGGTCTTGGTCAGTCCGTCCTTGAGACGGGACAGCCACCCACCTTTGGCGCCGGAAGCGGGGCTTATCATCGAACGATGCGGGGGAAGCGAGAGGGAAAACCGGGGGAACCGGGCGGGCCGCGGCGCGAAACACGAATGACGCGACCGGGCGAAGCCAGTGTATCAAAGGGCACTTCGCGTCCCGGCGGGCGGTTCGCCCACGCTCCGGCCCGTGTCCGGATCATCGGCGGGCAGTGGAAGCGGACCCCGCTCGCCGTCGTCGATGCGCCCGGCCTGCGTCCCTCGCCCGACCGCGTGCGGGAAACGGTCTTCAACTGGCTCGCGCACTTCATTCCCGATCTTTCATCCGTTTCCGGGCTGGACCTGTTCGCCGGAACCGGCGTCCTCGGGTTCGAACTGGCCTCCCGCGGCGCGGCGCGCGTCACGCTGGTCGAGCGCAACGCCACGCTCGAGGCCCAGCTGCAGCGCCTGAAGCGCAAGCTCGGCGCGGACACGGTGACGATCGTCCGCGGCGATGCGCTCGCGTTCGCAAGCGATGCGCAGGAGCGGTCCTTCGATGTCGTCTTCCTCGACCCGCCGTTCGACTCGGATCTGCTCGAGCCGGCCCTGCGGGCAGCGGCGCGGCTGGTCTCCGCCGTAGGGTTGGTCTACGCGGAGAGCGGGGCGCCGCTGGATGAGGGAACCGCCGCCGCGTGCGGCCTGCGCATCGCCAGGGCGGGACGGGCAGGGCACGTGCACTTCCATCTGCTCCAGCGGGCATAATCCGCGCGGCTGCGGGACCCGCTGGCCAGGAGAACAACAATGGTGATTGCGGTCTATCCCGGGACGTTCGATCCGCTGACGCGCGGACACGAGGACCTCGTGCGGCGCGCGGCGGGGCTGTTTTCGAAGCTTGTCGTCGGCGTCGCGGACAGTCGTGCGAAGAAGCCCTTCTTCACGCTGGACGAGCGGATCTCGATCGCGCGCGAAGTCCTGTCGCACTACCCGAACGTCGAGGTCTCGGGTTTCCGCGGCCTGCTGAAGGACTTCGTGCGCGACCAGAACGCCCGTGTGATCGTGCGCGGCCTGCGGGCCGTCTCCGACTTCGAGTACGAGTTCCAGATGGCCGGCATGAACCGCTATCTGCTGCCCGACGTCGAAACGATGTTCCTGACGCCGTCGGACCAGTACCAGTTCATCTCGGGGACGATCGTGCGCGAGATCGCGCAGCTGGGCGGCGACGTCAGCAAGTTCGTGTTCCCGTCGGTCGAGAAGTGGCTGCGCGCCAAGCTCGCGCAGATGGGATCGAGCGCGCACGAAGCCGAGTAGCGTTCGCGCGGGGCACGATGGCGGCCCCGACCTGCCGATGACCATCCCGAATCCCGGACGGGACGACCGGATCGACGCCCTGCGCGGGCTCGCCCTGCTCGGCATCCTGCTCGTCAATATCCAGTCCTTCGTCTGGGGTGGCACCAACCCCGCCGGGTACCTGCTGGACGACGCGACCGCGTTCGATCACGTGCTCTTCGTCCTCACGGTCACCTTCGTGAACACGAAGTTCATGCCCTTGTTCGCCATGCTGTTCGGTGCGGGCTTCGCGCTGCTGCTCGCCAGGCTGCGCAACGTGACCTCGGCGCCGCACGCGGTCTTTCGGCGCCGCATGCTGTTCCTGTTTGCCTTTGGCGTCCTGCACGGCGTGCTGTTCTACTTCGGCGACATCACGCAGATGTACGCGCTCGCCGGCCTTGTCCTGCTGCTGTACGACGGCCACGGACTGGCTGCGCTGCGGCGCGCCGTTGTCTCCTGGTGGATCGGCGCGCTCGCGCTGACCGCCGTGCTGACGTGGGGCCTAGCGGGCAGCCCGCCGGACCCGATCGAACTGGCCAGCGAGCTGGAAGCCAGCTTCGCTGTCTTCACCGGGGAGGGTTATCTCGCGCAGCTGCCGACGCGGGTGAGCCTGTTCGTCGACATCGTGTTCGCGAACCTGATCGGCCTGCCGATGGCCGTCGCGCTGATGCTGACCGGCATGCTCGCGCAACGTGCGGGCTGGCTGTCGGACCGCGCTGCGCCGGCGTGGCGCAAGGCGCTCGCGGTCGGGCTCTTCGTCGGATTGCCGTCCTCGCTCGTCTACGCGGCGTTGCTCTACACGGAGGCGGCGACGTACGGGCTCGGCGCCTACTCCGCCGTGGCGGCGATGCCGGGAGCCCTCGGAGCGACCTTGTCGTTTGCCTACGCCGCGCTCTTCTTCCGGCACGCGCCGCCGGCGCTGCTCCGCTGGCTCGCGCCGGCCGGACGCATGCCGCTCACGAACTACCTGCTGCAGTCCATCGCAATGGGAGCCCTGCTCTCCGGCTGGGGCCTCGCGCTGGCGCCCCGCCTCGGCTACGCGGAGTCCGCGGCGCTGGGGCTGGCGATCTTCGCCGCGCAGCTCACGCTGAGTCACTGGTGGCTGCGACGCTTCGGCCAGGGGCCGCTCGAGCGCGCGTGGCGGAAGTGGACCTACTTCGGCATGCCGCCACCGGCGGCACTCAGAACCGGAGAGTGAGCTCGACCTCGTTGCCGACCTGCAGCTCGCTTCCGGCGCCGCGCGCCACGATGCCGTTGACGCCGAACGTGACGCCGCCGGCGCGCGCGTCGTTGCGGTAGGCCGCGAGGGTGTCGCCGGGCTCGGTGCCCTGTTCGCCGCGCGCCGGATCGACGCTCGGGACCGTGCAGCGCACGCAGGCCTTCACCAGTTCGATCACTGCGTCGCCGATCCGCGCCTCGCGCGCGTAATCCTCTTCGAAGGCGTCGACGCCTTCGATCACGATGTTCGGCCGGAAGCGATCGATGTCGACCGGCGCGTGGCCCTGCCTCTTCAGCCGGGCGTTGAGGTGAGCGAGCGAAGCCTCGCTCGTCACGAGCAGCCCGAACGCGTCGGCGAACTTGTACGGCGCCTCGGTGGCGCCCGTGTACTTGCGCTTCGAGATGCGCCTCGCGAGGGGGTCGAATCGCATCAGTCGTGAGCGCCGTCCGAGGAAGTCGCTGAACCACTGGTCCGCGAGATCGCCCTGGGTGACGGCGTCCAGTTCGTCGTCCCAGACCCGGATGCGGACGACGTCGCCCTCGGACTCGAACGGGATGTCGAGCGTGAGCATGCCGGGCGCCGACAGGCGCAGCGCGCTCGGCAGCAGGCGCGTTTCGATCAGCGCCATCTTCGGAAGTTCGCGCTGGCTCAGGAACTCGTTGTGGTCGTCGACGACGACCCACTCGCGGTCGCCGATGTCGCCGACCGCCAGGCCGGTGGTCGCGAGTTGCGCCGTGCGGAGCGCGACGCCCCGGCAGCCCTTGACCGGATAGAGGAGCAGGCGGGAAACGATGGCGGGCATCGAGGGCAAGGGAGGCTAGACGTTGAACCGGAAGTGCATCACGTCGCCGTCGTGGACGACGTAATCCTTGCCTTCGAGCCGCATCCGCCCGGCCTCTTTCGCGCCTGCCTCGCCCTTGCAACGGACGTAGTCGTCGAAAGCGATCGTCTCGGCGCGGATGAAGCCCTTCTCGAAGTCGGTGTGGATCACGCCCGCCGCCTGGGGCGCCGTCGCGCCCCGCACCACCGTCCAGGCGCGCACTTCCTTGGGGCCGGCCGTGAAGTACGTCTGCAGGCCGAGCAGCGTGTAGGCCGCACGGATCACGCGGTTCAGTCCCGGTTCGTCCATTCCCATGTCGGCGAGGAAGACGTGCTTGTCCTCGTCCGACATGTCGGCGATCTCCGCCTCGACCTTCGCGCACACCGCGACGACCGGCGCACCTTCCCGCGCGGCGTGCTCGCGCACCTTGTCGAGCAGCGGATTGTCGACGAAGCCGTGTTCCTCGACGTTCGCGACGTACATCGCCGGCTTGGCCGTGAGCAGGAAGAGCGGCTTGATCACTTCACGCTCTTCCGGGTAGAGGTCCACGCTGCGCACCGGCCGCGCCTCGTTCAGCGCGGGCTGGATCTTCTCCAGCGCGTCCACCAGGCGCTTCGCTTCCTTGGCGTCCGGGCCCTGGCCGGTCTTGGCGACCTTGGTGTACTTCGCAAGCTGCTTGTCGACAGTCTGCAGGTCGGCGAGCGCGAGTTCGGTGTCGATCACCTCGATGTCGGACACCGGGTCGACCCTGCCCGCCACGTGAATCACGTTGGGGTCGTCGAAGCAGCGAACGATGTGCGCGATCGCGTCGCACTCGCGGATGTTCGCGAGGAACTGGTTGCCGAGGCCCTCGCCCTTGCTCGCACCCGCGACCAGTCCGGCGATGTCGACGAACTCGACCGTCGCCGGAAGCACCTTCTCCGGCTTCGCGATGCCGGCGAGCGCGGTGAGCCGCGGATCGGGCACCTCGACGATGCCGACGTTCGGCTCGATCGTGCAGAACGGATAGTTCTCGGCCGCGATGCCGGCCTTGGTAAGCGCGTTGAAGAGCGTCGACTTGCCGACGTTCGGCAACCCGACGATGCCGCATTTCAGTGCCATGGGGGAAACCTTGATGTGTGCGCCGGAAGCGGCGCAAAGGTGGGATTATCGCAAGCCCGCGGAGGCAGAGCGAACACCATGACAGTCGAGCTCAGAGTGGTCACTCGCGACACCGTTTCCACCGTCTGCAAGCTGGACGCGGGTGACGACCGCAAGCAGGTAGCACCGAACTCGGTGTCGATCGCGCAGGCGCATTTCCATGACGAGGCGTGGTTCCGCGCCGTGTACGACGATGAACTGCTCGTCGGCTTCGTGATGCTGTACGACCCCACGCTGGTCGAGAGCCCTGACGAGCCCGACTTCTTCCTCTGGCGACTCATGATCGACAAGTCGCATCAGGGCAAGGGCTACGGACGCGCGGCGGTCGAAGCCCTGGTTGAGCACGTGCGGACCCGCCCCGGCGCGCAGCGGTTGCTGGTGTCACACGTCAAGAGCGCGGACCGGCTCAGCCGCTTCTACCAGTCGCTCGGATTTCGGTACACCGGGGTCGAAGACGATGGCGAACTCGTCATGGAGCGGACGCTGGGTTGAAGCCTCCGCGTGCTGCGCGCGGAGCATTCCGGGGGACGCTTCGCGGCTAGAGCGGCCGGGCCACCGACAGGTCGGGGCGATTCAACCAGGCGAGCGCGGCTTCGGCGAACCGCTCTGACTCCGCGATCGCCCGCTCCCACGCGCCGATGCGCGCGGCGTGATCCAGTCCGTACCTGTAGAAGTCGCTGCGGTCGGGCAGTTTTCGGTTCGGCAGGCGATCGAGCATGGGGCGCGACGGCGCGATCAGGACGACGTTCGCGAGCCAGTGGTGGCGTCGCGGCCGCTTGCGCCACGGCAGGAACTTGTCGAGCCACCCGGGCGTCACGTACGGAACGAAGTGCGGATATAGGACGATGCCGTCGTAGCGGTCATACGGCAGGAGCAGGTGGTAGTCGATCAGGCCGCCGTCCCAGTAGTCGCCGGGCGGCGCGGCCAGGACGTCGTGCACTGGATCGCACACGAGCGGGATCGAGCCCGAGGCGAGCAGCGCATCCTCGAGGTTGTCGCGCGTGAGCGCGACCTGCGTCAGGCCGAAGGCATCGAACGCGGGCGGCAGTTTCGAGGGCGCTCCGGCGTGGAAGACGACGCGTTCCATGTGGTTGGCCAGCCAGCGGCGCGACGCGGCGTTGACGAGTGCGACGCGCCCGAACGCGAGCCTCGAGCGGTCGCCGGCCAGCGCGCCACGCGCCCGCGCGGTGATCACGGACAGCGCCACGCCGGGGCGCAGCGCCAGCTCGGGCGCTCCGAAGACCGAGCGGGCGAGGCCGCGGCAGACGGAGGCCACCTGCGACGGCGATGGCCGCTCGCCGTAGTTCTGCTCGCGCACGTACGCGTGCTGCAGGCGGTCGAGCGCCGCGACGGAATCGTCCTGCGCGAGCGACGCCATGCGCCACGCCCCGATCGAAGCTCCGACGAGCTCCATCGAGCGCACGCGCGGCAGCCACTCGCGCGCGAACAGGCGATCGAACGGCAGCAGCGCCAGGCCTTTGGGCCCGCCTGCCGCGGCCGGCATGCAGCGAACGGCTTCGGGTGCCAGGCCGTCCGCTTCGATACGGCGGCGCGCCTCGGCTCCGAGGCGGATGTCGAGCAGGTCGAACATGTCGGCGCGGAATTTCAGCGCGTATGCAGCTTCAGCATCGCCGCTTCGAACCTGCCGTCGACCAGGTGGTCGACGATGCCCCGGCCGCGCTCGATCGCCGCGTCGATCAGGGTCGCCTCGTCCTTGCGCGGACGGTGCAGCACGAAGTCGGCGACGTCCTGCTCGAGTTGCAGCGCGCGGGGATGCCCGATGCCGATGCGCAGCCGCCAGAACTCTGGCGTCGACAGCCGCGCCTGCGTGTCCTTCAATCCGTTGTGTCCCGCGGTGCCGCCCCCGAGCTTCAGCTTGATGCTGCCGGGCGGCAGGTCGAGCTCGTCGTGCGCGAGCAGGATCTGGTGGGGGAGGATCTTGTAGAAAAGCGCGAGCGCGACGACGGACTGTCCGGACCGGTTCATGTAGGTCGACGGCTTCAGCAGCCACAGTTCGATGCCGCCCATCTTCGCTCGCGCGACGTCGCCGCTGAACTTGCGCTCATGCGCGAAGCGCGCGCCGAGGTCGCCGGCGACGGCATCGACGAACCAGAAGCCCGCGTTGTGCCGTGTCCCCGCGTACTCCGGCCCGATGTTGCCGAGCCCGACGATCAGGCGAATCCGCGCGCTGTGGTCGATAGTGTCTGTCATCGTGCAAAGAAAAGGCCCGCTGCCGATCTTCGACAACGGGCCCGATTGTGCCGCAGCGCCAGCGCCGACCCGGCGCCGGCTTCAAGCGGATTACTTCTTCTTGTCGCTGCCCTTGGCTTCCTTGCCGCCCTTGGCAGCCTCGGCGGCCGGGGGCGGTGCCTTCTGTGCGGTCGCCGGCACATCGGCGGCGACCGGCGCAGCCGCCACCTCTTCTTCGGCTGCTTCGCCGTGCGTGCTGACGGCGGCGACGACCGGGTTCTCCTTGCCCTTCAGCACCGGAGAGACGCCGGACGGAAGCTTCAGGTCCAGCACGCGCACGGTCTCGTGCGCCTTGAGGTCGGACAGGTCGACCTCGATGAACTCCGGCAGGTCCTTCGGCAGGCACGCGACGTCGATCTCGGACATCACGTGGCTGATCAGGCCGCCCGCGACCTTGACCGCCGGCGAGTTCTCCTGGCCGACGAAGTGCAGCGGGACGCGCATGTGGATCTTCTGGTCCTCGGAGACGCGCTGGAAGTCGATGTGCAGCACCTGCGGCTTGTACGGGTGCATCTGGAACGCGCGCAGCAGCACGCGCTCGCTCTTGCCGTCGAGTTCCATGTCTAGGATCGAGGCGTGGAACTTCTCCTTGCGCAGCGCATGGAAGAGGTTGTTGTGGTCGACCTCGATCGCCTGGGCGTCGGCCTTGCCGCCGTACAGGACGCCGGGCACCTTGCCCAGGTGGCGCAGACGGCGGCTCGCACCCGTCCCTTGCGCGTTTCGTGTGGTTGCTACGACTTTCATCTGCTTCTCCAGTTGTGGCAGCGGACCGCGACCAGTCACCACTGCCGTTTGCTCGACGCGGACCATCCGCGTCGCTTGGCGCCGAGTCTCTTCGTCGCCTTTGCCTTCAAAAAGATCGACTGGCTTCGCCAGCGATCTTTTTCAGATCAGATCGCGCGAAAGTAGGTTTTTACTTTCGCGCGCCTCGCTATTCGATGAAGAGCGAACTCACCGAGTCCTCCCGCGCGATGCGCGAGATCGTCTCGCCGAACAGCGCCGCGCACGACAGCTGCCGGATCTTCCTGCAGGCCTGCGCCTCGTCAGACAGCGGGATCGTGTCGGTGACGACGAGTTCGTCCAGCACCGAATTGTTGAGCCGCTCGATGGCCTTGCCCGACAGGACAGGGTGCGTCGCGTAGGCCATCACGCGCTGCGCCCCGCGCTCGCGCAGGGCCTGGGCGGCCTGGCACAGCGTGTTCGCCGTGTCGACCATGTCGTCCATGATCACGCAGTTGCGGCCCTCGACCTCGCCGATGATGTGCATCACCTCGGCGACGTTCGCGCGCGGACGTCGCTTGTCGATGATCGCCAGTTCGGCATCCATTCGCTTCGCGATCGCGCGGGCGCGCACCACTCCTCCAACGTCCGGCGACACCACGACCAGGTTGTCGTAGTTGTGCTTCCAGATGTCGCCCAGCAGGATCGGCGCGGCGTAGATGTTGTCCACCGGGATGTCGAAGAAGCCCTGGATCTGGTCGGCGTGCAGGTCCATGACGAGGAGGCGGTTCACGCCCGCCACCTGCAGCATGTTCGCGACGACCTTGGCGCTGATCGCCACGCGCGCGCTGCGCGGGCGGCGGTCCTGCCGCGCATAGCCGAAGTACGGAATCGCCGCGGTGATGCGTCCGGCCGACGCGCGCTTCAGCGCGTCGACCATGATCATCAGTTCCATCAGGTTGTCGTTGGTCGGCTGGCAGGTCGACTGCAGCACGAACACGTCCTTGCCGCGGACGTTCTCGAACAACTCGACCATTACCTCGCCGTCCGAGAACTTCGATACCTGCGCCTTGCCAAGCCTGATGTTCAGGTGCTGGGCGACGGTCTGGGCGAGACGCGGATTCGCGTTGCCCGTGAACACCATCAGGTTGTCAGGGACCAGCAAGGCCATGGTCAACACCGCGTCCGCGGCTCCCCGTGCAGCGGCAACTGCCGCTCACTCCGTGCGTGGCCGGCCGCCTCGGCGCACGCGCTGAAACAAACTCGCCGGAATGCCCACCGACTGTGCGTCGTCGACATTCCGGCGGCCACGATGCCCGTCTCGACGGGGCCTGTTGTGTGGCTGGGGAGGAAGGATTCGAACCCTCGAATGGCGGAATCAAAATCCGCTGCCTTAACCAGCTTGGCGACTCCCCAGCGCTAAACCTTCAAGAGATTCCTGCGCTGCTGCTGCCTTGATCGCACCCGCCTGCGCCTCACCAGGCCGCGAGCGGGTGTTCGCTCAATCCTCGCACTGCCCAACGCTGCCATTGGGGCATGCACTCTGCCACCGCGTTTCGCGCTTCGTCCGGCGACGCCATCGGCGCGAAGACTGCCGACCCGGATCCCGTCATTCGCGCCGGCCCGTGGCGCTGCAAGTGCGCTAGGGCCTGTTCGATCTCGGGGAAACGACGCCGCGCGACCGGTTCCAGGTCGTTGGCGCCAAAAAGTGTCTGCGGAAGGAGCCCGACTGCAACAGAAAAGTCCGCCATTTTCGTGGGTTTGGTATTTCGTGTCAAACCGGGAGCCGCGAAGATTTCCCGAGTGGAAACATGCACTTGAGGCCAGATCACCGCAAACCACGCAGGTGGGGTCGCCACGGCGTGCAATTCCTCGCCAACGCCTTCGGCGAACGCGTTGGTGCCGTGCAGGAAAAACGGTACGTCCGCACCCAGCGGCAGCGCGATCGCCGCAAGGTCGGGGCGGGCGAGGCCGAGTCCCCACAGGCGGTTGAGGGCGATCAGCGTGGTGGCGGCATCGGACGACCCGCCACCCATGCCGCTGCCGGCCGGAATGTTCTTCGTCACCCGGATCGAAGCGCCGAGGCGGCAACCGGTCGCCTGCCGCAGCGCCAGTGCCGCGCGCACTGCCAGGTCGTCCCCGGCGCCCCACCGCAGGTCTCCTTCGCGCACGATCTGCCCGTCGTCGCGTCGTTCGAAGTCCAGCCAGTCCGCGAGATCGATCAGTTGGAACGCGGTCTGCAGCGTGTGATAGCCGTCCGCGCGACGGCCGGTCACGTGAAGGAAGAGGTTCAGCTTGGCGGGGGCGGGCAGGCCGAGCGCGGACTCCATGCGCTCATGTTAGCGGCCGGGCGCTCGCAGCTCACGGCATCTGGCCTCGACCCCTCATGGCGGTTCCTTCGCGCCTAGGCGGCGGGGTCGTCGACGACGAGCCGCAGGACCACTCCCGGGGCAAGCGGCGAAGCCGCGCGTTCGAGGACGATGAGGCGCGGGCGAGCCGACGCTGCGAAGGTCTCGGCAAGCCGCACGGTCCAGCCATCCTGCTCGATGAGCACCAGCCGGCTTCCGTCGCGCTCCACCCGGGCAGGGCGGGAGGGCACGGGCCGGCCCTCGATCCAGTCGGACAAGCCGCTGACCGGAAGGCGCCATCCGAGCAACTGCTCGGCCAGCGCATCGGCGTCGGGCCCGCGGGCTTCCTGCATCCCGGGGCCGTTCGCGCGCGCTCCCTCCGGGCCGACCTCGATGCGCGCGACCGTCGTGCCGAGCGGCGTCGCGAGATCGATGCGCCGGCGATCGCCGCGCACCTCCATGCTGAATCGTCCCGAGACGGTTTCTCGCCTATCGCCCTGGGTGGCGACCGCAGAGAAACGCCCGGTGTGGACGCGGTCGGGTGTCGTCTCCGGCGCCGTGGCGCAGGCCGCCAGGAGGGTGGCGAACAGAACGATCAGCCAGCACACGGCCGCCGATCGCGCGACGCCCGCGTCACGTGGTGGCCAAGGTGCCACCATCGCTACAGTCCTATGCGAAGGCGTGCGATGGTCGACTTGAGGAGTTCGTTGGCCGGTTCCTGCGATCGCACTTCGCGCAGCAGCTTGCGCGCGCCATTCTGGTCGCCGGACGCCCACAGCACCTCCGCGAGGTGGATGGCCACTTCGGCCTCCGGCTTCTCGTTGTAGGCGCGCTCGAGGTGCTCGCGCGCCCGCTTCAGGTCGCCCATGCGGAAGTAGACCCAGCCGAGCGAGTCGAGGATGTAGGGATCGGAGGGATTGAGCTCGTGCGCCTTCTCGATCAGCTGGAGCGCCTCGGGCAGTCGCGTATTCCGATCGGCAAACGTGTAACCGAGCGCGTTGTAGGCGTGCGCATAGTCCGGCTTGAGCTCGATCACGCGCCGCAGGTGCTGCTCCATTTCGGTGAGCCGGTTGGTGCGTTCGGCCGCCATCGCCGTGTCGTAGAGCAGCGACAGGTTGTCCGGATTCTTCGCGAGTGCCGCCGCGAGCATCGCGTAGGAATCCTCGGGGCGCTTCGCGTCGCGCAGCAGTTGCGCCTCCGCGATCACGAGCTGCACGCGTTCGTCGTCCGACTGCGGCTTGATGTCGCGCAGGACCTTCCGGCCGTCCTCGAGCCGGTTCATCTTGGTGAGCACGGACGCTTCGCGCAGGCGCGCCGGCAGGTACTCCTCGCCGCCTTCGATCTTGCGAAGCCACTTCAAGGCCTCGGCGTACTGCCGGTCGTCTTCGGCGAGTTGCGCGAGGTTCAGGTACGCGCCGTCGGCATCGCGCTCCTCGTTGCCCGGTTCCGCGAGCAGCGCGAGATACCGCTGCAGGTAGTCGCGCGCATCGGCCTTGAGGTTGCCCTGCATCGACAGCAGCGCCATCGAGTAGACGAGGGCCGGATTCTTCGGGTCCGCCTGCAGCAGGCGTTCGAACTGACCGCGCGCGGCTGCGTACTGCTTGTCGGCAATGAGCAGGCGCGCGTACGCCAGCCTCGGCTCGGTCGCCTTCGGGTTTCGTTCCAGGTGGCGCGCCAGCACCTCCAGGGCGCCGCGGCGATCGCTCACCTGCATGAACTGTGCGGCGGTCAGCGCGGCGCGCTCGGAATCCGGAGCGAGGTCGACGGCGGCCTTCGCTTCCTCGATCGCGCGGGCGTTCAGCCCGGCTGCCTGCGCGCCGTTGGCGAGCACCAGCCGCACTTCGGCCGTCTTGCCGTAGGGCTGCGCGAGCCGCTCGAGCAGCGCGAAGGCGCCGGCACGATCCTGGCTGCGCGTCAGCGCGCGCTGGATGCGCCCCAGTTCCTCCGCGGGTTGCGTCGCCGCCTTCAGTTGCTCGCTGAAGATCGCATGCGCCTCGTCGAACTTGCCGCTGGCCGCGTACAGCATCGCCACCGTCTGGCTCGCTTCGCTGGAATGCGGTGCGAGTTCATGCCACAGTTTCGCCGCTTCGAGACTCTCGCCGAGCGCGCGGCCTTGCAGCGCGAGTTCGGTGGCGCGTCGCGCGAGCCGCGGATCGCGCGTGTCGCGAGCAAGCTTGAGGTACACCGCGTATGCCGTGCCCAGTTCCCCGCGCTGGGCCGCGACTTCCGCTGCCATCAGCTGGTACAGCAGCGCGCCGGACAGGTCGACGTTCGGCACGTCGTCTGCCCCGGCCGGTTCAGCGGGGGCGGCCGGTGCCGGTGCCGCCTGCGCGAGCACCGCGCCGCCGTCACTCGCGCGGGATCCGGGGCTCGCGCAACCTAGAATCGAAAGAACCAGGGCACAGGCGAAGACGCGCGCACTGCGGACGACGAACGGCGCTGGGTGAAGCTGGGATTCGGGCATCAGGGCGGCCACGGCGGCGCAGAACGACCGGTGGCGAGGGGCGATGAAGATACGTTGCACATTAACAGAACGATGCAAGACGGACTGCGGGGTCGCGCGTGCCTGAACTGCCCGAAGTCGAGGTCACCCGGCGGGCCCTCGCGCCCCACGCGGAAGGCCGCGTGATCGAGGATTTCGTGATCCGCGACCGGCGGCTGCGCTGGCCGGTTCCCATCGATCTCGCGAACCATCTCGTCGGCCAGCGGGTCGAGCGCATCGACCGGCGCGGAAAATACCTACTGTGGCGACTTCCGGCCGGGGTGCTGATCTCCCATCTCGGCATGTCCGGGGTCTGGCGTGTCCTGCCCCGCCGCCGCGGCGTTCCTGCCGCCGGAGTGCATGACCATGCCGACCTGCTGTTTGCGGAAGACTGCCTTCGCCTGACCGATCCGCGGCGCTTCGGCGCGCTGCTGTGGCACCCGCTGGACGACGGACCCGTGGACTCGCACCCGCTGCTCGCCGGCCTGGGGATCGAGCCGTTCGATCCGCAGTTCGGCGGCGCCTGGCTCCATCGCGGCACGCGCAGCCGGTCGGCGGCCATCAAGCAGGTCCTGCTGGCCGGCGACGTGGTCGTCGGCGTGGGGAACATCTATGCCTCGGAGAGCCTGTTTCGTGCCGGCATCAACCCGAAGCTCTCCGCGCGGCGCCTCGGGCCGGCACGCTGCGACCGGCTCGCCGCCGCGATTCGTGAAGTGCTGACCGAAGCGATCGCGGTGGGCGGCAGCACGCTTCGTGACTTCGTCGACGCCGATGGAGCCGAGGGCTACTTCATGCTCGACGCGTTCGTCTACGAGCGTGCCGGCCAGCCGTGCCGGGTCTGCGGCGGCGAGATCGCGCGCATCGTGCAAGGCCAGCGCGCCACGTACTACTGCCGTCGTTGCCAGCGCCGCTGAGTCCGGTTCGGTCGAGCGAAGTCGCACGTCTATCGGCCTCTGCTTCTGCATTCGAGTGACTGTGCCGCGCAGAGGTCGCGTGCTATAGATTGCGCTCGGGCCGCGCGCTCTCCGCGACCCGCTGCAACCATGGCTCCCCTGGCGTCCCGATTCGAGGAATACGGCAACTGGCGCGACTCGCTGGCGAAGGCGATCGTCGACCTGCGCCAGTGGATGAGCGAGACCCAGATGCTCGAGGGCGACGTCGGGCGGCGCCTCGACCTCGCGCTCGATCGGCTGGCCGAGGACAAGCTCGTCATCGCCTTCGTCGCCGAGTTCTCCCGCGGCAAGTCCGAGCTGATCAACGCGATCTTCTTCGCGGAGTACGGCAAGCGCGTGCTCCCGTCGGCCGCGGGGCGCACGACGATGTGCCCGACCGAACTGCTGTACGACGCGACCTTGCCTCCCTGCATACGCGCGCTGCCGATCGAGACCCGTGCCCGGGCCGGATCCACTTCCGACTTCAAGCGGCTCGCCCACGAGTGGAAGGTGTTTCCGGTCGACACGGGTTCGCCGGACGGAATGCTCGGGGCCTTCAAGATGGTTGCCGAAACGGTCCGGGTGACCGTCGACGAGGCGCGCGGCTACGGGCTGTTCGATCCCGACGATCCGGACCAGGCCGTCGCCATCGACGCGAGCGGCATGGTCGAGATCTCGAAGTGGCGCCACGCCATCATCAACTTCCCGCATCCGCTGCTGAAGCGGGGGCTCGTGATCCTCGACACGCCGGGCCTGAACGCGATCGGAGCGGAGCCGGAACTGACGCTGTCGCTCGTTCCGAACGCGCACGCGGTGCTGTTCGTGCTCGCGGCAGACACCGGCGTCACGCGCAGCGACCTCGACGTCTGGCGGCACGTCGTCGGCGACGCGGGTCATCGCAACCACATCGCTGTCCTGAACAAGATCGACGGGCTGTGGGATCCCTTGAAGACGACGGACGAGATCGAGCGCGAGATCGGGCGCCAGGTCCATGCAGTGGCAAACACCCTCGATCTGGAGCCGACGCGCGTCTTCCCGGTGTCGGCACAGAAGGGACTCGTCGCCAAGGTGCAGGCCGACAACGAGCTGCTGCAGGCGAGCCGGCTGCCGCAGCTCGAGGAAGCGCTGATCGAGCTCCTGGTGCCGGCCAAGCAGAAGATCGTCCGCGACCAGACCGTGACGGCCGCCGAGCGCGTGGTATCGGACGCGCGGCAGGCGCTGTCGGCGCGCGAACGCGGCGTGATCGAGCAGCTGTACGAGCTTCGTTCGCTGCAGGGCAAGAACCAGAGCTCGATCGAGCGGATGACGCGCCGCGCCTACGCGGAACAGCGCGAGTTCGAGGAAGTGGTGCGAAGGATCGTCGCCGCGCGCGCCGTCCTGTCGCGCCTGTCCGACGACATGTTCAAGCCGCTGCGCGTCAGCGCGCTGCGGGACCATGTGCTTGCGACACGCAGCAGGATGAAGCACAGCCAACTGTCCATCCAGCTTTCCACGGCCGTCAAGGCTTACTTCGCGGGCCTGCGCGACATGCTGCGCGAAGCCAATGCAAAGATCCTCGAGATCGAGCAGATGGTCATCGGCGTGCAGCGGCGGTTCGCCGAGGAACTGGGCTGGAGCCTGTCGCCGCCGATGTCGTTCTCGCTCGACACGTACATCGCCGAAGTGGAGCGTGCCGAGGCGGCGTACCGCTCGCAGTTCGGCGCGCTCGCGGTCCTGACGACGGACAAGTGGGCGCTGATGCAGCGGTTCTTCGACACGGTCGTGTCGAAGTCGCGCGAGGTGTTCTCCGCCGCCGAGCGGGACGCCGAAGCGTGGGTCAAGTCGCTTCTGCCGCCTCTCGAGATGCAGGTGCGCGAGCAGCGTTCCCAGCTCAGGAAGCGCGCCGAGTCGGTGACCAAGATCCGCGATGCGCAAGGTTCGCTCGACGATCGCATCTCTGAACTGGAGGAGGCGCTCGAGGACACCCACGGCAAGCTCGCCGAGGTCAAGCGTCTTGCCGAACGCATCCGCGAAATCGGGGCGCGGGCGCGCGTCGACGATGTGACCAGCGAAGAGCCGCTCGCGGCGTAGGTGGGCGGGCACCCGATGTCCTTTGCCGACCGGGTCATCCGGTGGCAGCAGAGCCATGGCCGGCGCGACTTGCCGTGGCAAGGCACGCGCGACGCGTACCGCATCTGGGTGTCCGAAATCATGCTGCAACAGACCCGGGTGGCGGCGGTGATCCCTTACTACACGCGCTTCCTGGAGCGGTTCCCAGACGTTGTCGCGCTCGCATCCTCGCCGTCGCCCGTCGTGATGGCCGCCTGGGCGGGGCTCGGCTACTACTCGCGCGCGCGCAATCTCCATCGATGCGCGCAGGCCGTCGTCGAGCGGTACGAAGGCCGCTTCC
The DNA here is from genome assembly GCA_963841815.1 of uncultured beta proteobacterium. Taxonomy (GTDB): domain Bacteria; phylum Pseudomonadota; class Gammaproteobacteria; order Burkholderiales; family Burkholderiaceae_F; genus JAOUJD01. Next base: position 7,930 of record CAWJEE010000018.1, on the reverse strand, counting down.
CCGCCACGGTGGATGCACTTTCAGGGCTGCCGGGAATCGGCCGTTCGACCGCGGCGGCGATTGCCGCGTTCGCCTTCGGCGAGCGCGCCGCCATCCTCGACGGCAACGTGAAGCGCGTCTTCGCCCGGCACTTCGGTGTGGAAGGCTATCCGGGCGCCGCGGCCGTGGAGCGACAGCTGTGGTCGATCGCGGAGCAGGAGCTGCCGGCAAGCGGCATCGAGAGCTACACGCAGGGACTGATGGACCTCGGGGCGACGCTGTGTGCGCGGGCGCAACCGCGCTGCGGCGACTGTCCCGTTGCGGTCACCTGCGTCGCAAGGGCGCAGGGGCGCACCGGGGAGCTGCCGGCGCCGCGGCCCGCAAGGGCAAGGCCGGTGCGCCATGCGACCGTCGTGATCGTGCGCGACGACCGCGGAGCGCTGTTGCTGGAGACCCGCCCCCCGACCGGCATCTGGGGAGGGCTCGTGAGCCTTCCCGAGTTCGATGCCGAGGCGGACGACGAGCAACTGAAGTCGGCGATCGCCGAGCGATACGCGCTGCAGGTCGATCTGAACGAACGCCTGCCCGAGTTGCGGCACGAATTCTCGCACTACAGCCTCGTGATGCATCCGAGGGTGGCGGCCGTTCGGCGCGCGCTGGGGGCCGCGTCCGAGGCGTCGCAATGGCTCGAGCCCGGCGCACTTCAGGACGCCGCGTTGCCCGCGCCGGTGAAGCGCCTGCTCCGGATACGGTACGGCGAGGGCTGATTCAGGTCAGCACGGAGTGCTGCTTCAGGTAGGTGTGGACGATCTGCAGGCGCGTCGGCGCGTCGGTCAGTTCCATCAGCCGTTGCTTGGCCTTCAAGGGAACCGGCAGCACCTCGCACAGGCGATTCGAGACCCACGCCGAAGATTCCATGTGGAACGGCTCCGCGAACGGGAGCTGCGCCAGCGCGTCGTCCTGGTCCGGGGCATCCTCCGCGATGCGCCGCTCCTCGTACTGCGTGCGCAGGTCGTCGAGAATGCGGGACAGGAGTTCGACGCACGGCCGGTGTTCGGGCGGAACGGGCGCGTCTTCGTCGGGATCGATCAGCTCGACGTCGCCAAGCACCAGGCCGTCGGCCTGCGTCTCCGTGCTCAGGAGGCGGAACCGGTCCTGTCCCACGGCGCGGATGTGCAGCAGGCCGAGCTGCTTCATGTCCCACGCGTCGATCCGCGCCAGGCAACCGACCTCGGCGAGCGCCGTGGTGCGGCTGACCTCGGAGGCGCGCGAATCGGTGATCAGGCAAACCCCGAACAGCGTTCCCTCGCGCATGCAGTCGCGCACCATGTCGAGGTAACGCGCCTCGAAGACGCGCAGCGGCAGCACGCCTTGCGGAAAGAGCACCGTGGACAGCGGGAACAGCGCGACCCGCATCAGCGCCGTTCGGACAGGTCGGTCGACCGGTGACGGACGAGCACTTGCTCCTGGCCGGCGAAGCGGCGCGCGAGCTCCTCGACGATGTAGACGGAGCGGTGGCGTCCGCCGGTGCAGCCGATCGCGACGGTCACGTAGTTGCGGTTGTCGGCGACGTAGCTCGGCAGCCACTTGCCGATGAAGTGTGCGATGTCGTCGGTCATTTCGCCGACCGCCGGAGCGGCTGCGAGAAACGCGGCTACCGGGAGATCGCACCCGGTCAGCGGCCGCAGCGCCGGATCGTAGTACGGGTTCGGCAGGTTGCGCACGTCGAACACGAGGTCCGCGGCGATCGGGATACCGTCCTTGAACGCGAACGACTCGAACGAAAGGGTGAGGTTGGCGCGCGGGCTGTCGACGAACTCGCGGACCCAGTGGCGCAGCATGTTCGGCCGCAGCCCGCTCGTGTCGATCACGTGCGCGATCTCGTTCAGCGGCGCCAGCAGCTCCCGCTCCATCGCGATCGCTTCGCCGACGGTCGTCTCGCTGCCCCGCGAGCTGGCCCGCCACGAAACGGGATGGCGCCGCCGGGTTTCCGAGAAGCGCTGCACCAGCTCGGTGTCGGACGCAGTAAGGAACAGGACGCGGACGTCGTTCCCGAAGCTGCGCAACGTGGAGATCATGCTCGGGACGTCGCCCAGCGAGGCCTCGCTGCGGGCGTCGATGGCGACGGCCACGTCCTTGTGATCGGTGTCCGCGAGGTAGGCGCAGAGTTCGAGCAGGAACTGCGGCGGGAGATTGTCGACGCAGTAGTAGCCGACATCCTCGAGCAGTCGGATCGCAACCGACTTGCCGGAACCTGACAGACCAGTGACGAGGACGATGCGCATGCGCTGATGGATCGGGGATGGCGAAGATTGTTGCACGGCTGGCGCTGTCGCTGCGCGGGCCGAATGAAAAGGGGCGCCGCGGCGCCCCCTGGACAACCCGCCGTTCGTCGCGTCAGCCGGACAGGCAGCTCGACATGAACTTCTTGCGCTCGTCGCCCGCGAGCTTCTTGTCGCCCGCTTCCTTGTTGCAATAGCCCATCTTTTCCTGCTGCGTCATCTTCTTGCCGCCATCGGCCGACAGGCAAGTGGACATGAACTTCTTGCGCTCGTCGCCCGCGAGCTTCTTGTCGCCCGCTTCCTTGTTGCAGGAAGCCATCTTCTGCTGCTGCGGCGTCATTTCCTTCTTTTCAGCCGGCTTCTTTTCGTCGGCCGCCACGGCTGCCAGTGGCAGCGCGAGACAGGCAGCGATGAGAACGTGCTTCAGCATTTTCCTCTCTCCCCCTTGGTGGCCAACCGGTCGGTCGGCGTCGATCGCCCTGCGTGGGCGGATTGAATTACAGCTGGACGGCACCGGTCAGCGCAAGCCCGTCCGCAGCAGGCCCTATTCGCCGCCCATCTGCTGCTGCTGTCGCTGGAGAAAGTCGCGCATCGTGTCGACCCCTCGCAGCTGCAGGATCGTGTTGCGCACCGCGGCCTCGGTCAGCACGGCAAGGTTGCGCCCTGACGCGACCGGAATGATCACCTTGCGCACGGGCAGGCCGAGGACGTCCTCGGTCTGGCCCTCGAGCGGCAATCGTTCCATGGTCTCGCTCGACCCGTAGCGCCGCAGTTCGACGATCAGCCGCAGCTTCATCTTCCGCCGCACCGCCGTCTCCCCGAAGATCGACTTGATGTCGAGGAGACCGAGGCCGCGGACTTCGAGAAGATTCGAGAGCAGCGGCGGGCACCGCCCTTCGATCGTGTCCGGGGCGACCCGCGAGAAGTCGACGACGTCGTCCGCCACGAGGCCGTGCCCGCGGCTGATGAGTTCGAGCCCGAGTTCGCTCTTGCCGACCCCGGATTCGCCGGCGATCAGCACGCCCATGCCCAGCACGTCCATGTAGACGCCGTGCAGCGTGCAGTGCGTCGCGAGCAGCTTCGCCAGGTAGATCCGCAGGACCTCGATGACCTCGGCCGCCGGCAACGGCGAACTGAGGGTCGGGAGGGCCGCCGCCTCGGCGGCCGCCAGCAGTTCTTCCGGTGCGGCGAGCCCTTCGCCGATGACGAGTCCGATCGGGCCGCCGGAGATCAACTCGCGCGCGTAATACAGGCGTCGCGCGGGCTCGAGCTTCAGGTAGTAGTGGACTTCCGGATGCCCGAGGACGTGCAGCCGGTTGGGATGGATCAGGTTGAGGTGGCCGACGAGGTCGGCGCTCGAGAGCCCGGCGTTCGCCGGCGTGTCGAGCGGCCTGTCGATCGACGAGCGGCCCGCCAGCCACTCGAGCTTGAGCGAGTCCCGGTTTTCCTCGTACAGCGACTTGAAGGTCGGCATTGCTGCATCGCGCGCTGGCGGGCGGAGTCAACGACCCCGCGAGGCTACGCCGACTGCGCGGCTGCCACCAGCCGCGGATTCAGGCCGCGGGCCGGATCGGCTCCCACGCGGTCAGGGCCGCGTGGACAGCTTCGGGAGTCGGCGCTTCGAGCAGCGACTGGCGAAATGCCTTGTCCGACAGCATCTGCGCGAGTTCGGACAGGAGATCGAGGTGTGCCTGCGACGCCTGCTCGGGCACCAGCAGGAAGATCATCACCGAGACCGGCTGACCATCCGGGGCGTCGAACGGGACGGGCTCGGCGACGCGCACGAAGGCGGCGACCGCCTCCTTGAGTCCCTTGATCCGACCATGGGGAATCGCCACTCCCTGGCCCAGGCCGGTGGAGCCGAGGCGCTCGCGCGCAAACAGGCTGTCGAAGACTTTCGCCCGGGCCACGCCCTGGTTGTTCTCGAACAGCAATCCGGCTTGTTCAAAAGCCCGCTTCTTGCTGGAGGCCGGCAGGTCCAGAAGGACGTTGGAGGCGGGCAAAAGGCGCGAAATCAGGTTCATGTACGGCGCGCTCTTCCATGAAGGCTCGCGACGAGCGTAGGCGCAAGCTGCGTCCACGTTCGGGCGGGAAGAAGTGAGATCGGCTTGCTTTTTGCAGCCGCCCTGAGGCTGGCCGAAAATCGAAGGCGCGGATCATACACCCCGGTTTCCGCGGTGCAGCGAGGGGGTTTTCCAAGGCCAGGAAGGCGATGTTGCACCTCGGCAACGGGCGCACCTTGCCCGTTCGCAAGAACCGGGTGGCGAGGCGGCCGACTGGAACGCACACTGGGCACATGACGAACGGCGACCAGCATCCCCACTACGACCTCGTGGCCCGCGCCATCGCGGCGCTTGCGGCGGGCGCGGACACTTCGCTCGCGGAACTCTCCAGGCGGCTCGGCGTGTCGGAGTTCCACCTGCAGCGCGTGTTCGGCGAGTGGGCGGGCGTATCGCCGAAGCGGTTCATGCAGTTCATCTCCAAGGAACGCGCGCTGGCCGCGCTGCGCTCGGAAAACGATGTGCTCAGCGCGACCCTGAAAGCCGGACTGTCCTCGCCCGGCCGTCTGCACGACCTGATGGTGAGTTGCGAAGGCGTGACGCCCGGCGAGGCGCGCGCGCTCGGCGCCGGCCTCCGGATTCGCCATGGCGCTCACGCGACCGCGCTCGGCCGAGCGTTCATCGGGCTGACCGAGCGCGGCATCTGCCACCTTCGCTTCGTCGACGAGACCTCGGATCCGCTGGCCGATCTGCGCGATGAGTGGCCCGAGGCGACGCTGGTTGCGGATCCTGCCGCGGCGAGGGAGGCGCTCGATGCGCTCACCCGCCCGCGCGCGCCAATGCGTCTCTGGCTGAAGGGAACGAACTTCCAGATCAAGGTGTGGGAGGCCCTGCTGCGCGTGCCCGAAGGAGGGCTCGTGTCGTACGCTCGCCTCGCCACCGCGGCCGGCATGCCGACGGCCGTGCGCGCGGTCGCCTCGGCGGTGGCCGCGAATCCGGTTGCCTGGCTGGTGCCGTGTCACCGCGTGATCCGGTCGAGCGGCGTGCTCGGGCAGTACCGCTGGGGGCCCGAGCGGAAGGCCGCTCTGATTGGATGGGAGGCCGCGCGCCGGGAAGCGGCGTGAACCTCACTGCGATTGCTGGATTTCCTGCTGGCGCTTCAGCGTCTCGGACTGGTGGTCCTTGACGCGATCCTTGTGCCGGAGAACCTGCCGGTCGAGCTTGTCGACCAGGGTGTCGATGGCCGCATACATGTCTTCCTCGACCGATTCGACGTGGATGTTGTTGCCGCGCAGGCGCAGCGTGATCTCCGCCCGCTGGCGGACCTTCTCGACTGTCAACTGCACGCTGGCATCGATCACCTGGTCGAAGTGGCGCTCGATGCGCGCGAGCTTGCCGGCCACGTAATCGCGCAACGCGGGCGTAACTTCGATGTGGTTCCCGTGAATCTGCAGGTTCATGCAACCCCCTTCGTATCAGGTCGGGACGCCGCGAAGGCGGCGTCCGCGTTACAACGACTTGCGTTGAGCCACCGCCGGGATCTTCATCGCTTCGCGGTACTTCGCCACGGTTCGGCGCGCGACCACGATGCCTTGTTCCCCGAGCAGTTCGGCGAGCTTGCTGTCTGACAGCGGATTACGTGTGTCCTCGGCTCCTATCAGTTGCTTGATCAATGCGCGGATCGCGGTCGACGACGCTTCGCCGCCCGCTTCGGTCGCCACGTGACTGCCGAAGAAGAACTTGAGCTCGAGCACGCCGAACGGCGTCGCCATGAACTTGCTGGCCGTCACCCGGGAGATTGTCGATTCGTGCAACCCGACGGTATCGGCGATTTCCCGCAGCACGAGAGGCCTCATCGCGATCTCGCCGTGGGTGAAGAAATTGTGCTGCCGGTCGACGATCGCCTGCGAAACGCGGAGGATCGTGTCGAATCGCTGCTGGATGTTGCGGATGAGCCAGCGCGCTTCCTGCACGCGCGTGGTCCACTGCGCGCGGTCGGCACCCTCGGTTCCCCGCGGCGCTCGGTTGCGCTTCAGGATATCCGCGTACGCCTGGTTCACGCGTAGGCGCGGCATCACTTCGGGGTTGAGGACGGCAGTCCAACGGTTCTTCACCTTGCGCACGAAGACATCCGGAACGACGTAATCGGCGCGCGTGTCACCAAAGGCTACACCCGGATGCGGCTGCAGTGTTCGGATCAATTGGTGCGCTGCACGCAGCTCGTCGTCGGTGCAGCCGAGCGCCCGGCGCAACTTGAGGAAGTCCCGCGCCGCCAGCAACGGCAAGTGCGCGCTCACGATCGCGCGGGCGTGCTCAATGACGGCGGTCAGCTCCGGGGACGTTCGCGCCATCGCATTCAGCTGCAGGTCCAGGCACTCGCCGACGTCGCGCGCGCCCACTCCGGGGGGATCGAAGCTCTGCAGCAGTCGCAGCGCCGTCTTCAGTTCGTCCGGTTCGACCTCGGCCTCCGGCGGGCAGATCGCGAGCAGGTCCTCGAGGCTCTGGTGCAGGTAGCCGTCGTCGTCGAGCGCGTCGATCAGCAGTTCGACCAGCGCGCGATCACGCGGCGACGCCTTCGTGCACGACACCTGCGCGAGCAGGTGGTCCTTCAGCGTGGTCGTGGTGCCCGCCCATTCACGAGGGCCGTCGTCGTCCTCGCTCCTGCCTTCGCCGCGAGCGCCCAGTCGAGCGTCGTGTCGCTGCCCGCCTCGCCTGCGGCCTCTCCGGATTCGTCGGCGGCCGGTGCTTCGCTGCGCTCGCCGTCGCCGTCGCTGTCTGAGTCGGCGCCGGGACCCGGCGCCGGGGCTTCGTTGCCTGCAATGGAGCCGTCCGGCTTCACCCGGACGGCAAGGGCCAGCGGGTCGTCATCCCGCTCGAGCAGCGGGTTGTCCGCGAGCGCCTGCTCGATCTCCTGGTTCAGCTCGACGGTCGACAACTGCAGCAGGCGGATCGACTGCTGCAACTGGGGCGTGAGCGCCAGGTGCTGCGACAGCCGGAGTGAAAGCGCCGGCTTCATGCCGTGCGGCCAGCGCAGAGAGGTGGACCGGACGGAAGGAAATTCATCGACGTGCGCCTTGCGCGCCGCGACTACATGCGGAAGTGCTCGCCCAGGTAGACGCGGCGGACCGTTTCGTTGCCGACGATCTCCTCCGGTCGCCCGGCCGCGAGCACCACGCCTTCGTTGATGATGTACGCGTGGTCGCAGATGCCGAGCGTTTCGCGCACGTTGTGGTCCGTGATCAGCACTCCGATCCCGCGTTCCTTCAGGAAGCGCACGATGCGCTGGATCTCGAGGACCGCGATCGGGTCCACGCCGGCGAACGGCTCGTCGAGCAGGATGAACCGCGGTCGCGCCGCGAGCGCGCGCGCGATTTCGATCCGCCGCCGTTCGCCGCCCGACAGCGACAGCGCGGGATTGGTCCGAAGGTGCGCGATCTGCAGGTCGTCGAGGAGCTCGTCGAGCCGCTGCGCCACGTGCTCACGCGGCAGGGGCCGCTTCTGCTCGTCGACCTGGAGTTCGAGCACGGCGCGGATGTTCTCCTCGACCGTGAGCTTGCGGAAGACCGACGCTTCCTGCGGCAGGTACGATAACCCCATGCGCGCGCGCCGATGGATCGGCAGGTGGGCGATCGACATACCGTTCAACGAGATGCTGCCGGCGTCGAGCGG
>CAWJEE010000017.1:0-63036 GCA_963841815.1 uncultured beta proteobacterium | reverse complement strand
GAAAGCCCGCGATTATAGCCTCTTTGACCCGGCGGTCAGGCTCCGGCGGGCCGCGCCCCGCGGGGACGTCAGGACGACGGCCAGGCCATGCGGCAGGTCGTCGCGCGGGCGCTCGACGAGGGGCGGACGGCCAGTTCCGGCCGGAAGCCGAACCCGCTGCCCTCGACGTCGAACTGCACCCCGGGAGCTCCGCTCTTCTGCATCACCGAGACGACCAGCGGCCCGATCAGCTGGTGGTCGGTCGCCCGCATCGAAACGGCCCCGAGCGGATTGCCGTCCGCCGGGCCATAGGCCATGCCCGACAAGGCCCGGGCCACGGCCAGCGATTCGGTGGTGCCCGCCCGTTCGATCGCCCGCACCAGCATTTCCACCATGACGACCGAACGCGCCTGGAAGTAGTCATCCTTCGCCGCCGGAAAACGGCGTCGGAACTCGAGGTAGACGCGTTCCATCGACTCCGGCGGGGCGTTCGGGTGCCACTCCGCGACCGCCCGCACGCGGCCGACGCCCGCTTCCCCGATCGCGGCCGGGGCGCCGAGGCCGTTGCCGTAGAAGGTGTAGAAGTTCGCCGTCGAGCCCGGCCTCGCGCGCCGCCCGGACCAGCAGCGTCAGGTCGTTGCCCCAGTTCCCGGTGACGACCGTGTCCGCCCCGCTCGCCTTGACCTTCTCGACGTACGGCGCGAAGTCGCGGACCCGGCCGACCGGGTGCAGCTCGTCGCCGACGATCTGCGCGTTGGGCAGGCGCCCGGCGATCATGCGGCGCGCGTTCTCGGCGACCTCGCGACCGAAGCTGTAGTCCTGGTTCAGCAGGTAGATGCGCCGGACCGAGCGGTCCTCGGCCAGCGCCTCGACCAGCGCCGCCATGCGCATCTCGACGTGCGCGTCGAAGCGGAAGTGCCACGGGCTGCACCGCTCGTTGGTCAACGCCGGATCGACCGCCGAGTAGTTCAGGAACAGCGCGCGCTGGTCCGCGTTCCGTTCGTTGTGCCGGTTCACCGCCTCGATCAGCGCCGCCGCGACGGCCGAGCTGTTGCCCTGGAGGACGAACCGCACGCGCTGGTCCAGCGCGCGACGGAACATCAGGAGCGCCTCCTCGACCTGCCCCTTCGAGTCGAGCTGCAACAGCTGCAGCGGGCGGCGTCCGCCGGGCAATGCCACGCCGCCGCGCGCGTTGATGCGCTCGACCGCGAACACCAGGTTGCGCGCGACCGCCTCGCCGGTGTTGGCGAAGGGTCCCGAGAACGCCTCGATCATCGCCAGCCGGATCGGCGCGCGCGCGGTGCCCGTCGTCCTGGGCCCCGCGTTGTCGCCGGCGCAACGAGGGCCGCCAGCAGCGCGGCGACCGCTCGCCTGCGACCAGCGAACCGCGCCGCGGTCAAGGCGTGGTGGACGTCTGCGGGTTCAGACGTTCCGTCGTCGTGTACAGCTTGTTCAGCGCGTTCAGGTAGGCCTTGGCGGAGGCGGCGATGATGTCGGGATCCGCGCCCACGCCGTTGACGATGCGCCCCGCCCGCGTCAGCCGGACCGTGACCTCGCCCTGCGATTCCGTGCCCGTCGTGATCGCGTTCACCGAGTAGAGCAGCAGTTCGGAGCCGCTCTTGACCTGGCTTTCGATCGCCTTCAGCGTGGCATCGACCGGGCCGTTGCCCTCGGCCTCGGCGTGCAGCTCCTGGTGCCCGACCGACATCACGATGGCTGCGTGCGGGCGCTCGCCCGTCTCGGAGTGCTGCGACAGCGAGACCAGCTTGAAATGCTCGTCGTGCGGCGTCACGGCCTCGTCGGAGAACAGCGCCTGGATGTCCTCGTCGAAGATCTCCGCCTTGCGGTCCGCGAGCTCCTTGAACCGGGCGAACGCGGCGTTGATCTCGCCCTCGCCTTCGACCGGAATGCCGAGCTCCATGGACGCGCTGCTTGAACGCGTTCCGGCCCGACAGCTTGCCCAGCACGATCTTGTTCGCATGCCAGCCGACGTCCTCGGCCCGCATGATCTCGTAGGTGTCGCGCGCCTTCAGCACGCCGTCCTGGTGGATCCCCGAGGCGTGAGCGAACGCATTGGCGCCGACGACCGCCTTGTTCGGCTGCACCGGGAACCCGGTGATGCCGGACACGAGCTTCGACGCGGGCACGATCTGCGTGGTGTCGATCCCGACGTCGAGACCGAAGAAATCGCGGCGCGTGCGCACCGCCATCACGACCTCCTCGAGCGAGCAGTTGCCCGCGCGCTCGCCGAGTCCGTTGACGGTGCACTCGACCTGGCGCGCGCCGCCGATCATCACGCCGGCGAGCGAATTGGCGACCGCCATCCCGAGATCGTTGTGGCAGTGGACGCTCCAGACCGCCCTGTCCGAGTTGGGAATCCGGGTGCGCAGGTCGCGCAGGAACTTGCCGTACAGCTCCGGCACGGCGTAACCGACCGTGTCCGGGATGTTGATGGTGGTCGCGCCCTCGGCGATCACGGCCTCGAGCACCCGGCAGAGGAAGTCGGGCTCCGAACGGTAGCCGTCCTCGGGCGAGAACTCGACGTCGTCGGTGAACTGGCGCGCGAATCGCACAGCGAGCTTCGCCTGCTCGAACACCTGGTCGGGCGTCATGCGCAGCTTCTTCTCCATGTGCAGCAGCCGAGGTCGCGATGAAGGTGTGGATGCGCCGGGTCTTCGCCGGCTCGAGCGCCTCAGCGGCGCGCGCGATGTCACGGTCGTTGGCGCGGGCCAGCGAACACACGATCGAGTCCTTGACCGCGCCCGCGATCGAGCGCACCGCCTCGAAGTCGCCGTTGGACGATGCCGCGAAGCCCGCCTCGATGACATCGACGCGCAGTCGCTCGAGCTGCTTGGCGATGCGAAGCTTCTCTTCCTTCGTCATCGAGGCGCCGGGGCTCTGTTCGCCGTCGCGCAGCGTGGTATCGAAAATGATGAGGCGGTCGGTCATGGTGGCTCCAGGGTGCGGAAAATGTCCTCGTCTGCCAGGCTTTTAGCTCTGGCAGCGGCACGGCTCGAATTGTGGGTCGGGGGTCAGCTGCGCGCGGGGCGCAGCAGGTGCAGCAGCAGGCCCAGATGGGCTGGCGTGCACGGAAGAAACGCGGTGACGAAGGCGCGCGTGCATGAGCGCCGGACTATAGGCGGAAATGCCGGCCGCAACAACCGCGCGCCCGCGTCAGGCCGCCTTCGGCGGCTCGGGCGGCACCGGCTTCGCCGGATTCGCCTCGCCGCGGAACCAGCGCCACGCCCAGTAGAAATAGCCCGAGAAGGCGTACGCGCAGAACAGCGTGAACAGTGCGATCGGGGGGTCCGACGACACCACGAAGATCAGCGCGATCAGCGCGACGAGGACCCAGAACGGAACGCTGCGGCCGACGTGGAAGCTCTTGCCGCTGTAGAAAGGCGCGCTCGACACCATCGTGAAGCCGGCATAGACGGTCAGCGCAAACGCGACCCACGGGAGCCACGCTTCGCGGATCGGGAACTTGTTGTCGATCGCCAGCCAGACGAAGCCGGCGATCAGAGCGGCCGAGGCCGGGCTCGGCAGCCCCTGGAAGAAGCGCTTGTCGACCACGCCCAGGTTGGCATTGAAGCGCGCAAGTCGCAGCGCCGCTCCCGCGCAGTAGACGAAGGCCGCCGCCCAGCCCCACCGGCCCAGATCCTTCAGGATCCATTCGTACATGACCAGCGCCGGCGCGACGCCGAACGAGGTCATGTCCGACAGGGAATCGAACTGCTCCCCGAACGCGCTCTGCGTGTTCGTGAGCCGCGCTACCCGGCCGTCCATGCCGTCGAGCACCATCGCCGCGAAGATCGCGATGGCGGCCAGTTCGAAGCGATTGCCCATCGCCTGGACGATCGCGAAAAAGCCCGAGAACAGCGCCGCCATCGTGAACAGGTTGGGCAGCAGGTAGATGCCTCGACGCCGCGCGGTCGGCGGTGCCTCCACCGCCATCGGAGCCGCCGGGGGCAGGCCGAAGGGACGCGCCTTGCGGCGACGGAATCTCATGCGAGTTCTGCCAGGATGGTGGTGGTGGCGTGCACGACGTCACCGACGGCCACCTTCGGGCGCGCGGTCAGCGGCAGGTACACGTCGACGCGCGATCCGAAGCGGATGAAGCCGTAGCGCTCCCCGCGCGCGAGCCGCTGCCCGACCTTCGCGTAGCAGAGGATGCGGCGCGCGATCAGGCCGGCGACCTGCACGACGGCGATGCGTTCGCCGTCCGCGAGCCGCATCACCATCGCGTTGCGCTCGTTCTCGCTCGAGGCCTTGTCGAGGTCCGCATTGACGAACTTGCCGGCGCTGTACTGGATGCGCTCGACGGTTCCGTCGACCGGCGCGCGGTTGCTGTGCACGTTGAACACGTTCATGAACACGCTGATCAGCAGCGTGTCGCGGTCCGTCATCGGGTCGCGCACCTTCTCGACCTTGACGATGCGGCCGTCGGCCGGCGACAGCACCGCATTGGGCTGGGTCGGCACCGCGCGCGGCGGATCGCGGAAGAACTGGATGACGAAGACCGCGACCAGCCAGAGCGGCACCGACCAGGCGAAGCCGGCCACGGCCCAGACGATGATGGCCGCGGCGAGCGCGGCCGCGATGAACGGCCAGCCCTCGCGGGCCAGGATGGGATGCGGATAGTTCAAGGGCAATGTCCCTGAAGGATCAGGGACATATGGTATCGGAACAGGTCGCCCGGGCGCTCAGGGAAGCAGGCGTGCCTTGCCGCTCACGGTCAGGCGTTCGGTGGAGCGCCCGGACTCGAAGCTCGGCGGCGGCGCGCTCGCGTCCGACGCCATCATCGGCGCCTGCCGCATCATCATCGGCTGCGGCCCGCCTTCGCGCACTCCGAAGTTCACTTCCTCGACGCGCAGCCGCGCCGGCGAGACTGCCCATGGCGTTGGCGGCGGACGCGAAGCGCGTGTTGAGGTTTGCCGTCGCCATCTGGATCAGCTGCGCGTCGACCTTGTCCCGCGCGGCCCTCGACAGCCGGAAGTCGATGCCACCGAGCGCGAGATAGGACTGCACCGACGAGACGGTGCGCGGGAGTGCGGACAGGTTCTCCGTCCGCAGCGTCACGCCCTGCCGCACCCGCCAGCCGACGATCGAGCGCGCCGAGCCGCTCGAGTAGACCGGGTAGCTGCTGTAGCCGGACGTCTCCACCTGGGCCTTCGGATCGACACGCTTCAACGCGGCCGTGCCGTCGCCGACGCGCTGGTTCACGAGTCCCTGCGCCTTGGTCAGGTCCGCGTCCTGCGCTTCGTAGAAGAAGCTGGCGACCGCCTCGTCGTTGGCCACCTCGATCTCCGCCGTGCCGGTCATCAGGATCACCGTGCCGGTGTTCGGCGGCGCGATGGGCGGCGTCTGCGCCGCAACAGGCATGGCCAGCATGGGCAGCGCAACACGTGATCAGGGCCATCAGTCGCTTCATTGCTGTCCTTCCGAACGGTGGTGACCGCACTGTAAACGCAGCGCGGCCGGCGCCGGGGTCGATCCCGGGCCGGCCGCGACTGGAGGAACCCCTCGACTTCCCGTGCCTAGTTCTTCGACTGGTCAACGAGCCGGTTCGCCTTGATCCACGGCATCATGGCCCGAGCTTCTCCCCGACCTCCTCGATCGGATGCTCGGCCATCAGGCGACGACGCGCGTTCAGCGTGGTCGCTCCTGCGCGGTTCTCCAGGACGAAGCTCTTCGCGTACTCGCCCGTCTGGATGTCCTTCAGCGCCTGCCGCATCGCCTTCTTCGTCTCCTCCGTGATGATCTTCGGACCGGTCACGTACTCGCCGTACTCGGCATTGTTGGAGATCGAGTAGTTCATGTTGGCGATGCCGCCCTCGTAGATGAGGTCGACGATCAGCTTCAACTCGTGCAGGCACTCGAAGTACGCCATCTCCGGGGCGTAGCCCGCCTCGACCAGCGTCTCGAAGCCGCACTTGATCAGTTCGACGGTGCCGCCGCACAGCACGGTCTGCTCGCCGAACAGGTCGGTCTCGGTCTCCTCGCGGAAGTTGGTCTCGATGATGCCGGCCTTGCCGCCGCCGATCGCCGCCGCGTACGACAGCGCGAGGTCACGCGCCATGCCCGAGGCGTCCTTGTGGATCGCCACGAGCATCGGCACGCCGCCGCCCTGCTTGAACGTCGAGCGCACCGTGTGGCCCGGCGCCTTCGGCGCGACCATGATCACGTCGAGGTCAGCCCGCGCCTGGATGAGCCCGTAGTGGATGTTGAAGCCGTGCGCGAACGCGAGTGCCGCGCCCTGCTTCATGTTCGGGCCGATCGCCTCCGAGTAGACCTGCGCGTGGTTCTCGTCGGGCAGCAGGATCATGACGATGTCGGCGTCCTTCACCGCCTCCGCCACTTCCTTGACCGCGAGCCCTGCGCCCTCGGCCTTCTTCCACGACACGCCGCCCTTGCGCAGCCCGATGGTGACCTTGACGCCGGAGTCCGTCAGGTTCTGCGCGTGCGCGTGGCCCTGCGAGCCGTAGCCGACGATCGTGACCTTCTTGCCCTTGACCAGCGAGAGGTCGGCATCTTTGTCGTAGTAAACCTTCATGTCATCTCCTTCACTTCGCGTATACGCAACTCTTCGCGTCGCACGTGCACGCGAAGTGCTCAATTGGTGCGCGCCGCCTGGGAGCGGCCCGGCGCTGCGCGCAATCACAAAGACTATCGAAAACCCCCGCTCCGAAGCCCCCTGTCCTTCTTCCGGCGCCCGGAGCCTAGACCCGAAGCACCCTCTCACCGCGGCCGACCCCCGACCCGCCCGTGCGGACCGTTTCGAGGATTGCCGTCCGGTCGACCGCGTGGATGAATGCGTCGAGCTTCCCGGAGTTGCCGGTCAGCTCGATCGTGTAGGTGCGTTCGGTGACGTCGATGATGCGGCCGCGGAAGATGTCCGCCATGCGCTTCATCTCCTCGCGCTCCTTGCCCACCGCGCGCACCTTGATCAGCATGAGTTCGCGCTCGATGTAGTCGCCCTCGGTCAGGTCGACCACCTTCACGACCTCGATCAGCCGGTTCAGGTGCTTGGTGATCTGTTCGATGATGTCGTCGGAACCAACCGACACGATCGTCATCCGCGACAGCGACGCGTCTTCCGTCGGCGCGACCGTCAGCGTTTCGATGTTGTAGCCGCGCGCCGAGAACAGGCCGACCACGCGGGACAGCGCGCCCGGCTCGTTTTCCAGCAGCACCGAGATGATGTGCCTCATAGATTTTCCGATCCAAGCAGCATTTCGGTGAGACCCTTTCCCGCCTTCACCATCGGCCAGACGTTTTCCTTCTGGTCGGTGATGAAGTCGAGGAACACCAGGCGGTCCCTGTACTTGCCGAACGCCTCCTTCAGGGCGGGCTCGACGTCGCCGGGACTCTCGATCCGCAGGCCGACGTGCCCGTAGCTCTCCGCCAGGCGCACGAAGTCCGGCAGCGCGTCCATGTACGACTCCGAATAGCGGCTGCCGTACTCGATCTGCTGCCACTGCCGCACCATGCCGAGGTAGCGGTTGTTCAGGTTGCAGATCTTCGGCGTCAGCCGGTACTGCTTGCAGGTCGACAGTTCCTGGATGCACATCTGGATCGACGCTTCGCCGGTGATCACCGCGACGTTCGCGTCCGGGTTCGCCATCTGCACGCCCATCGCGTACGGAAGCCCCACGCCCATGGTCCCGAGACCGCCCGAGTTGATCCAGCGGCGCGGCTTGTCGAAGCGGTAGTACTGCGCGGCCCACATCTGGTGCTGGCCGACGTCCGACGTGATGAACGCGTCGCCGCCGGTGACCTCCCACAGCTTCTCGACCACGTACTGCGGCTTGATCGGGCCGCCGTTCTGCTCGTAGCGCAGGCACTCGCGCTTGCGCCACTCGTTGATCTGGTCCCACCAGGCCGTGAGATGCGTCACGTCCGGGCGCGCGTTCGTCGCCTCGAGTTGCGACAGCAGTTCGGCGAGCACCTCGCGCACGTCGCCGACGATCGGCACGTCGACCTTGACCCGCTTGCTGATCGACGACGGGTCGACGTCGACGTGGACGATCTTGCGCGGGCTGGAGGCGAAGTGCTTCGGGTTGCCGATCACGCGGTCGTCGAAGCGCGCGCCGACGGCGAGCAGCACGTCGCAGTTCTGCATGGCCATGTTGGCCTCGTACGTGCCGTGCATGCCGAGCATTCCGACGAACTTCGGATCGCTGGCCTTGAACCCGCCCAGCCCCATCAGCGTGTTGGTGCACGGGAAGCCGAGCAGGTTGACGAGCCGGTTCAGGAGGTCGGACGAATCGGACAGGATGACGCCGCCGCCGGTGTAGATCATCGGTCGCTCCGCCGACAGCAGCAGCTGGACCGCCTTCTTGATCTGCCCCTGGTGGCCCTTGACCACCGGCTTGTAGGAGCGCATCTCCATCTCGCGCGGATAGTGATACTCCGCCTTAGCGACGGTCACGTCCTTCGGGATGTCGACGAGGACCGGGCCGGGCCGGCCGGTCTGCGCGATGTAGAACGCCTTCTTCATCGTGCTTGCCAGGTCGCGCACGTCCTTCACGAGGAAGTTGTGCTTCACGCACGGGCGCGTGATGCCGACCGTGTCGCACTCCTGGAACGCGTCCTGGCCGATCGCATGGGTCGGCACCTGGCCGGTCACGATGACCATCGGTATCGAATCCATGTACGCGGTGGCGATCCCGGTCACGGCATTGGTGACCCCGGGGCCGCTCGTGACGAGCGCCACGCCGACGCGCTGACTGGAGCGCGAATAGGCGTCCGCCGCGTGCACCGCGGCCTGCTCGTGCCGAACGAGGATGTGCTGAAACTTGTCCTGCTTGAAGATCTCGTCGTAGATGTACAGGACGGCGCCTCCGGGATAGCCGAAGACGTGGGTCACTCCCTCATCCTGCAAACAACGTACGACGATCTCGGCGCCGGTGAGTTGCATTTCGCGAACCCTCTCAAAGTCCACTGGAAATTGATCGGATGCCGTTCCATACCCGCTTGTGGCAGGCGGTGCGGCGGGCGCTTCTGGCGGTTACAACGGGATAGGCTGCAGTCGCTGAGCTTTGTTCTTGTGTTACAAGAGGGCGGGACGATACTGCACCGCACAACATTGTGCAAACCGTGTCGACGGCGCGCGACGCAGGCGCCACAGTCCTTCCTGCTAGCATGCCTCGCCTCCTTCCATCTTCGATCGGGTCCTTGCGGGAGCATCGGCTGCACCGTTCCGGGCCCGGATGAATGGCTTCCTCCGAAGAACTCTCCACCTTCCTGGCCAGTGTCGAGCGCCGTGCCTTCAAGCAGGCGCAGTTCGCCGTGCGGGATGCCGACGGGGCGCTGGACATCGTGCAGGACGCGATGCTGAAGCTCTCCGAGAACTACGGCGACCGCCCGGCCGCCGAACTCCCGCTCCTGTTCACGCGGATCCTGCAGAACACGATCCACGACTACTTCCGCCGCCAGAAGGTCCGTTCCACCTGGATCACGCTTTTCTCGGCACTGGGTGGTGGCGGGACAACGAGGAAGATACGGATCCGCTCGAGACCCTCGAGGCGCTCGCCGGGTCCGACGGTGCCGAGAGCGCCGCCGACAAGGTCGAGCGGTCGCAGGTGATCGCGATCATCGAAGAGGAGATTTCCCGCCTTCCGGCCCGTCAACGGGAGGCTTTCGTGATGCGTTACTGGGAAGAGATGGATGTGGCTGAGACCGCCGCGCTGATGGGTTGCTCCGAGGGGAGCGTCAAAACCCACTGTTCGCGCGCCACCCACACCCTGGCCAAGGCCTTGAGCGCTCGAGGCATAACACTATGAACGAAAACGAATTCGGCTACCGCGTCCGGCAAGCGCTCAACGAAAGCGCCGAGCGTCTCGACTACAAGACCGCCTATCGCCTCGAACAGGGCCGCCGCAAGGCCCTGGCAGCCCACCGCGCCGACACCGCGCCTGCCTATCGCCCCATTTGGTGCCCGCCAGTGGCCCGACCGCTGGACGAGGACGGCCATGTGGGCTGGGCCCAGCGGCTCGGACTGATCGCCCCCCTGCTCGCGCTCGTGATCGGGTTCGTGGGCATCTACCAGTGGCAGCAGGAGCGTCGGATTTCCGAACTTGCTGACATGGATTTCGCCGTCCTGCTCGACGACGCGCCCATCGGCACGTACGCCGACAAGGGATTCGGAACGCTGCTCCAGACCGGCACCGACGAGACTCTGACCGGAGCCCGAGTGCAGCCCTACGTCACTCGGGTCCTCCTGCTGGTCGGCGCGGCTCTGGTCGCCTGCCAGCCGTCGTCGCCGCCGCCGGCGGCACCCTTGCCGACCGCCACCGCTCCCACGGAAGCGCCGACCCCGGCGCCGGTGCCGGTTCCCGGGACCGTGAGGCCAGCGTGGAGCGAACTCACTCCAGCACAACGCGAGGCCCTAGCACCCCTGCGCGACTTGTGGCCCGGGCTCGAGGCGGACTCCAAGAAGAGGTGGCTCGAGGTCGCGAAGAAGTATCCGAACCTGTCCGTCGACGGCAAGCAGCGTGTGCACGAGCGCATGGAGGAACTGGCGAAGCTCACGCCCGAGCAGCGCCGAGTCACCCGGGAGAACTTCCGCCGGGCCTACCAGCTCCCTGCCGACCAGCGCCAGGAGAAGCTGCAGAAGTACCAGGAACTGCCCGAGGAAAAGAAACGCGCAGTTGGCCGAACGCACCCCGAAGAAGGAGGAGCGGACCCGACTGCAGCCCGCGCAGGTGAAGTCGGCCGCCGCGCCGGACTCGCCTGCCGTGAAGGCCGAGCCGCCCGCACCACCGCCCCATCTGAAGCGGCAACTTCGGCGGCGCCGGACGCTTCGTCCACCGCGCCGAGTGCGCCCGCGGTGGCTCCGCCGGAACCGGCGCCGGAGATCAAGCCGTAGCGTCCGCCGGACGCGCCGTGAGCCGCCGCTAGACTCGGCGAGTGTCCTCCCTGCCCCCGTCCACTTCCGTCCGGCCCGCCGGCCTTCCGCTGCGCCTGGCCGCGATGATCTACGAAGCCGTGCTGCTCTTCGGCGTCGTCTTCATCGTGTCGTACGCGCTGCTCGCGCTGTTCCAGTGGAAGTACCCGTTGCCGCCGGGGCCGCGCGCCGTGCTGCAGGCCATCCTCTTCTTCGCGATCGGCGGCTACTTCGTCTGGTGCTGGTCGCGCTCCGGCCAGACGCTGGCGCTGAAGACGTGGAACCTCAAGGTGCTGGGCGACGGCAGTGCCCCGCCGTCCGTGGGACGCGCCATCGCGCGGTACGTGCTCGCGTGGCACCTCTGGCTGCCCGGGCTGGTCTGGGTGTCGCTCTTCCACTCGCATGCGCTGGCCGACCTCGGCGCTCTGGCGGCCGGCTTCGCCACGCTGCTGCTGCCCGCGCTGGCCGATCCGCAGAGGCGGCTGCTGCACGACCGCTGGACGAGCACCCGCGTCGTCCGCCTCGGTGCCTAGCGTCGACCCGCTTCAGTCGACCGGTCGGAACGGATCGGGATCGCGCGCGAAGAGCCGGTGGTTCACCGCCGACTCGCGTCGCCGGATCGTCGCGAGGAACTCGCGTGCGCCGCCCATCCCGGCGAACGCGTCGAACCCGCGCTGCAGGAAGTGATGCAGGTGCGACAGCCCCCACATCTCGGCCGGACCCTTCATCATGTGCAGCATCGTGGACAGCATCGGGAAACGCGCGAGCTTGTCGAGCGCCTTGCCGATCTCGTCGACCACCTCGATCTGCCGTTCGCGCTCGGCTTCACTGGCGACCGTGGGATAGACGTCGGCGTAGTTCGAGGCCGTGACGGGCAAGGCGATCCTCCGCGCCATCTCCGAGTCGAAGCGTTCGGACATTTCGTCCAGTTGCACCGCGAGCAGCAGCGTTTCGAGCGCGCGGGTCGGCAGCATCTTCGCCAGCTTCGGCACCACGCGCTGCGCCTCAGCGTCGCGTTGATCGAAGTCGTGCGCGCCGTACAGCTCGTCGAGGAAGAACTCGCACGGTTCGCGGTAACGGTCCGAAGCGAGCAGGTCCGGGTACGTGGCGCGCAGGCGGTCGGCCTGGAACTGCTTCACGGCGCTCCATCGCTTCGACAGCTGGGGATCGGCCGCCAGCTGGCCGCGCATCGTCATCACCGCGTCCAGCGCCTGGGCGAGTCGGTTTTGCAGGTCGGTGTCGGCGGCGCCGAACATCGCATTCAAGCCGGTCGGAGGCCGGGGCAGTGATCAGGGGCGAAGCTGGCGGCCGGCAAAGCCGCGCGGGATCGCAGATCATGAGCTTACGCGTGTATTCGTTCTGGGGATCCGCGTAGATGGCATCGGCCGGCCCGCGCTCGACGATGGCGCCCTGGTTCATCACCAGCATGTCGTCCGCCATGTACTTCACCACGGCGAGGTCGTGACTGATGAACACGTAGGTCATGCCGAACTCGTCCTGCAGGTCGAGCAGCAGGTTCAGCACCGTTGCCTGCACGGAGACGTCGAGCGCCGAGACCGACTCGTCGCAGATGAGCACGTCGGGCTTCATCGACAGGCAGCGCGCGATCGCGATGCGCTGCCGCTGCCCGCCCGAGAACTCGTGCGGATACTTGTGAACGCTGTCTTCGGCCAGCCCGACGCGCTCTCGACAGCGCGACGGCCAGATCGAACCGGTCGTTGTCGCTCGCGCCGATGCCGTGGATCTTCATCGGCTCGGTCAGGATCTGCCCGACCGTGAAGCGCGGGTTGAGGCTGGCGAACGGATTCTGGAAGATGATCTGGATCCTGCGCCGGTACGCCATCATCTCCCGGTCGCTCAGTGCCAGCAGGTCGGTGCCGTCGTACAGGACCTGCCCGGCCGTGGCCTGCGTCAGCCGCATCAGCATCATGCCGACGGTGGTCTTGCCGGAGCCCGACTCGCCCACCACGCCGAGCGTCCGGCCGCGGTAGAGCGCGAAGCTCGCGTCCTTGACCGCCTCGATCGTCTTGCGTTTCAGCAGCCCGGTCTTCAGGCGGTACTCCTTGCGCAGCCCTTTGGCCTCGACCAGCGGCTTCGGCCTCCTGCGCGCGCGCCTGCCGCGTCTCCACGGTGATCTGCGGCGCGTCGCCGCCATTGCGCATGAAGTCGTCGATCACCGGCAGCCGCCGCGGCTTGACGTCCAGCCGCGGACGGCAGGCGAGCAGCGCCTTCGTGTAGGCGTCGCGCGGGCTCGCGAAGATCTGGTCGACCGGTCCCGACTCGCGCACCGTGCCGTCGCGCATCACGACGACGCCGTCGGCGATCTCGCCGACCAGCCCGAGGTCGTGGCTGATGAACAGCATGCTCATGCGGTGCTTGGCCCGCAGGCGCGCCATCAGTTCGAGGATCTGGCGCTGGACGGTGACGTCGAGCGCGGTGGTCGGCTCGTCGGCGATCAGCAGCCTGGGCTCGCACGCGATCGCCATCGCGATCATCACGCGCTGCTGCTGCCCGCCCGAAAGCTCGTGCGGATAGGCATCGATCCGCGCCTTCGGCTCCGGGATGCCGACCTCGTTCATCAGCTCGAGCACGCGGTCGCCGAGCGCGCGGCCCGCGAGGTCGGTGTGCAGCTTCAGCACCTCCGCGATCTGCCAACCCACCGTGAAGACCGGGTTCAGCGACGTCATCGGCTCCTGGAAGATGACCGAGATGTCCTTGCCGCGGATCTTGCGCAGCTCGTCTTCGGAGGCCGTGCGCAGATTGCGGCCCGCGAAGGAGATCCGGCTGTCGGCGCCGACGATCGCGTTCTCCGGCAGCAGCCGCACGATCGACATCGCCGAGACGCTCTTGCCCGAGCCCGACTCGCCGACCAGCGCGAGCGTGCCGTTCTCCGGGACGTCGAAGCTGATGTCGCGCACCGCCTCGACGACGCGGTGCTTGCCGAGGCGGAACGAAACCTTGAGGTTCTGGACGGAAACGAGCGTGCTCATCGCAATTTCGGATCGAGCGCGTCGCGCAGCGCATCGGTGAACAGCGAGAACGCCGTGACGAAGGTCGCCATGAAGATCGTCGCCGCGGCCAGTTGCCACCAGTGGCCGAGCACGAGTTCGGCCTGCGCCTCGGACAGCATCGTGCCCCACGACACCTGGTCGACCGGCACGCCGAGGCCGAGGAACGACAGGATGACCTCGGCCTTGATGAATCCGACGACGTACAGCGACATCCGCACCAGGATCACGTGGCTGACGTTCGGGAGGATGTGCACGAACATCCGGGCCAGGTGGCTGGTGCCGATGGCCTCGGCCGCCTTCACGTACTCGCGGCTGCTGTGCTTGATGTACTCGGCACGCACCAGCCGGTACATGCCGGTCCAGCCGACGAGGCCGAGGATCAGGATCACCGTGCCGATTCCGCGCCCGAGCACCGCGGCGAACGCGAAGATCAGCAGGATGTCCGGGATCGACGTGAAGACGTTGTAGACCCACTCGAGGAAGTCGCCGACCTTGCCGCCGACGTAACCCGACAGCGCCCCGAGGATCGTGCCGATGATGGTGGCGAGCACCGCGGCGAACAGGCCGACGAAGATCGAGATCTCCGCGCCCTTGACCGCCTTGTCGAGCACGTCGCGCCCGAGTCGGTCGGCGCCGAACGGGAGCGTGTCGGCGCGCGGCGGCTCGCTGACCTGGATCTTCGCCGCCCGCTCCTTCCACTCCTGGTACTTCGGCGCGAGCGGGTCGATGTCGGACAGGTCGACCGGCTTGGCGTCCCGGGACACCGTGTCGGCGAGCGGATCGGTGCCGATCTGCTTCGCCTTCGGGCCCATGAAGGTCGGCGGCGCGTCGGGCACCGCGACTTCCTTCTGCCAGTCGCGTGCGACCAGGCCGACGGACGACAGCACGATCATCAGCACGAACACCGCGACGACGGCGAGCGACACCATGCCGACGCGGTCGCCCTTCAGGCGCCGCCACGCCGTGGCCCACACGCCGCGCGAGCGGGCAGGCTCCGGAGGCAGCTTGTAGGCTTCGACGGCAGCGTTCACGGCAGCCTCACTTCAGCACCACGCGCGGATCGACGGCGCGGTACAGGATGTCGGCCGTGAGGTTGATGATCATCGTGAGCACCGCGAGATAGACCGTCATCGCCTGGATCACCGGGTAGTCGCTGCGGTTGACGGCCAGCAGCACTTCGCGGCCGAGGCCGGGGATCGAGAAGAACGTCTCGATCAGGAACGAACCGACGAACACGCCCGGCAGCTGCAGCGCGAGGTTCGTGAGCACCGGGATCATCGCGTTGCGCAGCACGTGGACGAACAGCACGCGGTTCTCGCCGACGCCCTTGGCGCGCGCGGTGCGCACGTAGTCCTGGTTGATCTCGTCGAGGAAGAAGCTGCGGTACAGGCGCGTGTACGGAGCGAGCGACACGAACACCGCGAGGATGATCGGCAGCACCGCGTAGTGCGTCAGGTTGGTCCAGAAGCTGTCGCTCCAGCCCTGCACCGGGAACCAGCCGAGGTAGAAGCCGAACAGCCACTGGCCGACGATGATGTAGACGAGGAACGAGATCGACAGCGCGATCGTCGTGATGACCATGATGGCGCGGTCGGTCAGAGTGCCGCGCACGTAAGCGACTGCCATGGCCGCGATGATGGCCAGCACGGTTTCGAGGATCAGGATCGGCAGCATCACCGTCAGCGTCGCCGGCAGGCGCGTGCGGAAGATGTTGCTGATCGCCTCGCCGGTCGCCCAGCTGTTGCCCCAGTTGAACGTGAAGATCGACTTCACGAAGATCCAGAGCTGGACGTACCAGGGATCGTTGAGGCCGAGCTGCTGTCGAATCGCCTGGATCTGTTCCGGCGTCGCCAGCAGGCCGCCCAGGATCTCGGCAGGGTCGCCGCCGAAGAACTTGAAGAGGAAGAAGACGAACAGGATGACGCCCGCGAGTGTCGGGATCATCTGCCACAGTCTGCGTAAGATATATGCGGCCACGCGGGCTGCCGTCCTCTCGAGTCCGCGTCCAGACACCCGCCCGAAGCGCGAAAGCGCGGATTATGCCGTCCGGGCCACTGGATTCAAACCAACCCGCGACCGACACACTCGTGACGATCGAACGCGTATCGAAAAGCCGACGCGCATTGTCGAAAGCCCTCGTGGCGCTGCCTGCGCTCGCGGGCGCCACGGTCAACGCCCAGAACACGCAGGCAACGCCGGACAGGCCAGCCGCAGGACAGAAGGTGCTCCGCTACGCATTCCGCGTGGCCGAGACCGGCTTCGATCCCGCGCAGGTCAACGATCTGTACTCGAGCACGGTCATCGCGAACATCTTCGACGCGCCGCTGACGTACGACTTCCTCGCGCGACCGGCGAAGATCGTTCCCAACACCGCGGCGGAGCTGCCCGAGGTGTCGGACGACTTCCGCACGCTGACGATCCGGCTGCGCCCCGGGATCTTCTTCCAGGACCACCCCGCCTTCCAGGGCAAGCGGCGCGAACTCGTCGCGCAGGATTACGTCTATTCGATCAAGCGCATCTACGACCCGAAGCTGAAGAGCCCGCGCATATACCTGCTCGAGAACGCGAAACTGCTCGGCATGAACGAGATCCGTGCCGCGGCCCTGAAGGGCGCGAAGTTCGACATCGACCGCGAGGTCGAGGGCGTGCGCGCGCTCGACCGCTACACGTTCCAGCTCCGGCTCGGTGAACCGAGCCCGCGGTTCCACCTCTACCTCGCGGACAACTCGTTCCTCGGCGCGGTCGCGCGCGAGGTGGCGGAGATGTACGACGACAAGCAGCTCCTCGGACATCCGGTCGGCACCGGCCCGTTCCGGCTCGTCGACTGGCGCCGCTCGTCGCGCATGGTGCTCGAGCGCAATCCCGGCTACCGCGACGACGTCTACGACCCGCAGCCGGCCACCGGCGACCGCCGTCGCCGAAGCGATGGCGGCGCAACTGCGCGGCCGCAAGCTGCCGCTGGTGGATCGCGTCGAGGTCTACATCGTCGAGGAGAACCAGCCGCGCTGGCTCGCCTTCCTGAACACCGAGCACGACCTCGTCGACGAACTTCCCTACGACCTCGCGAACCTGGTCATCCCGAACGGCCAGCTCGCGCCCAACCTGCAACGGCGCTCGATCCAGATGGACCGCGCGCCGCGCGCCAACGTCGACATGGCGCTCTTCAACATGGAGCACCCGGTGGTCGGCGGCTACACGCCCGAGAAGGTCGCGCTGCGCCGCGCGGTCGGCCTCGCCTACGCGGCCGACGACGAGATCCGGCTGGTGCGCAAGGGCCAGTCGATTCCGTCGCAGTCGCCGGTGGCGCCACTCACGGCCGGATACGACCCGGCGTTCCGGAGCGAGATGAGCGAGTACAGCCCGGCGCGCGCGAAGGCGCTGCTCGACGCGTTCGGCTACACCGACCGCAACGGCGACGGCTGGCGCGAATTGCCCGACGGCTCGCCGCTGAAGCTGGAAATGGCGACCCAGCCGGACCAGCTGTCGCGCCAGCTCGACGAGATCTGGAAGCGGAGCATGACCGCGGTCGGCCTGCAGATCGACTTCAGGCCGGCCAAGTGGCCCGAGAACCTGAAGAACTCCCGCGCGGGCAAGCTGATGATGTGGCGCGTCGGCTGGGTGGCCGCGCAACCGGACGGCGACACCTTTCTCGCGCTCGGCTACGGCCCCAACAAGGGCCAGGCCAACCACGCCCGCTTCGACCTGCCCGCCTTCAACCGGCTCTACGCGCAGCAGCGCACGCTTCCCGGACGGCGCGGAGCGCGACGCCCTGTTCCACGACGCCAAGCGGCTCTTCGCCGCCTACGCGCCGTACAAGTTCCTCGGTCACCGCATCGAGACCGCCGTCTATCACCCGTGGGTGATCGGCTTCCGGCGGCACCCGTTCATGCGCGACTTCTGGAAGTACATCGACATCGACCCCGCTCTCCGGGCCCGGACCCTCACATGACCCTGTCCCTGTTCCTGCGCCGCGCCTCAGTGCTCTGCGCGGCCCTGTTGATCGCCTCCGCGGCCGCCGCCCAGGGCGAAGCGAAGAAGGTGCTGCGGTACGCGTTCCCGATCGCGGAGACCGGATTCGACACCGTGCAGTTGTCGGACCTGTACTCGCGCACGGTGACCGCGAACATCTTCGACGGCCTGTACACCTACGACCACCTGGCGCGTCCCTTCAAGATAAAGCCGAACACGGCGGTCGGCATGCCGGAGGTGTCGCCGGACTTTCGCGTCTGGACGGTGAAGATCCGGCCGGGCATCTACTTCGCCGACGATCCGGCTTTCAACGGCAAGAAGCGCGAACTGGTCGCCGAGGACTACGTCTACGCGATGAAGCGTTTCTTCGACCCGCGCTGGAAGGCGCCCGCCTTCGCGAGCCTCAACGAGCTCAAGATCGTCGGCATGTCAGCGCTGCGGGACGCCGCGCTGAACGAGAAGAAGCCCTTCGACTACGACCGCGAGGTCGAGGGACTGCGCGCGCTCGACCGCTACACGATCCAGTTCAGGTTCGAGCAGCCGCAACCGCGCTTCATCCAGACGATCGCCGGCGGCGACCTGTACGGCGCCGTCGCGCGCGAAGTGGTCGAGGCGTACGGCGACACGATGATGGGCCACCCGGTCGGCACCGGTCCGTTCCGGCTCGTCGAGTGGCGCCGCAACTCCAGGATCGTGCTCGAGCGCAATCCGAACTACCGCGAGCACGTCTACGACGCCGAGCCGAACGCGGACGATGCCGAGGGGCAGGCGCTCGCCGCGCGCTTCAGGGGCCGCAAGCTGCCGCTGATCGACCGCGTCGAGATCTCGATCATCGAGGAGCAGCAGCCGCGCTGGCTGTCGTTCCTCAACCGGCAGCAGGACTTCATGGAGCGGCTGGCGGCCGAGTTCGTGCCGATCGCGGTGCCGAACGGCAAGCTTGCGCCGAACCTCGCGAAGCAGCACATCCAGGTGTTCCGCACGCTGGCGTCCGACGTGACGATGACCGTGTACAACATGGACAACCCGGTGATCGGCGGTTACACGCCGGAGAAGGTAGCCTTGCGACGCGCGCTGAACCTCGCGGTCGACACCGGGAAAGAAATCCGGCTGGCCCGGAAGGGGCAGGCGATCCCGGCGCAGTCGCCGCTGATGCCGAACACCTTCGGGTACGACACCGCGTACAGGAGCGAGAACGCGGAATACAGCATCGCGAAGGCCAAGGCGCTGCTCGACATGTACGGCTACGTCGACAAGGACGGCGACGGCTGGCGCGATCTGCCGGATGGCTCGCCGCTCGTGATCGAGGTGGCCACGCAGCCCGACCAGCAGTCGCGCCAGCTCGACGAACTGCATCGCAAGGACATGGCAAACCTCGGCGTGAAAGCGGTGTTCAAGCCGGCCAAGTGGCCCGAGAATCTGAAGAACGCACGCGCCGGCAAGCTGATGGTCTGGCGGGTCGGCCTGTCCGCGGCTGCTCCCGATGGCGGACCCTCGTTCGACCGCGGCTTCAGCGGCCACCTGGGTGGCCAGAACCTGTCGCGCTTCAAGAACGCCGAGTACGACCAGATCTACGACAGGATGCGCGTGCTGCCGGACGGCCCGGAGCGGCTCGACCTCTTCGAACAGGCCAAGAAGATCCTGCTCGTCTACGCGCCATACAAGAACGGCGTGCACCGGATGCACACCGACCTCGCATGGCCCTGGCTGATCGGCTACCGCCGGCCGCCGTACTGGCAGGACTGGTGGTCCGTACGTCGACATCGACACCGCGGAGCAGGCGAAGGCGACAAAGTGAAGCGGCGTGGCTTCCTGCAAGGCAGCGCCGCGCTTTCGGCGAACGCGGTTGCCGGCCTGCCGTCCCCCAGCGCAGCCCAAGCCAAGCGCACCTTCCGCTGGGCGTTCAACGCCGCGGAGACCGGATTCGACCCGGCGCAGATCTCGGACCTGTACTCCAACTACGTCGTGTCGAACGTATTCGAGTCGCCGCTGCAGTACGACTTCCTCGCGCGGCCCGCCGAACTGCGTCCCCGCACCGCGGCCGCGATGCCGGAGGTTTCGAGCGACTTCCGCACGTTCACCGTGCGGATCCGGCCCGGCATCTACTTCCAGGACGACCCGGCGTTCAAGGGACAGAAGCGCGAACTGACGGCGCACGACCACGTCTACTCGACCAAGCGGATCTACGACCCGCGCTGGAAGAGCCCGCGGTATTCGTCGCTCGGCAATTCGAAGCTGCTCGGCCTGGACGACCTGCGCAAGCAGGCGCAGGCCACCGGCAAGTTCGACTACAGCCGCGAAGTCGAAGGCCTGCGGGCGCTCGACCGCTACACGTTCCAGATCACGTTGGCCGAACCCGAGCCGCGCTTCACCCACAACCTCGCCGACTGCAGCGTCTTCGGCGCGGTCGCACGCGAAGTGGTGGAGATGTACGGCGACGACATGATGGCGCACCCGGTCGGCACCGGTCCCTTCGTCCTGGCGCAGTGGAAGCGCTCGTCGTTCATGGTGCTCGAGCGCAACCCGAACTTCCGCGAAGAGCTGTACGACGCCCGCCCGCCCGCCGCCGACGTTCGTGCGCAGCAGATCGCTGCGCGGCTCAAGGGCCGTCGCCTGCCGATGGTGGATCGCGTCGAACTCTCGGTCATCAACGAGTCGCAGCCCCGCTGGCTGTCGTTCCTGAACGGGGAGCAGGACTGCGTCAACGTGCCGCTCGAGTTCATCAACCAGGCGGTGCCCTTCGGCAAGGTGGCGCCGGCGCTGGCGAAACAGGGCATCGAGCTCGATCGCATCGTCAACCCGGACATCGTCGTCACGCTGTTCAACATGGACGACCCGACCATCGGCGGGTACACCCCGGAGAAGGTCGCGCTGCGGCGGGCGATCAGCCTCGGCTACGACATCGACGAAGAGATCCGGCTGGTGCGCAACGACTCGATGGTGCCGGCGCAGTCGCCGGTGCCCCCGGGCGTCGTCGGCTTCGACCCCGGCTTCCGGAGCGACATGAGCCGCTTCGACCGTGCGGCGGCACGCGCGCTGCTGGACACGTACGGCTACGCTGGACCGCGACGGCGACGGCTGGCGCGAGCACCCCGACGGCTCGCCGCTCGTGCTCTCGATGGCGTGCGAGTCGAGCCAGCTCGACCGCCGCTTCAACGAGGTGTGGAAGCGCCACATGACCGCGCTCGAACTCAGGATCGAGTTCCGCGTGAACCAGTGGCCGGAGAATGCCAAGAACGCGCGGGCCGGCAAGCTGATGATGTGGCAGCTCGGCTGGAGCGCGAGCGCGCCGGACGCGGATACGTTCTTCGCGATCGCGTTCGGGCCCAACAAGGGGGTGCCGAACTACGCGCGCTTCGTGAACAAGGAGTACGACCGCCTGTACGAACTGCAGCGCACGATCGCGGACGGGCGGGAACGCGAGGCAGCCATGTTCGAGCTCAAGCGCCTCTTCGTCGCCTACATGCCGTACAAGGTGCACGGACACCGCTTCGTCAACGACGTCATGCATCCGTGGCTGGTCGGCTACCGCCGCCACCCGTACGCGCGCGACTTCTTCAAGCACATCGACGTCGACGGCGGCGCGCCGCGAGGCTGAGATGCTCGCTCGCTACCTGAGGATCGGCTCGGCCATCGAACTGCTGGCGGCGCTGGCGCTCGCGCACGCACTGGTGCTGGCCGACGTGGATCGATGGCTCGCGCTCGGCATGGCCGCCCTGCTGCCCTTCGCGGTGCAGGGCGTGCCGCTGGCCATCGAGTTCGTCACCGGCGCGCTGATCGACCGGCGGCCCGTGGCGCGCATCGGCATTCCTCGAACTCATCGCCGTCTGGTGGGGCGAGACGTGGCGATCGTTCACGGTGTTCAACATCGACCAGGCATGGCGCGCCGACTTTCCGGAGCGCCCGGTGGTGCGCGATGCCTCCCGCCCCACCGTGCTGCTGATCCACGGCTACATGTGCAACCGCGCGACCTGGCGCCCACTGGCTGATGGACGGAATCCCGTCGCACTGGAACGTCGGCACCGTCAACCTCGAGCCGGTGTTCGGCGGCGTCGAACCGTACGCGGAGGTCGTCGACGACGCCGTCGAAGCGCTGCCGGCGTGCGCTGGCGCGGAGCGGTCACGCTCGTCTGCCACAGCATGGGCGGGCTGGCCGCGCGCAGCTACCTGCGCCGCCACGGGCATCACGCGGTGCAGCGCGTGGTGACGATCGACACGCCGCATCACGGCACCGTGTTCGCGACCCTCGGCCACGGTCCCAACGCGCGCCAGATGCGCAATGCCTGCGAGTTCGTCCGCCAGCTCGCCGCAGGACGACGAGCCGGTCGAGTTCGTCTGCTTCGCCAGCCAGCACGACAACCTGATCGTGCCGCGCGACAACCAGGTCCTCGCCGGCGCCGAGGCGGTGTGGTTCGAGAAGACCGGTCACCTCGCGATGACCGCGAGCGACGAGGTGCTGCAGCAAGCTGATCGAGGTGGTCGAGCGCCCCGCACCGAGGCCCGCGACCGGAGAGACGGCCGGGCCGGCACGTTCAGCGGTAGTAGGCCTCGACGCGACCCTTGAGCTTCAGCAGCAGCGGCTGGCCGCGGCGGTCGAGTGCCTTGCCCGCCGCGACCTTGATCCACCCTTCGCTGATGCAGTACTCCTCGACGTCCGAGCGCTCGTGGTCGTTGAAGCGGACGCCGATCTCGTGTTCGAGTACCGTCGGCGTTGTAATGGGGACTGCGCGGGTCGACCGAGAGGTGGTCGGGCAGCGGCGGCAATCCTTCAGGTTCGTTCATCGAGCATCCCGTTGTTCGAAAAGAGGGGCAGGAACGCTGTCCCTGCCCCTCGTGCTGTCAATGCTCCCGGACGGAGGCAGCGTCTAGAAGTGAATCCCCTCGCATCAGGTTCGCGAACGCGATCTGGTCCGGAGTGGCCTTCAGCCTTCTCGCCTTCCTTCGCGCCCTTGGCCGCATCGGAGTCCGGGAACATGCGGAAGGTCGTGTTCATCACGATCTGCGCGATGCGCGGCGCCAGCGCGTGCAGCACGGCGCCGAAGATGCCGAGCCGCGTGGCGATGCGCACCGGCTTGTAGACGATGGCGCGCACGATGAGGTCGGCCGCCTCGTCGGGCGAGAGCGTCGGCACGTTCTGGTAGAGCTTCGTCGGCGCGATCATCGGCGTGCGCACCAGCGGCATGTTGATCGTCGTGAACTTGACGCCCACGTCCGCGAACTCCGACGACGCGCAGGCCGTCCAAGCGTCGAGCGCCGCCTTGGACGCGACATACGCCGAGAACCGCGGCGCGTTGGTCAGCACCCCGATCGACGAGATGTTGATCACCTGTCCGCGGCGCTTGGCCGACATGTGCGGCATCAGCCCCATCGTCATCCGCAGCGCGCCGAAGTAGTTGACCTGCATCGTGCGCTCGAAGTCGTGCATGCGGTCGTAGCTCGACTCGATGCCGCGGCGGATCGACCGGCCGGCGTTGTTGACCAGGACGTCCGCGCCGCCGAAGGTCTCGATGATCCACGCCGTCGCCCGGTCGACGCCTTCGTTGCTGGCGAGGTCGGCCGAGTGCGTCACGACCTGGCCGTGGTTCTCGTTCTTGCCGAGCCCGTCCTCGATCTCCTTTTTCGCCGCGGCGAGCTTCTCCTCGTCGCGTGCGATGAGGACGGTGATCGCGCCGCGCTGCGCGATCTTGTGCGCCGCCGCCAGTCCGATGCCCGACGAGCCGCCGGTGATCACCACCACCTTGCCCTGCACCTGGCCCTTCAGCGTGCGGTCGATGAAGAGGTCGGGGTCGAGGTTGCGCTCCCAGTAATCCCACAGTCGGTACGCGTAGTCCTCCAGCCGCGGGCACTGGATCTTCGTGCCCTTCAGCGCTGCGGTCGTCTCGCGCGCGTCGAAGCGCGTCGGGTAGTTGACGAACGTGAGGATGTCGTCCGGAACGCCGAGGTCCTTCATGACGGCGTTCTTGATCCGGCGCACCGGCGTCAGCGTCGAGCAGGCCCTTCTTGACGCTGTTCGGGATGAAGCCCAGCAGCGCGGCGTTGACGCGCAGCGAGAACTGCGGCGCGTGCGCCGCCCTGGCGAAGATGTTCAGGATGTCGCCGACGCGGTACGGCGTCGGGTCGACGAGGTGGAACGCCTTGCCGTCGAGGTCCTTCTTGTGCGCGATGTGGTCGATCGCGTCGACGACGAAGTCCACCGGCACGATGTTGATGCGGCCGCCCTCGATGCCGACCGCCGGCATCCACGGCGGCAGGATGGCGCGCATCCGCTGGATCAGCTTGAAGAAGTAGTACGGGCCGTCGATCTTGTCCATCTCGCCCGTCTTGCTGTCGCCCACCACGAGGCCCGGGCGGTACACGCGCCACGGCATGTCGCATTCCTTGCGGACGATCTTCTCGGAGTCGTGCTTGGTGGCGAAGTACGGGTGGTCGAGGCCTTCGGCCTCGTCGAACATGTCCTCGCGGAACACGCCTTCGTACATGCCGGCGGCGGCGATCGACGACACGTGCTGGAACACGCCGGCCTTGATCGCGTTGGCGAGGGCGACCGCGTTGCGGGTGCCGTCGATGTTGGCGACGATCTGGCTCTCGGCGTCCGCCTTCAGGTCGTAGACGGCGGCGAGGTGGAAGAAGTGCTTGATCTTCCCGGTGAGCTTCTTCTGCTCGGCTTTCGAGACGCCGAGCAGCGGCTGGCCGAGGTCGCCGACGACGGGAATCGCGCGCTCTTCGCCGACCCCCCAGTCTTCGAGCAGCGCCGGGACCTTGTCGCGGCTCTCGGCGCGCACGAGGAAGTAGACGACGGTGCCCCGCCGGGCGAGCAATTTCTTGACGAGGCGCCTGCCGATGAAGCCTGTGGCGCCCGTGACAAAGTAGGTCATCGGGAAGTCTCCTGGACCGATTCGAGTGGTTCTTCTACGGCTACCGAGGAGTGTAGCCAATAGAGCCGCGGTTCTAGGGATTCGGTTGAGAGCGGTGTTTCCACGCTCCTAAACTTCGGCCACTCGAGAAATCGAACTTCCGACGCAAGGAGCCACGATGGTCAAGAAGCTGAAAGCAATGGCAGACAAGTCCCGCACCGAAAGCCAACTCGCTGCCGCCGTGAAGGACTCGGCGCAGGAGATCTGGCTGGCCGGGCTCGGCGCCTTCGCGAAGGCGCAGGAGGAAGGCCAGAAGGTGTTCAAGGCCCTCGTCCGTGAAGGCGCCTCGATCCAGCAACGCACGATGAAGGTCACCGAAGACAAGGTCAACGACGTGACGGCCAAAGTTACGAAAGTCGCCGCCGGGCTGCAGAAGCAGGCCAACGGCACATGGGACAAACTCGAGACCGTGTTCGAGGCCCGCGTCGAGCGCGCCCTCACCCGCCTCGGCGTGCCGACCAACAAGGAAATCACGTCGCTGACGAAGCGCGTCGAGGAACTGACGAAGAGCGTCGAGTCGCTGACTCGCGCGCGTCCGGCCGCCAAGCGCGCCGTCAAGGCGGCGAAGCCCCGCGCACGCAAGGCCGCCGCGGCCTGATTGGGCACCCGGCAGAACAGTCGCCCGGGAAGCACTCCCCGGGCGGCTGCCCTGACGCCGTGCGCTGACGGATCGCAATACCTGTCCCGGAATCCGGGATAGGTTGAAGGCGATGTCTGTCATCCATAGCGCCCGCACCGGCCGAGGAGCCGTCCGGCCCTCGCCGCCGCCCCGCATCGGCCTCGCCCTCGCAGGAGGCGGACCGCTCGGTGCCATCTATGAAATCGGCGCCCTCGCCGCGCTGAACGAATCCCTGTCGATCGACCTCAACGACGCCGACGTCTATGTCGGCGTCAGCGCCGGCGGGTTCATCGCGGCGGCGCTCTGCAACGGCATCACGCCGCACCAGATGTCGCGCATCTTCATCGAGGGCGACCGGTCGCACGACCGCTTCGAGCCGTCGGTCCTGCTGCGACCGGCGCTGAAGGAGTTCGCGCAGCGCCTGGCGTCGGTGCCGCCGCTGCTGGCGGCCGCGCTCTGGCACTACGCGCTCGGCACCAGCACGATGATGAGCGCCTTCGAGCGCCTCGGCCGCGCGATCCCGACCGGCATCTTCAACGGCGAGCAGGTCGACAAGTACCTCGGCGTCATCTTCTCGCAGGCGGGCCGCACCAACGACTTCCGCCAGCTCGCGCACAAGCTCTACCTCGTCGCCACCGACCTCGACACCGGGGAGTCGCTCGCCTTCGGCACGCCGGGCCTCGACGACGTTCCGATCTCGCGCGCGGTGCAGGCGTCGGCCGCGTTGCCCGGGCTCTTTCCGCCCACCCAGATCAAGGGTCGCTACTTCGTCGACGGCGCGCTGCGCAAGACGCTGCACGCGTCGCTGGCCCTCCAGCAGGGCATCGACCTCATGCTGTGCCTGAACCCGCTGGTGCCCTTCGACGCGTCGCCGCACCACCGCACGCGCGACCACGAGCACCACCTCGACAGGCTGGTCGAGGGCGGACTGCCGGTGGTGCTGGCGCAGACCTACCGTTCGATCATCCACTCGCGCCTCGGCGCGGGGATGGAGCGCTACAAGACCGTGTACCCGGACACGGACATCGTGCTGTTCGAGCCGAACCGCGCCGACGCCGACATGTTCTTCACCAACCTGTTCTCGTACTCGAGCCGGCGCCGCCTGTGCGAGCACGCGTACCAGAAGACGCGCGAGGAGCTGTGGAAGCGCCGGCACGAGCTGACGCCGGTGCTCGAGCGGCACGGCGTGGAGCTCCGCCTCGACGTGCTGCGCGACGAGTCGATGACGCTGGTGAAGAGCCTGCGCAAGAGCCGCGGACTCTGGCTCGAAACCGCCAGCACTGCCGCCACACGTGCCCTGACCCACACGCTCGACGACCTCGAACGCTGGCTGCGCGTCGCCGCCGCCTGAGGAGCGCCGGGTCGCTGCGGTATTCTTGCCGCACCCCGATCCGGCGTTTCCGCCCCCGAACACCATGGAACGCAAGCCGCCGCGCCGCACCCGCGAGCGCATCCTCGATCTCTCGCTGCGGCTGTTCAACGACTTCGGCGAGCCGAACGTCAACACGACGCTGATCTCCGAGGAGATGAACATCTCCCCGGGAAACCTGTACTACCACTTCAAGAACAAAGACGACATCATCAACTGCATCTTCCAGCAGTTCGAGCGCGAGATCGACAAGCTGCTGTCGGTGCCGCAGGACCGGCAGGCGAACGTGGAGGATGCGTGGCTGTTCCTGCACGTGCTGTTCGAGCTGGTGTGGAAGTACCGGTTCTTCTACCGCGACCTGAACAACCTGCTCGCCAACAACCGCACGCTCGAGGTCAAGTTCAAGCAGCTGCTGGCGCAGAAGGTGAAAGTCGCCAAGGGCCTGTGCGAGGGACTGCAGCAGGCCGGGGAGCTCGCGGCCAGCCCGCGCGAGATCGAGTCGCTGGCGACCAACATGGTGGTGGTGGCGACCTACTGGCTGTCGTACTCGTACGTGATGGACCCGCGGCATTTCAACGAGCCGGACGTCGTGGGCGCCGCCGTGCAGCGCGGCTGCTACCAGGTGATGGCGCTGACCGCGCCCTACCTCACCGGCGAGTCGCGCACGCTGTTCGAGCACCTGGCGGCCGAGTACCTGACCGACTAGCCGCACCAGAACGACAAGACCGAAGGAGAACGCGATGGCGAAGGCGTGGGCGAAGTTTCCGTATCCCGACAAGTCGTTCCACTACACCGCGGCCAGCCTGAAGAAGGCGTGGGACCGCCTGCACAAGGGCGACGCCGAGCCGCTCCCGAAGAACGACGACGTGGTCGAGGCGTGGATCGCGTTCCACGCGGGCGACTTCCAGAAGGCCGCGCAGCTCGGCATCGAGGCCGGCGACGACGGCATCAATGTCGCCAACAAGGCGCAGGCGATCTACGCCAACTACCTGGAGGACAGCGAGAAGCGCAAGCTCGAGCTCTTCGAGGAAGTCGCGCAGCGTGCCGAGAAACTGCAGGCAAAGCAGCCGAAGAACGCCAACGCGTTCTACTGGCAGGCCTACGCGCTCGGCCGGTACGCGCAGGGCATCTCGGTGGCCAAGGCGCTCGCGCAGGGCATCGGCGGCAAGGTGAAGGCCGCGCTGGAGGCCACGATCAAGCTCGCGCCCAAACACGCCGACGCGCACATCGTGCTCGGGTCGTATCACGCGGAGGTGATCGACAAGGTGGGCGCGATGATCGGCGGCCTCACCTACGGTGCCAAGAAGGACACGGCGCTGAAGATGTACAAGGAGGCGCTCAAGCTCAACCCGGCCTCCGCGATCGCGCGCATCGAGTACGCGAACGGGCTGGTGATGCTGGAAGGCAAGAAGGCGCTGAAGGAAGCCGAGAAGCTCTACGCGGAGGCCGCGGAGTGCGAGGCGGCGGATGCGATGGAGAAGCTGGATGTGGAGTTGGCTAGGGGGGAGTTGGAGGATTAGTCACAGCACCGTGCGCGCTCCAGACGTTAGTTGCTCCAGTTGTTCAAACGTTCGCACGGGCGCAATGTCACGGGCTTCGGCTCCGAGGTACTCCAGAACGTCTCCGTGCTCGCGACGTATGCGACGGACAAGTCGGGCAAAAAGGCCAGCAAGCTGCGGATCAAACTGCGATCCCGCACAACGCTCGATTTCTTCAAGGGCCTTCGCTGGCGTGCGGCTGCTTCGATAGACCCTTGACTGCAGCATCGCGTCATAGCTCTCGCAAATCGCCGCAATGCGTGCGAGCAATGGAATTTCTTCGCCTCGCAGTTTGCTTGGATAACCCGAGCCATCGAATCGTTCGTGATGATGACGGACCGAGGCCACCACTTGAACGAGGCGCGGCTCGTCCGCGTCCGCGATCAGTCTCGCCCCGTAGTCTGAGTGTTCCCGAAGCATCGCCTGCATGGTTTCATGCAACGAGGAACAACAGAGGATCGTCGAGTCGGGGATCGCGCACTTTCCGATGTCGTGAAGGCGGCCGGTAATTTCCGCAAGCCACTGGACCTCATCACTGCAACCGGCCTCAACCGCCAGCTCGCGACATAGCTTGCCGACACGGTAGACGTGCTGAGCGCGGCTCACTTCAGCGCCTTCCCGCAACTCGGCAGCGACTGCAATTCCCTCCAGATGTCTTAGCTTCGCCGAAAGCCTCTCCGGCACCCCGATGGAACGGCCCGCAAAGTCAGATAGCCGCCGCTCCGTCTCACACTGGAACTCATCGAACTCTTCAACTTGGCCAAGCGCCTCGATCCGGCGGAGTTCCTCCAGAGCGACGGTTCGCCGAATCGATTGAAGTCGCGCTTGCAGGGTCCGGAGTATCTCTGCCGCTTCGGCTGGACATCCCGTCGCTTCGTAGTACTCGACGAGTCGACGCGAAGCATCGACCGCGACCTCATCAATTGACGACTGACAGGCCCGCCTCAGTTCCAGCAGACCCTGCCGTCGGTCACCGTACCGCGTCTCATATACGGCTAAAGTAACTGCCGCGCTGGGCCGCAGTCTTGGCGCAGGTAGACCGTTGATCAGTACGCGCAACTTGGTAACTGCATGCGCGGCGATCTCTCTGTCCCCAAGGTTCACGGCCGCAATTACCTGGTTCATCGTGGCGATGGCAAGCTGTGACTCCCTCTGAATTTCATCTGACGGCCCTAATTTTCCAACCGCCTCTCGCAGCCGCCTCTCGGCTTCGCATGCAAGCTGCAAAGCGCGTCTCGGATTCTTTCCGAGAAGGAGGTCGGACGTATTCACCATGAGCGACGTCGTGGCACTCAAGTCAGAAAAGTCAGCCACGGCCAGTGGAACTCGCTCAAGCGCTTCTTCCGCAAGCCGAAGCGCGAGGTCATCCAGATCCAGGAAGCCGAGAGCGAGGATCAAGTTCGACAGAGGCGGCGACATGAGCGCCTCGTCATTCAACTCTCTCTCCACCTCGTACGCTTCAACATTGTCTTCAATCGCGCTGTTGATGTCCCCTGCCATTCGACGCAATGCACCTCGATCGGTTAGCGCCCTGCGAAGACGTCTGCGGTCGCCAAGTCGTCTGGCTGCTCTCACTGCTGCACGAGCGATCAAGTACCCGTCGACCGCTCTCGAATTGTGTGCATACAGCAGACAAAGTCGATGCATTCTCTCTAAGCGTGCGACCGACGGCACGCCTTCCGAGAACTTCCTCAGCGCGCGGTCGATTGCCTTGACTCGCTGTGCATCGAAATTGGAGAACAGTGCGTCGATTTCGGCGTCGACTGAATCGTCGTCGCACGGAATCGCGAGCGAGTCAGCATTCATTTCTATCCTCCAGATAGCCTGTCTCGGGCATCCCTCGTATCCCCGCCAGAACATCAAGCAGCACTTCGAACTTGGTCTCCGTGATTGGCTTCCTTAACACCGGGACAACCGCTGCGACCTCAGCCAAACCAGAACTAGGCGGCGCGCCTGTAAGTACCAGCACTTTCGTGCGCGGCGCGGCCCACTTTCTCCGGACAATATCGAGTAGAAGTGAACAGTCCTGGTCTTGCAACTGAAAGTCCAGTAGAACCAGATCCGGCGGGCTCGGCATATCTGTCACGAAACCAAGCCAGCGGAGAGGATCGTGATCTGCATAGACCTCGATGCCGAGCGCGTCGAACAGTCTCTCCGTGGCTCGTAGTACCGCAAGATCATCATCTAGGATCGCTACCAGCTTGCTTCGCACTGCTCGTGCAGCGACTCCGTGCGGTATTCGACGAGGAGGCTCCGACGTGCCCAGTGGCCCGGGGAGCCGTACACGAAAGCGAGTGCCGTGCCCTGGCACAGAGAGGCACTGCACAGAGCCACCGAGGCGCTCCGTGAGTAGCCTGACGTTGTAGAGCCCAAGACCCGATCGAGCGGCCGTCAACTCGCTTGAGCGGTTCGCAGGTGCCTTTACTGCTTGGAACACGTCAGCAAGTCTTGCGGGCGACAATCCACGACCATTGTCAAGGACCTCGAAGACGATGCCACCCGCACAGCGACGTGCACCGATCAGGACTTTCGTCGCGCGGGAGTGGCGCAAGGCGTTCGTGACGAGATTGCCGAGTGCTCGCTCCACCCAGCCCTCGTCAGAAAAGAAGGTCAGGCGTGATGGCGCGCCCCGCAGTTCGACATGCCCTGCGAGAACTCGATTGCTCCTGCATATCCGCTCGATGAGGTCGCCAGCGGAAATGGTTCGCGGCCGCAGCAGCAACCCCTCAAACTCGATCCGCAGGACATCAAGCAAGTCTTGCTGAGCATCGGTGACTTGTCGCAGCGCTGCCTGCACCGACACCAACTCCACGGTCATTCTCTGCACCAGCGAGTCGAAAGTCGCTTCATCGAAGCGACGACCATTGAGGTCAGCCGCCACTAGCCTCAGTGTCCGCAATCCCATCTCGATCGAGTGCCGCGGTTGGCGAATATCGTGATCCAGCGCCGCGACGAGCCTCGCGCGCTCCTCTGCCGTCAACTGCACCGTGAGTCGGGCGCCTTCGCGCGAATTCATCGCCGCCTCCGTGTATCGACCACCCCGAGTTCCTCGCCTCGCCGCACCGCTTCAACTCGCGTCCTGACACCAAGCTTTTCGTAGATGATCCGAAGATAGGTCTTGAAGGTGCTCTCAGAGATGCTCAGCATCGGCGCAAGTTGTTTATTTGCCTTTCCAATTGCCAGCACGCGCAACACCTCGGTCTCGCGAGGCGTCAGTCGATGAGTTGCCCGCGCGGGCAGGGAATCCGCCGCTTGGCGCGGATAGAAGAACCCGTTGTCCAAGAGTTTGCGCAGCGCATCCGTAAACTCCTCCGCGCCCGTGCTCTTCGTCAAGTAGCCTTTGGCCCCTTGCAGAAAGCAGTCGCGCATCACTTCCGGGTTGGTCTCGCCAGTGACAACGCCAATTACGGCGCTCGGGACGAGCTTCCGAAGTCGCACAAGACCCGTCAGTCCCTCGCAATCGGGAAGAATCAAGTCGAGAAGGACATAGTCAGGCACTGCGCCATCGGCGATTAGCGCCTCGGCGCCCTCCATCGAACCCGCCACCATCAGTTCGGCATCCGGCCTAAGTGCCGCAACCTCCGCTTTCGTGTATCGGGCCACCAACGGATGGTCGTCGACGATCAGAACTCTGGTCATTCGGTCCTCCCTTCAGGAGGATTCTGAAGCCGAGGACATATGCGCGGAAGACCGGCCGATCGCCGTTCGTGCAACTCGGCTCGTCCGATCGGACGAGCGGCAGCCAGGGGAGCTGTCTTCGTGCCGGGTTAGCGCTTGCGCGACCGATTAGTGCCAGACCGAGAGCGGCTTCCCGCCAGCGGGGCGCTCAGTACCAAGCCCCATCCAGCTGGATGTGTAACGCCCGATCCTCCGGCCCCAACGCAAAGTCGACGCCGTTGTACAGCCCCAGCCTCCGCGCAATCAGGTACCGCAGCCCGATCACGAAGTCGCCGACCGGGATGTAGTGGAACGCGCGCACTAAGAGGTCGCCGTCCAGCGGCGTGAATTAGCCGGCGAAGCCGCCCGAGCTGCCGTTCTGCGTGCGGAAGGCAGCAAGTTGGCCGATCGCGGGCGGCGCCTGCCTTCCGGTCTGCGCGACGCCGCGCGCGCCCGCATCGGCCAGCGACTCCTTGATCCGCAGCGCGGCGAGGCCGCCGCCGTAGCCGAGCGCCGGCTCCGTGATGATGATCGGCACCGGCAGCAGGCCGCCGTGCTTCAGCAGGTAGTCGCTGAGGTCGAACTGCCCGTCGTCGGGATCGACGTCGCGGACGTACTAGTGCTCGTCCGCGGCGTGCCCCGGCGACTCGGCCTGGCTCGCGGTCGCGGCTAGCCACGCCGTGCCTATCAGCAGGCATCTGAGCAAGCCCGCCAGTCCAGACGACCGCACGGCGGTCCCCGTCACCTCGTCCGTGCCGGTTCGAATCTGCGCGAGCCCGAACGGAGTACCCCTAGTAAACCCTTGACCCCCATCAACCCGGCCAAGCAGGCGTCCGCTTAGCTTTGACCGTCGCCTCGACGCAGTCGAAGGGAAGCACGCATGTTCTACCAGACAGTCCGGACCCTCATGGACCCGCGCAAGCTGATCCTCGTGCCCGGGTCAATGACCGTGCGCGAAGCGGCCAAGCTCATGAAGTCCAAGCGCTACGGCGCCGTCCTCGTCACGGAGGGCGACGAGCTGCTCGGCATCTTCACGGAGCGCGATGCAATCTTCCGGGTCATCGCAGTCGGCCTCGACCCGGAGACGACGCCGCTCGTCGACGTGATGACGAAGGAGCCGAAGACGATCACGCCCGACAAGACCTTCGGCCACGCGATGCTGATGATGCACGAGGGCGGCTTCCGCCACGTGCCGGTCGTCGAAGACGGCAAGCTGGTCGGCATGGTCTCGTCGCGCAACGCGCTCGACCCGGACCTCGAGGAGTTCGTCTTCGAGGAGCATCGCCGCAAGCGCCTGCTCGAGACCCGCTAGCCCGGCGCGGCCGCCCCGCCCGCCTCCAGCGCCTCCGCGCGCCGCGCGATCGCGCGTGTCATGCGGTCGAAGATGAAGAGGTGCGCGGGCACCAGCGCGTACCAGTAGAGCAGCCCCCACACGCCCTGCGGATGCCAGTACGCGGTGACCGTCACGCGTGAACGGCCGTCCGCCAGCGGCTCGATCTCGAACTCCATGATCCCGGCGCCCGGTGCGCGCAAGCCGAAGTTGAGCGTCAGCCGGCGCTCGCGCTCCATCCCGATGACGGTCCAGTAGTCGATCGCGTCGCCGATGCGCAGGTCGGTGGGATGGCGGCGTCCGTGCGTGAACCCCGGGCCGCCGACCAGCCAGTCGAGCAGTTCGCGCAGCCACCACAGGAAGTTCATCGTGTAGTAGCGGTTGTCGCCACCAATGGCCGCGACCACCTTCCACAACGCGGCCGGCGAGGCGCGCGTGGTCGCGCTGCCGCTCGCCTTCTTCGCGTAGAAGGCGTAGTCGTGCCGGAAGGCGCGGAAGGGAAAGGCGCCTTCGGTCCAGCGGACGGTCACCTGCTGGTCCCGCTCCGCCTCCAGCGCGGCCACCACGCTCTCGCGGAAGGTCAGCAGCTTCTGGGGGACCAGCCGGCGCAATGCCTCGTCGCGGGCCGGGATGTCGTGCTTGAGGCCCCCGATCAGCGCCCGCGCGATGCTCGCCGGCACCGCGGTGACCAGCCCCAGCCAGTACGACGACAGGCGCGGCGACA
This sequence comes from uncultured beta proteobacterium, assembly GCA_963841815.1. Lineage (GTDB taxonomy): Bacteria > Pseudomonadota > Gammaproteobacteria > Burkholderiales > Burkholderiaceae_F > JAOUJD01. The sequence continues at coordinate 29,041 of CAWJEE010000017.1, read as the reverse complement.
GCACCGGCACGCGGATGATGCGCGTGCGCCGGCCGACCACCGCGCCGAACGCCAGCATCATCTCCTCGTAGCTCATTGTGTCCGGCCCGCCGGCGTCGTAGATGCCGCCCGCCGCCTCGGGCAGTTCCGCCACGCGCACCAGGTATTCGAGCAGGTTCGGCAGCGCGATCGGCGACGAACGCGACTGGACCCACTTGGGCGTGACCATCACCGGCAGGTGGTACACGAGGTCGCGCATCACTTCGTACGCCGCCGAGCCCGGACCGACGATGATGCCGGCGCGGATCTCCGTCACCGGCACCGGTCCGGCCCGCAGGATGTCGCCGCTCTCCTTGCGCGACACCAGGTGCTCGGAGTCCGCGCCCTCCGGGACGAGCCCGCCGAGATAGACGATTCGCCTGACGCCGCACCGGGCCGCCGCCTGCGCGAAATTCGCCGCGGCCTCGCGATCGAGGCGCCCGAAGTCGCGCCCGGCCGCCATCGAGTGCACCAGGTAGTACGCGGTGGACGCGCCCGCGAGCGCCGCATCGAGCGTCGATGGGTCGAGCGCGTCGGCCTCGACGAGTTCGGCGCCGGTCCACTCGCGGGCCTCGAGCACGCGCCGCTGGCGGCCGACCGCCCGCACCCGCGCGCCGTCGGCGAGCAGGCGCGGCACGAGGTTGCTGCCGACATAGCCGGTGGCGCCGAAGACGACGACGAGCGGAGCGGCCAATGGGGCTCTGGATTCCATGCGGCGCGCAGTCTAGCGACCGCGCGGCCGCCGGCTCCGCTGGCTAGTAGCGGCCGTGCTGCTTGTAGATGTAGTTGGACAGCTCGACCGACTGGATCGACAGCCGGCGCTGGATGTTGTGCGCGATGCGGATGACGGCGCGCATCACCAGGTAGACGATGCGCGGCTCCGACTCGAGCAGCTCCTCGAGCGCCTCGCGGCGCAGGAAGAACACGCGGGTAGGGCCGTGCGCCTCCAGCGACGCGTAGCGCTCGGTGCCGTCGATGAACGACAGCTCGCCCGCGAAGTCGCCGGCGACGAGCGTGTGCAGCGGCACCGGCGGCTCGCCCTGCGGATGGCGCACGACGCCCAGCGCGCCGCTCACGATGACGAAGAGCCGGTCGTCAGGCGCGCCCTCGCGCACCAGCAGCTCGCCGTTGGCGAGGTCGCAGAGTTCGATCTTGCCCGCCAGCGTGCGGCACTGCTCGTCCGTGAGTTCGGCCGCGAGGCGCGACGCGCGCAATGCCTGGTAGCGATCCTGCTCTGACATCGTCTTCCCTTCCTCGTGATCTGCTTCCCGGCAGAGCGGGAACCGCTTCAGATTATTCGCCGCGCAGCGACTGCGCCATTGAACTAGCGCAAGCCACGGCGGACGCCGGGAGGAGTGTAACGGCAGCCGTTACACATCCCGAGCGCGGAAATGAGGCGAATCAAACTCCTGTCGAAGGGCGCCCCGCCGCGTTGACCTTCATCAACGAGACAGGAGCGCATCGGAACAGCATGCGTCCATCTCGCCGAGGCCAGGGTTCGCAGTCCCGCGCCCTCATCGCGAAAGTTCGAAGACCCGAGGGGAGTCCACACCATGCTTGAAACGTCATATGAAGTGATGCGGCGGCAGGGCATTACGCGGCGGAGCTTTGTCAAGTTCTGCAGCCTGACCGCAGCGTCGCTGGGGCTCGGCGAAGCCGGCGCGCAGCAGATCCAGAAGGCGCTGGAAACCAAGCCGCGCACACCGGTCATCTGGCTGCACGGCCTCGAGTGCACGTGCTGCACCGAGTCGTTCATCCGCTCGGCGCACCCGCTCGCCAAGGACGTCGTGCTGTCGATGATCTCGCTCGACTATGACGACACGCTGATGGCCGCGGCCGGTCACCAGGCCGAGGAAGCCCTCGAGCAGACGATCACCAAGTACAAGGGCAACTACATCCTGGCAGTTGAAGGCAACCCGCCGCTCGCAGACGACGGCATCTACTGCATCCCGGGCGGCCGGCCCTTCGTCGAGAAGCTGAAGCACGTCGCCAAGGACGCCAAGGCCATCGTCTCCTGGGGTTCGTGCGCATCGTGGGGCTGCGTGCAGGCCGCGAAGCCGAATCCGACCCAGGCGACCCCGGTCCACAAGGTCATCTTCGACAAGCCGATCATCAAGGTGCCGGGCTGCCCGCCGATCGCCGAGGTGATGACCGGCGTGATGACGTACATCCTGACCTTCGACCGCCTGCCCGAGATGGACTCCCAGGGCCGGCCGAAGATGTTCTACAGCCAGCGCATCCACGACAAGTGCTATCGGCGGCCGCACTTCGACGCGGGCCAGTTCGTCGAGCGCTTCGACGACGCCGGCGCGCGCATGGGCTACTGCCTGTACAAGGTCGGCTGCAAGGGGCCGGTCACCTACAACGCGTGCTCGACCGTGATGTGGAACGAGGGCCTCAGCTTCCCGATCAAGTCGGGCCACGGCTGCATCGGCTGCTCGGAAGACGACTTCTGGGACAAGGGCTCCTTCTACGATCACCTGACGACGATCCGCGCGCCGGGCCTCTCGAACCTCGGGATCGAGGGCACCGCGACGCAGTTCGGTGTCACCGCGCTGGCAGCCGCCGGCGTCGGCATCGCCGCGCATGCCGCGCTGTCGGCCGTCAAGCAGGCCCGCAGCCCCACGCGCAATGACAAGCTCAACGAGACGGTGGAGAAGTAATCATGCCGACCATCCAGACACAAGGTTTCACGCTCGACAACAGCGGCCGGCGCATCGTCGTCGATCCGATCACGCGGATCGAAGGGCACCTGCGCATCGAGGTCAACGTCGACAAGGACAACGTCATCCGCAACGCCGTGTCCACGGGCACGATGTGGCGCGGCCTCGAAGTGATCCTCAAGGGCCGCGACCCGCGCGACGCGTGGGCGTTCGTCGAACGCATCTGCGGCGTGTGCACGGGCGTGCATGCGCTTGCATCGGTGCGCTCGGTCGAGGACGCGCTCGGGATCCAGATCCCGAAGAACGCGAACATCATCCGCAACCTGATGCACGCGACGCTCTACGCGCAGGACCACCTGGTCCACTTCTACCACCTGCACGCGCTCGACTGGGTCGACGTCGTCTCGGCGCTGAAGGCCGATCCGAAGAAGACCAGCGAGATCCAGCAGTCGATCTCGCCGTGGCCGAACAGCTCGCCGGGCTACTTCCGCGAGGTGCAGAGCCGACTCAAGCGGTTCGTCGAAAGCGGCCAGCTCGGAATCTTCGCCAACGCGTACTGGGGCAACCCGGCGTACAAGCTGCCGCCGGAAGTGAACCTGCTCGCGACGACGCACTACCTCGAGGCGCTCGACTTCCAGAAGGAGATCGTCAAGATCCAGACGATCTTCGGCGGCAAGAACCCGCACCCGAACTGGCTGGTCGGCGGCGTGCCGTCGCCGATCAACGTCGACGGCACCGGGTCGGTCGGCGCGATCAACATGGTCAGCCTGAACATGGTCAAGGACATCGTCGATCGCACGATCGAGTTCATCGACCAGGTCTACATCCCCGACCTGCTGGCGATCGCCGGTTTCTACAAGGACTGGGCCAAGTGGGGCGGCGGGCTCTCGGGCCAGAACGTCATGTCCTACGGCGACTTCCCGGACATCCCGAACGACTACAGCAACAAGAGCATGCTGCTGCCGTCGGGCGTGATCCTGGGCGGCGACCTGAAGAAGGTGCACGAGGTCGACCTCAAGGACCCTGAGCAGGTGCAGGAGTGGGTCACGCACAGCTGGTACAAGTACGCGGACGAGGCCAAGGGCCTGCATCCGTTCGACGGCGTGACCGACCCGAAGTTCGAGCTCGGCAAGGGCACGAAGGGCACGAAGACCAACATCCAGGAAATCGACGAGTCGGCCAAGTACTCGTGGGTCAAGTCGCCGCGCTGGAAGGGTCATCCGGTCGAGGTCGGGCCGCTGGCGCGCTACCTCGTCGCCTACGCCCGCGGCAACAAGGAGATCCAGGAGCAGGTCAACGGCGCGCTGAAGGTGCTCGACGTTCCGGTCACGGCCCTGTTCTCGACGCTCGGCCGCACGGCCGCGCGCGGGCTCGAGTGCCAGTGGGCCGCGCACAAGATGCGCTACTTCTACGACCAGCTGGTGGCGAACCTCAAGGCCGGCGACTACGTCACGGCGGCGATGGACAAGTGGGAGCCGAGCACCTGGGCGCGCGAGTGCAAGGGCGTGGCACCGGTCGAGGCACCGCGCGGCGCGCTCGCGCACTGGGTGAAGATCAAGAACACCAAGATCGACTCCTACCAGTGCGTGGTGCCGACGACGTGGAACGCAGGTCCGCGCGATCACAAGAACCAGATCGGTGCGTACGAAGCGGCCCTGATGAACACGCCGATGGCGAAGCCCGACCAGCCGGTCGAAATCCTGCGGACCATCCACAGCTTCGACCCGTGCCTGGCCTGCGCAACCCACGTGATGTCGCCGGAAGGTGAAGAAATCGTGTCCGTGAAGGTTCGCTGAGAGGAACCACGATGGCATCCAACCAAGCAGTCAGCACCGCTGCGGTGCCGCCACGCCCGATTCCCGCGGGTCGCAAGACCGCGCGCGAGGGCACGATGGTGGTGGACGCCGCCAGCGGAGAAGTGCTCGGCGGCACGCTGCAGCAGGTCTACGTGTACGAGGCCCCGGTGCGTATCTGGCACTGGGTGATGGTGCTCTCGATGGTCGTGCTCGTCTTCACCGGCTACCTGATCGGGTCGCCGTGGAGCGGGCCGTCGCGCGAGGCCACGCACACGTACTTCTTCGGCAACGTGCGCCTGTTCCACTTCCTCGCGGCGGCGGTGTTCGTGGTCGCCTTCGTCGTCCGGGTGTACTGGGCGATCGCAGGCAACCACCATGCGCGCGCGATCTTCCTGCCCCCGGTGTGGAGCGGCAGCTGGTGGAGCGGCATGTTCCGGCAGGGGCTGTACTACGTGTTCATAAAGAAGGAGCCGCCGCTGTGGATCGGGCACAACCCGCTCGCGCAGCTCGCGATGTTCGCGATGTACGTGCTCGGCACGTTCGTCATCATCCTGACCGGCCTGTCGCTGTTGGCGGAGCAGTACGGCTGGGGTTCGACGTGGATGAACCTGTTCGGCTGGGTCAACGTGCTGCTCGGCGGGTCGAACATGGTGCGCCTCGTGCACCACCTCGCGATGTACTACCTGCTGATCTTCGCCGTGATCCACATGTACATGGCGATCCGCGAGGACGTCATGGGTGGCGAAACGGTGGTCGGCTCGATGGTCAACGGGCTGCGCTCCTTCAAGGAAGGCGCGAACAAGCACTGACGGGGACCGGTGCCGCGTTGCGATGCGGCACCCCCTCCCTCTCGTTCACCGTGTTGTCGCCCGTGCCCGCCCCTCCTCGTCCCCGCCGAGTGCAACCCAACCCGGTGGGCGTGCCCGCGCGTCGCCCGCCGCACCCCGGCCAGTTTCTCGAGAGCCGGTTCCTGAAGCCGCTGCAAATCAGCCAGACCGATCTCGCCGCGGCGCTGGGCGTCTCCCGGCGCCGCGTCAACGAACTGATCAACGGCAAGCGCGCCATCACGCCCGACACCGCCGTGCGGCTGGCGATGTACTTCGGCAACGAAGCTGCCTTCTGGATGCACCTGCAGGTCGCCTGGGACATGCACTCCGCGTTGCGCGAAGTGCGGGCGTCCGCGCGCAAGACGTAGCGGCCGGGTCACGGCGCGCGCACCAGCGCGTTCAGTTTGCTGGCGGCGCGCCTGCGCCACGCCAGATCTCCGCGAGCGGTACCCGGCATTCTGCCGCGTCCGCATCGCCCAGCTCGTCGCTGATGTGGCGTCGCATCTGTTCGCGGAATTCGTCGACGGACTCGAAGAATGCGGACATCATGCGCACCCACAGGAACATGCCGCGGGGCGTGAGCGACCAGCCCTGTTCGTCTTCGGCAATCGCACCGATGGCCTTGAGGCCGAGCAGCTCGGGGCGCAGCGTCCGTTCGAAGCGCTCCCCGTAGCGCGCCCGAACCCAATCCTTTTGCATGCGCAGACCGAACATCCGCACGAGGAGGTCGTAACGCATCCTTTCGCGCACGCCCATCCGACGCTCGCCGGTGACGCCGGTCAGGCCGCGGTCGATCCGCTCGACGTACGCCTGCAGCGAAAAGGTCGTCGCGTACAGCACGCCGTCCACATACGAGAACGCGCCGCTGCCCAGCCCCACGTAGTTGGCCGCGCCGACGATGTATTCGTCGATGCTCCTGCTGCCGCGGGTGAAACACCAGGCAGACGTCGGCACGAACGAGGAGCCGAGCCGCGCGAGGATGCGCTCGTAATGGTCTCCCATCCGCTCCTTGCGGCGCTTGCCGAGGGTCTTCGCCATCCTCCGCGCGGCGGTCGGCGAGGTCATCAGCGGATACAACGAAGCCTGGTTCGCCGGAGACAGCAGCAGCGTGTCGAGATCGGCTTCCAGCATCGCCGCGGTTTGCTGCGGCAGATTCCAGATCATGTCGACGTTGAGGGTCTTGAAGCGTCCTGCCGCTGCGGCCAGATGGTCGAGGATCTCAGCGCGGCAGCCGTACTTCTCCAGCCGCATCATCTGCCGCAACAGGCCGTCGTCGAAGGTCTGCACGCCGACCGACAGGCGATCGACGCCAGCGCTCTGGAGCATCCTCAGGACCTCGTCGCGGAGGTCTTTCGGATTGGTCTCGACCGAGACTTCTGAAAGGCCGGGATTGAGCTCGCGAATCAGACCCAGGGTGTCCGCCAGTTCGCCGGGCAGCACCGTAGGCGTTCCGCCGCCCACGTAGACGCCGCTGAAGACGTAGCCCTCGCTCTGATAGCGGCGGATCTCCCGGCGCAGCGCGGCGAAATAGCGCCGCGCCCGACGTTCCTCGAAGTGAACGCGGTGGAATGAGCAGTACGGGCACAGAACTTCGCAGAACGGCACGTGCACGTACAGGAAGACCGGCGACGTCGGCACGTTTGCTATGCCCTGGCTCGGCTCGAGCCGCACGGTCTGTTGCGCCTTGTGCCGGAACGCGGCATCGATCAGCGCGTCGAACATCGGAACCCCTCGAGGAAAAGGCGAGGCCGGCCCTCGGCCCGTCGCTGTGCAATGCGCCCAGTCTTACGCATCGGCGTCTCCGGTCACAGACCCGGAGCAAAGAGGCAACGCTGCCGCGTGGCCATCCGCCCGCCGTTGACGTAACGCAACCGCGGACAGATTGTTGCCTGTACCTTCCACTGTAACCTACTGCGTTACAGAGGAAGCAATGGACGACCGGCGCGAAGTGCTGGTGCTCGGCATCGGCAACATGCTCTGGGCCGACGAAGGCTTCGGGGTGCGTGCCGTCGAGGCGTTGAATGCCGCGGTCGAGTACCCCACCCCGGACGTGCTGCTGCTCGACGGCGGCACGCTCGGCCTGAACCTGCTCGAATACGTCGAGGCGTCGCGCCGCGTACTGGTGTTCGACGCAGTCGACTTCGGCCTGCCGCCCGGCGCGCTGAAGGTGCTGCGCGACGACGAGGTGCCCCGCTGGGGCGCCCGCAAGATGAGCCCCCACCAGAACGGCTTCAACGACGTCCTCGCGCTCGCGCAACTGCACGGGCGCACGCCGGACACGATCACCGCGATCGGGGTGCAGCCCGTCACGCTCGACGACTTCGGCGGCAGCCTGACCGACCCCGTCCGCGCGCGCCTGCCGGAGGCCGTCGAACTCGCCGCGGCGCAGCTCGCCGAATGGGGCTTCCCCGGGCGGCGTCGCACCGAAGGAGAAGCCGTCGAGCCCCTCAACGCGCAGTCGCTCGCGCTCGGCGCCTACGAGGCCAGCCGTCCCACCGAAGAAGACGCCTGCCGCATCGGCGATCCGCGCCTGCTCGGCGCACTGGAGCGCTAGCCATGTGCGTCGGCATTCCGATGGTGGTCGAGCGGTGCGAGGACGGCATGGCCGAGTGCGCTGGCCGGGGCCGCCGCGAGCGACTGAACACGATGCTGCTGGGCGACGTTCCGTGTGGCTCCTGGGTGCTGGCTTACCAGGGTTCAGCCGTGCGCACGCTGACCGAGGACGAGGCACGCCAGACGAACGATGCGATCGACGCCCTCGAGGCGGCCGCGAGCGGTACCGGCGACCTCGACGCCTTCTTCGCCGATCTGGTCGGCCGCGAGCCGACGCTCCCGCCCCACCTGAAGGACACCAAGGCATGAGTGCACTCCTGACGGATGCGCCGGCGCTGCATCCACTGCTCGAACAACTGTCCAGCCGCCACGGCTTCGCCCGCCTCGACCTCGGCACGCTCGACGCGTTCGCCGACGCGCCGGGCCACGCGCTGCTCGTCTTCACCGAGGATCCGGTGCGATTCAAGGAGACGCTCGACCTCGCCGTGATCGCGCCCGAACTGGCCAAGGTCTTCGCCGGCCGATTCCGCTGCGGCGTTCTGCTGCCGCCCGACTCGCGCAAGGCCGCGGCGCGCTACGGCTTCGCGCGCTGGCCCGCCCTCGTGATGCTGAAGGACGGCCGCTACGTCGGCGCCGTCGACGGCCTGCGCATGTGGCAGGAGTACGTGGAAGACATGCAGCGGCTGCTCGAAGCCGAGCCGACGCGCGCGCCGACGATCGGCATCGCGGTCAACAGCGCCGGCGCCGCCGGCTCCTGTCACTGAGTGGAGCAAGGACGAATGAAATCCTTTCCTATCCCCGTTCGCGTCACCGGGCCTGGCTCGCAGGTCGAGGAAGAAGAGCTGCAGTACCTCGACATCCCGCGCGACGTGAGCACCTTCGAAATGCCGCGCGTCCCGGAGACCGAGGACACGGCGTCGCTCACCATCGCGCGCGACACTCTGGCGCGCCTGCTCGCCATGATGGAGCAGTGGAAGCCCGGCTCGCCGCACCCCGTGCTCGACATGCGCGGCGTGCCGGCCGCGGCGCAGGTGATCGCCAACCAGGTTCTTGGCGACGGCGAGGTCAGCATCCGGGTGACCGGCAACCGCCTGCTGAAGGTCCAGGAGAGCGTGTTCGCCGGACTGTGGCGCGTGGTCGAGCTCGACAGCGCGGGCCAGCTGCTCGCAGACTGGCTCGAGGCAGCGCCACTGCCGGCCGCGGTGCTCGCCGCGGCCCGCGACGGCGCGCGCGACAGCCTGATGCCGGTCGAGATCGCGATCGGCGCGATGAACTCGCCCGCCCTGCTGCACGAACTGCAGGCCCAGCTGAAGTCGCGCAAGACGGGCGACCGGCCGCACGTGCTGAACCTGACGCTGTTCCCGATGACGCCGGAGGATCACCAGGTGCTCGAGCGCGCGCTGCCGGTCGGCAGCGTGGCCATCATCTCGCGCGGGTTCGGCAACTGCCGCATCACCTCGACCGCGGCCCGCAACGTCTGGCGCGTGCAGTACTTCAACAGCATGAACACGCTGATCCTGAACACGATCGAGGTCGTCGACGTGCCCGAGGTGGCGCTCGCCGCGCCCGAAGACCTCGACGACACGCGCGCGCGGCTGGCCGAGCTGATCGACTGGATGAGCGAGTCCTGCACGGCCTGACGGACCACGGACCCGAGCCGATGGATCAGCGCGCGGGCGATGACGCCCAGGTCGGCCCGACGACCCGCCTCGAGTGCAAGGTCTGCTGGCACGTGTACGACCCGGCCGAGGGCGATCCCGTGTGGCAGATCCCGTCCGGCACGCCGTTCACGGACCTGCCCGATCACTGGACCTGCCCCAACTGCTCCACGACCAAGGACGGCTTCCTGGTCATCAACGATGACTGAAACCGCCAGCAGCCTCGACGCCGCGGCCGGCCCGCCGCCGCTGCTGCCCGACCCGTCGCCTCGGCTGAACGCGGCGTATCGCGCGATCGCCCGGCGGATGGACGGGCTCAACTTCGTGAACCCCGCGATCGACGTCGAGGCCGTCGCGTTCGCGCCGTGGGAGTCGCATTGGCTCGGTGCGATGGTGACGCCCTGGTGCATCAACCTGATGCTGCTGCCGCGCGACGCGTCGGCCTGGACCTCGCTGCCGCAGGGCAGGAAATTGCGTTACGCGTTCCCCGCCGGGGAATACGAGTTCATCTCGTCGCGCGACGACGCCGTCGGCGAGTACCAGATGTGCTCGCTGATCTCGCCGGTGCTCGAACTGCCCGACCACGCGACCGCCCGCCAGGTGGCCGAACTGGCGCGCGCGGCGTTGCTCGACCCGGCCAACGCGCCCGTTCCCGAAGCGCCGAAGGCCACGGAAGATGCCGAGCTTCCGCCCGGCCCGATCGCGCAGATCAAGGAGCAGGCGACGGCGCCGATGAGCAAGCGCGACTTCCTGCGCGGACGGTTCCTGCGAGGGGAACGGGCCAAGTGAACCCCGAGGGCGAGATCAGCGTGCGGCTCTCTTGCAGCGACCACCGGGTACACAAGGTGTCCCTCGCCTCGTCGCGCACGGGCCTGCCGCCGCGCCTGGTGCGCGGCCGTCCGCCCGCGGACGTGCAGCGACTCGTTCCGCTGCTCTTCAGCATCTGCCAGCGCGCGCAGGGCGCCGCATCGGCCGCCGCGATCGCCGCCGCGCAGGGCCTCGAATCCCCGATGCGCGACCAGGAGCGCCAGGCCCTTGACGTGACCCTCGAGACGCTTGCAGGAAGGCGTGTGGCGGCTCCTGATCGACTGGCCCAAGTCCATGGGAGAACCAGCCCAGGTGCCCGCCGTCGCTTCCGTTCCGCCATGCGATCGGCGCCGTCGTCGACGACGGCGCCACGCTCGACGCGTTGCTGGCGGTCGCCGACGACGTGCTGCGCGAGCACGTGTACGGAACGCTCGCGGAAGACTGGCTGGCCTCGACGGACCTCGCCGTGCTCGATCGCTGGGTCGAATCCGGCGCGACGCTCCCGGCCCGCCTGCTGCGCCGGATGCGAGACGAGGTGCCCGGCCTCGGGCGCAGCGACGTGGCGCTGATGCCGGACGCCACCCTGGAGAACCTGCGCCGGTCGGTGATCGCAGACCTGGAAGCGGACCCCGAATACGCGCGGTTTCCGCGCTGGGACGGCTTGCCGGCCGAGACCGGCGCGCTGGCGCGGCAGGCCGGCACACCGTTGATCGCCGCCCTGCTCGAACGCGACGGCCGGACCGCGTCGACGCGCTTCGTCGCTCGACTCGTCGAGCTCGCCACGCTGGTGCGCGACCTGCGCGCCCGGGCTGCGGGACGCGTCGCCGCCGTGCGCAGCCATGCGCTGTGCGACGGAGCAGGTCTTGGTCTCGCCGAGACAGCGCGCGGCCTGCTGCTGCACCGGGCGCAGGTCGAACGCGGGCTCGTCACCAACTACTGCATCGTCGCGCCGACCGAATGGAACTTCCACCCGCAAGGCCCGCTTCTGCAGGGTCTCGCCGGGCGCAGTTCAACCTGACCGCGAGCGGCTGGAGCGCGACGCCCGCCTGCTGGTGCAGTCGCTCGATCCGTGCGTCGCCTGCCGCGTGGAGATCGTCGATGCATGAGATGTCGCTCGCGGAGGGCATCGTGGAGATCGTCGAGACGACGGCGCGGGCCAACGACGCCAGCGCGGTCCGGGCGGTCTGTCTCGAACTTGGAGCCCTCTCGCACGTCGAGCAGGAGGCGCTGCGCTTCTCGTTCGACGTCGTGAAGCGCGGGACGGTGGCCGACGGCGCGCGGCTGGACATCCAGACCACGCCCGGGCGCGCCTGGTGCATGCCTTGCGGGGACTCGGTCGACCTGGCCCGGCTGGGAGACCCGTGCCCGCGATGCGGCAGCCACCAGTTGCAGGTGACGCAGGGCGAGGAAATGCGAGTCAAGGAGATCGAGATCGCCTGACGCGGTCCGAGGAGAAAGATCATGTGCACGACATGCGGCTGCGGCAGCGGCGAAACGAAGATCGAAGGCGAAGCGCACGGGCATGAGCATCGGCATGCCGACAGCACGGCGCACCGGCACGACCACGATCACGACCATGGCCACGATCACAGCCATGAGCACGACCACGGCGGCCACGGACACGATCATCACGTCCACGGCCCCGGCTGCGGTCACGATCACGTCCATCACGACGGCCACGCGCACGCGCCCGGCCTGTCGCCGTCGCGGATGGTCCAGATCGAGCAGGACATCCTCGCAAAGAACGACCAGCACGCGCGCTTCAACCGCGAGTTCCTCGCCGAACGCGGCATCTTCGCGGTCAACCTCGTGTCGAGCCCCGGCTCGGGCAAGACGACGCTGCTGACCGAGTCGATCAAGCGGCTGCTGCCGTCCCTGCCCGTCACGGTGATCGAGGGCGACCAGCAAACCACCAACGACGCCGAGCGTATCCGCGCGACCGGCGCGCCCGCGCTGCAGATCAACACCGGCAAGGGCTGCCACCTGGACGCGAGCATGGTGGAACGCGCGCTCGAGCGGCTGCAGCCGCCCGACGGAGTCGGTACTCTTCATCGAGAACGTCGGCAATCTCGTCTGCCCTGCCGCGTTCGACCTCGGCGAGGCGAACAAGGTGGTGGTGCTGTCGGTGACCGAAGGCGAGGACAAGCCGCTGAAGTATCCCGACATGTTCAGGGCGGCAACGCTGATGCTGCTGAACAAGGTCGACCTGCTGCCCTACCTGACCTATGACGTGGCGAAGTGCATCGAGTACGCGCGCCGCGTCAACCCGGCCATCGAGGTGATGCAGGTGTCCGCGACCAAGGGCGACGGCATGGATGCCTGGCTGGCGTGGGTCAGGCTGCACGCGGTCACCGCCCGGCACACTCGCGTGCAGCCGAAGGTCGTCGCGGAGTAGCCGTTCGATGTCGGCCGTGCTCGCCCCCGCCGTCCATCGCCGCCGCCTGCGCGTGCGCGGACAGGTGCAAGGCGTCGGATTCCGGCCGACGGTGTATCGGCTGGCGACGGAACTCGGCCTCGGCGGCCGCGTGCTGAACGACGGCGCCGGCGTCGAGATCGAGCTCGAAGGCACCGAAGAAGCGCTGGACCGGTTCGTGCTGCGCCTGCGCAGCGAGGCGCCAAGGCTGTCGCGGATCGACACGATCGACGCCGCGCCGATGGCTCCGCTGGGGGACCGCGCGTTCAGGATCGTCGCGAGCGCGGGCGGGCCGGTCTCGACCGGCGTCACGCCGGACGCGGGCACCTGTCCCGACTGCCTCGCCGACATGCTCGATCCGGCGAACCGGCGGTGGCGGTACGCGTTCACGAACTGCACGCATTGCGGACCGCGCTACACGATTACGCGCGAACTGCCCTACGACCGCCCGAACACCAGCATGGCGTCGTTCATCCAGTGCCCGGCGTGCCAGGCGGAATACGACGCGCCGGCCGACCGTCGCTTCCACGCGCAGCCGAATGCGTGCCCGGAGTGCGGACCGCGACTGGCGCTGTGGGACCGCCGCGGGCAGCCGCTTGCGGTGGCGGACCCGCTCGCGGAAGCCGTGCAGCGGATCCGCCGCGGCGGCATCGTCGCGATCAAGGGCCTGGGCGGCTTCCACCTGGTGTGCGACGCGCGCAATGAAGAGGCGGTCGCCGAACTGCGCCGCCGCAAGCAGCGCGAAGAAAAGCCGTTCGCAGTGATGTTCGCGAACCTCACGTCGATCGCGCCGCTGGCGCGCGTCACAAGGCAGGCCGCCGTTCTGCTGGCCACGCCCGGGCGGCCGATCGTGCTGCTCGACAAGCAGCCGTTCGGCGACGAGGCGCTGCCCGGCGTGGCGCCCGGGACGGCAACGCTCGGCGTGATGCTCCCGCACACGCCACTGCAGGTGCTGCTGTTCCACGAGGCCGCCGGCCGGCCCGCCGGAACGGGCTGGCTCGGCGAGCCGCAAACGCTCGCGCTCGTGATGACGAGCGCCAATCCCGGCGGCGAGCCGCTGGTGATCGACAACGACGAAGCCGTGCGCCGCCTCGGCCCGATCGCCGACGCGCTGCTGGTGCACGACCGCGCCATCCTGATCCGCTGCGACGACAGCGTGACTCGCGCCGAGGCGAACGGGACCCCGGCCTTCATCCGCCGCGCGCGCGGCTACACGCCGGCGTCGATCCGGCTCGCCGGCGACGGTCCGCCGGTGCTCGCCGTCGGCGCGCATCTGAAGAACACGGTCTGCGCCACGCGCGGCGACGAGGCCTTCCTGTCGCAGCACATCGGGTCGCTCGACAACGCGGCGACCTGCGTGGCGCTCGAGGAAGCCGTCGATCACCTGCTCGACGTGCTCGCGATCGAACCCGTGGCGGTCGCGCACGACCTGCATCCCGACTTCCACAGCACGCGCTTCGCGGCCGGGCTGGCGGCGCAGCGCGGCATCCCGTTGATCGGCGTGCAACACCACCACGCGCACATCGCCGCGGTGGTGGCGGAACACCGGATCGAACGACCCGTCCTCGGCATCGCGCTGGACGGCGTCGGGCTTGGCGACGACGGCGGCTTATGGGGCGGCGAACTGCTGCGCGTCGACGGCGCGCGCTCGACGCGCGTCGGTCACCTGCGCGAACTGCCGCTGCCCGGCGGCGACCGCGCCGCGCGCGAACCGTGGCGGCTCGGCGCCGCAGTGCTTCACCTGCTGGAGCGCAGCGACGAGATCGTGCGTCGCTTCGACCGGCCGGGCGCGCCGCTCGTGCGCCAGATGCTGCAGCAGCGGCTCAACACGCCGGTGACGAGCAGCATGGGCCGCTGGTTCGACGCCGCCGCCGCTCTGCTCGGCGTGCGCGAGGTCCAGTCCTTCGAAGGCCAGGCGCCGATGCTGCTCGAGGGCCTGGCCGCAAGCCACGGCGCGGTGCGCCCGCTGGCCGACGGCTTCCGCATCGACGCCGACGGCGTGCTCGACCTGCTGCCGCTGGCGCAGGCGCTGCTCGACGCCCGCTGCGCGAGTTACGGCGCCGCCCTCTTCCACGCGACACTGGTCGACGCGCTCGCCGCGTGGGCCGCGTCGGCCGCGTGCCGCGCCGGCGTCGGCACGATCGCCTTCGGCGGCGGCTGCTTCCTCAACGCCATCGTCTCCACCGGCCTGCGCGTCCGCCTCGCGGCCGACGGCTTCGACGTGATCGAAGCACGCCAGGCCCCGGCCAACGATGGCGGGCTCGCGCTCGGCCAGGCCTGGGTGGCCCGCCTTGTGCTCGCCGCCCGAACGAAACCAACGGACTGAACTCCCATGTGCCTCGCCATCCCCGCCCGCGTCGTCGAAGTGCTGCCGAGTGAAGAGGGCGTCGTCGACGTCGGCGGCGTGCGCAAGCGCATCTCCCTCGAACTCGTGACCGGCGTCGTCGCCGGCGACTACGTGATCGTCCACGTCGGCTACGCGCTGCAGCGCCTCGATCCGGACGAGGCCGCGCGCACGCTGGCGTTGTTCGCGGAAGCGGGCGCGGCCAACGACGGCGCGTCGGCGGAGGCGGCATGAGCGCCGCACGGCCGCTCCGAAGGCGCTCACTCCCCCTCGGGGGGACGGCGGCCGATAGGGCGGCTTGCCCTGCGGCATGCCGCCCGGCCGCCGCGTCCGCGCATGCATGCGCGGACGGCACTCTCATGAGCGCGACTCGCTTCGCGATTCGCTTGGGCGCCAAGGGGGCACGATGAAGTACATCGACGAGTTTCGCGACGGCGAGGTGGCGCGGGGAATCGCCCGCCGCATCGGCGAGGAGGCGCAGCCGGGCCGAACCTACAACCTGATGGAGTTCTGCGGCGGCCACACGCACGCGATCTCGCGCTACGGCATCAAGGACCTGCTGCCCGCCAACGTCAACATGATCCACGGGCCGGGCTGCCCGGTGTGCGTGCTGCCGATCGGCCGCATCGACAACGCGATCCAGCTCGCGGCGGACAACAAGGCGATCGTCTGCACCTACGCCGACACGATGCGCGTGCCGGCTTCCGGTGGGCTGTCGCTGATGAAGGCGAAGGCGCGCGGCGCCGACATCCGGATGATCTATTCGGCCGCCGACGCGCTGCGGATCGCGCAGGACAATCCCGGGCGCGAAGTCGTCTTCTTCGCGATCGGCTTCGAGACGACGACCCCGCCGACCGCGATCGTCATCCGCCAGGCCAAGGCGCTCGGCCTCGCGAACTTCACCGTGTTCTGCAACCACGTGCTGACGCCGTCGGCGATCACGCACATCCTCGAATCGCCCGAGGTGCGCGAGTTCGGCACCGTGCCGCTCGACGGCTTCATCGGGCCGGCCCACGTCAGCACGGTGATCGGCAGCCAGCCCTACGAGTACTTTGCCGAGGAGTACCAGCGGCCCGTCGTGATCGCCGGCTTCGAGCCGCTCGACGTGATGCAGGCGATCCTGATGCTCGTGCGCCAGCTGAACGACGGCCGCGCCGAAGTCGAGAACGAGTTCACGCGCGCGGTGACGCGGGAGGGCAACGAGAAGGCGAAGTCCCTCGTGGCGGAGGTGTTCGAGCTGCGCAAGTCGTTCGAGTGGCGCGGCCTCGGCGAGGTGCCCTACTCCGCGCTCAGGATCAAGGACGCGTACGCCGACTTCGACGCCGAGCGCCGCTTCGGCATCACCTACCGCTCGGTGGCGGACAACAAGGCCTGCGAATGCGGCGCGATCCTGCGCGGCGTGAAGAAGCCGACCGACTGCAAGGTGTTCGGCACCGTGTGCACGCCGGAGAACCCGATCGGATCCTGCATGGTCAGCTCGGAAGGCGCCTGCGCGGCGCACTACACCTACGGCCGCTTCAAGGACGTGAAGATCACGGCGGAGGAGTCGCCACCCGCAGGGCTCGTGCGCAGCGCGGCGATCCCCACGGAAGTCCAATGAGCACGGTCAAGAAGGACTACATCCGTCCGGTCGACTTCAGGCACGGCCGCGTCGACATGACGCACGGCGGCGGCGGTCGCGCGATGGCGCAGCTGATCGACGAGTTGTTCACGACCAGCTTCGCGAACGAGTGGCTCGCGCAGGGCAACGACGGCGCCGTCATCGAGGCGCCTTGCGGCCGCCTGGCGATCGCGACCGACAGCCACGTGGTGTCGCCGCTGTTCTTCCCCGGCGGCGACATCGGCTGCCTGTCGGTGCACGGCACGCTGAACGACGTCGCGATGAACGGCGCGAGGCCGCTCTACCTCGCCGCGAGCTTCATCCTCGAGGAAGGCTTCCCGCTGGCGGACCTGAAGCGCATCGTCGAGTCGATGGCCGCAGCCTCGCGCGAAGCCGGCGTGCCCATCGTCACCGGCGACACCAAGGTCGTCGAACAGGGCAAGGGCGACGGCGTGTTCATCACGACCACCGGATTCGGCGTCGTGCCTCCGGGGGTGGAGATCTCCGGCAACCGCGCGCGTCCCGGCGATGCCATCCTGGTGTCCGGCTCGATCGGCGACCACGGCGTTGCGATTATGTCGCTGCGCGAGAACCTGAGCTTCGAGACGACCATCGAGTCCGACACGGCCGCGCTGCACGGCCTCGTGGCAACGATGATCGAGGCGGTGCCGACGATCCGCTGCCTGCGCGATCCCACGCGCGGGGGCCTCGGCACCACGCTGAACGAGTTCGCCCGGCAGTCGAATGTCGGCATGCTGATCCGCGAGGCCGCGATCCCCGTGAAACCGCAGGTCAACGCCGCCTGCGAATTCCTCGGGCTCGATCCGCTCTACGTGGCCAACGAGGGCAAGCTGATCGCGATTTGCCCGCGGGAAGACGCCGCACGGCTGCTCGAAGTGATGCGCGCGCATCCGCGCGGTGCCGACGCCGCGATCATCGGCGAAGTCGTCGAGGACCCGCACCGCTTCGTGCAGATGGAGACCGCCTTCGGTGGGCGCCGGGTGGTGGACTGGCTCACCGGCGAGCAGCTCCCGCGCATCTGCTAGGGCCTGTTCGCACGCCGATGCGCATCCTGCTGCTCGCGCACTCGTTCAACAGCCTGACGCAGCGGCTGTGGGTCGAGCTGACGGACGCCGGCCACGACCTGTCGCTCGAATTCGACGTGCGCGACTCGGTCACGATCGAGGCCGTGCGGATGTTCGCGCCCGACCTGGTCGTCGCGCCCTTCCTGAAGCGCGCGATCCCGGGGGACGTCTGGAAGCATCACCGCTGCATCGTGGTCCATCCCGGCATCGTGGGCGACCGCGGACCTTCAGCCCTCGACTGGGCGGTGCTGGACGGCGAGACGCGCTGGGGCGCAACCGCGCTGCAGGCGAACGCCGAGATGGACGCAGGCGACGTGTGGGCGAGCATCGAGTTCGACATGAGGCCGGCGAGCAAGGGCTCGCTGTACCGCAACGAAGTCACGGAAGCCGCGGTCGCGGCCGTGCGCGTGACGATCGAGCGGATCGCCGCCGGCGCCGCACCCGCACCGCTGGACTACGGCAGGCCTGAGGTGCGCGGCCGGCCCAGGCCGCTGATGAAGCAGCCCGACCGCGCGATCGACTGGCAGCGCGACGACAGCGCGACCGTGCTGCGCAAGATCCGGTGCGCGGACGGCGTGCCGGGCGTCGCCGACCGGATCCTCGACCTGCCGGTGCATCTCTACGACGCGTACCCCGAGGGCGAGCTGCGCGGCGCGCCGGGCGCGGTGATCGCCCAGCGCCACGGCGCGATCTGCCGTGCGACCCGCGATGGCGCGGTGTGGATCACGCACCTGAAGGCCTCGCTCGACGAGGAACGGCCGTTCAAGCTGCCGGCGGCGATGGTGCTCTGCGAGAGGCTCGCGGGCGTTCCCGAGGTGACGGTCGCGATCGACGCCGTCGGCGGTGCCGCGACGTGGCGCGACATCCGCTACGAGGAGTGCGGCGACGTCGGCGTGCTGCACTTTCCCTTCTACAACGGCGCGATGTCGACGTCTCAATGCGAGCGACTCACCGCCGCGTATCGCCACGCCTGCGGCCGACCAACGAAAGTGATCGTGCTCGCCGGCGGCACCGACTTCTGGTCCAACGGCATCCACCTCAACGTGATCGAGGCGTCGGCGCAGGCGGCCGAGGAGTCGTGGCGCAACATCGACGCGATCGACGACCTCGCGCTCGCGATCCTGACGACCACGTCGCACCTCACCGTGTCCGCGCTGCAGGGCAACGCCGGCGCCGGCGGCGTGTTCCTCGCGCTCGCGGCCGACCGTGTCGCCGCGCGCTCGGGCGCCGTGCTGAACCCGCACTACAAAGGGATGGGCAACCTGTACGGTTCGGAGTACTGGACGTACCTGCTGCCGCGGCGGGTCGGCGCCGACGGCGCCAAGCGCCTCACCGACGCGCGCCTGCCGCTCGGCACCAACGCCGCGCAGGCGATCGGACTGATCGACGCGCACTACGGCGACACTCCCGCGGCCTTCCTCGCCGAGACGATCGCGCAGGCGCAGTCCCTCGCCAGCGAGGGCTGGAGGCAGCGCCTGGCCGACAAGCGCACTCGGCGCGCCGCGGACGAGGCGGACAAGCCGCTGGCCGCCTACCGGTCCGAAGAACTGGAGCGGATGCGGCTCAACTTCTTCGGCTTCGACCCCAGCTACCACGTGGCCCGTTACAACTTCGTCCGCAAGGTGCCCAAGTCGCGCACGCCGCTGTACCTTGCCCGGCACCGCGCGCGGCGGCCCGTCGGCGAACGCGCGCCTGGCTGATCCAGTCGACACGCCGCCGCCTGGTGGAACACGGTCTGGTTGCTTTGCCGCAAGAGAAAACAGCGCCCGCCCGCATATAAAGGGACTCGGAGTCGCGCCGGACGACCGGCGCCGGCCCCGAGGCCTTGAGGCAGCGCACGTGGACACGACGGACACCTCGCGGGTGGACCAAGCAATCGTGCGGGTGCTCCATGCGGAGCAGTCCGCGCGCGAAGCCGTCGCGCAATGTGCGGTGGACGCCGAACTCCTGCGCCAGGACGCCAAGGCGCGGGCGCACGCAATCGCGGAACGCGCTGCCGAACGCGTCGCGCGCGCGCATCAGTGGACCGACGCTGCGCTGCGGTCCGAAGTCGCGCGGCTCAACGAGCAGCGCGCCGCCTTGCAGCAGCCCGCGCCGCCGGATCCGGACGAACCGGCACGCGTGGCGCGAGCGCTCGATCGCCTGAGCGCGGAACTGACCGGTAGCAGCGAATGATCAGCGGACTGACGTTCGACTACGCGCACGCACGCGTCGCCGCACGACTGGCCCAGCGACCCGACGACCGGCTGTGGACCCAGTTGCGCTCGTCCCGCAGCGTCCCTGCGCTGCTGGAGGCCGTGCGCGCGTCGAGCGCGGCGTCCACCGTCAGCGGCGTTCCGCCCACCGGCGACGCCGACGCCATCGAACTGTCGTTCCGCCAGCAGCTTCGGACCCGCATCGTCGAGGTCGCCGGCTGGTCGCCCTCGCCGTGGCGACCGTCGCTGTTGTACACACGGTACCTCGTCGACCTTCCCGCGCTGCTGCATCTGCTCGCCGACGAAGCGCCGCCGCGCTGGACCGCGGCCGACCCCGCGCTTTCGCCCTATGCGCTCGCGACGCCCGCACAGCGCCGTGCCGCGCTCGCCGATGGTCCGCTCGGTCCGCTGGTGGCCGCCGCGGAGCGGAGCACGGAAGTGCGCCGCCCGATCGAGCCGATCGCACGCGCCCTGCGCCGGCTGCGCGCCGGCGGGACGCTCCACCGCCTGTTGGCCGCCTGGGAAACGGAGTGGCGTCGGCTCTGGCCTCCTCTCGATGACGAAGAGCGCGCCGTCCTCGACGGCGTCGTCGAGCACGTCCGGTCACACCTGCTGCGCTTTTCGGCGCTTCCCGTCGACGAGGCCGTCGGAGCACGTCAGGCGCTGGGAGCCAGGCTCGCGACGGCCGTCCGCCGGAACGCTTGCCAGCCCGCGGCGCTGTTCGCGTACCTCGCGTTGTTTGCGGTCGATCTCGAGCGCCTGCGCGGCGAGTTCATGCTGCGCGCCCGGCCGGTCGGGTGCAGCGGATGATCCGCCCGCAGCCTTGCACGTGGTTCGAGATCATGGTCGGGCGCGACGACGCGTTCATTGCACTCGAAGCCCTCGCGGCCGCCGGCTGCATCGAAGTCGAGTGGCACCAGACCGAAGCGCCCGACGCCGGCATGCCGCAGGACCTCCTGAAGGACTTCAACGCGCTGGCGCGCAAGTACCGGCCCTACTGGCCGCGCGCCGCGTCCGCGCTCGCCGCCGAGCGCCGCGCGCCGGCGGATGCGCTGGGCGACGGCCTGCGCACCGCGCGTGCGTGGGCGGCCGACGCCGACACGGTCATCGCGCGCCTCCAGGGCGCCGAGGCCGAAGCGGCCGAACTCGAACTGGCCGCCGCCGCGCTGCGCGAAATGGCCGAGAGCCACATCGACTTCGCCGCGCTGGCGCGCGCCGACCACGGCGTCACCGCCGCCTTGTTCGCGCTGCCGCTGGGCGTCGAGATCGAGCTGCCGCAGGACACGATCACGCGCTTCGCCGCCCTGGCGAGCGAACGGCTCCTGCTGGCGATCGGCGCGCCCGAAGACATCGAGGCCATTGGCCGCGCGGTGGGCGAAGTCAACGGCCGCCGCGCCCGCTTCCCCGACTGGCTGCAGCCAAGCGCGGCCGCCAACCTGTCGCTCGTCGCCGACAAGTTCTCGGAGAAGCAGAAGGAGATCGCCCAGTTGCGGGCCGAACTTGCGGCCGTCTCCGAGCGGCACGCGCTGGCCCGTGCGCTCGGCGACATCGCGCGCGCCACCTGGTGCTTCGAACACGGTGGCGCGATCGACCAGGGCGACGTGTTCGCGCGCATCACCGGATGGACCGCCGACCGCGAGAGGAAACCGCTCGCGCTCCTCCAACGCCAGTTCCGCATCGCCCCATAGCTTGGCGAACCAGGCCCGCGATTCGCGGATGGCGATCACCGCCAGGATTGCCTGGCGTGGCTGCTCGGACTCCGGTCCGACGAGCTCGACATATTGGCCGACGACACCGGCCATTTCCGTCTCTTCCATCGACGCGGCCAATTCCTCCTGAGTGATCTCCGCCAACTTAATCTGCTGCCGCCAGCGATTGACGTTCGGCAACAGATCTCCTGCCGAAGCCGCCAGATCGATCAGCGTGATGTCCACCTTGCGAGAGTCTCGCTCGACGCAAAAGGCAGCCTTACGCATACCCTCCACAGGAACCGGCGACCAGCCGTCCGGTGTCGTCGTGACCACGCGTTCGGCCAGGAGCTGACTCATGACCTCCGGCAAAACGGACTGCCGCGTTGCACTGGAACCATCCGCAATCGGTTCCTCGTACACCTCGTTCTGCTCCTCTCGTGAACAACCCAGGCATGTCAGCCCGCACAGACTTGCTAAGGCAATCGTCCTGATAACGGTAGATCTCGAACAGCGAAACATGTCTGGGAGGCCTCCTGGCGGATTAACCGCTGGTGAACAGAGCAGGGGAGAGTGACCGACACGGGATTCGGAAAACCCAGAGGTTGCATGGGTTCAGTCAACTATACGACGGAGATTTCGGCAAGATCGTCCCCCGAGGTGGACTTTTGTTTTTTGCGAGGGAAGATGTGTTGGAATGTCGAGGACGAGGGCGACGACAAGCGAGACGCGTCTGTCTGCCACGCCGAGGTTACGACAGACATTGGTTTGCCGGAGTCTCGATCCCGCTCACATCGATAACCGGCGTTTTCATTTCAGCAAGATCTCGATTTCGGATTTTTTTCTTAACTCGGCGATATGTGCCTCGAGCTTCTTCTTCGATTCCTCCTCTTGGAGATACTTCTTGAGGAAATCACGCATCTGTTCATAGGGCACGACTCCGCCCGGATCTTTCTCGACGAGCTTAATGATGTGGAACCCAAATTTGGTTTCCACGACTTCGCTGACGGCACCTTGCTCGAGGGCATAAGCCGCCGTGTCAAATTCTGCCGGCATAAAGCCCTTCTTGATGCGTCCCAAATTCCCGCCCCCCGAGCGCTACTCGCAGGCGGAATGCTCCTTGGCCATCTCGGCAAAGTCCTTGCCGGCCCAAGATCTCCTTGCGGATTTGTTCCGCCTTCTGCCGCGCCTGATCTTTCTCCTCCGGTCCCGCCTCCTTGTCCACGGCAATCAAAATATGGCTGACCGTGGCGGTCTCTCGACTGGAAAAACTGCCCGGATCCTCATCATACATCGCTCGGATGCGACTTTCGGGAATCTCCGGTTCCAAGACGCCCTGTTCTTTCAGATACTCGTCAACACGCACCCGTCCCTTCAAGGACTCCCTGAGGTCGTCGAGCGTGATTCTTCGTATTTTCAAGTACCTTTCCATTCCTTCGCCGGCCCCGTACTTCTTTTCGAGGTCCTTAATCCGCTGTTCAACTTTTTCCTCCATGTTCTCGATCGTCCGTTTCTTGCTTTCCTGATTGATCAGCACATCGCCGATCGCCTTATTCAACACCCTCGTCTGCAGCCGTTTGACCGTGCTGCCGTCGTCCTTTCGCATGCCATTCTTCGCAATGCCCGAGGCTTTTCTCCGTCTCGGCCTTCAGTTGATCCTCATAAATGGGCTGGCCGTTGACCCTGGCAACAACGACCCTGGCAGCGACCTTAGTCGCTCCCGCCGCATCCTGCTCTGCGGCTCTTGCATGTTCGGAAGAAAGCTCCGCCACCCAGCCAGCCACGCACATCAGGCTCGCGACAAACCACAAGTAACCGACGTTGCGTTCCATTGTCATTTCCCTTCTCCTCACCTAGACCCGATCCTCACAGTGGCGTTGCCGAATACTGAGCGAACGCTCACCGTTTGTGGGGCCTCGCGAAAACGGGCGACGATTTTCGTGTCACTCCACGAAATGATCGTGGCTTGGATGGTCCTGGTCTGCGCCCCCCGAACTCTGCCGCCCGAGATGGTCCCGGTGACGGTTGTTCCCGAACCCACGGCGTAACCGCTAAACCCGCTGCCAGTAATGGTCACCGGTCCGGTGCCGCTGGCCTTGGTGATCTTCACCACGGGGACAATGCTGATCACAGCCGGGTTACTTGCGAATTCGTCCTTGACCGCCTGCAGATTATAGTTGCCCGGTGCCGTGCTGCCAGGGATCGTGACGACCAGCTTCCCCTGGTCCAGGATGATGTCCGGAGTCAACATCACCGAGGAACCGTCGGCAGCGGTCAACGCGACCTCCGACTCGTACAGCGTCGTGCCCATGGCATTGGTAAAGGACGCCCCCGTGAGCGTAACCGAGGCGTTTGATCCGGCGCGAATCGACGCCACGTCCGACGAGTAGACTGTCGGGATGATCGGGCCGGACTGCGGTGCGGACGCGATCGAGAAACCGTGACAACCCCAGCAGTCACTGTCGCCAGGACCAACGTCCCTCCCCACGTGACCGTATCCGGCATCCTCGCCACCCACAACGATCGTGCCGAGATTGCTTGCATTCGGTGAGTCCGCTTGGATGTTATGCAGTGAGTCTGGGCCGTGGCATCCTTCGCAGACGCGGATATTCAAAGAATCACGTATTTCATGGCACAGCAGACAATCCAAGGACCCATCCCAGGCGTAGGTGGTAGCGTGGTGGAGGTCTGCGGTATTTCGAATGATCGGCAAATCCAGGCCGTCGTCGTCATGGCAATAATCGCAAGCCCCCGCTCCTTTGCCGCGGCTGTTCAGCGGGAGGCCGTCGCCACGATTCGAGGAAGGTGTCACTTGTGACCGCGGATAGGTAGGGATGTAGTGGCCATCGTCGATATTGTCCACGACGTCACCATGGCAGGATACACAATCATTGCTCGTCGCAGCTGGCGTCCTATGGTGAGCATTCGAGGTGTGACACACAGTGCAGTCCCGGACCGGCACAAAGGACGCGTCATGACAGCTCAGGCATGCGTAAGTGATATCGGGAATGCCGTTGCCGTCCACATCCGGATTGGGGACAAGCGAGCCAGGAGGAATGGGCTGGCCGCGCAACAAATGGTGGCGGTCCTGGACACTACTGTCGTGGCAAGCCCGGCAGTCAGCCTCTGTCAGTTCACCAAACAGAATGTCGGGCATACCGACCTTCTGGTTGACCGGCGGGGCGGGAACGTCCGTCCAGCCTGTATTGGCAACACACCACGACATGCTGGCAATAGCCGCAACGAGAAAGAATACAGACTTGGCATGCATCGGTTTGACCTTCTCACACAATCGATTCCACACACACATGCAGGCATCTCAAAGTCATCATTGGCAAATTCGACCGCGTCACTTTCGTGCTTTAGGCCGTGCCAAACAACAAGTTACCGCTAAAGTCGGCTTTCGCGGAGCGAAAGCCGAATCTTATTGTTTTGCAGCGCCTTGTGGAAACCCGAAGCGTCAGCGAGGACGCACCTCCCAGCATTCCCTCGCTGACGCTTCGGGTTACGATTTCTCGAGCCTTTCCCTCAAAGTGCCGCTGTCCAGTTATTCGTGTTGTTGTATCTGCGCCTCGAAACAAAGTGCATGGGAGGGATTCGCCCGGGGCACATCCCTCCCACACTACTCAGCTAAGCAGAACAAGTACATACATCGAGCGACTAGCTCACCTAGCCCCGATCCTCACAGTGGCGTTGCCAAATACCGAGCGAACACTCACCGTTTGCGGGACCTCACGAACGGGCGACGATTTTCGTGTCACTCCACGAAATGATCGTGCCTTGAATCGTCCTCGTCTACCGCGCCCCCGGACTCTGCCGCCCGAGATGGTCCCGGTGACAGTCATTCCCGAGCCCACGGCGTAACCGCCAAACCCGCTGCCGGCAATGGTCACCGGTCCGGTGCCGTTGGCCTTGGTGATCTTCACCATGGGAACAACGCTAAGGACCGCGGGATTACTTGCGAAATCACCCTTCGCCGCCTGGAGCTTGTAGTTCCCAGGACGAGTAGCGGCGGGGATCGTCACGGCCAGGTTCCCTTGGTCCAGGACGACGTCCGGTTTCAGGGTCACCGAGGTCCCATCCGCAGCCGTCAACCGCACATCCGACGTATACGACTTACCATCGGCCATATTGGTAAATGCAGCACCGCTGAGCAGCACGGTCGCGGTTTCCAGCGGCAATGGAGGCAACGTCCGTGTTGTAGAGGGTCGGAATCAGCGGGCCGCTAAAGGGCGCGGAACTCGCGGCGGCTGGAAGCCGTGACAGCCCCAGCAGTCGCTGTTTCCAATACCACCATCTGCGCCCACGTGTCCGTGTCCGGCGTCCTCGCCACCGACGACAAAACCATCGCTGCCGCCTTTCGGTGTGTCCGCCTGGATGTTATGGAGTGTCGCAGTGCTATGACACTCTTCGCAAATCCGGATATGGAGATCAAATTTCGGCCCGCCCACGTCACGATACGAACCACCTCGCTTAGGCGTTTCGTCTGTAGCGGTTGTGTAGTCGTGGCACACATTACACTTGTTCCAGGTACCACCCAATCCGTTGCTAACCTGAGTTGGGAGACCGATGCCGTGGTGGTTGTCGTGATTGTTCAAGATTAATACCGGCTTCGGATCACCATTGATGTCCAGAGCACCGTCGTCGTCATGACAATAGCTGCAGGAACCTGCCGCAAAGCCGCGATTATTGTATGGTAAACCACCCAGCGGCGCATACGATGTAGCAGCGAGCAGTGCCCCGGTGCCGTCGGTATTGAGTAACGTGGCACTGACTCGGTTGCCCGATGTGGGCACTGCTGCTTTGATTGTGGCCATCAATGCAGCAGCCGGCTGGTCAGGGGCGAGGGTGACGGTTAACGTCTTGGTGGGGACGTCCCAGGCGGCGGCCAGTGTCGCGCCCTGGAGGAAAACCACATTGTACGGAATCGTGCTGGAACGGACGGCATCACTGATCATGAAGTCGTTGTTATCGCCAGCCGGCTTAAAACGGAGTTCGGCGGGCCACACCCTGGTGTAAGTCACGGGAAAAGGTGTAGTGATTACGATTCCCGTGTCGAGTTCCAGGACGTCCTCGTCGAGAACGGTGCCCACACCACTATTTATTTGGTAAGGATCCAGGTGGCTTTGATCATTCCAACCCGCATCGTTCAGACTTGTCGCTGGCGTTACTAACGAAGCTGCATACTTGGGAATGTAATGATTGTCATCAAAATCGGCAACGAGATCGCCATGGCATTCGGAACAGTGCCTGTTCACCGCGTCATCTGTCGTATGGTGAGGACTCGTCGTATGGCACAACACGCAATTCCTTTCCACGGTGAAACTCTTACCATGGCAGCTTAAGCAAGAGAAGTTGGTGTCACGGCCAGGAGTACCATCTGTGTCGGGATAGGGGACAGGATCAGGAATGGGGGCGGCCGGCGCCGGCGGAAGGGCTGTTCCATACAGCACGTGGTGGCGGTCAGGAACACCACTCTCGTGACAGACGCGGCAATCGGCCTCCACCTGAAACGTCGTTGTGGTATCCAACAGGCCGAGTTCCTGAAAGACCGGCGGGTTGGAACCCAGTGGATCCGGTGGACTGGACAAGTCCTGAGCCCAGGCGGCGCAAGCAAGGCACAACGCCATGCCTGTGAAAATAATGGATGATAGAAACCGTCGGTACATTACTGTGGGTCCTTTCGTGGATGGGAAACGAAACTGGTCTCGGAGTGGATCCGCTGGTTACTCACGGTCACGTCACTCTGAGTCGCGAACACGACAACCAACGTGGCCGGCCCGCTTCGAGAGAATCACAATTTATAAGGTCTTCGCTGCTTAACCCTCCTGCAAGGAAAACAAAGAATCATCCAGGTTCCCGCCGCGTGTGGGATGGTGAGAAGTCGGTATCGGGGTCAATTGCCAGTTCTGGTCCCCCCCGGAAATCCCCGAAAATCCGCAGCGCGTCGTGATTCGAGTGGAACAATAACGGGATTCGGAACCGCGTTATTGCACCATCCCACGTCGCGTGGAGTTCTTACACTGCGCCGATCGCGCACGCCCGACTATCGCCCAGACCCGCACCAGGTCCGCAAACTTCGTCATCAAGAATGACGTTAATTCCGAATATACAA
This sequence comes from uncultured beta proteobacterium, assembly GCA_963841815.1. Taxonomy (GTDB): domain Bacteria; phylum Pseudomonadota; class Gammaproteobacteria; order Burkholderiales; family Burkholderiaceae_F; genus JAOUJD01. Next base: position 1,279 of record CAWJEE010000017.1, on the reverse strand, counting down.
AGCAGCGAGGAAAAAATACATCATGCAAACCAAAAAAAAGGAAAATTCGGACCAGACCGTATTTATAGTATCTATCCATTTTAAAAACTAAACGTTGCGTAAAATCGCAGAGAATCGTAGCCTGGGGTTGGCCGACTCGTTGTTCTACACAAGTCCTCGCCTAGACCGCGAAGCGGTAACGTCCCATCGCGAAGGGTTGGCCGACCGGCCTACCCCAGGAACACTTGTTGCCGATAGAGTACTGGTTCGATGACCGTCAGCATTTTCTCCGGGAACGGCAATAACTGGGTGCCGACAAACTCCGCGATCTGCGGCAGCACGTCGCACGGGACTCGACCAACGTCGGATAGTCGCACTCCAAGACCTTCATGTGAGGCACCTGGTTCAACCATCGTAGGATCTCGTCGCGGTGGCTGCTGAGCCGCGCATGAGCTCATGGGGTTCAAGTTTCGCCCTCGGTTTCCAGGCGCTGAATCATCTTAGCCTGCGAGGCCACAATTTCCTCGATCGGACGCATCATGAAGATGACTTGATAGTCGTGCTGGAGAGGCATTTTTGAGGAGCATGGACAGGCACTTGATGGCCTTGTGGTCCATTCCTTCGCCGTCCAACAGTTCAGGTTTCTCGGCGATCCGCTTGAGTTCTTCCCACTCGTAATAGCCTCTTGGATTATCGATATCGGCGACTCGTTTTTCGTCGGTTACGATCGACATGCCCCCGGCCACGAGCATTTGCATCATCAGGGACGTGCCCGACCGAGGCAGACCGGAAACGAGCACAAACGACTTTCCTGATTTCTTTTTCTCTGCTGGCAACGGCCGTTCCTGGTTCAAGTCTCAACCTCTCGTCGATCGATGGAATGTCCGGCAGGTCAAATAGCATTTCGCCGCTCCTCTGGCGGTATCCTTACCCCGGTGACCGAGGAGGCCTCGCCGCGTCACTTCCAGACGATGAAACGTGGCTTTGTCGGATTGCTGGGGATCCGTCGCGTACAACAACGCGAGCCAGCGGTGAGCCGGGACCATGGCCGGTCGAAACTTCAAGGCCGTTTCCAACGCCACAATCGCTCGCGCCGCGTCCCCGGACGCGCCCAGGGCCACACCCAGGTTGAAATGCGCCCTCGGGCAAGCGATGAATCAGTCCCACGGCAGTCAACGCCGCGTCGGCCGTTTCCTGGTTCTTGCCTACTCGTCGGTAGACTGTGGACAGTCCTTGCCAAGCGAGTGCCGCGTCTTCGTCAGCCTCCAGTGCTTTGCGAAATGCCGCTTCGGCGTCGGCA
>CAWJEE010000016.1:0-218818 GCA_963841815.1 uncultured beta proteobacterium | reverse complement strand
TTGGCGCGTGGAATATCCGTTCGTGGTGCTGCAGCCCGATCGCGAGGACGAAATCCCCGGCCTGGTGCGCGCCTGCATCGAACTCGGCCTGACCATCATCCCGCGGGGCGGCGGCACCGGCTACACGGGCGGCGCGATCCCGCTGACGCCGCTGGCGGCGGTGATCAACACCGAGAAGCTCGAGGCGCTGTCGGAAGTCGAGAAGTTGAAGCTGCCGGGCGTCGAAGGCCTGGTGGCAACGGTCTTCTCCGAGGCCGGCGTCGTCACGAAGCGCGTGTCCGAAGCGGCCGAGCGCGGCGGCTTCGTGTTCGCGGTCGATCCGACGTCGGCGGACTCCTCCTGCGTCGGCGGCAACGTCGCGATGAACGCCGGCGGCAAGAAGGCGGTGCTGTGGGGCACGGCGGTCGACAACCTGGCGTGGTGGCGCATGGTCGATCCCGAGGGCAACTGGCTCGAGGTCGCGCGCGTCGGCCACAACCTCGGCAAGATCCACGACGTCGAGGAAGCGTTCTTCGAACTGACGTGGAAGGACGGTCGTCAGCCCGCCGAGAAGGCGAAGACGCTGAAGACCGCGCACCTGGTCCTCAAGGGCGCGTCGTTCCGCAAGGCCGGCCTCGGCAAGGACGTCACCGACAAGTTCCTCGGCGGCCTGCCCGGCGTGCAGAAGGAAGGCTGCGACGGACTGATCACGTCGGCCCGCTGGGTCGTGCACCGGATGCCCGACTGCATCCGCACGGTCTGCCTGGAGTTCTTCGGCCAGGCCCGCGAGGCGGTGCCGTCGATGGTCGAGATCACCGACTACATGGCGACGCGGCCGGGCGGCGCCGTCCTCGCCGGCCTGGAGCACCTGGACGACCGCTACCTGCGCGCCGTCGGCTACGCGACGAAGTCGCGCCGCGGCACGCTGCCGAAGATGGTGCTGATCGGCGACATCGTCGGCGACGACGACGCGGCGGTCGCGCGCGCCGCCTCCGAGGTCGTGCGCATGGCCAACGCGCGGAGCGGCGAAGGCTTCGTCGCCGTCGAGCGCCGAGGCGCGCAAGAAATTCTGGCACGACCGCGGCAAGACCGCGGCGATCTCGAAGCACACGAACGCGTTCAAGCTGAACGAGGACGTCGTCATCCCGCTGCCGCGGATGGGCGAGTACACCGACGCGATCGAGCGGATCAACATCGAGCTGTCGATCGAGAACAAGCTCGAACTGCTCGCGGAACTCGACGCCCACCTGGCCACGCCGTTCGCGCTCGGCAAGACCGACGACGCGGAACTCGACCGGATGCCGCGCGACGAGGTCGTCGGCGACCGCGTCGAGCAGGCGACGGAACTGCTGGCCTACACGCGGGCGCGCTGGTCGTACCTGCTGACGCACCTCGACACGCCGCTCGCCGAGGCGCTGCCCGAACTGTCGCGCCTCGGCCTGACGCACCTGACGAGCGAGTTCGATCGCCGCGCTCCGCACGGCGCCTGTCGCGCGTGTTCGACCTGCTGCAGGACCACACGATCCGCGTGTCGTGGAAGACCGAAGTGCGGGCGCCGCTGGAACGGATCTTCTCCGGCGCGGCGTTCGCGCCCGTGCTCGCCGAGTGCGAGGCGATCCACCGGCGCGTGCTGCGCGGGCGGGTGTTCGTCGCGCTGCACATGCACGCCGGCGACGGCAACGTGCACACCAACATCCCGGTCAACTCCGACAACTACGCGATGCTGCAGCGGGCGAACGCGGCGGTCGCGCGCATCATGCAGGTCGCGCGCGACCTCGACGGCGTGATCTCGGGCGAGCACGGCATCGGCATCACCAAGCTCGAGTTCCTCACCGAGGACGAGACGGCGTCGTTCCGCCAGTACAAGCGCACCGTCGACCCCGACGGCCGCTTCAACAAGGGCAAGCTGCTGCCGGGCGCCGACCTGCGCAACGCGTACACGCCGAGCTTCGGGCTGATGGGCCACGAGTCGCTGATCATGCAGCAGAGCGACATCAAGGGCATCTCCGACGCGATCAAGGACTGCCTGCGCTGCGGCAAGTGCAAGCCGGTGTGCTCCACGCACGTGCCGGGCGCCAACCTGCTCTACTCGCCGCGCAACAAGATCCTCGCCACCTCGCTGCTGATCGAGGCCTTCCTGTACGAGGAGCAGACGCGCCGCGGCGTGTCGATCAAGCACTGGGACGAGTTCTCCGACGTCGCCGACCACTGCACGGTCTGCCACAAGTGCCTGTCGCCGTGCCCGGTCGACATCGACTTCGGCGACGTGTCGATGGCGATGCGCGATCTGCTGCGCCGCATGGGCAAGAAGAAGTTCAATCCCGGGCAGCGCGGCGTCGATGTTCTTCCTGAACGTCAAGGACCCGCAGACGATCAAGGTCGCGCGCACGCTGATGCTCGAGTGGGGCTACAAGGCGCAGCGCCTGGGCAACCGCTTCTTCAGGCCGGCGGCGAAGCTGCAGACGAGCCATCCGCCGGCCACCACCGGCGGCCGGCCGAAGGTCGCCGAGCAGGTGATCCACTTCATCAACAAGAAGATGCCGGGCAACCTGCCGAAGAAGACCGCGCGGGCCTTGCTCGACATCGAGGACGCGCGCTACGTGCCGATCATCCGCGACCCGAAGCGCACGACGAGCGAGTCCGAGGCGGTGTTCTACTTCCCCGGCTGCGGGTCGGAGCGCCTGTTCTCGCAGGTCGGCATCGCCACGCAGGCGATGCTGTGGGAAGCCGGCGTGCAGACGGTGCTGCCGCCGGGCTACCTCTGCTGCGGCTATCCGCAGCGCGGCTCGGGCCAGTTCGACAAGGCCGAGAAGATCATCACCGACAACCGCGTGCTGTTCCACCGCGTGGCCAACACGCTGAACTACCTCGACATCAAGACCGTGGTGGTGAGCTGCGGCACCTGCTACGACCAGTTGCAGGACTACGACTTCGCGAAGATCTTCCCGGGCTGCCGGATCATCGACATCCACGAGTACCTGCTCGAGAAGGGCATCCGGCTCGAAGGCGTCAAGGGCACGCGCTACATGTACCACGACCCGTGCCACTCGCCGATGAAGCTGCAGGACCCGATGAAGACGGTCAACGCGCTCGTCACGACCGCGGACCAGGTGAAGATCGCGAAGAACGACCGCTGCTGCGGCGAGAGCGGCACGTTCGCGATCTCGCGGCCCGACATCTCGACGCAGGTGCGCTTCCGCAAGGAGCGCGAGGTCGTGAAGGGCGCGGCCGACCTGCGCGCCGACGGCTTCGACGGCGAGGTCAAGGTGCTGACGTCGTGCCCGTCGTGCCTGCAGGGCCTGCTGCGCTACAACGACGACGCCGGCACCGACGCGGACTACATCGTCGTCGAGATGGCGCGGCACCTGCTGGGCGCCGACTGGTTCGAGCAGTACGTCGCGAAGGCGAACGCGGGCGGGATCGAGCGCGTGCTCGTGTAGGCCCTCCCGGCGTCGGTGCGTCCGAAGGGCCGGCGGCGGCGCCGGCCGCTAGCGCGGGCCCAGCTTGTCCAGGAGCGGCGGCGAACTGCCAAGCGGCACTCCCAGCGCCTCCAACTCCTCGCGATAGATGACCTCCCTGTTGTCGTCGCCCACACCGCAGCGCGGGATGTGGCTTCCCGTCGTCGCGTCGCAGCGCGGCCGGGCCGCGGCAACCGGCGCCGCCGCGCCGGCAGCGCGCTGCCGGTTCGCCGGAGTGGTCGCGCAGCTGGCGAGGAGAAGAAGGGCAGGAGACGCCAACAGGCAGCCGCGCATCGCAACCTCCGTCAACGAAAGACGAACCCGCTCGAGCGCCGCACGCCCGGTCGATGCTTATCATCGGCCGCGATGAAGGAGGCGAACGTCCTGCGGCCGATGGAGGTGCCGCGCGACTGTGCGGGCGTCGCGCGCGTTCGGTCGGCCTGCTTCCCGGCGTGGCCCGTCACTGCTGACGAAGTCGCCGACGCGGAAGCGCGCCGCCTGCGCGGAACGATTGCACGTGCCTTGGGTGGCTGTCCATCAGGACGAAATCGCGGGTTACGGGTACGTAGAAGAACCGAACATCGCCGCACGGCCGGGACGCATTCGAATCCGTGTCCTGGTCGCTCCAGTGCATCGCGGGCCGGCCTCGGCAGCGCGCTGTGCGAGGTGCTGGAGACGCGGGCGCGGGAGGCCGGAGCAACGGAGCTGGTGACGGAAGCGCTGGACAGACGAAGGGGGCGCGCGGCGCTTCCTGGCGCGTCGCGGTTTCGCGGAGTACCACCGGCGGATCGAGAGCCGCCTGCGGCTGGCCGACGTCGACGCCCGCGAAGATGGCGCGTGGCATCGAGAGGCTGGCCGACGCCTTCTTCCCGGACGGCGTGCGGATCGCGACCTATCGCCAGTTGCTGCTCGCCGTCCCCGATGCGGCGCGCCGGCTCTACGACCTGGACGCGCTGCTCTGGGCCGACGTCCCCTTCGGTCTGACGGGCGCCGTGCCGACCTTCGAGCAATACCAGGCGCTGGAACTCGCCGACCCCGACTTCCTGCCGCAGGCCACGTTCGTCGCGCTCGACGGGCACCGCTGGATCGGCCTGGGCGCGCTGATGAACGGGCCCGGCTTCCTGCTGAACTCGATGACCGGCGTGGCGCGCGAGTGGCGCGGGCGCGGCCTGGCCCGCTGGCTGAAGCTGCACACGATCCGCTGGGCGCTGGAGCGCGACGCACCCGAGCTGCGGACCTTCAACGACGCCGTCAACGACGCGATACTCGGGCTCAACCGGTCGCTGGGGTTCAGGGCGGAGTCGGTCGAGGTCCGTTACCGAAAGGATGTGCGATGAAGCAGCCCGGATGCGAACTGTGCGAGGCGGAGCGCGGGCGTCTGGTCCTGTCGAACGAGTTCCTGCGCGTGGTGCTCGTCGAGGACCCGGACTTCCCCGGCTTCGCCCGCGTGATCTGGCACGCCCACGTGCGCGAAATGTCCGACCTCGCCGCCGAGGAACGGCAGCGCCTGATGCAGACCGTGTTCGCGGTGGAGCGCGCGCAGCGCGCGGTGCTCGCACCTGAAAAGGTCAATCTCGCGAGCCTGGGCAACGTCGTTCCGCACCTTCACTGGCACGTGATCCCGCGCTTCGCCGACGACAGTCACTACCCGCAGCCGGTCTGGGGCTCGAGGCTGCGAGAAGGAAGCGAACAAGCGCTCGAATTTCGGCGCGCGCAGCTCGACCGGCTGCGTCGCCGGATTGCCGAGGAAGTCGCGCGCGTCGGGCGGCCCTGAATCAGCCCGGCGTGCAAGGTCGCAGGGTCTGCGCCGGGAACTCGTTGCGCAGCGTTGCGAGCTGGCGCGAGGCCGCCGCGTCGAGCTCGCGCAACTGGAACCGCTTCAGCACGACCGTCGAGGAGCGGTCGCTCATCCGCACGCCCTTCACGCCCAGCTTCTCGAGCGCAGCCAGATGCGACTTCGCCGCCTCGGGGTCGCGGAACGAACCGAGGCTGATCGCGAACTTCAGCGGCGCGTTCTCGCTCATCACCAGGAGGTCCTTGACGCCGAGCTTGCGCAGCTCTTCCGCGCGACGCTCGGCTTCCTGCGCAGTCTTGTGCGGCGGCAGGTAGACCATGTACCAGCCCGGCGTCTCGACCGGGCGCGACTCGATCTTCGCGCCGGGCGACAGCGCGGCCAGCAACTTCTCGACCCGCGCCGCGTCCGCGGCGGGAAAGTCGCCGAACTCCACGCAGGCCTGCGCGATATCGAGGTCGAGCGGCGCGGCGCCCTGCGTCGCGCGCTCGCGCAGCTCCCGCACGTCCGCTTCCGTCAGCACACGGAAGCGTTCGGGTTCGATCTGCCGCGCCACGCGCTCCGGTTCGCGTCCGGCCTCGGCCAGGCGGCCGAACGCGCCCTGCTGCCACGCGAACAGCAGGAGGTTGACCAGCACCAGCAGGAGGAACGCAAGCTTCATCGGACCGACGCGCGCAGGGCGAGGCCGCGCAGCACCAGATTATGTTCGATGAGCGGCGCCAGCTCCCCCAGGCGCGCCGCGAGCAGTTCGGCATGCCCGCCCGCGAGCAGCAGCCGAGGCGCCGGATCGAGGCCCGCGGAGAACCGACGCCACACGCGCTCGACCAGTCCCGCTTGCGCGTCGAGCACGCCGGTGACGATCGCCGTGTCGGTCGTGTCTGGAAAGTCGACGGGCGCCCCGGTCGCCAGCGGAAGACCGGCGGTATTGCGCGCAAGGCTCTCGAGCATCAACCGGACGCCCGGCGCGATGCAACCACCGACGAAACGCGAACTGTCTTCGCCGGCGCGGACGCAGTCCACGGTCGTGGCCGTCCCCGCGTTGACGACGACCAGCGACGCGCCCGGCAAGCCGCGCGCAGGCGCCGAGCAGCGCGTGCCAGCGATCCGCGCCGAGTTGCCGTGGATCGAGGTAGCCGTTGGCCAGCGTGACCTCGCCGCGGAACGAAGCCTGCGAACGCATCCACTCGATCTCGGCCGGACCCACCGCCCGCGCGGCGCGTTCGACCGCCGCCACCACCGCGGCGCTCGCGACGGAGCAGCCAACGGCGCGGCGCGGAGCAGGACCGACTTTCCACGCGTCCGACAGGGCGGCCGTCACGTCCAGCCCGCCGCGGTGCAGGGCCCGCCCACCGACCGAGACGCCGCCGTCCGCGGCCAGCCGCGCCCACTTGACGGCGGAATTGCCGACGTCGATGAGGAGCGTCACGGCGCCGAGTCGCGGAACACCACGTCCCCGACGCTGACCGTGCGCGGCGGGCCGCCGCCGACTTCGATCAACAGGCGACCGTGGCCGTCGACGTCGGCGAGGCGCCCGCTCGCGACCACCGCACCGTTGTCCATGACGTCGACGGCGCGCCCGCGGCCTTCCATCAGCGCAACGAAGCGCGGCCGGAACGCCGCGAATCCCTGGCGCGTGAACACGTCGAGGGTCTGCAGCGTCGCCGCGGCGAGCCGCCCGATCCACGCCTCGCGCTCGGCAGCGACGATGGCCGGCGGCAGCAGTTCATCCAGGCCGAGGGCCGGTTGGTCGATCATGTGCCGCGTGCTCGGTTCGAGATGCAGGTTGATGCCGATGCCGACCACGAGCGTGAACCGCGCCTTGTCGTCTGCGGCGAGCTCGCTCAGGATTCCGCCCAGTTTTCTTCCGCCCACGCGCAGGTCGTTGGGCCACTTCAACTGGACCTCGATGCCCCGTGGCTGCAGGCACTCGGCCAGGGAGACGCCGCACGCTAGCGTGATCGCGGGCAGCGAGGCGGGAAGTTCGGCCAGCGGCATGCCCATCGAGAACAGCAGCGCGTGCCGCGGCAGGGCAAACCAGGGTCGGCCCTGCCGTCCGCGGCCCTCGTACTGGAAGTCCGTCGCGCGCAGCACAGGCTGCGCGAACTGGGCACTGCGGGCGCGCACCATCAGGTCTGCACTGGTCGACGACGTCTCTTCGACGACCTCGACCGCGCACCGGCCCGTCCATCCGGAGTCGCCGAGCCAGCCTTCGATCGCACGCTGCGACAGGGGCGGCGGATCGAATGCGGTGTCAGACGACGCAATCGCGGCGGAGTCCATGAAGCCCGGTAGCGGAGAGTTCGGGGGAATTTAGCACCCGGGTCGCGTCGCGCCCCCGCTTCCCGATGCGGCTTGTCAATGCGTCGAGGCGGGCCTGACAATCGGGCATGACCGCGTCTCCCATCGCCGGCAAACCGTGGCACACGCGCAGTTCCCCGCTGGCCCGCGGCGCCTGCGCGGTCTACGCGCTGCTGCTGCTGTACTCGGGACTCTCGCCGTGGCGCGGCTGGCGCGACCTCGGCGTCGCCCCGTTCGCGTACCTCACGGCGCCGGTCCCGCGGCACCTCACCACCTTCGACCTGATCGTCAATGTCCTGGGCTACGTGCCGCTCGGCGCGCTCGTCGTGCTCGCGCTGCACCCGCGCACTCGCGGCGCCCTGGCCGTGCTGATGGCGGTCGTCGCCGGCGCCCTGCTGTCCGGCACGATCGAGGCGCTGCAGACCTATCTTCCCAGCCGCGTTCCATCCAACATCGATCTCGCGACCAACTCCGTCGGCGCGCTCGCCGGAGGCCTGCTCGCCGCGCCGTTCGCGTCGAGCCTGATCGACCGGGGCCGGCTCGCCGACGTCCGGCTGCGCTGGTTCGAGCGGCGCCCGTCGGCGCTGCTCCTGCTCGTGTCGCTGTGGCCTCTCGCGCAGATCGCTCCGGAGCCGATGCTGTTCGGGTCGGGCGACCTGCGGGAGACGCTGGGCGAGGCAGTCGCCGCGCTCGGCGGCGCGTGGCCGTCGCTCGACCCGGCCGGGTTCGGGCCCGCCGAGTTCGTGCTCGCCGAAGCCTTCGTCGTGTCCGCGGCACTGCTCGCCGTCGGCCTCGCCTTCGCGTCGGCGATGCGCAGCGCCGCGCCGCGCGCGGTGCTGCTGGTCGCGTTGCTGCTCGCCGCGCTGGCGGTGAAGACGCTGGCGCACGGCACGCTGTTCGGGGCGGAGCGCGCCATCGCCTGGCTCACGCCCGGCGCCTACGGCGGGCTTGCGATCGGCATGCTCGCGCTGCTGGCGGCCAGCGCGGGTCCGGTGCACTGGCGGCCGCGCTTCGCGCTGGTCGCCCTCGCCGCCGCGCTGGTCGCGGTCAACATCGTGCCGGTGAATCCCTACTTTCTCGTCAACATGCAGGAGTGGCGGCAGGGCGTGTTCCTGAACTTCAACCAACTCGCGAGCTGGCTGTCGACCCTGTGGCCCTATGCGCTCGGCCTCGCCCTGCTGACGCACGCGGCCGCCCCGCGCTCCGTGCGCTGAGGCGGACGTCCGGCTCCCTATAATTTGCGCTTTCCTGCCGGGAGGGCGGTTGCGCCTCGCTCATGAGCTACTACCAGCGTCACGTGTTCTTCTGCCTGAACGTCCGCGAGGACGGGGCGGCATGCTGCGGCTGCCACAACGCGGCGGAGATGCAGCAGTACGCCAAGTCGCGCGTCAAGCAGATGGGGCTGAACGGCGAGGGCAAGATCCGCATCAACAAGTCCGGATGCCTCGACCGCTGCGACGAGGGCCCGTGCGTCGTCGTCTATCCCGAGGGCGTCTGGTACACCTACGTCGACCAGCACGACGTCGACGAGATCATCGACACCCACCTGGTCAAGGGCGAAGTGGTCGAGCGCCTGCTCATCTAGGGCCGGCCAAGGCGAGACGCATGCGCAATCCAGGCGTCAACAGGCCATAGATGCTGTCGAGCGCCGAGAAGCACACGCTGGACGGCAAGGCGGGGCGCATCGAGTTCGCGCTCGACTGGCCGGAGGACGCGCCGCCGCGCGGGATCGCCTGCGTGGGCCATCCGCATCCCCTCTATGGCGGAACGCTCGACAACAAGGTCGCCTCCACGATGGCCCGCACCTTCGCCGCGCTCGGCTGGCTGGCGGTGCGCCCGAATTTCCGCGGCGTCGGACGCAGCGAGGGCACGCACGATGAAGGCCGCGGCGAGACCGAGGACTTCGTCCACCTGATCGATGCGCTTCCCGCGCTGCCCGCCGTGGCGGGACGCATCGGTCCCGCGCTCCCGCTCGCACTTGCCGGGTTCTCCTTCGGCAGCTTCGTGGCGGCGCACGCGGCGCGAACGCTGGCGGCCCGGCACCAGCCGGCTCGCCACCTCGTGCTTGTCGGATGCGCCGCGGGGAAGTGGCCGATGCCGAGCGTGCGGCACGACACCCTCGTGATTCACGGCGAGAACGACGAGACGATCCCGCTCGCCGACGTCTTCGAGTGGGCGCGTCCGCAGAACCTGCCCGTCGTGGTCGTGCCCGGCGCGGACCACTTCTTCCATCGCCGGCTCCCGCTGCTCAAAGCCCTGATAAGCGCTCACATTCTGGGGATGTCCGCGTTTGACGCTGCCCGACAAACTCCGTAAAAACGGTCGACTGCCCGCACTCGCACGGGCCGATCGAAAACGGGGACACGGGCGCGCGCAGCGCGCAACGCGATGGATGGATCTCTGCTCTACGTGAAGACGCCGAAGGGCGTGGCCGAAGTCGGCGCGCGCAGCGCGCAGCTCTCGATGGTCGCGCGCCGCGTGCTGATCATGATGGACGGCAAGCGGACCGTCGACGAACTCGCCGTTTACGTGCGGGCCGGCGAAATCGACACGATCCTCACCCAGCTCGAAAGCGAAGGCCTGGCCGAGAAAGCCGGCGCGGTCGCGGCGACGACCGTGGCTCCACGAGCCATCAGCGAGTCGGCGCCGCCGCAGGCCCCGACCGTCGCCCCTCCCGCGCCGGAAGAGCGCGACCTCGGCCCGATCACGCTCGAGGAAGTGAAGCGGCGTGCGGTGCGCGAGCTGAACGACCGCCTGGGCCCCGAGGCCGACGTCATCGCGATGCGCATCGAGGCCTGCAGGAGCATCGACGAGTTCCGCGAGCGCATGCGCGACGCCGAGCGCTACGTCGCAGCGGCGCTCGGCGCGGCGGCGGCGCAGGACTACCTGCGCGCGCTGCGGCGCGGGCCCTGAGTCGCCGGCCCGTCGCTCGAAGCGCTCCGCGCTCACCGCCCGCCTCGTCGTTTCCACTCACTTCCGGGGCGGGGGAATGCGTTCCCGGCGGCGATAGAATGCGGACGCTGCCTGCCTCACCTTCGGTCACGTGCCGCTTCCCCAGTAACGCGCTCGCGCGCGCCTTCCTCGCCCTCGTCCTCCTGCTGCTGACCGCCGGCGGCGCATCCGCGCAGTCGGGTCCGGTGCTGGCGGCGCGCGCCTGGACCCTGGTCGACGCCATGAGCGGCCTGACGATCACGTCGTCCGCCGCCGCCCAGCGCATGGAGCCCGCCTCGCTGACGAAGCTGATGACCGCCTATGTCGTCTTCACTGCGATCGGGGAACAGCGGACCCGGCTCGACGCCGCGGCGACGGTGAGTGCGGCGGCGGTAGCGGCTCCGGGCCGGGCCGGCTCGCGCATGTACATCGAACCGGGCCGGCCGGTTACGGTCGACGAGCTGCTGCGCGGCCTGATCGTCGTTTCCGGAAACGATGCCGCGGTCGCGCTCGCCGAGCACACGGCCGGCAGCACCGAGGCCTTCGTCGAGCGCATGAACGCCGAGGCGCGTCGGCTGGGCATGACGAACACCCGCTTCGCCAACGCCACCGGCCTGCCCGATCCGCAGCACTACTCGACGGCGGAAGACCTCGCCCGGCTCGCGCAGCGGCTGCTCTCGGACTTCCCGCAATACTCGCCGCTCTTCGCGCAACGCGAGTTCACCTACAACCGCATCACCCAGTCGAACCGCAACCGGTTGCTGTGGAGCGACGGCAGCGTGGATGGCCTGAAGACCGGGCACACGGAAGGCGCCGGCTGGTCCGTGATCGCGACCGCTGCTCGCGCGCAGGGCACCGGCGAGCGGGCGTTCAACCGCCGCCTGATCGCCGTCGTGCTCGGCGCCGCCAGCGACTCGGTGCGGGCGCAGGAAGCGCTGCGGCTGCTCAATTTCGGCTATGCCGCGTTTGATACCGTTCGGCTCTACCGGCGGGGCGACGTGCTCGCGCGCGCCGAAGTCTGGAAGGGAAATGCCGGCGAAGTTCCGATCGGCATCGAGCGCGACGTCTACGTGACCGTTCCCGCCGACGCCCTCCGTGCGCTGGGCAGGGCCGGATTCCAGTCGGCGCTCGAACGGAACGATCCGCTCCTGGCGCCGTTGAGCAAGGGCGAGATCGTGGGACGGCTGAAGATCACCGCGGTCGGCGTCAGCGTCGCCACCGTGCCGGTGGTCGCCCTCGAAAGCGTCGGCGAAGCCGGCCTGTTCGGGCGCGCGTACGATGCCGTGCGATTGTGGTGGAGGAGGCGCAACTGATGGAATGGCACGAGGGAACGTGTTACCTGAACGGCAAGTGGATGCCGCTCGCCGACGCCAGCATCTCGGTGCTGGACCGCGGCTTCATCTTCGGTGACGGCGTCTACGAAGTGATCCCGGTCGACACGGTCGACGGGATCCGCGCGCCCTTCCATGCGCGGCCGCACTACGCGCGACTGCAGCGCAGCCTCGACGCGGTGCGCATCTCGAATCCGCTGTTCGCTCGAGCAGTGGCTCGACCTGACCGCGGAGCTGATCGATCGCCATCCCTGGCCGCGCCAGCTGATCTACGTGCAGGTAACGCGCGGCGTGGCCAAGCGCGACCATCCGTTCCCGACGGGAGTGGCGCCGACGGTGTTCATGAACAGCACGCCGTGGCCGCAGATTCCGGCCGAGCAGATCGACAACGGCGTGTCGGCGGTGACTCACGCCGACGAGCGCTGGCTGCACTGCGACATCAAGAGCATCTCGCTGCTCGGCAACGTGCTGATGAAGCAGTACGCCATGGACCACGGCGCGTCGGAAACCGTGATGCTGCGCGACGGCTTCCTGACGGAAGGGTCCAGCACGAACACGATGCTCGTGAAGGACGGCGTCGTGATCGCACCGCGGAAGACGGTGCAGATCCTGCCCGGCATCACCTACGACGCGGTGTTCGACATCGCCCGGAAGCACGGACTCGCGACGGAACGCAGGCCGGTCGACGGAAGCCGAACTGCGCGCCGCCGACGAAGTGTGGCTGAGCTCCTCGGGCCGCGAGGTCCTGGCGATCACCCGCCTCGACGGAGCGACCGTCGGAAACGGCCGGCCGGGGCCTGTCTACAAGCAGGTGCAGGCGTTGATGCAGCAGGCCAAGCGCGAAGACGCGCTGGCATGGAAGGCCGAGCGCGGCGGCCGCGCGCTCGCGGCATGACGGACGACGCGCCGCCACCGCCGCCGGGCCTGCAGTTCCCGACCGAGTTCCCCATCAAGGTCATGGGGCGGCGTGTCGAGGGGTTCGCGCAGGGGATCGTCGAGGTCGTGCGCGCCCACGCTCCCGACTTCGATGCGGCGACGCTCGAGATGCGGACCTCCAAGGATGGCAACTACCTTTCGGTCACCGCCACGATCAACGCGACCTCGCGCGACGCAGCTCGACGACCTGTATCGCGCGCTGACGAGCCATCCGCTCGTCAAGATCGTCCTGTAACGGCGATGATCGTCCGCATGCTCGGCCGCGCGGAGTACGTCCCGACCTGGGACGTCGATGCGCGCGTTCACGCAGCAGCGCACGCCGGACACCGAGGACGAGCTCTGGCTGGTCGAGCATCCGCCCGTGTTCACGCTCGGCCAGGCCGGTCGGCGCGAACACCTGCTCGCAACGACCGAAATCCCCGTGATCGCCACCGATCGCGGCGGCCAGATCACGTATCACGGGCCGGGCCAGGTCGTCGCCTACCCGCTGCTCGACCTGCGGCGCCTCGGCATCTTCGTCAAGGAACTGGTGTTCCGGATCGAGCAGGCCGCGATCCAGACGCTCGAGGCGTTCGGCGCCGACGCACGCCGCGTCAAGGGCGCGCCGGGCGTCTATGTCCCATTTGCGGCGAGCCAGGCGTCCGGCGAGTTCGCCGGGCTCGCGAAGATCGCGGCGCTCGGCATCAAGGTCTCCAACGGCCGCTGCTACCACGGCCTGGCGCTCAACGTGGCGATGGACCTCGCGCCGTTCTCCCTGATCAACCCTTGTGGCTACGCAAACCTGCCAGCCGTCGACCTGAGCGACACTTGACATCCGCGTCGAGTGGAACGACGCTGCCTCCGGACTTGCCGAGCGCCTCCGGACACATCTGTCGTGAACAGCACCCTCGACTCCCAGATCGCGATCGAGCCCGGCTCCTGGAGTGCCTGGCTGGTCGCCTTGCGGCCGAAGACGCTCTGGATCGCCGTGGTCCCGGTCTTCGTCGGGACTTCGCTCGCGGTCGCCGAGACCGGCCAGGTGAATCCGCTGATCGCGTTCCTCGCGCTCGTGGCCTCGATCCTGCTGCAGATCCTGACCAACCTCCAGAACGACGTCGGCTACACCAAGCGCGGAGCCGAGACGGCCAGCCGGATCGGCCTGCCGCGCGCCACCGCACGCGGCTGGCTCACGGTCGCCGCGGTGCATCGCGCGCTGGTGGGCGTCGTGATCGCCACGATGCTGGTCGGCCTGCCGATCGTCATGCACGGCGGCTGGCCGGTGCTGCTGATGGGCGTGGCGTCGATCGTCGCCGCCTGGGCGTACATGGGCGGGCCCCGCCCGATCGCCTACACGCCGTTCGGCGAGCTGACCGTCTTCGTGTTCTTCGGCCTGATCGCGGCGGTCGGCAGCTACTACATCCAGACCGGCACGCTGTCGCCGAGCGCGTGGCTGGCCGGGTGCGCGATCGGCTCGATCGCGGCCGCCGCGCTCGCCGTGAACAACATCCGCGATGTCGTGCACGACGCCGAAGTCGGCCGCCGGACGCTGGTGGTCGCGCTCGGCAAGGCGGCGTCCGAGCGGGCGTTCCAGGCCGCGCTGCTGCTGCCGTACCTGCTCACCGTCGCGCTCGCGCTCACCGACCCGCGACTGATCGGCCTGCTGGCCGTGCTGGTCACGCTGCCCGCGGCGCTCGGGCTTGCGCGCGACCTGCCCCGCACGCCGCCCGGCCTGCCCTACAACGACATGCTGTTCCGGACGTTCAAGCTCGAACTGCTCTTCGGTGCGTGCTTCACGATCGGCGCCCTGCTTCCCGGCCTGCTGCCTGGCGTCCGCTAAAATCCGCCCGTTCCCCCAGCGCGGCGCGCGGCTTCGCCCCGTCGCGACCATCCTCCCATGAGCAGCACGCCCGTCCCACCGCCGGGATCCGACGCGCCATCGCCCAAGCTGAAGGGCGAGGCAAAGACCGGCAAGGTCTTCAAGAAATTCGACATCAAGCCCGTCGCCGCGGGCCAGGCGCTGAAGAAGCCCGAGTGGATCCGCGTGAAGGCGGGGTCCCCGGCCACGCGCTTCTACGAGATCAAGTCGATCCTGCGCGAGCACAAGCTGCACACGGTGTGCGAGGAAGCGACCTGCCCGAACATCGGCGAGTGCTTCGGCAAGGGAACGGCGACGTTCATGATCATGGGGGACAAGTGCACGCGCCGCTGCCCGTTCTGCGACGTCGGCCACGGCCGCCCGGATCCGCTCGACCCCGACGAGCCCGCCAACCTCGCGAAGACGATCGCCGCGCTGAAGCTCAACTACGTGGTCATCACCTCGGTCGACCGCGACGACCTGAAGGACGGTGGCGCGAAGCACTTCGTCGACTGCATCCGCGCGACCCGCGCCGCCTCGCCGTCGACCCGCATCGAGGTGCTGGTGCCTGACTTCCGCGGCCGGCTCGACCGCGCGCTCGAGATCCTCGTCGCGGCGCCGCCCGACGTGATGAACCACAACCTGGAGACGGTGCCGCGGCTGTACCGCGAGTCGCGCCCGGGTTCGGACTACCAGCACTCGCTGACGCTGCTGAAGGAATTCAAGCAGCGGGTGCCCGGCGTGCCGACCAAGAGCGGCCTGATGGTGGGGCTGGGCGAAACCGACGACGAGATCCTGCAGGTGATGCGCGACCTGCGCACGCACGGCGTGGACATGCTCACGATCGGCCAGTACCTCGCGCCGACCAGTCACCACCTGCCGGTTCGACGCTACGTGCACCCGGACACGTTCCGCATGTTCGAGTCCGAGGCGGCCGCGATGGGCTTCTCCCACGCGGCGTGCGGCGCGATGGTGCGGTCCAGCTATCACGCCGACCAGCAGGCGCACGCGGCGGGCGTCGCCTAGGAAACGGGCACCGTCGCGTATCGCCTGCAGCGGAGCTCGCGTCCCTGAAGCGGCGCCGCGGGCCGGCCGCCTCAGCCGGCTTCCGCAGCGAGCAGCCGGGGCGGCAGCGGCGCGTCGAGCGCCGCACAGATCATCCGCAGCGTGCTGGCCGCGCGCCAGTTCGTGGCGTCGTCGACGAACGCCGTCGCCGTCACCGCCTTGATCAACTGCGGCTTCGCGAGCGGCGCGAGCCGGTTCAATCGGTCGAGCGCGTCCGAGACCGCATCGAGCCGAATCGAGTCGCCGGGCGTGAACGACGTGTCGGTGCCGGGCAGCAGCAGCGCGCCCGCGTTGAACGCGTGCTCCGCGCGCTCCGGCAGGCGCACGGCCGCGGCGAGCGAAAGCACGAGGCTGGCCTCCCGGGGCAACTCGCCAACCGAGCGATGGCTGACCGGAACGGCCCGGCCCGCATCGGGGCCGAGCCGGCGCTTGAGGATCGTGAACAGCAGGAACTCCGGCACCGACAGGCGTCCGTCGGCGACGATGAGCATGTGCGCGACCCGGAGCAGCCGCTGCCGCGCGTCCTGCGGAAGCTTGCGCAAGGCCGGCATCGCCGTGTCGGCCAGCGGCAGGCGCGCACCCGGCGGCAGCTGCAGGATGCGGCCGTGGTAGTCGTCGACGATCGGCAACGCCTCCCCGCCGTACGCCTCCGCGATCACCTTGCGCTGCTGCGCGCGCAGCTCGACGTCGAGATCGACCAGCAGCGCCAGCGCCAGCAACTGCGAGCGCGAGCCGTCCGCGGCCGCGGCGCGCAGGGCGGCCAGCGTCGCACGCTGCGCGTCGTCGAGCGCGAAGTCGCGGGAGCGCGGCAGGCCGACCTTGCCCACGGAATCGGTGATCTGCGCGGCCGCAGCGGCCGATGCGGCGACGAGGCCCGCCACCGGCGACAACGCATCGGGAAACGTCGCGGAGGCAGGCTCGGCAACGCCGGTCGCATACGGCGGAGCGAAGAACGGAATCGGCGGCAGTTCGGCTTCGGCCGCCGGACGGCCTTCGAGCGCCACCGCCACGCGGTCTTCCGGCGCGGGCAGGAACTCCACCTTGCGGCCATAGATTCGCCGGACACGCTCTTCAATCGGGGGATGCGTGGCGAACAGGCCGCTGACGAACGCGGGACGCGCCGCGCCGAGGAACAGGTGCGAAAGGGTTTCCGCCCGCGGATGATCGATGCGCGTGCCGAGGCCTTCGGCGGCGCCGAGGCCGCCGATCTTGCGCAGCGCGCCGCCGATGCCGTCGGGGTTGCGCGTGAACTGGACCGCACTGGCGTCGGCGAGGAACTCGCGCTGGCGCGAAACGGCGGCCTTGATCAGCCGTCCGAAGAACACGCCGATGTAACCGAGCACCCACAGGGTGACGCCGGCCAGGGCGACCACCGCGATGCCGCCGCCGCGGTCGCTGCCGCCGCGGCCGCGGCCGGCGACCTCGAGCAGGAAGCGACCGGCCATCGCGACCATCGTCAGCCCGAACAGCACCCCGATGAGCCGCATGTTCAGCCGCATGTCGCCGTTCAGCACGTGCGAGAACTCGTGCCCGATCACGCCCTGCAGTTCGTCGCGCGTCAGCCGCGTGAGGGTGCCGCGCGTGACGGTGATCACGGCATCGTTGATCGAGTGCCCCGCTGCGAACGCGTTGATCGAGTTCTCGTCGTCCATCACGAACACGCGCGGCACCGCGACGCCGGACGCGATCGCCATCTCCTCGACGACGTTCAGCAGGCGGCGATCGAGCAGGTCGCGCGTCGACGGATCGACCGGCCGGGCCCCGACCATCCGCGCGACGGCATCGCCGCCGGACGCGAGCGCACTCATCTCGAGCGCCGTGCCGCCGGCGATCAGACCGAGCACGACCAGCGTGTTGGTCAGGAAGAAGCCGTTCGGAAGGGCCGCCGCGGCCCACGGCCGGCCGGCAGGAAGCAAGGCCGTGAAGTAGACCGCGGCGCCGACCACGTTCACCGCGACGACGACACAAACCACGGCGAGCACGAACAGCACGATCAGCCGCCGGCTCGCGCGGCGCGCGACTTCCTGATGCTCGAAGAAGTCCACGGGATGCGTCTGTCAGGGCGCGCGGGCGCGCCGAGCGCCCGCCGCGGCCCTTTGCATCTTCGTCAGAACTGAACTTTCACCGGCCGGCGTTCTTCGTCGCTCTCGGTGGCCTCGAGCAGTTCGGCGGGGCCGAACGAGAACGCGCTCGCGATGACGTTCGTGGGGAACTGCTGCGCGGACGTGTTGTAGCTCATGACCGCGTCGTTGAAGCTCTGGCGCGCGAACGAGATCTTGTTCTCGGTGCCCGTCAGCTCTTCGGTCAGCTGCATCATGTTCTGGTTGGCCTTCAGGTCCGGATACGCCTCCGCCAGCGCGAACAGGCGCGACAGCGCGCCCGACAGGGCGCCCTCGGCCGCCACCAGCCCGTGGATCGCGGACGCCGAGCCGGGATCCGCGGACGCCGCCGCGTTGGCGCTCACCGCCGTGTTGCGGGCCTTGATGACGTTCTCGAGCGTCTCGCGCTCGTGCTTCATGTAGGCCTTGGCGGTCTCGACGAGATTCGGGATCAGGTCGTAGCGACGCTTCAACTGCACGTCGATCTGCGCGAAGGCGTTGCGGAACTTGTTGCGCAGGCTGACGAGACGGTTGTACGCGCCGACCGCCCAGAAGACGACGACCGCGATGATCACCAGCACGACGATCCAGCCCATGTCACCCTCCCAAGTCGGACAACCCGTGCGTCACCCGCAGCGCGGGCACGCGGCCGAGCGCGCGCCGATCCACCGTCGACGCCGCTCGCACAAGACGCCGGAGCGCCCCGTCCCTGTCCTCGCCAGGCGACAGGGAGGCGGACTATAAGTCAAAGGGCCCGCGAGGCAAGGCTCGATCAGCCGTCGGAAGCCGCCGCACATCAGCTGACGCCAAATTGCGACACGCGTGTCACTTCGCGGTGCCCGGCGTGGCCACGGGCGACGCGACGGCGGCTGGCGAAGCGTCGGGTGCCGGGCTCGATGCGGACGGCGCGCCGGCGGCCGGCGCGGCGGTCGTCGCCGGTGCGGGCGGCTGGCTTGCTCCCAGGCGGCGCCGCTGCACTTCCTCCGGCGTGCCGATGTCGAACACCTTCACCACCTGCTGCACTCCGGCGACGCGGCTGGCAACGTACGCGGCAGTCTCGGCTTCCTTTGCCGTGACGAAACCCATCAGGTAGACGACGCCGCGCTCGGTCACGATGCTGATCGAGTTGAACGGAATCTCCTTCGTGTTGACGAACTGCGCGCGGACCTTGGTGCCGACCGTGGTGTCGTTCGTCCGCTGCCCGAGCGTGGACGGCTTCGCGACAGCGAGTTCGTTGACGACCGTTCGCACGTTCAGCGACCGCGCCGCGATCTCGCCCGCCTGCGCCTTCGCCTGCTCGGTCGGCACTTCCCCGGTGAGCAGTACCTTTCGTTCGAAGCTGTTGATGCTGATGTGGAAGTCACTGGAGTTGGCCTTGAAGGCCGTGCCCAGCTCGTTGCTCAGCCGCAGCTCGATCGCCTGGTCGTCGATCTGCGCCCCGGTGGTGCGCCGGTCAGTGGCGACGATCGCCGTGCCGGCCGCGATGGCTCCGATGACCAATGGCGCGCACGCGGGCAGCACCGACACCAGCAGGGCTGCCGCAAACAGGGGTCTGGCCAACTTCATCTGCTCTCCTTCACTCGTTGTCCTAGGTCGCGAACGCGTCGCGAATCCAGTCGATTGTGCCACTGCCGTCCACGGTGACGACGTCGAAGCGGCACGCCGGCCAGCGCTCTCCATAGTGCTCGGCAAGCCAGCGATGCGCCGCGCGCGCGAGTCGCTTCTGCTTGTACAGGTCCACGCTCGCCAGCGCACCGCCGTAGCGCTCGCTCGCCCGCAGGCGCACCTCGACGAACACGACGACGTCGCGCTCGCGCACGACCAGGTCCAGCTCGCCCTCGCGGTAACGCGCGTTGCGCGCGAGGACGCGGCACCCCGACGCGCACAGGTGGCGTTCGGCGGCGTCTTCGGCCGCCGCGCCCGCGCGCTGCTTCGGCGTACGGACGCCGGTTGCGCGCGGCGCCTTTCCACGCGCCGGCATCAGCGTCCGATCTCCTCGCGCTCGATCGCTCCATTGCGATAGACGGCCGCGGCCGGCGTTCGCTCCACGCGCGGGCCCGATCCGCGATCGACGGCGAGCCGGCCCGTCATCCCCTCGATCGTGAAGCGGGTCTCGCCGCTGCTCCAGCGCTGCGCGACCTGGTAGGCGTCCGCGCCGAGCGCATGGAGCCGCGCGAGCTCGGCCGGCATCGGCGTCGCCGGCAGCGGCCCTCCCGCGCCGGTCGCCGCGCTCCCGCGCACGAGCCACGGCATGTCGACGAAGCGGACGCCGTCGAGATCGTGCGCGAGCGCGGTTGCCTCTGGCGTCGCTGCATCGCCTCCGGCATTGAGCAGAGACGTGCCGAAGACGAGGATCGGCCGCGGTATTCGCGCTCGCAGCAGGGCCGCCTCGCGGGCATCGAGCGCGAGAAAGACGGCGTCGTGCCGGTTCGGGTCGAGCAGCTTCGCCAGGCGGTCGCCGCTCTCCACGGCAGTGTCCACGACGGTCGGCACTTCACCGCCCGACCGCAGCTCGCCGACGTAGGCCTGCGCGATCCGCCTCTCCAGAGGGCCGGGTCCTGAAAGCACCACGAACCGCGGCGCCACGGAAGGGGAACGACGGGCGCCGACGAACTCGGCCAGCGCGATGCGCACGACGTACTGCGCTTCGGCTTCCGCGGACAATCCCAGCGCGATCATCGTCGGTGGCGCGGCGGCGCCGCGATCCGGATAGTTGAGCGCCACCAGCGGCACCGAGGCGTAGCCGCCGTCGCACACGGCGTTGACCTCGCCTCGCAGCAGCGGTCCGACCACGACCTTCACGCCTCGCTCCCGCGCGCCGCCGATCGCGGCCTGCAACTGCGCTGCATCGTCGTCGACCTCGATCACCTGGATGGTGGCCGAGCTGCGGGCCGCCTCGTGCGCCGCGAAGAAGCCGAGGCGGACCGCCTCGGCCGCCCGCGCGAACACCGTCTGCTGGCTCGGCAGGATCAGCGCGATCGACGGCGCCGTTCCACCGGCGAGCGGTGAAGCGGGCGGCTGGGCGGGGATCGTCGTTATCTGCGCCCGGAGGCTGCATGCGACACTTGCCAGCACCAGCGCGGCAACAAGGTGCCGGGCGCGGGCGACAGTGGTCGTGGGAATCATGGGTGAACGAGCGGACAACAGGCACGAACGGCTGTTCGAGGTCTCCGGGGTCACGGAGCAGGAGCTGCCCGCAGGCTCATTGTATGTAGTTGCGTTACCCATCGGCAATGCAGCCGACATCACGCTGCGCGCGCTATGGCTGCTCGCCCGGATGGACGTGATCGCCGCCGAGGACACGCGCGTCACGCGTCCCCTCCTCGCACGATTCGGCATCGACACGCCGCTCACGGCGGCCCACCAGCACAACGAGCACGAGGCCGCGACCCGGTTGA
The DNA here is from genome assembly GCA_963841815.1 of uncultured beta proteobacterium. Taxonomy (GTDB): domain Bacteria; phylum Pseudomonadota; class Gammaproteobacteria; order Burkholderiales; family Burkholderiaceae_F; genus JAOUJD01. The sequence continues at coordinate 197,697 of CAWJEE010000016.1, read as the reverse complement.
TCGAGCGCCTCGCGCGTGGGGAGCGGGTCGCCCTGGTGACGGATGCGGGCACCCCCGGCGTTTCCGATCCGGGCGCGCGCGTTGTGCGGGCCGTCCTCGACGCCGGGCACCGCGTCGTGCCCGTTCCCGGAGCGAGCAGCGCGGTGACTGCGGTCAGCGCGGCAGGCCTCGCGCCGGGACCATTCCGCTTCGTCGGCTTCCTTCCGACCGGGCGCGCGGAGCGCGAGCGGCAGCTGCGCGCGCTCGCGGCCGAGCCCTCGGCGTTCGTGCTGTTCGAAGCGCCGCACCGTGTGCGCGAGCTGCTTGCGCTGATGGCCGAGGTGCTTGCGCCGACGCGGCGCGTCGTTCTCGCGCGCGAACTGACGAAGAAGTTCGAGACCATCGAGGCGCACCGGGCCGGGGAACTGGCCTCGCTCGAAGCCGACGAGCGCGGCGAGTACGTGGTGCTCGTCGATGCCGGCGAGCAGGACGCGGCCGATCTCGACGCCGTGACGCGGCGATGGCTCGAGGCGCTGCTGCAGGACCTGCCGCCGGCGCGCGCGGCCGCCGTTGCCGCGAAGGCGAGCGGCCAGCCGCGCGACGCGCTGTACCGGCTCGCGCTTCAGCTGAAGCCCGCGCGCTAGGGCCTGCTAACGCGAGAACGGGACGGCCGGCCGCCCCAGCAGGCGCTCGAGCTGCAGCGCCAGCGAAAGCGCGGTCGCGCGGTCGGGCAGCGCGCCGACGAGCACGCGAAACAGGTTCTCGTCGCGTTCGACGCGCGCTTCCCGATGGCTCGCAGGCAGTTCGCCCTCCGTGAAGCCGAGCACCGCCGCGACGCGCGCGGCAAGATCCTCGGCGCTCGCCTGCTGCGAGAACGCGCCGACCTGCACCGACCAGCGCGGTGCGTCAGCGGCTGGCGCCAGCGCAGGTGCCGGCAGCGAGGCGGGAGCGCCCGCTGCGCCGGCCGCGGCGACGATCGACGGGCTTGCCGTGCCCCCGCCCGCGGACGGCCCCCGCCACTCGCCCGACGCGATCTGCGCGAACGTCAGCCGTTCGATCTCCACCTCGCCCGTTCCCGCGGCCGCGATGCCGAGCTTCGTCGCCGCGCCGTAGGAAAGGTCGATGATCCGGCTGTCCTTGAACGGGCCGCGGTCGTTGACGCGCACGATCACGCTGCGGCCGTTGCGCGGATTCGTGACGCGCACGTAGCTCGGGATCGGCAGCGTCGGATGCGCCGCAGTCATCGCGAACATGTCGTAGATCTCGCCGCTCGCGGTGCGATTGCCGTGGAACTGGCGCCCGTACCACGAGGCGGCGCCCTTCTGCCGGAAGGGCACGTCGGCGGTCAGCGGCGTGTAGCTGCGGCCGAGCGCGGCATAGGGGCGGTTGGCGCGCGGATGCAGTGGCTCGACGCGCGGCACGGCGTCCGCGGCGTCGGCGAGATCGGCCGGGGTGCGGTCGGGCGGCCCGTCGTCCTGGTAGTAGACGCTGCGCTTCGGCGTCGAGCCGCAGCCGGCGAGCAGCACCGCGCACAGGACCAGGGGCAGGCTGCGGCAGAAAGCCGCCAGGAGGGTGCGTGACGAGGCGGCAACGCCGGCGCTCACGACTGCACGAGCTTGCGGTTGGCGGCAATCGCCATCAGCAGTCCGCACGCCATGCCGAGCGTCACCAGCGCCGTGCCTCCGTAGCTGATGAACGGCAGCGGCACGCCCACCACCGGCAGGATTCCGCTCACCATCCCCATGTTCACGAACGCGTAGGTGAACATGATCATCCCGATCGCCGCGGCCAGCAGGCGCGCGAACATCGTCGGCGCGTTGATCGCGATCTGGAACGCGCGCGCGACGAGCGCAAAGAAGAGCACGACCAGCACGATGTTGCCGACGAGCCCGAACTCCTCGGAGTAGACCGCGAAGATGAAGTCGCTGGTGCGCTCGGGGATGAACTCCAGGTGGGTCTGAGTGCCCTGCATCCAGCCCTTGCCGAACGCGCCGCCCGATCCGATCGCGATCATCGCCTGGAGCGTGTGGAAGCCCTTGCCCAGCGGGTCCGTGGATGGATCGATCAGCGTGAGGATCCGCTGGCGCTGGTAGTCGTGAAGCAGCGTCCACGCCACCGGCAGCATCGCCATTCCGCCGACCGCCATCACCGCCAGCCACTTCCACGGCAGGCCGGCGAAGAAGATCACGAAGAAGCCGGCGCCGAGCACCAGCAGCGCCGTGCCGAGGTCGGGCTGCTTGACGATCAGGCCGACCGGCACGAGCACGATGACCGCCGCCACGACGAAGTCGAACGCGCGCAGTCCGCCCTCGCGCTTGTGGAAGTACCAAGCCAGCATCATCGGCAGGCCGAGCTTCATGATCTCGGACGGCTGGATTCGCCCGATGCCGATGTCGAGCCAGCGCGTGGCTCCCTTCACCGTGACGCCTTTCAGCTCGGTGGCGACCAGCAGCGCCACCCCGACGACGTAGACGGGCACCGCGATCCGCATCAGCAACTGCGGGGACACGTTGGCGGCGACGAACAGCACGGCGAACGCGATCCCGAAGTTGCGCGCCTGGTCGGTGACGCGCCACGGGAAGTCGTTGCCCGCCGAGTAGAGCGTGACGAGGCCGATCACGGCGAGGCTGCCCACGACGGCCATCAGGGCGGGATCGAACACGCTGACGTAAGGCCTCAGGAGCTGGCCGATGCGGCCGAGGACGCCTTGGCCGTTCACTGCGCGGCCTTCGCTTTCGCCGCCGGCGAGGCGGTGCCCGGGGTCTCCTCGTCCGGGCCCTCCCTGGCCGGCGCGTCGGGCACCTTGCCGAGCAGGTAGTAATCGAGCACCTGGCGCGCGATCGGCGCCGCCGCACGCGCGCCGAACCCGCCGTTCTCGACCAGGATCGCCATCGCGATCTTCGGCTCGTCGGCGGGCGCGAACGCGATGAACAGCGAGTGATCGCGATGCCGTTCGGCCACCCGCGCCTCGTTGTACTTCTCGCCCTGCTTGATGCCGACGACCTGCGCGGTCCCCGTCTTGCCGCCCACCTTGTACGGCACGCCCTGGAACGCGCTGCGCCCGGTGCCGCTGATGTTGACGTCGACCATCGCATCGCGCACGAACTTCATGTGCTCCGGCCTGACCGGGATCTGGTAGCTCTTGTCCCGCACCGTCAGCCGCCGCTCGCCGGTGCGCGGGTCCTCGATCGCCTTCACCAGGTGCGGCTTCATGACCACGCCGTTGTTCGCGAGGTTCGCCGTGGCGTGCGCCAGTTGCAGCAGCGTGAACGCGTTGTAGCCCTGGCCGATGCCGATCGAGATCGTCTCGCCGGGGTACCACTTCTGCTTGAAGCGCTTCTCCTTCCATGCCGACGACGGCAGGATCCCGGTCTGCTCGCCCTCGACGTCGATGCCGGTGATCTGGCCGAATCCCCACGGCTTCATGAAATCGTGGATGGCGTCGACGCCGAGGTCGTTGGCGAGCTGGTAGTAGTAGATGTCGCTCGACTTCACGATCGAGCGGTGCAGGTCGACCGGGCCAAGCGGAACCTTGTTGGAGTCGCGGAACACCCGGTTGCCGAACAGGAACGTGCCGTTGTCCTGGATCACCTGGTCGGGCCGGCGCTTGCCGGTCTCGAGCGCCGCGAGCGCGAGGAAGGGCTTGTAGGTGGAACCGATCGGATATGTTCCGCGCAGCGCGCGGTTCAGCAGCGGCTTGTCGGGGTCGTTGTTCAACTCGTCCCAGGACTTCGGGTCGATGCCGTCGACGAACAGGTTCGGGTCGAAGGTCGGCTTCGACACGAACGCGAGGATGTCGCCGCTCGACGGCTCGATCGCGATCAGCGCCCCGCGCCGGTCGCCGAACGCGCGCTCGACAATCTTCTGCAGCTCGATGTCGACCGACAGGATCAGGTTGTTGCCCGGGAATGAAGGCTTGCGCGACAAGGTGCGGACCGCGCGCCCGCCCGCCGTGATCTCGACTTCCTCGACGCCCGGCGTGCCGTGCAGCTCGATTTCGTAGCTCTGCTCGACGCCGACCTTACCGATGTGTTCCGTCCCGTTGTAGATCGCCGGATCGCCGCGCGCTTCGGCAAGCCTTTCGACGCGCTCGAGGTCGCGCGGCGAAATGCGCCCGATGTAACCGATCATGTGCGACGCGATCTCGCCGAGCGGATAGTCGCGGAACAGACGGGCGCGCAGCTCGACACCCGGAAAGCGGAAGCGGTTGGCGGTGAAGCGCGCGACATCCTCGTCGGACAGGCGCGTGCGGATCGGAATCGAGTCGAAGCGCTTGGTTTCCTCGAGCAGCTTCTTGAACCGGCGACGGTCGCGCGGCTGGATGTCCACCACCTTCGCCAGTTCGTCGATCGTCTGTTCGAGGTTCTCGATCTTCGCCGGCGTGATCTCCAGCGTGTACGCGGAGTAGTTGCGGGCGATGATCGCGCCGTTGCGATCCTTGATCAGCCCGCGGTTCGGCGCAACCGGCAGGACGGCGATCCGGTTCGCCTCGGCCTTTTCGCGGTAGGCCTCGTGCTTGACGACCTGCAACCACGCGAGGCGCGCCACCAGGATCGCGAATGCCGACAGCACGAAGGCGCTCGCCACGAGCACGCGCGCGCGAAAGTGCTTCACCTCGCGTTCGGGATTGCGCATCGCCGCGACGCTCGAGCCGAACGACAGTTCGTCGTTCGACCGGCGACGGCTGCGGAACCAGCGTCTAGCCATGCGGGGCCCGCATCACGCGCGGACATGCGCGCGACGCGAGCGGCAGGCGCAGCAACAGAAGTACCAGCATGAAGCGAGCGGGCGGCCCGGGCGGCCGCCCCGAGACGAAGCTGGCGGATTATAGGAGCGGGAATGCCCCTTTCCGCGGAGGGGAACCGATACGGATGACGCGTCGGCGCGAGGCGGGGGGTCGCCTGCGCCCTTTGACGCAAGGCATTCTGGTGCGGAGGAGCGTGCTCGATACTCTTACGCACATGAACGCCGCGGAAAAACCCATCCGCCTCGACCGCGACCGCCCGACCACGCCGCGCCTGCTGCGCGAGCTCGAGACGATCGAGGCGATGACGAGGATCTACTGCGCCGACCACCACGACGCGCCACATCCGTGCGCCGACTGCCAGGCGCTGATGACGTATGCCTCGAAGCGGCTCGCCGTCTGCACGTACGGCGAGGACAAGCCGGTCTGCGCGAAGTGCCAGATCCACTGCTACGGCAAGGCGATGCGCGAGAAGGTGCGCGAAGTGATGCGCTACTCCGGCCCGCGGATGATCCTGCGGCATCCCTGGCTCGCCCTGATGCACGTGGTCGATAAGCGCCACGTCGCGCCGCCGAAACCGAATGCCGGGACACAGCCTGCCCGGCCGACCCCACAGGCGGAGGCCGCGGCATTCCGGGCACCCGGTAACCCCCCGTCCGGCGACCCGAGCCGACAGGAGCCGGCGATATCCCCTCCCGGTTGACTCTCCGCAATACCGCGTCCGAGGCAACAGCCAAGCTGAAAGTGGTCTTGGATTCCAGTGCGCGCATGCTTGCCGCTCTTCTCCGCACGATCCCCTTGCTCGCGCTGGCGGCGCTTCTAGCCAGTTGCGCAGAGTTGCTGCCGAAATCGAAGGCGGAAACCGAAGCGGCGTGGTCGTCCTTCGACGAGGCCCGGGCTGCCATCGAGCGGATCGAGCCGTACAAGACGACGCGCGCGGAGTTGAGGGCGCGTGGCATCGGCACCGAACGCGACCCGACCATCACGTTGTTGAGCCACGTCGACGTTGCGATCCGCTTTCCGATCGGCGGCGTGCTGCGCGCCGAAGACGTGGACCCCGGCATCCGCGACTGCCTCAGGGCCGGAAAGGCGTGCAACGCCTACCAGATCAACGTCCGGCGCACCAACCGCGATCGCGTCGGCAACTTCTGGCTCGACGCACTGCGCTTCAAGCGCGAGACCGACGTGTCCGGATGGACCTTCAACGCGCTCGTCCTGTTCGTCGACGACTTGGCGGTCTACGCCGTGTTCGGCGGTCAGCCCACGATCCACGAGGTCGAGGTCGAGCGCAACCCGCTCGGTCCGCTGCAGGGCTGGGGCGACTGGGCGGCATCGAGGGCACTGCCATAGTCGCTGCGTGGCTCTTGTACGCGATCGGCGGTATCGGGCAGGCGGGCGGCGGGGCTGGCGGGTGCGACTTGCGGGGCGGCGAGCAGCGGAGGCCCGAGGTCGGCGCGCGTCAGCGCGCTTCGTGTCTGACTTGCCGCGGCATGTCTGAGCGGAGCTCGCGCAGCGAGCGCAGCGAGTTCCGCGGCACGACCTTGGGCCGAGCAGCGCAGCGAAGTCGGCGCGAAGCGCCGACCGCCCCGCAGAAGCTCCCGCCAGCCCCGCCGCCCGCCTGCCCGATACCGCCGATCAGGAGCCAACGAGAGAACTACAGCGGACGCGTTTCGTCGGGTTCAGTCGGACGTCTTTGAGGTGCGAGCAGCAGCCAGGAGATCACGGGCCAGAGCGCGGTGCCGACCAGGCTCTCGGCGAAGTAGACGAGGCCCGGCCAGTTGCCGCCGACCCACATGCGCACGGCCAGCGACGCGACCTGCGCGACCAGCAGCAGCGGCAGAACGTGCAGCGCCTGGGCGCCGATCGGGAACCAGGTCATGCGCCGATGCAGCGTGATGGCTCCGTAGGAGATCAGCGTGTAGGCCAGGGCGTGCTCCCCGAACAGCGCGCCGTTGTGGACGTCCATCAGCAAGCCGAAGACGAAGGACGCGCCGATGCCGACGCGCCGCGGCTGGTGCACGTTCCAGAACAGCAGCGCCATCGCGAGCCAGTCCGGCACGAACGGCAGTTGGCCCCATGGAAAGAGATTCAGCAGCAGGGCGACGACCAGCGAGCCCCAGATGAAGAGCGGGTTCGCGGGACGCAGCAGGTAGTGCGGTCGGGTCCCGAGCCGCGTGCCCGACAGGTCGCGCGGCTGGCTGCTGCGCAGCGCGAAAGTGTCCCGCAGCCAGCCCCTCATCCCAGGCGCGCTCACCGGCGACCTCCCTTGCGGGGCGCCGGCTCGGCGGCTGCCGGCGCCGCCGGCAGCCGGGCGGGCTCGGCGAGCAGCACGAGCAGGTGCTTGTGGCTCTCGACGCCGGCGAGTGGCGTCATCACGACCCGGGCGAACTGATCCGTTGCTCGCGGGCTCCATGCGCGCGACCCGCGCCACGGCGAGCCCGGGCGGATAGACGCCGTCCAGTCCCGACGTGACGGCGATGTCGTCCTTCACGAGGTCGGCATTGGGCGCCATGAACCGGAGGTCGAGCGTGCCGGGCTCGGCGCCGCCGTAGGCCACCCCGCGCAGGCCGTTGCGGACGATCTGCACCGGGATGGTCTGGTCCTTGTCGGTGAGCAGCGTGACTTCAGAGGTGTCGCGGAACACGCGCGTCACCTGGCCGACGACCCCGACGTCGTCGATGACCGGGCTGCCCGCGCGAACGCCCTCGTTCGACCCGGCGTGCAGCACGATCTTGCGCGCGAAGCGGTCGCGCGTCTCATAGAGGACCGCCGCCAGCAGCGAAGCGTTGGGCAGCCGTTCCTTCGCGCCGAGCAGTTTGCGCAACCGCTCGTTCTCGATGGCGAGATCGCGTGCCTGCTGCAGCGACTGCGCGTTGGCGAGCGCCGCCTGCTTCAGTCTTTCGTTCTCCTGCTGCAACGACGAGAGGTTGGCGAAGTACTCCCCGACCGCACCGAAGGCCCGGCTTGGAATCAGGAGCACCCGCTGGACCGGGTACAGGACGACGCCGACACCGACTCGCACTGTCTCGAGGACGCGGATGCGCGAGTCGATGACGATCAGTGCGATCGCAAGGAACGAGAAGAACGCGAGCCGCGCCCGCGCGGACACGCCCTGGTTGAACAGGGGTGGGGGGCCGTAATCCACTACTCAAACACGCAAAAGTACAAACCTACTTTTGCGTGCCTAGTTTGAAAAGAATCGGTGGCGAAGCCACACGATTCTTTTGAGGGTAACTGCGAGGAGGGAAACACGACGAGCCGGTCCGTCGTCGTGCCTTGATCAGCCGGTCGCGAAGATGGTGCCGAGCTTGTCCATGCGCTCGAGCGCGATGCCGCAGCCGCGCACGACGCAGGTCAGCGGCTCCTCGGCCACGACGACGGGCAGGCCGGTTTCTTCCATCAGCAGCCGGTCGAGGTCGCGCAGCAGCGCGCCGCCGCCGGTCAGCATCATGCCGCGGTCGGCGATGTCGGCTCCGAGTTCCGGCGGGGTCTGCTCGAGCGCGATCTTCACGCTGGAGACGATCTGGTTGAGCGGATCGGTCAGCGCCTCGAGGATCTCGTTGCTGGAGATCGTGAAGCTGCGCGGAATGCCCTCGGACAGGTTGCGTCCCTTGACTTCCATCTCCCGGACTTCGGAGCCCGGGAACGCCGATCCGATTTCCTTCTTGATCAGCTCCGCCGTCGGCTCGCCGATCAGCATGCCGTAGTTGCGGCGGATGTAGTTGATGATCGCCTCGTCGAACTTGTCGCCGCCGACGCGCACGCTGCCCTTGTAGACCATGCCGCCGAGCGAGATCACGCCGACTTCCGTGGTGCCGCCGCCGATGTCGACCACCATCGAGCCCGACGCCTCGGACACCGGCAGGCCGGCGCCGATCGCCGCGGCCATCGGCTCCTCGATCAGGAAGACCTGCGACGCGCCGGCCGCTTCGGCCGACTCCTTGATCGCGCGGCGTTCCACCTGGGTCGAGCCGCACGGCACGCAGATGATGATCCTCGGGTTCGGCGCGAACAGGCTCGACGGGTGGACCATCTTGATGAACTGCTTGAGCATCTGCTCGGTGACCGTGAAGTCGGCGATCACGCCGTCCTTCATCGGGCGGATCGCCTCGATGTTGCCGGGGACCTTGCCGAGCATCTGCTTGGCTTCCTTGCCGACGGCCTGGATCGTGCGCTTGCCGTTGGGGCCGCCTTCCTGACGGATCGCGACCACCGACGGCTCATCGAGGACGATGCCCTTGCCACGCACGTAGATCAGCGTGTTGGCCGTGCCGAGGTCGATGGCGAGGTCGTTGGAGAAATAGCTGCGGAGAAAACCGAACATGTACCGCCCTGTGTGCCCTAGTGCTCGTTGGCGAGCTGCGCTGCTACCGTCCCCGCGCCTCTGCGGGCGCGTCTTTCTCCAGAGGAGCGCAGAGTCTGAAGAGAAGGCGCGATGATAAACTAATCAACTGCGCAAACTGCAGTTCAACCGTTCGCTTTAGCTCGGATTTTCGAGCCGTTTTCTCCGGCCCCTTCCCGCCTTGGCACTCGATCTCGACCAGGTCCGTCGCATCGCCCACCTCGCCCGGATCGAGGTCACGGACGAGGAAGCGCAACGCACGCTCGAGCAGCTGTCCGACATCTTCGCGATGATCGAGAAGATGCGCGCGGTCGACACGACCGGCATCGAGCCCATGGCCCACCCGCTGGGGGGCCACCAGCGGCTGCGCGACGACGTCGTCACCGAGTCCGACCAGCGCGCCGCCAACCTCGCCAATGCGCCGGAGCAGCAGGACGGCCTGATCCTGGTCCCGAAGGTGATCGAGTAGCCATGGCCGACCTGGCGCACGCCTCGGTGGCGGAACTCGCCCGCGCGCTGGCCGCCAGGGAAGTCTCGGCGGTCGAACTCGCGAAGATGTTCCTCGGCCGGATGGACTCCCGCCGCGACCTGAACGCGTTCCTCGACGTGCGGCCGGAAGTCACGCTGGCGCAGGCCGGGGCCGCGGACCAGCGCCGCGCGCGCGGCGAGGCGACACGCTCTCACCGGCGTGCCGATCGCCCACAAGGACATCTTCGTCACCCGGGACTTCTGCTCGACCGCGTCGAGCCGGATTCTCGAGGGCTACATGAGCCCCTTCGACGCCACCGTGGTCGACAACCTCGGCCGCGCCGGCATGGTGACCCTCGGCAAGCTCAATTGCGACGAGTTCGCGATGGGCTCGAGCAACGAGAACAGCGCCTACGGCAACGTGCTGAACCCCTGGGACGCCAAGGCGGTCCCGGGCGGTTCCTCCGGAGGCTCGTCGGCCGCGGTAGTCGGCGCGCATCGCGCCGGTCGCCACGGCCACGGACACCGGCGGGTCGATCCGCGAGCCGGCCGCGTTCACCGGGATCACCGGGACCAAGCCCACCTACGGCCGGCCGTCGCGCTGGGGAATGATCGCCTTCGCCTCGAGCCTGGACACCGCCGGCCTGATGACGCAGTCGGCCGAGGACGCGGCGCTGGTCTTCAACGAGATGCTCGGGTTCGACCCGAAGGACTCGACCAGCGTCGACCGGCCCGACGAGGACTACACGCGTTGCCTCGGGTCGGGCGTGAAGGGCCTGAAGATCGGCGTGCCGAAGGAGTTCTTCGGCGCCGGCCTGCAGCCGGACGTCGAGGCGGCCGTGCGCGCGGCGCTCGACGAATACCGCAAATTGGGGGCGGAGCTGGTGGAAGTCTCGCTGCCGAACGCGGAACTCGGCATTCCCGTCTATTACGTGGTCGCGCCCGCGGAGTGTTCGAGCAACCTGTCGCGCTTCGACGGCGTGCGCTACGGCCACCGCGCGAAGGACTACGGCGACCTGGCCGACATGATCAAGAAGTCGCGCGCCGAGGGCTTCGGGCCGGAGCCCAAGCGCCGCATCCTGATCGGCACCTACGTGCTGTCGCACGGGTACTACGACGCCTACTACATCAAGGCGCAGCAGGTGCGCCGGCTGATCGCCGACGAGTTCCAGCGCGCATTCCAGCAGTGCGACGTGATCGCCGGCCCGGTCACGACGAGCGTCGCGTTCGGGTTCGGCGAGAAGGCGGCCGATCCGGTCGCGATGTACATGGCGGATCTGTACACCGTCCCGGGCAGCCTCGCCGGCGTGCCCTCGATGAGCATTCCGTGCGGCTTCGGCGCCGGCCCGGTCAACAGCGGGCGGCCGGTCGGCCTGCAGCTGATCGCCAACTACTTCGACGAGGCCCGGATGCTGGGCGTGGCGCACGCCTACCAGCAGGCGACCGACTGGCATCGCCTCGTCCCGCCGGGCGCGTGACCGCACCGCTCCGCGCGAGAATCCACCGAAACCTTCCACCAGGAACCGGGCCATGCAGTGGGAAGTGGTGATCGGGCTTGAAACGCACGCCCAGCTGACGACGGCGAGCAAGATCTTCTCGGGCTCGTCGACGGCGTTTGGCGCGGAGCCGAACTCGCAGGCGAACGTGCTCGACCTCGCGCTGCCCGGCACGCTGCCCGTCCTGAACCGCGGGGCGGTGCAACGCGCCATCCAGTTCGGCCTCGCCATCGGCGCCACCATCGCGCCGCGCAGCATCTTCGCACGCAAGAACTACTTCTATCCCGACCTGCCCAAGGGCTACCAGATCAGCCAGTACGAGATCCCGGTCGTCCAGGGCGGCACGCTGACCTTCGTCGTGCAGCCGAAGACGGGCGAGCCCTACGTGAAGACCGTGAACCTGACGCGCGCGCACCTCGAGGAGGACGCCGGCAAGTCGCTGCACGAGGACTTCCACGGGATGTCGGGCATCGACCTCAACCGCGCCGGCGTGCCGCTGCTGGAGATCGTCACCGAGCCTGACATGCGCTCGTCGGCGGAGGCGGTGGCGTACGCCAAGGCGCTGCACTCGCTGGTCGTGTGGCTCGGGGTGTGCGACGGCAACATGCAGGAAGGCAGCTTCCGGTGCGACGCCAACGTCTCGGTGCGGCCGCTCGGCGAGACGAAGCTCGGCACGCGCTGCGAGATCAAGAACCTGAACAGCTTCCGGTTCCTCGAGAAGGCGATCGAGTTCGAGGTGCGGCGCCAGGTCGAGCTGATCGAGGACGGCGGCACGGTCGTCCAGGAGACGCGCCTTTACGACCCGGACCGCGACGAGACGCGCTCGATGCGGAGCAAGGAAGACGCGATGGACTATCGCTACTTCCCGGATCCGGACCTGCTGCCGCTGGCGATCTCGCCGGAGTGGATCGCACAGGTCAGGGCGGAGATGCCCGAGCTGCCCGGGGCGATGCGCGAGCGCTTCGTGCGCGAGTACGCGCTGTCGGACTACGAAGCGCAGACGCTGACCGCGTCGAAGGCGCTGGCGCGCTACTTCGAGGACGTGGCGCAGCAGGTGGCGGACCGGAAGGCAGCGGCCAACTGGTCGCTCGGCGAACTGTCGGCCGCGCTCAACGAGTCCGGCGTGCCGGTCGAACGGGCCCCGGTGTCGCCTCGGCAACTGGCGGGCCTGATCGCGCGCATTGCCGACGGCACAATCAACAACAAGACCGCCAAGGACGTGTTCGCCGCGCTGTGGGCCCGCGAGGGCGACAGCGCGGACGCGATCATCGAGGCCCGCGGCCTGAAGCAGATCAGCGACGCCGGGGCGATCGAGAAGATCGTCGACGAGGTGCTGGCGGCGAACCCGAAGTCGGTCGAGGAGTACCGCGCCGGCAAGGAGAAGGCGTTCAACGCCCTCGTGGGCCAGGCGATGAAGGCCACCCGGGGCAAGGCGAATCCGCAGCAGGTGAACGAGATCCTGCGACGGAGGCTGGCGGGCTGACGCAGGCAGAAAATAAAAGCGGCCCGAACGGGCCGCTCTTTCCTGGCTACGCGGACGTCACGGGCCGACCGGGACGAGCGTCGGGCCCCAGGTTGCGTTGGCTGCGCCGGTCCCGATGTTCTGCGTCTGCTTGACGTACCCGGTCGCCGTCGCCTCCAGCTTGTAGCTGAAGTCTGCCGGCGGGCTGGCAGGCGTCGCGAACGAAAGCGGCAGCGACGTTGCGTACGGGGTGTAGAGCGGCGAAGCCACCGGCAGCGTGAGGGCGTAGACGCCCGACGTCCCGTCCAAGTTGTCCGTCGCGATCTCGACCACCGGAACCGCGGTCCCGACCGCCTGGACCGCCCTCACCACTCCCGTCGCGAGCGCACCTGTCGGTCCGACCGTTCCGCCGGCGGAACGCGAAGCCGTCGGAACGGCAGCGGCGGGCAGCGGTATCGGCTGCGCGGCGGTATTCAGCTCAACGATCGAGCTTGCCGTGCTGACCAGCACGGCGCCGACCACGCTGGTGCCTCGCGCCGGCGACGTCACGACGACGTCGTACGGGCTGCCGGCAGGATCCAGGAACGCGAGCACGAACTCGCCGTTGGCGGCCGGAACGGTGCTGCGAACGACGGCGCCGTTCTTCTGCGCCGACACGGTGACGTTGGCGATCGTCGGATCGACGAACCCCCGGATGGCAGCCACGATGCGCGGATGTGCAGTCAGGATCGGCTTCAGCAGGTAGCCGCCGTTGCCGCGGCCGAGCTGGACAATCGACCGGCAAGCATCGAAGTCGATGACCAGGTCGACCAGCGTGTTCGGCTGGACGGTGAACGGCCGGACGATCTTCAGGCCGCTCTGCGCGGCGCTCGGCGTGCGCAGCGGGATTTCCACCGTCTGGCCGTCGAGCACGAGCGAGTTCGCCGTCTGGTTGCCCTGGTTGGCACTCAGGACGAGGCGGACCTGCGTGTAATTGCCCGCCGGGATCGGCGTCGTGCCGAGTTCCTCGAGTCGGCCGTTGGTCAGGTCGAGCAGGTTGATCTTCCTTGCCGGATTGATGGCGATGTCGGTCCATCCGCTGTTGGACGGGTCGGCGTCCGACGACTGATGGACACGAACCCGCTCGACCGTGACGAACACCTTGTCGAGGTCACTGTTGCCGACGCGGCAGTTGGGTGCATCGGTCAGCGCGACGCGCAGGGTTCCCGAGCCGGAACCCGGGCCTGGGGCGACGCCGCCATCCCCGCCGCCGCCACACGCCACCAGCGCGGCGCTCGCCGCCACCGCCAGCAGGGCGGCTTTGATACTCGTTTTGATCGTTCTCGTCATCGCTGAACCTCCTGCACATCGATTCCCGAGTGTGGGAGAGTTTTCCATTCCAGGAAGACGGATCGATGCCGCGCGAGGGTTAGTCCGATGAGCGGACGGTCCGCCCGACGGATTCTTGCGAGAAGTCAGCGTTGCCGGGCGCGCGGTACGTGAAGCAACCTACCAAGCACCCGTGACTGACGAGAAGAGAGAACTGCGCTGGCCTCGAACGAGGGCTCCGCAACGCAGCCCGAGTGAAGTCCGACCGTGCGCCGCCGCGGCGTGCGCCGCGTCGACGGCTCAATACGTGCGCTGCGCCGGCTGGGAGCCCTGGGACACGAGTTCGCGGAAGCGCTTCTTGTCGGCGTCGAAGCGGTCGTTGATCCGCTGCATCTCGCCCTGGGCGTCCTTGATGATCTTCAGCTCGGCCGCGCGCTCCTGTTCGTTGTTGGCCAGCGCGCGCTTGATCGTCTCGGGCGTTTCGCGCTTCTTGTAGAACTCGGTCTCTTCCTCGAGCCGCTTGCGCTCATCGGCCATCCGCTCCAGCCGGAGTTGAGAACGCTTCACGACCTCGTTGCTCGAAATCAGCGCCTTGGTCCGGGCCACGTCGATCTCCTGCTCGCTGGCATAGGCCTCGAGCAGCGACCGGTCGCGCCGGCGCTGCGCCAGCGCCCTTTCCTCTTCGTCGGCCTTCCTCTTTGCCTCGATCGCGCGCGCCTTCTGCTCTTCCGGCGTCAACGGGCGCGCGATCACCCGGCGCAGCGAGCCGTCGCGGTTCAGTTCCCGGATATCGCTGTTCGCGCATTCGGGCGGCGGGCGATCGCCGCTGTAGGTCCGGCCATTCGCCACGCAGCTGTACATGGTCTGCGCGCCGGCGGACGCTGAAACCAAGAGAAGGAAGGCGAAGGCAGCCGGGAGGACCACCCGTCCCCGGGTCCTTTCCCTCGCCATCAGCTCATGCCCCATACCGCTCCCGATACCTTTCAACGGCAGGCAGAAATGATCGTGCAGCCGCCGCGAACGAAGACTCCGAATTGAGGAAGCGAAGCAGGTCATTCAGGTCCGCGATCGCCAGAACCGGCATTTCATATGTGGATTCAACGCTCTGGACCGCGGATTCGGCCGACAAGGCGTCGTCGGCCCCGGACCGTTCCATGCGGTCCAGAGCGATCAGCACGCCGGCCGGGGTCGCCCCCGCGGCCCGGATGAGTTCCACGGACTCGCGCACGGATGTTCCGGCCGTGATCACGTCGTCGACGATGACCACCCGGCCGGCGAGCGGGCTGCCGACGATGACGCCGCCTTCGCCGTGGTCCTTGGCCTCCTTGCGGTTGAACGCGAAAGGCACGTCCGCGCCGAGATCGGCGAGCGCCACCGCGGTGGCCGAGGCCAGCGTGATGCCCTTGTAGGCCGGGCCGAACAGCATGTCGAACTGCACCCGTCCCGCGTCCCGCGCCGCGAGCAGCGTCCGCGCGTAGAAGCGGGCGAGTTGCCCCAGCGTTGCCCCGCGGTTGAACAGCCCGGCGTTGAAGAAGTACGGCGACAAACGCCCGGCCTTGGTCCTGAACTCGCCGAACTTCAGTACGCCGGACTGCAGCGCGAACTCGATGAATTGCTGTTGAAGTGCGTCCACGATCGATCAGGGGCGGGTCGCCCCTTCCGGTTTCGGCGCGATTTTGCCGCAACGATCTCCGAAAGGTTGCACAATTCCCCACCTTTTTCGGCTCATCTTGTTGCATGTTCAGGATCGTCACGCTCAATGCCAACGGAATCCGTTCGGCCGGCAGCAAGGGTCTCTTCCGCTGGCTGAAGCACGTCGAGCCGGACGTCGTCTGCCTGCAGGAAGTCAAGGCGCATGAAGGCGACATACCGGAAGCGCTGCGGGCCACCTCGCAGTTTCACTCGCACTTCCACTGCGCCGCGAAGAAGGGCTACTCGGGCACCGCGCTGTACGCAGTGAAGAAGCCGCGGTCGGTCCACTGCGGGTTCGGCTCTCCGGAGTTCGACGCCGAGGGCCGGTACATCGAGGCCGAATTCGCCAACGTCAGCGTCATCTCCGTCTACTTTCCGTCGGGTTCTTCCGGCCCCGAGCGGCAGGCGGCCAAGTTCCGCTTCCTCGACCAGTTCCGTCCGCACCTCGCGCGCCTGATGTCGAGCGGACGAGAGGTCGTGCTCTGTGGCGACGTCAACATCGCGCACAAGGAGATCGACCTCAGGAACTGGCGGAGCAACCGGAAGAACTCGGGCTTCCTCCCGGAGGAGCGCGCGTGGCTGTCGCGCGTCTTCGACGAGCAGGGCTGGGTCGACGTGTTCCGGCAGCTCGACCCGCGGCCCGAGCAGTACACCTGGTGGAGCAATCGCGGCCAGGCGTGGGCGAAGAACGTCGGCTGGCGCATCGACTACCAGATCGCCACCCCGGGCATCGCGGCGCGCGCCCGGCGGGCGGAGATCTATACGACGAAGCGCTTTTCCGATCACGCACCCCTGACCATCGACTACACCGGACGGCTCTGAACGCGCATGGCCACGCCTCCCTCGCTCCATGACCGTCTGCACGATCACGTGCACCTGCGCGACATCGGCTGGCTGCTCGCGATCGCGCTCGTCGTGCTCGCGCTGACCGCGTGGGGCCTGTGGCACCTGGCGCCGCCGCCACCGCCGCGGCAGATCGTGATGAGCACCGGCTCGCCCGACGGCGCGTATCACGCGTACGCCCTGCGCTACAAGGCCATCCTCGCCGAACAAGGCATGGAGCTCGTGCTGAAGCCGTCGAAGGGCGCGCAGGAAAATCTCGAGCGGCTCCGTGGTCACGTCGACGACGTCGACGTCGCGCTGGTGCAAAGCGGGCTGGCCCGTGAGGCGGAGCCGGGCCTGGTCACGCTCGGCAGCGTGTTCTACGAACCCGTCTGGGTGTTCTACCGGGACCCGCGGGTCCTCGAGCGCGGCGCCGAACTGGCGGGAAAGACGATCGCGATCGGGGCGCCGGGCAGCGGCACGGCGGAACTGGGCAGGACGCTCGCGCAATCGTCGGGACTCGATCAGCCTCCGACCGAACTGGTCGAAGTCGGCGGGCTCGCCGCCGCCGAGGCCCTCGCGAGCGGCGCCGTCGGCGCCGCGTTCTTCGTCTCGGCGGTCGACGGCCCGGCCGTGGCGAAGCTGCTGGCCACGCCAGGCGTGCGGCTGATGGACATGCGCCACGCCGATGCGTACGTCCGGCGCATGCCGTTCCTCCACAAGCTCGTGCTTCCCGAGGGCGTGGTCGACTTGCAGCGCAACCTGCCGCCGCAGACCGTCACGCTGGTGGCGCTGACCGCGAACCTCGTGGCGCGGGACGAGCTGCATCCCGTGGCCACCGAGCTGCTGCTTTCGGCGGCGACGAAGGTCCACGGCGGCCCCACGCTGCTCCATGCAGCCAACGTCTTCCCGGCGCCGCTGGATCCGTCGTTGCCGCTGTCGACCGATGCCGAGCGCTTCTACAAGGACCGGCCGGGGCTGCTGCGGCGATTGCTGCCGTTCTGGCTCGCCATCTGGCTCGAGCGCACGCTGTTCATCCTGGTGCCGCTGGCCGCGATCGCGGTGCCGCTGTTCGCATACCTGCCGAAGATCTACGACTGGCGCATGCGCGGGCGCCTCGATCACTGGTACCGCGAACTCAAGCGGCTCGAGCACGCGACCGAGCGGGGCACCCTCGTCGAGAAGCAACTGCACCGGCTCGACGAGATCGAGACCACGCTGAACAGCCTCAAGGTCCCGATGGGATACCTCGACCGGCTCTACACGCTGCGCACCCACACGACGTACGTGCGCGGCGTGCTGAGCCGGCGCGCCGGGCAAGTCGCAGGAACGGACTGACCCGCCGCGCACCGGCGGTCGCCGGCGACTTCGCCACTACACTCGCTCGCCATGGCGGAGATCGGTACGACCGGCACGACCGGCGCGGCAGGGCCCGTGCGCCGCTGGAGCGATGCGGTCCGGGTCTACCTGGAGCCGGCGTCGCTGCGGATGTTCTTCCTCGGGTTCGGCGCGGGCCTGCCGCTGCTGCTGGTGCTAGGCACGCTTTCGTTCCGGCTGCGTGAAGCGGGCATCGACCGCACCACCATCGGTTACCTGAGCTGGGTCGGCCTCGCCTACGGCGTCAAGTGGGCGTGGGCCCCGCTCGTCGATCGGCTTCCGCTGCCCGGCCTGACACGCGCGCTGGGCCGCCGTCGCGGCTGGCTGCTGCTCGCGCAGGCGGGCGTGATCGCCGGTCTCATCGGCATGGCGCTCGCCGACCCGCGCAACGGCCTCGACGGGCTGATCGGGTTCGCGCTGCTGGTCGCCTTCTCGTCCGCCACGCAGGACATCGCGCTCGACGCGTACCGCATCGAGTCGGCGCAGGTGGAAAAACAGGCGGCGCTCGCGGCAACGTACCAGACCGGCTATCGGATCGCGATGATCTGGGCCGGCGCGGGCGTGCTGTGGATCGCCGCGCGTTCGGCCGGCGGCGACGCGGCGGGCTACAGCGCGTCGGCGTGGACGACGGCCTACTTCGCGATGGCCGCCTCCATGCTGGTCGGCGTCGCAACGGTGCTGCTCTCGCCGGAGCCGGCTCCCAGCGCGGGCCGCGCGCTCGACGACGGTGACGAACGCGCCCTCGCGCAGCGCCTGGTCGCCGAGCGCGGCCTGGGTCCGCGCGCGGCCGCGGTGATCGCCTGGGTCCGCACGGCCGTCGTCGGCCCCTTCGCGGACTTCATCGAGCGCTACCGCTGGCACGCGCTGCTGCTGCTGGCGCTGATCGCGATGTATCGCATCTCCGACGTCGTGATGGGCATCATGGCGAACCCGTTCTACGTGGACATGGGCTTCACGAAGGACGAAGTCGCCGCCGTGTCGAAGCTGTATGGCGTGGTGATGACGCTGGTGGGCGCCTTCATCGGCGGCGTTCTTGCGCTGCGCTTCGGCGTGACCCGGATCCTGATGCTCGGCGCCGTGCTGTCGGCGGCGTCGAACCTGCTGTTCGCGTGGCTCGCGTCGCGCGGCCACGACCTCACCGGCCTGATCTTCACGATTTCCGCCGACAACCTGTCGGCCGGCATCGCGTCGGCGGCGTTCATCGCCTACCTGTCGAGCCTGACCAACGTCCGCTACTCGGCCACCCAGTACGCGCTGTTCTCGTCGGTGATGCTGCTGTTGCCGAAGTTCGTGGCCGGCTTCTCGGGCGTGTTCGTCGACGCCTTCGGCTACCCGGCGTTCTTCTACGCCACCGCCCTGCTCGGCGTTCCGGTGGTGCTCCTCGTGTGGCTGGCGAGCCGCGTGCACGTGCAGCCGCGCGCCGACGCCCCTCAGTCTTCGCCGTCCCAATAGTCGAGCGCGCTGTCGGCGCGGTGCAGCTTCCCGCGCTGAAGCAGCGGTCCGTCCTGGCTCGTATATGCCATGTACTTGCCGGAGTCCGGGTACTCGCAGACCTCCGGGAACTCGCGCGTGCTCAGCGAAAGGTACTTCAGCGGCGCGTCCGACGTGTTGATGATGTGGTGCGGGTACTCGGGACCGGGCGGAATCGAGATCACGTCGCCGCGGCGGATCGGGACCATCTCGCCCCCCACGCGCAGCGTGCCCTCGCCCTCGAGCACGATGAACACCTCTTCCTGCGCGTAGTGGAAGTGATACGGACAGGCCCGCTTGCCGGGCGGCACGACGTCGATGCCGCAGCCGATCTTGCGTCCCGGCAGGCCCTCGCGCGGCCCGATCAGGCCGGCACAGCGGCCGCCGTCGTACAGGGGTGTGCGGTCCGCGGTCTCGAATTCGACTTCGTCGAAATTGCGGATCAGCTTGCGGCGCAGTTCTTCGCTCACGATGACCTCACGGAAGGGGACGGCCACGGGGCCGGGAGCCAGCCGCGAGTAGACGCGCGAACCGGGCGCGCGGCAAGGGTCAGCGGGTCTCGAAGCAGTAGACGGCCAACGTCGCGCGCAGGCCGGGCAGCACGTTGACCGGTTTGCCTTCGGCGAGCACGGAGCGCGCCGTGATCGTCAGCCCGACCTTCGACGCCAGGATCTCGAAATCCTTCAGCGTGCACAGGTGGATGTTCGGCGTGTCGTACCACTGATATGGAATGTGCTTCGTCACCGGCATGCGGCCGGCCAGCAGCGACACCGCGTGCTTCCAGTGCCCGAAGTTCGGGAAGCTGACGACGCCTTCGCGGCCGACCCGCGCCATCTCGCGCAACAGCCCTTCGGCGTTGTGCATGGCCTGCAGCGTCTGCGACAACACGACCGTGTCGAACATGTCGTCGTCGAACATCCGCAGGCCAGCGTCGAGGTTCTGCTGCACGACGTTGATGCGCGCGCGCACGCAGTGCGCCACGTGCTCGTCGTTCAGTTCGACGCCGTAGCCGCGGCAGTCCTTGGCGTCGCGCAGGTACGCGAGCAGCGTGCCGTCGCCGCACCCCAGGTCGAGCACGCGGCTGCCTGGCGTGATCCAGTCGGCGATCTGGGCGAGGTCGGCACGCAATGTCATGCGTGCACCTCTTCGGCGATCGTCTCGAAGTAATTGCGCATCAACCGCTGATAGCGTGGATCATCGAGCAGGAAGGCGTCGTGGCCGTGCGGCGCGTCGATCTCGGCGTACGAGACGTCGCGCCCGGTGGCGATGAGCGCCTCCACGATCTCCCGCGACCGCTCGGGCGGGAAGCGCCAGTCGGTCGTGAACGCGGCGATCAGGAACTTCGCGCTCGCCGGGTGCATCGCGGCGACGAGGTCGCCGCCCGTCACCCGCGCCGGGTCGAAGTAGTCGAGCGCGCGCGTGATCAGCAGATACGTGTTGGCGTCGAAGTACTCGGCGAACTTGTCACCCTGGTAGCGCAGGTAGCTCTCGACCTCGAACTCGATGTCGTAGTGGAAGCGGTACTCGTCGCCGACCTCGCGATCGCGCAGCGCGCGACCGAACTTCTCGGCCATGTCGGCGCCGGAGAGATAGGTGATGTGGCCGATCATCCGGGCCACCCGCAACCCGCGCCTCGGCACGACGCCGTGCGCGTAGTAGTCGCCGCCGTGGAATTCGGGGTCGGAGCGGATTGCCGTGCGCGCGACCTCGTTGAACGCGATGTTCTGCGCCGACAGCTTGGGGGCCGACGCGATCGCCACGCAGTGCGCAAGACGCTCCGGATACTGGATGGCCCACGACAGCGCCTGCATGCCGCCGAGCGAGCCGCCCATCACCGCCGCCCACCGCTCGACGCCGAGCACGTCGGCGAGGCGCGCCTGCGCGTTGACCCAATCCTCCACGGTCACGACCGGAAAGCTGGCGCCGTACGGCTTGCCGGTCGCCGGGTTGATCGACATCGGCCCGGTCGAGCCGAAGCACGAGCCGAGGTTGTTGACGCCGACCACGAAGAAGCGGTTGGTGTCGACCGGCTTGCCGGGACCGACCATGTTGTCCCACCAGCCAACGTTCGTCGGGTCGTCGGCCGCGATCCCCGCGACGTGGTGCGAGGCATTCAGCGCGTGGCAGACGAGCACCGCGTTGCTGCGGTCGGCGTTCAACTGGCCATAGGTCTCGACCGTCAACTCGTAGCCGTCCACCGACGCCCCGCTCGACAGCGCAAGCGGCGCATCGAACCGGAGCGACTGCGGCGTCACGACACCGACGGAACCCGACTTCAGCATGTCCAATAAAAAACCCGAGAGGCGCAGAGGCCGGCTCGGGTCCGTCGCAGCAACGCTGCTTGACCTCTTTAGCGGTTTTCGGAGGGGACCCTCACGCGCCCGCAAGCGAGTCGGCAAATCGGCGCAAGAGCGAAAAGTAGAGGTTCGGGCAAGCGGTGTCAAACTCGCGCTTCCGCGCCCGCCCGCCTCCCGGAAGAGTCTGCGATGCCATACACCGTCCACGGCACGGCCGCCTCGGGCAACTGCCACAAGGTCCGCATGGCGCTCGACATCCTCGGCGCGCCGTACGAGTGGCGCGAGATCGACGTGCTGAAGGGCGAGTCGCGGACGCCGGAATTCCTCGCGATGAACCCCAACGGCAAGGTGCCGGTGCTGGCCATCGACCGCGTCACGTTCCTGCCAGAGTCCAACGCGATCCTCTGGTACCTCGGCGAGGGCACGACGCTCGTGCCGGATGACCGCCTCACGCGCGCCCGCGTGCTGCAGTGGATGTTCTTCGAGCAGTACAGCCACGAACCGGCGATCGCGGTCGCCCGCTTCATCCGGTGTTTCCTGAAGCGCAACGACGACCCGCGGCTGCCGGAGCTCACGAAGCGGGGCGACGCCGCCCTCGGCGTGATGGAGCGGCATCTGGCCGCACACGACTACTTCGCCGGGAACGCGCTGACGGTCGCCGACCTCGCGTTGTTCGCCTACACGCACAAGGCCACCGACGGCGGCTTCGACCTCGCCCGCTATCCCGCCGTCTCGGCGTGGCTCGCGCGCTGCCGGCAGCACCGCGGCGTCACGGAGATGCCGACGCCGTGACCGAAGGCGAACGCGCGCCGGTCGAGCCGGCCTGCAGCGATTCAAGAGCGAGACCGACCCACCGAAGTCGACTGCCGTGAAGCCCTGACGTGCGCCGGCAGCCCGCGATCGCCTTCATCCTGGTCACCGTGCTCATCGACGTGATGGGCATCGGCCTGCTGCTGCCGGTGATTCCCGCTCTGGTCGGCGAGTTCACGGCCAGCCGCGACGCGCAGACGTACTGGTACGGCGCGCTGATGGTGACCTTCGGGCTGGCGCAGTTCCTGTGCTCCCCGCTGCTCGGCGCGCTGTCCGACCGGTACGGGCGGCGGCTGGTGCTGCTGGCGTCGATCACCGGCCTCGGGACGATGTTCTTCCTGTCGGCCATCGTCACCTCGCTGCCGGCGCTGCTCGCCACGCGCGTGCTCGGTGGCGCGCTGGCCGCGAACTTTTCCGTCGCCAACGCCTATGTTGCCGACATCAGCACGCCCGAACAGCGTGCCAGGGGCTTCGGCCGGATCGGCGCCGCGTTCGGCATCGGCTTCATCGTCGGACCGGCGATCGGCGGCACGCTCGGCAGCATCGACATCCGCCTGCCCTTCTACGCGGCCGCCGCGCTATCTCTCGTCAACGCCGTCTACGGCCTCTTTGTGCTGCCGGAGTCGCTGCCGCGCGAGCGGCGCAGGGCCATCGAGTGGCGCAAGGCAAACCCGTTCTCGTCGCTGGCTGGCCTGGCGCGCCTGAAGAGCGTCGGCGCGCTGGTCGTCGTGATCGGGCTGGTCACGCTGGCGCAGTTCATCCTCCACGGCACATGGGTGCTGTACACGGGCTTCCGCTTCGGCTGGGGGCCGCAGGAGAATGGACTGTCGCTGTTCGTCGTCGGACTGGCGAGCGCCGTGATGCAGGGACTGCTGCTCGGCTGGCTGCTCAAGCGGATCGGCGAGCGGCGGCTCGTGATGGCCGGCATGGTGTCCGGCCTCTTCGCGTACACGTTCTACGGGCTGGCCACGCAGGGCTGGATGATGTACGCGATCATCGCCGCGAACCTGCTCGCGTTCGCGGTCGGGCCCAGCGTGAACGCGATCGTCTCGAAGGCCGCCGACCCGCGCCAGCAGGGCCTGGCGATGGGGTCGCTGTCGTCGCTCGCCAGCCTGATGGCCGTCATCGCCCCGATGGCGGGCGCACCGCTGCTGGCGGAGGTCAGCCACCTGCCGCCCGGGGACTGGCGCATCGGCGCACCGTTCTTCCTGTCGGCGGCGCTGCAGGCGGCCGCCCTGGTCCTCGCCGCGATCCACTTCCGCCGCCACCGTCCCGTGCCGCACGTCGCCATCGGCGCGCCGTAGGGGAACTTCGCGGCGGTTCGCACTACCATTCACCCTTTGCAACCGACCGGCCCGAACGAGGCCGCGGCGCACTCCGCCGACAACAACGATGACGATCCTGGAGACACGACTGAATGCGCGCAGCGCCGAGTTCCGCGGCAACGCGGAGGCCATGCGCGCACTGGTGGCCGACCTGAAGGAAAAGGTCAACGCGGTGGGGGTGGGCGGCGGGCCGGAAGCGCGGGCCAAGCACACGGCCCGCGGCAAGCTGCTGCCGCGCGACCGCGTCCAGATGCTGCTCGACCCGGGCACGCCGTTCCTCGAACTGTCGCAGCTCGCGGCGTACGAGATGTACGACAACGCGGCGCCGTCGGCCGGGATCATCACCGGCGTCGGCCGGGTCGCCGGGCGCGAGTGCGTCATCGTGTGCAACGACGCCACCGTCAAGGGCGGCACGTACTACCCGATGACGGTCAAGAAGCACCTGCGCGCGCAGGAGATCGCGCGCGAGAACCGGCTGGCGTGCATCTACCTCGTCGACTCCGGCGGCGCCAACCTGCCTAACCAGGACGACGTCTTTCCGGACCGCGAACACTTCGGCCGCATCTTCTACAACCAGGCGACGCTGTCGGCGGCCGGCATCCCGCAGATCGCCGTCGTGATGGGTTCGTGCACGGCCGGCGGCGCCTACGTGCCGGCGATGAGCGACGAATCGATCATCGTCGCCAACCAGGGCACGATCTTCCTCGGCGGACCGCCGCTGGTGAAGGCGGCGATCGGCGAGATCGTGAGCGCCGAGGATCTCGGCGGTGGCGACGTCCACACGCGGCTGTCCGGCGTGGCGGACCACCTCGCCGCCAACGACGCGCACGCGCTCGCGCTGGCGCGCCGCATCCTGGCGACGACCAACTACGTGAAGCCGTCGCTGCAGCTGCTGCGCGAGCCGCAGCCGCCGAAGCTGGATCCGCAGGACCTGTACGGCGTCATTCCGACCGACACGCGCAAGCCGTACGACGTGCGCGAAGTGATCGGCCGCATCGTCGACGGCTCCGAGTTCGACGAGTGGAAGGCACGCTTCGGCAACACGCTCGTGACCGGCTTCGCCTGGATCGAGGGGATGCCGGTGGGCATCGTCGCCAACAACGGCATCCTGTTTTCGGAGAGCGCGCAGAAGGGCGCGCACTTCATCGAGCTGTGCTGCCAGCGCAAGGTGCCGCTGGTGTTCCTGCAGAACATCTCCGGCTTCATGGTCGGCCGCAAGTACGAGAACGAGGGCATCGCCCGCCACGGCGCGAAGATGGTGACGGCCGTGTCGTGCGCGCAGGTGCCGAAGTTCACGGTGATCATCGGCGGCAGCTTCGGCGCCGGCAACTACGGCATGTGCGGGCGCGCCTTCGGGCCGCGCTTCCTGTGGCTGTGGCCGAACGCGCGCGTCAGCGTGATGGGCGGCGAGCAGGCCGCCAGCGTGCTGGCCACGGTCCGGCGCGACAACATCGAGGCCAAGGGCGGCCGCTGGAGCGCCGAGGAAGAAGCGGCGTTCAAGAAGCCTCTCCTCGACCAGTACGAGCACCAGGGCCATCCGTACTACGCGAGCGCGCGGCTGTGGGACGACGGCGTGATCGACCCGCTCGACACCCGCATGTGCCTCGCGCTCGGGCTGTCGGCGGCGCTGAATGCCCCGATTCCCGAGACGAAGTTCGGCGTGTTCCGGATGTGACGAAAGGCCGCGGGGTTCCGTCCGGATGATCGACACGATCTACACGCGCCCGGAGCACGTCGAACTGCGTCGTCAGGTCGCACGCTTCATCGCGCAGGAGGTCGAGCCCAACGCGCTCGCCTGGGACGAACAGGGCTACACGCCGCGCGACGTGCTCCGGACGATGGGCACGCTCGGTTGGCTCGGCCTCACGGCGCCGGCCGAGTTCGGCGGCGCGGAAGCCGACGCGACGACGAACGTGGTGTTCCAGGAGGCGCTGTCGCGGTCGACATCCGGGGGCTTCGTCATCACGGTGCTGGTCCATACGGACATGGCAAGCCCGCACCTGCTGAACGCCGGGTCCGCCGAACAGAAGGCGCGCTGGCTGCCGGCGATCCACCGCGGCGAGCTGATCACGGCCGTGGCGGTTACCGAGCCCGATGCCGGCTCCGACGTCGCTTCGATCCGCACGCGCGCCCGCCGCGACGGCGACCACTGGGTGATCGACGGCAGCAAGATGTTCATCACGAACGGCGTGCTCGCCGACCTGGTGTTCGTCGCCGCCCGCACCGATCCGGCCGCCAAGGGCTCGCGCGGCCTGTCGATCTTGGCGGTCGAACGCGGCACGCCGGGCTTCGCGGTCGGCCGCGCGCTGAAGAAGAGCGGCTGGCTGGCGTCGGACACCGCGGAACTCGTGTTCGACCAGTGCCGCGTGCCGGCCGCGAACCTGCTCGGAGAGGAGCATCGCGGCTTCTACGCGATCATGAAGAACTTCCAGACGGAGCGACTCGCGCTCGGCAGCATGGCGATCGGCCACTGCCTCACGGCGCTCGACCTCACGCTGCGCTACGTGCACGACCGCAAGGCGTTCGGCGCCGTGCTGTGGGACAAGCAGGCGATCCGGCAGCGGCTGTCGATGCTGGCGGCGCGCGTGCAGGCCGCGCGGCAACTGCTCTATCACTGCGCATGGCTGGTCGACGAGCAGCGCGACGCCGTCGCGGAGATCTCGATGCTGAAGGCGCTGACCGGAGAGCTGGTCAACGAAGTGACGTACACGTGCCAGCAGTTCCACGGCGGCATGGGCTACATGCGGGAGAGCCCGATCGAGCGGCTGGTCCGCGACGCGCGGGTCCTGGCGATCGGCGGCGGAGCCACCGAGGTGATGCTCGAGGAAGTCGCCAAGCGGATCGCCATTCCATGACTCCGGCCTTCGGCTTCGTCGGCGACGCCGCTGTCCTGCGTGAAGTCGACGCCTTCCTCGCCGCCCGCGCAGGCGCCGAGCCGAGAGCGCCGTCCGGATCACCCGCCGTGCCGCCCATCCCTGAACCGACACTTCTCAACCGAGCTGCCGCATGCCAACGACCCTGAACATCAACATCACCCATCGCGTCGGCCTCGTCTGGATGACGCGGGCCGAGGTGCGCAACGCCTTCAACGAGACGACGATCGCCGAGCTGACCGACGCGTTCCGGACGCTCGGCGCGGACCCCGGGGTGCGCGCCATCGTGCTGGCCGCCGAGGGCCCGGCGTTCTGCGCGGGCGCGGACCTCGAATGGATGCGCCGCATGTCGCAGTACTCGCACGACGAGAACCTGGCCGACGCGATGAAGCTCGCGACGATGCTGCGCACGATCCACGAGTGCCCCAAGCCCGTGATCGCACGGGTCCACGGCGCGGCGTTCGCCGGCGGGGTCGGCCTGGTCGCCGCCTGCGACGTCGCGATCGCGTCGCTGACCGCCGAGTTCTGCCTGACCGAGACCAAGCTCGGCCTGATCCCCGCGACCATCGCGCCGTACGTGATCCGCGCCATGGGGCCCGGAAATGCGCGCCGCTACTTCCTGACCGCGGAGAAGTTCGACGCCAGCGAGGCCTTCCGCATCGGCCTCGTCCAGGACATCGCCGCTCCCGAGGAACTCGACGGGACCATCAACGAACTGCTCGGCACCCTGATGCTGACCAGCGCGGAGGCGGTGACCGAAGCCAAGCGCCTGGTGCGCGACGTTGCGTTCCGCCCGATCGACGACGCCCTTGTCGCCGACACGGCGCAGCGGATCGCGGCCATTCGCCAGAGCGCGGACGGACGCGAGGGCATCGCGTCATTCCTCGAAAAGCGCAAGCCGCGCTGGGTCGCTGAGTACGAGGCGATGGAGACGGGCGAGGACGACGAGGAGATGTGACGGCGGCGCTTTGCGTGTACGCGCCGCTGCGCGGCGCACGTGCACGCAAAGCGATTAGTTGGTGGACCGGGCTTCGGAGCGGCCGGGCGCCCGGTCCCATTGCAAAGGCAACGAAAAGACATCGCGACGTGGCTCCCCTGGAATCACTCGACATCGCCCAACTGATCGCGCTGGCCGCGGTGCTCGGCTTTGCGAGCGGCATCCGGCTGTATGCGGTGCTGCTCGTGGTCGGGCTCGTGGGCTACGCGGGCTGGGTGCCGTTGCCGAGCGGACTGGCGATCCTGCAACACCCATGGGTGATCGGTGCGTCGGCGGCGATGTTCCTGGTCGAGTTCGTCGCCGACAAGGTCCCGGGCGTCGACAGCGTGTGGGACGCGATCCAGACCTTCATCCGCATTCCGGCCGGCGCGGCGCTCGCCGCCGGCGTGTTCGGCGCCATGGACAGCGCGGCGTGGACGACGGTGGCGGCGATCCTCGGCGGGTCGCTGGCGGCGACCAGCCACTTCACCAAGGCGGGCACGCGCGCGGCGGCCAACACGTCGCCTGAGCCGTTCTCCAACGTCGGTCTGTCGGTGGCCGAGGACGTCACCACCGTCGGGCTGCTGTGGCTGGTGCTGACCTACCCGCTGGTCGCGCTCGCGCTCGTCCTCGCCCTCGTCCTGCTCGCCGCGTGGCTGCTGCCCAGGCTGATCCGCTTCGTCGTCCGCGTGCTGAAGAAGGTCCTCGGCGGGGCGCCGGAAGGTTCGACTTGAAGCGACGATCGCTCCTGGCGCTGGCGCTGCTGGCCGGCGGCTGCTCTTCGGTGCCGCTGTCGACGATGTGGCGGCTGCGCAGTTTCAACGCGGAACAACTCTTCGCGCTCGACCCGGCGCACCTGCGCGCCGCCGCGAGGGTCGACTCGCGCGCGACGATGAAGAACGTGACCATCTCCCTCGACGTCGATCCGCCGGACGGCTCGGCGCGCCGCACGTACCTGATCCCGCTCGAGCAGCCGGTCGACGATCCGAGGCTGGAGCCCCCGCCCGCCAATCGCCGCTGGTTCGCGTTCGCCCTGTCGAAGCCGGGGCTGGCCGAATACCAGCGGATCAAGCGGGAATACGCTTCGGTGGCGAAGGGCAGCCGGGGAACGCTGAAGATCGCGGCCTCCGACGATGGCACCATTGCCCCTGACCTGAAGCGCGCGTTCCCGCTGCGCGTGGACGTGCTGCTCGACCCCGCCGAAGGTTTTTTCACGCTGATCAGCGAGACGAAGCTCGACCTCTCGCAACAGAAGAAGTGACGCCATGTTCAAGAAGCTGCTGATTGCGAACCGCGGCGAGATCGCCTGCCGCGTGATGACGACCGCCCGGCGGATGGGCATCCGGACCGTCGCGGTCTACTCGGATGCGGACGCCGGCAGCCGTCACGTGGCGATGGCCGACGAGGCCGTCCGGCTCGGTCCCGCCGCGGCCCGCGACAGCTATCTCCGTGCCGACCTGATCGTCGCGGCCGCGAAGGCGACCGGGGCGGACGCCGTCCATCCGGGCTACGGCTTCCTCTCGGAGAACGAGTCGTTCGCGCAGGCGCTGGCCGACGCCGGCATCACCTTCGTCGGGCCGCCGGCGTCCGCGATCCACGCGATGGGCAGCAAGAGCGAAGCCAAGCGGTTGATGGAGCGGGCCAGCGTTCCCCTGGTGCCCGGCTATCACGGTGAGAACCAGGAGCCCGCGTTCCTGCACGCGCAGGCCGACACGATCGGCTACCCCGTGCTCATCAAGGCAAGCGCGGGCGGCGGCGGCAAGGGCATGCGCGTCGTCGCGAAGTCGGCCGAGTTCATCGAAGCGCTGGCCTCGTGCAAGCGCGAGTCGCTGGCGTCGTTCAGCGACGACCGCGTGCTGATCGAGAAGTACGTCGAGCGGCCGCGGCACATCGAGATCCAGGTCTTCGCCGACACGCTCGGCAACGCGGTCTACCTGTTCGAGCGCGACTGCTCGGTGCAGCGGCGCCACCAGAAGGTGCTGGAGGAAGCGCCGGCGCCGGGCATGACTTTGGAGCGGCGCCGCGCGATGGGCGAGGCTGCGGTGGCGGCCGCGCGGGCCGTGGGCTACGTCGGCGCGGGCACGGTGGAGTTCATCGCCGACCCGGGCGGCGGTTTCTTCTTCATGGAGATGAACACCCGGCTGCAGGTCGAGCACCCGGTGACCGAGATGATCACCGGCCACGACCTCGTCGAGTGGCAGCTGCGCGTGGCCGCCGGCGAGCCGCTGCCGGCCACGCAGGAGGCGCTCGCGATCCGCGGCCACGCGATCGAGGCGCGCATCTACGCCGAGAACCCGGACGGCGGGTTCCTGCCGTCGACCGGACGGCTGCTGCACCTCGCGCAGCCGAAGGCGACCGAGTTCGGCGGCCAGGACGCAACGCCCCCGGCCGCGGTCCGCATCGACAGCGGCGTGCGCGAAGGCGACAGCATCACGCCGCACTACGACCCGATGATCGCGAAGCTGATCGTGTGGGGCACGGACCGCGCGCACGCGCTGGCTCGGATGCACGCCGCGCTCGCCGACTTCCACATCGTCGGCGTGGCGAACAACGTCGACTTCCTGTCGCGGCTCGTCGCCAACCCGAGCTTCGCGCGGGCCGAACTCGACACGGGCCTGATCGAGCGCGAGCGGGCCCGGCTCTTCCCTGACCAGGACGACGACCGCGTGCCGGACGAACTGCTGGCGTTCGCCTGCGCGCGGGTCCTCGTCGACGAGCATGCCGGCGCTGGCGCCGACCCGTGGACCGCTGCGCACGGCTGGCGGCTGAACACCAACTACATGCGCACGCTGACGCTGAAGTCGGCGCGCGGCGTGCACGACGTCGACCTCGAGTACGCGCGCGACGGCTACGTGCTCCACCACGGCGACACGCACGCGCCGCTCGCGATCAGCGCCGTCGACGGCACGCGGCTGGGGATCCGCTTCGGCGGCGGCACCCGGGTCGCCGACGTCGTGCGTTCCGGCGACGAACTGCACGTGTTCGCCGACGGCCGCCACCGCGCGCTCTCGCTCGTCGACGTCATCGCGCAGTCGAGCGGCGGCGACGCCGCGACCGGCCGCCTCACGGCGCCGATGCCCGGCAAGGTGATCGCGATCTCGGCGACGCCAGGCGCGCGCGTCGAACGTGGCGCGACCCTGCTCGTGATGGAGGCGATGAAGATGGAGCACACGATCGTCGCGCCGGTCGACGGGGTCGTGGCCGACGTGCTGTTCGGCGTGGGCGACCAGGTCGACGAGGGCGCCGAACTGGTGCGCTTCGAGTCGCCCTGAAGCGCCGGGGCATGCAGCCGCGCATCGTCATCGCGCTCGGCGCGAATGCGCTCGCGAAGTGGTCCGAGCGCCTGCGCGCGGCGCTGCCGGAAGCGGACGTGATCACGCGCGACTCCGGGCGCACCACGGTTGACGAGCACGCCACGCCCGCCGACTACGCGCTCGTGTGGCGGCCCGACCCGTCGTTCTTCGCCGAGCAGAAGCACCTGAAGGCGATCTTCAACCTCGGTGCCGGCATCGACGCGCTGGCGACGATGCCCGGGTTCCCGCGCTCGGTGCCGTTGATCCGCCTCGAGGACGCCGGGATGGCGCGCCCGATGGCGCAGTACGCGCTGGCGGTCGTGCTGCGCCACGCCTGCCGCTTCGACGAGTACGCGCGCTGCCAGGCGGAACCTCGCTGGGCGCCGCGCCGCCCGCACGCGCCAGGCGAACTGGAGGTCGGCGTGCTCGGCCTCGGGGCGATCGGACGCGTGGTGGCGGAGACCATCGCCAGCCAGGGGTTTCGCGTGCGCGGGTACGCGCGCACACGCCGCGACGTGCCGGGCATCCGCGCCTTTGCCGGCGCCGCGGAGTTCCCCGGGTTCCTGACCGGACTGCACGTGCTGGTCAACGCGCTGCCGCTGACGCCCGACACGACCGGCATCCTTCGGCGGGAGCACCTCGAGCGGCTCGCCGACGGCGCGCACGTCGTCAACCTGGCGCGCGGCGCGCACCTCGTCGACGACGACCTGGTCGCCCTGCTCGATGCCGGCAAGCTCAGCGGCGCCACGCTCGACGTGTTCAGGGAGGAGCCGTTGCCGCCTGGGCATCCGTTCTGGAGCCACCCCCGCATCACCGTGACGCCGCACGTGTCCGGCGTGACCATGCTCGACGAGTCCGTCGAGCAGGTGGCGCTTAAAATCCGCTCGATGGAGCGCGGCGAGCCGGTCAGCGGCGTCGTCGACTGGACGCGAGGTTACTGATGCCCCTGCCAAGCAAGGTTTCGATCGTCGACGTGGGCCCGCGCGACGGGCTGCAGAACGAGAAGCAGATGATCCCGGCCGACGTGAAGGTCGAGCTGGTCGATCGGCTGACGGACGCCGGGCTTCCGCAACATCGAGGTGACCTCGTTCGTGTCGCCGAAGTGGGTGCCGCAGATGTCCGATGCCGCCGAGGTGATGGCGCGCATCCGCCGCAAGCCCGGCGTCGTCTATTCGGTGCTGACGCCGAACATGAAGGGCTTCGAGGGTGCACTCGCCGCCAAGGCCGACGAGGTGGTCGTCTTCGGCGCAGCCAGCGAGGCGTTCTCGCAGAAGAACATCAACTGCTCCATCGCCGAATCGGTCGAGCGCTTCCGGCCCGTCTGCGAGGCCGCGCACCGGCACGGCATGCGCGTGCGCGGCGCGATCTCCGTCGCGCTCGGCTGTCCGTACCAGGGCGAAGTGAAGCCCGAGGCGGTGGAATACGTCGCGCGCCGGATGAAGGACATCGGCGTCGACGACATCGGCGTGGCCGACACCATCGGCGTCGGCACGCCCGAGAAGACCAAGCGGGCGATGGAAGCCGCCTTGCGGGTGTACGACCTGCCGGCGGTGAGCGGGCATTTCCACGACACGTACGGCATGGCCACCGCAAACGTGTACGCCAGCCTCGAACTCGGCATCGCCACCTTCGACACCAGCATCGCCGGCCTCGGCGGATGCCCGTACGCCAAAGGCGCCACCGGCAACGTCGCCACCGAGGACGTGCTCTATCTGCTGAATGGACTGGGGATCGAGACCGGGATCGACTTCGCGAAGGTCGTCGCGATCGGGCAGTGGATCAGCGGGTTCCTCGACAGGAAGGCGCATTCGAGGGCCGGGAACGCGATGGCGGCGAAGGCGCTGGCCTGAGGCCGCGCATTGCTGCATTCGGCCCGCTGGTACGAGCGGGTCGCATCGGCCTGCGCACGCGTGTGTTCGCATGGACGGCAGCCCGAGACCGACGAGCGGCCAAAGCGCCCCTCCCCGCTCCTAACAGGGCCGGGAAAGCCGGCCAATTCGCAGCGCCGCCGCGATAGCGCGAAACCGACAATTCGCGAACGCGACCTACGCATCCGGCGGCAGTCGCCGGCCGTTCGTCTGTATTGACTCAGAGTCACGGCCGCGTGCACCGATCATTCGCCCAGAGGGCAACAGAACGATATGAACGCCAGAAACTTCAAACGGAACCGCCTCACCGGCGCGCGCGGCTTCACGCTGATGGAGGTGATGATCGTCATGGTCGTCCTCGGAATCCTCGCGGCCATCGCCATTCCGGCGTACAGCCGCTACATCACGCGCGGCGCGCTGGTGGAAGCGACCACCGCTCTCGCTGACTACCGGGTACGGATGGAGCAGTTCTACCAGGACAATCGCACGTATGCGAACGGCGCGAACTGTGGAGTTGCTGCCCCCACGGGCCTGGCCAACTTCGCGGTCGCCTGCGCTCTCGCCGCCGGCGGGCAGGCCTACACAGCGACCGCCACGGGCGCCGGCACGGCTGCGGGCTTCACGTTCACCATCGATCAGTCCAACCAGCGGGCAACGACGGCGCTGCCGACCCACTGGGGCTCGCTGCCGGCCGACGCCGGCACCCGCTGGGTCGTTCGATGAGCATCGCCGCGCATCGCCGGCAAGGCGGCATGACGATCGTCGAGATCGCCGTCGTGCTGACGATCGCCGCCCTGGTCTACGCGCTCGGCGTTCCGATGTTCTCGGTGTGGATCGCGAACACCCACACGCGCACCGCGGCCGAAGGCCTGTACAACGGCGTGCAGCTGGCGCGGGCCGAGGCGATCCGGCGCAATCGCGCCGTGCAGATCACCTTCGACCCGGCCGCGGCTCCGGCATGGACTATGGGCTGTGTGGTGGCGGTCGACGCCGGCACACCGAATGTCGACGATCCCGGCGATTGCCTGGGTGTGATCCAGACGCGAGCGGCCGGAGAGGTGTCGAATCAGCCGACGTTCACACCCGTCCCTGCAGACGCCGTCACGATCACGTTCGACGCGCTGGGCCGGGTGATCCTCAACGCCGACGGCTCGCCCACGCCGACGCAGATCGACGTTTCCAACCCGATTCTCGCCACCGCCGACAGGCGTGACCTGCGGCTGGTGTTCGGACCGGCCGGCGATGTGCGGATGTGCGATCCGCTCGTCACGGGTACCGACCCACGCCGCTGCTGAAACTGCCATGAAACGACAACGCGTACTTCCCCGTGCACAGGGCGGAATCTCGCTCATCGAGGTCCTGGTGGCGATGGCCATCTTCGCTTTCGGCATCCTCGGACTGCTGAGCGCGAATGCGACCGCGCTCACCGCCTACACCGATGCAAAGTTCCGCGTCGACGCCGCGCTCCTCGCCGACCGGCTGATCAGCGAGGCGTGGATCGACCGGCCGAACATCGCGCTGTACGCCTACGGCGGCGCAGCCAGTGGCCCGCCCGGCCAACGCAGCGCGGCCTGGCTCACCGAAGTCCAGCGGGTGCTGCCTGGAGCAGACGCCACGGTGGCGATCGCAGGCACCGCAATCACCGTCACCGTGCTTTGGCAGGCGCCCGGCGGCAGGAACCACCGGCACGTCGCCGTCGCCACCCTTCAGGAGCCCTGACGTGTCCTCTTCACATTCGTATCGCCGGGCCGTTCCGAGCCGTCGCCTGGCGGCCGGCATGACGCTCGTCGAAATTCTCATCGCGATGGCGATCGCGCTGGTCGTGACGCTCGCGGTCTTCCAGACGTTTGCCGTATCCGAGAGCTATCGCCGCTCGGCCACCTCCGGTGGCGACGCGGTCTTCAATGGATCGATTGGGACCCACACACTCCAGCGCGACCTGAGGATGGCCGGCTTCGGGCTGAACTCCCTCGCCCTCCTCGGCTGCAACGTGCTCGCCTACGACGAGGGCGTGTCGCCGGCGCGCACCTTCACGTTCGCGCTCGTGCCGGTGGTGATTACACAGGGCGCGGGGACGGCGCCCGACACCATCGAGATCAGCTACAGCGACTCCAATTCGGTGGTGGCGCCCGTCCATCTCACGCAGGCACTGCCGACGCCCGCCGCGAACTATCACGTCGACAACGCATTCGGGCTGGAAGCCGGGCAGTTGATCATCGTCGCCGAAGCGGGGCTCGACTGCTCGCTGCATCAGGTGACGAACACGCCGAGCCAGGAAGCGCCCGGCCGCCGCGACCTCATCATCCACAACAGCGGCAATTACACAACGCCGAGCGGCGCGAATGTTGCGGCGCGCTACAACAAGCCGGGCGGCTTCGGTCCGACCTATACGCTCGACGCCGTGATCTATCCGCTCGGCCAGCTGCCGACCGTCGCCCGCTACTCGATCCAGAACGAGAACCTGATGGTCGAGGCGCGGATGCTCGGCACGGCACCCGCGGGCGTGGCGGCCAACATCGTGCAACTGCAGGCGCAGTACGGTCGCGACACCACGGGCGACGGCACGGTCGACGTCTGGGACGAAACGACTCCGGTGACGGCGGCCGGCTGGGCGAACGTCATCGCGGTGCGCTTCGGCATGGTGGCCCGCAGCGCGGTGGCCGAGCGGCCGGATGCCAACGGCGCCTGCACCACGACCACGGCCGCGCCCACCTGGGCCGCCGGTGCTTTCGACCTGTCCGGGCGAGCCGACTGGCAGTGCTTCCGCTACCGCGTGTTCGAGTCGACGGTCACGCTGCGCAACATGATCTGGAGGCCGGTATGAGAGGCTCGACTCGCAAGATCCAGCGCGGCGCGGTGCTGATGGTCGTGCTGGTCGCGCTGATCGCCATGATGATCTCCGTCCTCGCCCTCACCCGGTCGATGGACACGCACCAGCTGGTGGCAGGCAATCTGGCGTTCCGGAACGCGACCGTCCACTCGTCCGACGTCGGCGTGCAGAACGCGGTGCAGTGGCTGTCGGGCGTGGCGGGCACGGCGACGCTCAATGCGAATGTTCCGAGCCAGGGGTATTACGCCGCCCTGATCGAGCAGAACTGGGACCAGGAAGGGATCTGGAACGTGTGCGGTGCGGCCTGCACGGTCGCCGCGGATGCGGCCGGCAATCGCGTGCAGTGGATGATTCACCGGATGTGTTCCGACCAGGGCGGTCCGAACGCTTCCGGCAACTCCTGTTCGCTGCTGGCGGCCACCTCGCCGGCCGCGACGGGCGGCAGCTTCTCCTCGGAAGCGACGAACTTCACGGGCGTCCCTCAGAACTACTACCGGGTCACCGTGCGCGTGACCGGGCCGCGCAGCACGAGCACGCTGGTCCAGACCTTCGTTTCACTCTAGGGAACGTCCGCACAACCGAGCGTCTTTCGGCCGACAGACAGTAAAGAATGCACGCACATCGAAACCTGGTCGGTTTTCAGTTCGATTTCATCGAGAAGTCGAGCCGTCCCTGTTCCGTTTTCCCGCTGCCGAAGGACTGCTCCCGACACCGGCTCGAACTCGCTGCCCGCCAGCGTCCACTAATTCATCAACGTTCAACTTCGCCACGCTCTCGTGTGCTCGACGGTGTATTGATCACGTCGTCGAGCGACGAGGGCTCTGCGGAACTTCCCTAGGAGGCGCCCATGCGTGCCGCCGTACTTCTCCTCATCGCCGGCCTGCTCGCGATCCCCACGGCCGACGCGACGGACATCGCCTCGCAGCCTCTCAACTATTCGCTGTCGACGACCGTCAAGCCGAACATCATGTTCATCCTCGACGACTCGGGCAGCATGGAGAGACGCTTCCTGCCGGAGGAGGTGGCCGGACCTCGGGTCGACAAGAGCTGCGGCAGTTCGAGCTGCTCGCTCACGGACGGCCTCGAAGGCAACCCGCCCTCGTACTCCGCCGCGTTCAACTACATCTACTACAACCCGCAAACGACCTACTTCCCCGCCGTAAACGCGGACGGCACTCCGCGGCAGAGCTTCGGTTCCCCGTGGACCGCGGTGCGGAAGGACGCGTTCGGCAACAACGACACGATCAATCTCGTCACCGGTTACCCGGAGATCGTCTACTGCAAGAACAGCAGCGACAGCCCCACCAGCACGACCAATTGCCGCCGCAACGGCATCGATACGACGAACCCGTTCAACTACTCGACGGCGACCGCCAACGGCTTTCCGAACAACACGTTCCGCAACCCGCGGACCCGCTCCGGCAACCCCTTCTACTACACGATCCTTCCGCGCGAGCATTGCACGACCGAAGACCTGGTCAGCTGCACGCTGTCGGCCACGCCGACGGGGACGTATCCTTTTCCGGCGGTCGTTCGGTGGTGCCAGACCGCAGCCAATGCGAACAGCACCAGCGCAGTCTCGGGCAGCACGAGCGGCCGCCCTCGCTGCCAGCGGAGCTGGTCGAGCAATCACACGTACGCGCGCTACGGCCAGTTCCAGCGCACCGACATCGTCCCGGCGACAGCGACCTACGGGAACCGCCCCAACCGGACCGACTGCGCCGCCGCCCCGAACTGCACCTACGCGGAGGAGATGACCAACTTCGCCAACTGGTACGCGTACTACAGCACGCGGATGCAGCTGATGAAAACCGGCGTGGGCTACGCCTTTACGCAGATCGACGGTCGCTATCGCGTCGGCCTGGTCACGATCAACCCCGGCTCGCCCGTTGCCAGCAGCAAGTATCTCCGCATCGATGGTTTCGAAGGTACGCATCGCGCCGACTGGTACGCCAAGCTCTACAGCCAGACGCCCAACGACTTCACGCCCCTGCGCGAAGCCCTTTCGCGCGTCGGCCGCCACTTCGCGGGCAGGACCGACTTGATCAACCGCGGGATGAGCGAAGACCCGGTCCAGTACTCCTGCCAACCCAACGTCGCGCTCCTGAGCACGGACGGCTACTGGAACAAGGAGGCCGGCGTGCGGCTCGACGGCACGAGCGCCATCGGCAACACCGACAACGTCAATTCCGGGTACTCCACGCGGGCTGCCGGCGCCTATGACGGCGGGCTGAGCGGCTCGACCAACAACCTGTCCGACGTCGCCATGTACTACTACTCGACCGACCTGCGGCCGACCGGCTCGATCGGCGCGCTCGGCACCGACGTCAGCGAGAACAACGTGCCGGGAACCGCGAACGACACGAACCCGGCCCAGCACATGCTGACCTTCACGATCGGCCTGGGACTGGGCGGCTACATGAAGTACCTGCCGGGATACGGGACGGCGACGTCCGGCGACTTCTACAACATCAAGTACCGGCAACACGGGCTGCAGCTGGGGCGCGAGCAACGCCGTCTGCAACTGGCCGGTACCGCCGGACTCGACCGCCGTCGACGACGATCCGGCCAAGATCGACGACTTGTGGCACGCCGCCGTCAACGGCCGCGGCCGCTTCGTCAGCGCCAACGACTCGACCAGCCTCTACAACGGGCTCGTGTCGGCGCTCTCCGACCTGAAGGTGCTGGTCGGCGCCGCGGCCGCATCGGCAACCAGCAGCCCGAACATCACGGCCACCGACAACGCGATCTTCAGCTCGACCTACCGGACCACCCGCTGGGACGGCGAACTGGCGGCACAGCGCGTCGACCCGACGACCGGCATCGTGTCGACCACCGAGCAGTGGTCGGCGCGCACGCTGCTGAACGGGCGCGTGGCGCCGGCGAGCGACGCCCGGACCATCTACACGCAGGTGGGCGGCACGCTGACGCCCTTCGCGTGGGGCAGCCTCGACAGCGCGACGAAGGCCTACTTCGACAACAAGTGCGCGCAACTGTCGCAGTGCGCGAGCCTGACCGCAACCGAACGTTCCGCCGTGGACAGCGGCCAGAACCTCCTGAACTTCCTGCGCGGCCAGCGCCAGCACGAACTGCTGTACCGGGAGCGCGAATACGTCCTCGGCGACGTGGTCGGCTCGCGCCCGGCCTATGTGCGCGAGCCGCGCCGCAGCTACGGCGACCCGGTCAGCCCGTCGTACTTCGACTTCAAGACGTCGCTTGCCTCTCGCCGCGCCGTCGTCTACATCGGGGGCAACGACGGCATGCTGCACGCGTTCGACGCCACGACCGGCGCCGAATCGTGGGCCTTCGTCCCGCGCACGGTCCTTCCCAAGCTCCATCGGCTCGCGG
Organism: uncultured beta proteobacterium; assembly: GCA_963841815.1. Lineage (GTDB taxonomy): Bacteria > Pseudomonadota > Gammaproteobacteria > Burkholderiales > Burkholderiaceae_F > JAOUJD01. Next base: position 158,917 of record CAWJEE010000016.1, on the reverse strand, counting down.
AAGCGGCATACGCGACCTCGCACGAATACTTCGTCGACGGGTCGCCGACTGTCGCCGATGTCGTCGTTTCCGGCCAGTGGCGCACGCTTCTCTTCGGCGGGCTGAATGCCGGCGGCCGCGGTTACTACGCCCTGGACATCACCGATCCCGACAATCCGCGCTTCTTGTGGGAAATCTGCAGCGACTCGTCGCTGTGCTCGAACAGCGACGCGGACATCGGCCTGTCGTTCGGCAATCCCGTCGTGACCAAGCGCGCGAGTGACGGCCGCTGGGTGGTGCTGCTGACGTCCGGCTACAACAACGTCTCGCCCGGTGACGGACGCGGCTACCTCTACGTGCTGGATGCGAGCACCGGCGCGGTGCTCGACAAGGTGGCGACGGGCGTCGGCTCGACCACGGAGCCGTCCGGCCTTGCCAAGATCTCTGCCTTTGCCAGGAACCCGGACACCGACAACACCACGCAGTACGTGTACGGCGGCGATCTGCTCGGCAACGCTTGGCGTTTCGATCTCGGAACGACTTTGCCCGGAGTGCTGCGCCTCGCGACGCTCAAGGACTCGGCGGGCACGGCGCAGCCGATCACGGTTCGGCCGGAGCTGGGTCAGGTGGACAGCCATCGCGTGGTCTACTTCGGCACCGGGCGCTATCTCGGCGTCTCCGACCTGCAGGATCCGGCCACGCTGTCGCCGCCGGGGAACTGGTCTTACGTGGGCAGTCTCTACGCCATCAAGGACAACGGCACTGCCTGGGGCAACCCACGAACGGTCGGCAGTTTCGTTCCCAAGACCGTCACGTCGATCGATGCCACTCGGCGCGCGGTCACCGGCGGCTCCGTGAACTGGGCCTCGGAGTCGGGGTGGTACGTCGACTTCCCCTCGACCGGGGAGCGCGTCAACATCGACCTGCAGCTGACGCTCGGCACGCTGGTCGTCACGACCAACATCCCGAACACAAACGCCTGCACGGCGGGTGGTGACAGCTGGATCTACCAGCTCAACTACCGCGACGGACAGAAGATCACTACCGCGTCCGAGGCTGCAATTGCCCGCCCCGGGACGCTGACGGTGGGCAACGCGATTGTCCGACTCCCGTCGGGCCTGCTGAAGATCATCTCGACCGGGGCTTCCGGCGTGAAGGAAACCCGCGGCCTGAACGTCGGCAGCGGCGGGACGACCGTCCGTCGCATCGGGTGGCGTGAGTTGTCGCGCTGAGCCGCGCTCGAGGCGCGAAGTCGGCCGGCGAGAATAGGCGCACGCTCGGCCGGGCGCCGCCCGACGAGCCCAGCGGCGCTGAGCGGCTCACGCCTGCGGTCGCGTCACGTTGGACGAGCGCGCTGCTGGCGGCCACCAGCAGGGCGCCCGGGCGGTAATAGAGGAAGAAGAACGCAGCGGCGATCAGTACAGGCCGGCCTCGGCATCGAGCGGCAGGCGGGACGTCGGCTTCAACGCTGCCCTGTCGCGGCCGCCGCGCGCCTGGACCGCAGGGCCCGGCGGCCCCAGGTCCAGACATAGTGGATCCCCGACCCGACGATGGTCGCGGTCACGAGGACGAACAGCGGCGGCAGGAAGGCGGTGACCTCGATCAGCCGCGCGGCATCCGCCAGCAGGGCGGAAAGGACGCTGAACTCGAGCACGGTGTTGAACTTCGACAGCCAGCTCGGTGCCATCTCGACGCGGCCGACGATGAAGTGAAATGCCACCGCGCCCGCGACGATCACCAGGTCGCGCGCCACGATCGCGGTCGCCAGCCAGAGCGGCACCAGCGCCTGCGACGCGAGCACGATCGTGACGGCCAGCATCGTCAGCTTGTCCGCCAGCGGATCGGCGATGGCGCCGAGGCGCGTGCGGAAGTTCCAGTGCCGGGCGATCAAGCCATCCGCAAGATCACTTATGGCGGACACGACGAACACGGCGAAGGCGGCCACGAAACGCTGCTCGACCAGCAGCAGTACGAGCACCGGAATCAGCACGAAGCGCAGCGCGGTGATCAGGTTGGGCAGGTGCCGCATGTCGCCCATATGTTAGAGGACGGCGTCCGCCTCTAGAATCGCCGCTCCGCCCGGCCGCGCCTTCGCAGGTTTCCGCGGAACGGCTCGGCGTCGAAACGTTGGTCAGGAGGGCTCGCATGATCGATCGCGACGTCGTCGCATTCCTCGACGGCCGCCGGGTCGCGGTGTCGATCTCGTCGCGCAGCGAACACTGCATCCCGTCCGTGACCCGCGCCCTCGGCTATCGCATCAGCGCGGATGCAAGCGAGTTCGCCATCTTCGTGCCGCGCCATGCCGAGCGCGTCCTCGCGGACCTGCGGACCACCGCGCAGGTGGCCGTCGTGTTCACCGAACCGAGCACGCACCGGTCGGTGCAGGTGAAGGGCAATGACGTGCGCATCACTCCGCTGGAAGAGGGCGACTGGCCAGTCATCAGCGCCTACGCCGACGACCTCGTGATCGAGATCTGCCCGCTCGGCTACCCGCGAGCCGCTGATCCGGAAGATCGGCGAGTGCACGCCGCAGCAGGTAGCTCGCCGTCCGCTTCGCGCCTTCGGCCGCCTACGGCCAGACGCCGGGGCCGCGCGCGGGCGCCGTCCTGAGCGAGGTCAAGCCGTGAGCGCGGATGCGATCCCGCGCGCGTTGCCCCATGAACACCCTGTCGCTCGAAGACATCCGCAGCTGCCTGGAGGGCGTGATCCCCAGCGTGCTGGCGACGTGCTCGCGCGACGGCACGCCGAACGTGACGTACGTGTCGCAGGTGCACTTCGTCGACCGCACGCACGTCGCGCTGTCGTTCCAGTTCTTCAACAAGACGCGCGAGAACATCCTCACGAACCCGAACGCCGTGGTCTACGTGATCGACCCGCGGACCGCGCGCCGCTACCTGCTGTCGCTGCGTTACCTGCGCACAGAGTCGAGCGGTCCGCTGTTCGAGCGGATGAAGGCGAACCTCGCCGGCATCGCCTCGCACACCGGCATGAGCGGCGTGTTCAGGCTGCAGGGATCCGACGTCTACGAGGTCGTGCGGATCGATCGCCTGCCGAGCTCCGAACTGGCTCCGCCGCCGCCCCGCTGCAACCTGCTCGGTGCGCTGCGCCACATCGCGAGCCTGCTGTCGACCGCGACCGACCTGCGCACGCTGCTCGACGACGTCCTCGCGGTGCTCGCCGCCGACATGGCGATCACGCACGCGATGGTGCTGCTGACCGATGCCGCGCACGACAGGCTGTTCACGGTGGCGAGCCGCGGCTATCCAGCCTCGGGCGTCGGGCTCGGAGATACCGACCGGACAGGGCCTGATCGGCATCGCGGCGCGAGAGCGCACTCCGATCCGCATCACGCACGGAACCAGCGAGTACACGTACAGCCTGGCGCTGCGCAAGAGCGCGGAGAGCGACGGCCTCGCGGCCCTGCTCGAGACCGAGATCCCGCTCCCCGGCCTGGCGAAGCCCGGCAGCCAGCTCGCCGCGCCGATGCTTGTCGGCGGTCGCGCGGTGGGCGTCGTCTTCGTCGAGAGCCCGGAAGACGGCCGCTTCCACTGGGAGGACGAGGACGCACTGGTCGCGGTCGCGTCGCAGCTCGGCATGACGATCGCGACGCTGCAGCAGGCTGCCGAGGGCGGCGACGAGCCGGGCGACTCCGCCTCTCAGCCCCGAAAACCGCGCGGCAAGCCGCTCGAAGTGCGGCACTACCGGGCCGACGACAGCGTCTTCATCGGCGACGACTACCTGATCAAGGGCGTGGCGGGCGCGATCTTCCGCAAGCTCGTCGCGGACTTCATCGACAAGGGCCGCACCGACTTCACCAACCGCGAACTGCGCCTCGATCCCCGCATCCGCCTGCCCGACATCACGGACAACCTGGAGGCGCGCCTGATCCTGCTCGTGCGCCGGCTCGGCGAACGCGGGACCGAGATCCGCATCGAGAAGACCGGACGCGGCCGGTTCCACCTCGCCGTGGACCGGCCGCTGACGCTGGTCGAGGCGGGCTGAGTCAGGCGGCGGCCAGTTCCTTCGCCGGCGCGGCGGCCGTCGACGCGTCGCGTTCGGGCGGCATGCGCCCGATCGCGGCGTCGAGCTTCGCCCACTCGCGCGCGGTGAGGTGGGGCTTGACGAGATCGAGCACGGCCTCGAAGGCGGGCCGCGGCGCGTTCTGCTGCAAGCCGGCGAGCAGCGCGGCGCGCTCGTGCGGCGCAGCCGACGGCGCCATCCACCGCATCACTGTCATCGCCTCGTCGGGCGCCAGTGAACCGACGATCGCCTGCTCGATCGTGAACACCTCGGCCTCGTTGTAGTGCGCGGTGAGGGTCGCGTGGTTCTGCGTCTCCTCCACGTGCATGTGCTCGAAGTTCTCGGCGACGAACAGCGCCAGTAGTCGATACAGCCCCATCGCCGCAGTCGCACGCGCCGATCCTGTCGTCGCTTCAACGCTGCGCACCGACCTCTCCAGCCGCGCGAGCGACCGCTCGTGCTGCTCGTGCTCGCGGGCGGTGACGCGCGCGCTGCCCGGCGCGCGCGCCTCCAGCGCCGTGTGCAGGTAATCGTTCTCGTGCTCCAGATGGCTCGCGCAGCCGGCGAGCAGCGCGCGCACCTCGCCGAGCGCGGCAGCCACCTCCGCGGCATCGTGCGGGTCCATCCGGCCCACGGCTGTCAGTACCTCGCACATCCAGGCGCGCAGGCCCTTGTGGATCAGTGCATAGATGTTGTAGCGCTCGCTCGTCATGGCGCTGGCTCCTCGCTCGGGTTCGTGAATGAAGGAAAGCGAAGCTTAGGAACGCGCCGCGAAGCTCGCTGCTAAATGATGCGTAAGCCCACACTAAGAAGTTCCTAACCGCTCCGCGTACGTGCATGTCCGTGCCCGCGCGCAGCCCTGGCGTGCGAAAATCCGCGCATGCCACCGCAATCCCGACCCACGCTCCCGCCCGAAGTGACGCAGTCGCCCGTGCCGTCGCCGTGCATCTCCGTGTGCAGGATGGACCCGCGCACCGGATGGTGCGAGGGGTGCCAGAGGACGATCGACGAGATCGCGGGCTGGAGCCGCATGGACGATGGCGCAAGGCGCGCCGTGTGGGCCGACCTCGCCCGTCGTCGTCGGCTGAAGGCAGCGTGAGGGCCGTCGTGCCTGCCGTGCGCTGCGCGCGCGCTCGATGAACGCTGCTCTCCCGCCCTCGATCCGCGTGTTCGAGCGCGGGTGGCTGTCGTCCAACAACGTGCTGCTGTTCGACGACGACGACAGCGCGACCCTCGTCGACACGGGTTACGTCACGCACAGGGAGCAGACGCGGGAACTGGTCCGTCACGCGCTGCAGGGACGATCGCTCACCCGCATCGTCAATACGCACCTGCATTCCGATCACTGCGGTGGCAACGCGGAGCTGCAGCGGGCGTTCGGCGCCACGATCCACATCCCGCCCGGCCACGCGGGCGCCGTCGCCTGCTGGGACGAGGACGAACTCACGTTCGTCGCGACCGGACAGCAGTGCGAGCGATTCTCGTACGACGGATTGATCGAGCCGGGCAGCGAAGTCCGGATGGGCGGCTTTGAGTGGCGGGTCCACGCGGCGTCCGGCCACGACCCGCATTCGGTCGTGCTGTGGGCGCCCGGGCCGGGCGTGCTGATCTCGGCGGACGCGCTGTGGCAGAACGGTTTCGGCGTGATCTTTCCGGAACTCGAGGGGGAGTCCGGCTTCGCCGAGCAGCGGGCGATCCTGGAACTGATCGAGTCGCTCGCGCCGCGGATCGTGATCCCGGGCCACGGTGCGCCGTTCACGGACCTTGGCGCCGCCCTGAAGCGCGCGAACGCACGCCTCGACGCACTATCGGCCAGCCTCGAGCGCAACGCGCGCCACGCGGCCAAGGTGCTGGTGAAGTTCTACCTGCTGGAGGTGCGGAAGGTCGCGATGCGGAACCTGATCGACCACTTGGCCGGAGCCCGCTACTTCCGCGTGATCAACGAGCGCTACTTCCGGATGCCGTTCGACGAGTTCGTGCAGCAGCAGGTGGCGGGGCTAGTGGCAAGCGGCGCCGCTGCCATCGACGGCGATGCCGTGCTCGATTCCGGGGGCTGAACCCCGGCGCGCGTTCGACCGCGCGCTCTTCAAGACAGAGCAGCGGTGGTCAACACGGCGAAGCAGACGAGCGCCGAAGACGCCAGCGAGCAGTCGGAGCTCGCTGCCGATCACGGTGTGCGATTTTGTGCCGTTCGCCATCGCCGTCTCCCGGGGACCAACCCCCTTTCCGAGATCGGCAGCCGCGGGGCGGACTTTTGCGTCTCCGAGGGGGAGGAGGCCGCAATTCGCCCTCCAAAGGCGCTAGGACGGTCGGATCAATTGCTCGAACTGTCAGGAAGCCGGAACACGCTCGCGACGGTCGCCGCCGGGCTCTTCGCCCTGGTGCTCTCTGTGGCGCCCCGGCCGGGCGTCGGTCCTGGAGGTTCAACCCAGCGCACTGAACCGCAGCGCGGACTGCCGTTGGCATTGCTAAATTCCGGGTTCGAACGCAACTCGGACCGGCCGCGCTGGGCGAGCGGACAACCCACATGAATGTCTTCGGATTCGCCGGCTGGTCAGGCAGCGGCAAGACGGTGCTGATCGAGCGCCTCATCCCCCTGCTGACCGGACGCGGCCTCGACGTCTCTTTGATCAAGCGGGCTCACCACGAGTTCGACGTCGACGTGCCGGGCAAGGATTCCGACCGTCACCGGCACGCCGGATGTCGGGAGGTGTTGATTTCGTCCAGCGCGCGCTGGGCGCACATGCACGAGCTGCGCGGCGAACCGGAGCAGTCGCTGCAGCAGCTGGTCGATCGGATCTCTCCCTGCGACCTGCTGCTGGTCGAAGGCTTCAAGCGGGAGGCCATTCCGAAGCTGGAAGTGTTCCGCCGCGATAACGGAAAGGCCGCGCTGCATCCCCACGACCCGCACATCGTGGCCATCGCCGCTGACTGCCGCTTCGACACTGAACTGCCGCAGTTCGACCTGGACGACGCGCCCGGCATCGCCGAATTCGTGGCCACGTTCAACCGCGCGGGTTGACGCCGCAACGCCCGCGCCGAGTCAACCGAGCATCGGCCCATGAAGCGTGCGCCCGCAGTCGATCGACCCGAGCCGGGCGACGTCCTGATGCACCTGGCGTCACGCTATTCGGTCAGCCCGAAGCATCTCGATGCTCCCGCGCCCCGGCGCGCAGAACTGATGCGCGCCGCCGCGCTGGCGCTGCGTGCACCCGACCACGAGGCGCTGCGACCGTACCGGTTCGTGCATATCGGTGCGCATCAGCGCGCGCGGCTCGGCGAGTTGTATGCGCTCGGCGCTCGGCGCCGCGGCTGTGACGAGGCCGACGTGCAGCGGGCGCGTGAACGCGCCCACGGCGGCCCGTGCCTGCTGGCGCTTGTCGGCCGCATCGAGGATGGCGCGCTCGAGGTGCCAGCGCGGGACCAGTGGCTGTGCGTTGGAGCAGCGTTGATGAACTTCATCAACGCGTTGCACCTGATGGGCTATGGCGCCAAGGTGCTGGGCGGCGCGTCGATCAACGACGTGGACGTGCAGCAGGCGTTCTGCGCGCCGGGTGAAACCCTGCTCTGCTGGATCGTGACCGGCACTCCCACCCGCGCTGCGCACTCACGCTATTCGGATGACGCCACGCTGGTTCTGGGGGATTGGGACGGCGGCAAACCCTGAACGGCGTGGTGCGGCCTGTAGTGACAGCTGTCCTACCGACCGTTCCAAGGCACACTGCAGCCAAAACAAAAGCGCCCCGCAGGGCGCTCTTGCCTGGACGCGATCGACTGCTACTTCTTCGGCGCCGCCGCGGCCGGTTGCGGGGCGGTAGCCACTGCCGGTGTCGCCGCCGGTGGCACGAATGGACCAGGGTTCACGCACGCAGGCGTCGCGTCGGGCGTGTAGACCTTGCCCTTGGCCTTCTGCTGCTTGATGTAGTCATCGGCGACCTTGGCCTGCGACAGGCACAGGTTGTAGGCGCCGACCTTGCCGGCGTGCGCCGCTTTCGCCGCATTCAGCGCTGCCGCCGCCTGCTGCTCGGGCGTGGGCGCCGGCGACTGTGCCAATCCAGCCGCGGTGAAGGCCAGCCCGCAGACCGCAACGATGATGTGCTTCAGCATGACTCCCCCGATGACTCTATTTGACAGCGAGCTGGATTGAGCGGCGGATGGGTTCCGGCACGGCAGCCTCGGACACCATCGGACTCTCGGGCACCTTGCCGGCCTTGACGTCGTTGTACCAGAGCTCGTGGTGGTGCTTGGCCCACTCGGCGGTCACGTACCCGTCGCGCATCGCGCGGTAGGCTCCCTTCATGCCGATCGTGCCCAGGTAGATGTGCACGCAGGCCATGGCAATCGCCACATACGCCAGCACCATGTGGATGACGTTGAAGGTCTGCATGGTTTCACGGGTCTGGCCGAAGTTCGGGAAGTTGAGCACCAGGCCCGAAATGATCAGCACCGGGGTAAGCAACACCAGCAAGAACCAGAAGACGATCTTCTCGCCGCCGTTGAACTTGCCCGAGGGGTATTCGTGCCCGGTCAGGTTGCCCGCGATCTTGGTGAGCCAGATGAAGTCCTGCTTGTTGAACCAGTTGTGCCGCAGGTAGCGGATGAACATCCACACGACGCCGACGATCAGGATCGGGCCGACGAAGTTGTGGACGTTCTTCGCCGCTGCCGCCAGCCACGAATAGAGCGTGTGGCCGATGATCGGCAGCAGCAGCACCTTGCCGAAGGTGAGGATCAGTCCGGTGATGGCGAGGGTGACCCACACGATGGCCATGGTCCAGTGCGCGTAGCGATCCGCGGGACGAAAGCGCTGGATCATCGTCTTCGATCCGCTTTCGCCAACGGGAATCGAGCCGCGGATGGCGTAGAACCCGCCCAGCGACACCATCGCCAGCGCGACCAGGAGACCGCCGATCAGGGACACCGGCACGCGCGCCTGCCGCCAGGTTTCGCCGCGCGACTGGATCAGCACGCCCTGCTCCGGACCAGCGCCGAGTTTGGTGAAGCCCGGTTCGCCGGACCGCACCTCACGCCAGACCGGTGCGTTGTTGTAAGGCTGGGCAAGATTCTGCTGAACCTGCTGGCGTGCGCTGTCCTGCTGCGGGGCCGCGGGTTGCGCGACAGCAAAGCCGGCAAATGCCAGCGCCGCCGCAGCCAGCCCGGCCCGCCACGAGAGAATCGTCATGTGGCGGCTCCCCTACCTGGCGGGTTGGGGTGAATACTCGTTCTGACCCTGCGTGCGCGCTTGCAGGGCCGCCTCCCACTTCGCCCGGTTGCCTCCGAACTGCGGCGAGTCCCAAGGCGCAGCTACCGGTGCGCCCGAGTACTTGCCTGGCTCGTAGGATGTGACTTTGCTGTCCCCGCAGGCCGACAGTCCGGTCGCGGACAGGAGCGCACACAGCACTGCACCTGGAATGGTGAACTTGCGCATCATTTCTTGCCCTCCGTCGCCGCCGGGGCCGTCCCGCCCTTGGGCGCTCCATACGCAGTCGCCCAACCGATGACTTCGGAACCCTTGCCGCGCACGGTGACGCGCTCGCGAAAGATGTTGGCAATGACGTCGCCGTCGCCTGCGAGCAGCGCCTTGGTCGAGCACATCTCGGCGCACAGCGGCAGCTTGCCCTCGGCGATGCGGTTCTGGCCGTACTTGGCGTACTGCTCTTCCTCGCTGCCCTTGCCGGGGCCGCCCTGGCAGAACGTGCACTTGTCCATTTTGCCGCGCGCGCCGAAAGCGCCGGCCTGCGGGAACTGTGGCGCACCAAACGGGCAGGCATACAGGCAGTAGCCGCAGCCAATGCACTGATCCTTGTCGTGCAGCACCACGCCGTCTTCGCTCCGGACGAAACAATCGACCGGGCATACGGCCATGCACGGCGCGTCGGAGCAGTGCATGCAGGCGACCGAGATCGAGCGTTCGCCGGGTACGCCGTCATTGAGCGTGACGACGCGTCGCCGGTTCACGCCCCACGGAACTTCGTTCGCGTTCTTGCAGGCAGTGACGCATCCGTTGCACTCGATGCAGCGGTTGGCATCACAGATGAACTTCATGCGGGCCATCTTGAGTCTCCTTGTATCGTTCTCGAGGCCTCTCAGGCCAGCTTGACCACCTGGCAAAGGGACGTCTTGGTCCCTTCCTGCATGTTCGTCACCGCGTCATACCCGTACGTCGTGCTCGTGTTGATCGCCTCGCCCCGGGTGATCGGCGCGGCTCCGGCCGGGTAGCTGTCCACCAGGTCCTTGCCTTGCCACCATCCCGCGAAGTGGAAGGGCATGAACACGGTGTCCGGCCCGACCCGCTCGGTCACTTGGGCCATGACCTTGAGCTTCGCGCCGGTCGGGGTGTTCACCCAGACCCACTCGCCATTGCGGATGCCGCGGTCGTTGGCAGCCTTCGGATTGATCTCGATGAACATGTTCTGCTGCAGTTCCGCGAGCCACGGATTCGAACGCGTCTCATCGCCACCGCCCTCGAATTCCGTCAGGCGACCCGAGGTCATCACGAGCGGGAATTTCTCGTAGACCTTGTCGGCCATGTTCTTGTCCTGCACGGTCTTGTAGAGCGTCGGCACGCGCCAGAACTCCTTGCGGTCGGCGTGCGTTGGGTACTTGGCAACAAGATCCGGTCGATTGCTGAACAGCGGTTCGCGATGCAGCGGGACCGGATCCGGGAAATTCCAGACCACGGCCCGCGCCTTGGCATTTCCGAACGGATGGCACTGGTGTTTGGTCATCACCACCCGAATGATCCCGCCCGAAAGGTCGGTCTTCCAGTTCTTGCCCTCGGCCGCCTTCTTCTCGTCCTCGGTCAGTTCGCTCCACCAGCCGAGCTTCTTCAGGAACACGTGATCGAATTCTGGATAGCCCGTGGTGATGTCGGCACCCTTTGAATGCGAGCCGGCTTCAGCCAGCAGGTTGACGCCATCCCGCTCGACACCGAAGTTGGCGCGGAAATTGCCGCCGCCGTCCATTACCGACTTCGAATTGTCATAAAGATTCGACGAGCCCGGGTGCTTCATCTCCGGTGTGCCCCAGCACGGCCAAGGCAAACCGAAGTAGTCACCATCGCACGGTCCACCCTTGGCACGCAGGGACTTCACGTCGAAGGTCCCCATGTGCTTCATGTGCAGCTTCAGCCGCTCGGGGCTCTGCCCGGTGTAGCCAATCGTCCAAGTGCCGCGGTTGATCTCGTTCGCGAGGATGTCCTCGACCACCGGTTCTTCCCAGCCGCCCGCGCCTTGGACGGTCCGGATGTTCTGTTTGCCGTCCCGCTTGCCCAACAGTTGATCGCCGAACCCCCACTTCTGCGCGAAGCGCAGCATGATCGCGTGGTCGGTCCTCGACTCGAACAAGGGCTCGATGACCTTCTCGCGCCACTGGATCGAACGGCCGGACGCAGTAACCGAGCCAGACGTTTCGAATTGCGTGCACGCGGGAAGCAGGTAGACGGCCCGGTTGGGGTTGACCTTGCCACCCGCCGGCCCCGGCATCGCCGCCATCGCCGCGGTTGCCGACGGATAAGGGTCGACCACAACAAGAAGATCGAGCTTGTCCATGGCCTGCTTCATCTCGAGACCGCGCGTCTGCGAGTTGGGCGCATGGCCCCAGTAGAAGACCGCCCGCAAGTTCGACCCCTGGCCGATCGCCTCGCTGGGTTCCAGCACCGCGTCGATCCAGCGACTGACCGTCGTACCCGGCTTGGTCATCATCGCGTCCGACGCGAAGCGCTTCTTCAGCCAGTCGAGGTCGACGTTCCATACCTTTGCCCAGTGCGCCCAGGAGCCGGCGGCAATGCCGTAGTAGCCGGGCAGCGAGTCCGGGTTCGGTCCGACGTCGGTTGCACCCTGGACATTGTCATGACCGCGGAAAATGTTGGCGCCTCCGCCCGACACGCCGATATTGCCGAGGGTCAGCTGCAGCAGGCAGGAGGCGCGCACGATCGCGTTGCCGATCGTGTGCTGGGTCTGTCCCATGCACCACACGATGGTGCTGGGCCGGTTCTTGGCCATCGTTTCGGCAGCCAGCAATACCTGGTCTTCGGGGACTCCGCAGGCTTCGGTCACCTTGTCCGGAGTCCACTTCATGGCCTCCTCCTTGACCTTGTCCATGCCATAGACCCGGGCCGCAATGTAGGCCTTGTCCTCCCAGCCATTCTTGAAGATGTGATACATCATTCCGTACAGGAACGGAATGTCGCCGCCCGAACGCAACCGGATGTACTGATCGGCCTTGGCCGCCGTCCGCGTGAAACGCGGATCGACAACGATCATCTTGGCGCCGGTCTCCTTGGCGTGCAGGGAGAACAGCATCGACACCGGGTGCGCCTCTGCGGCATTCGACCCGATGTACAGCATCGCCTTCGTGTTGAGCATGTCGTTGTAGGAGTTCGTCATCGCGCCGTACCCCCACGTATTCGCCACACCGGCGACCGTCGTGGAGTGGCAGATTCGCGCCTGGTGATCACAGTTGTTGGTGCCCCAGAGCGAAACGAACTTCCGAAACAGATACGACTGCTCGTTGCTTTGCTTGGACGAGCCGATGAAGTAGGCAGCGTCGGGCCCGGACTCCTCGCGGATCTTGGCCATCTTCGCGCTGATCTCGTCGATCGCCTGGTCCCAGCCGATCTTCTGGTACTTGCCGTCGACCAGCTTCATCGGGTACTTCAGTCGGTGGGAATGCTCAGTCATGCCGTGCTCGCGCACCGAAGCGCCCTTGGCGCAGTGCGCGCCGAGGTTCAGCGGTGATTCGAACACCGGCTCCTGGCCTACCCACACACCGTTCTTCACGACGGCATCGACCGCGCACCCGACAGAGCAGTGCGTGCAGACAGTGCGGCGAATCTGGGTGCCATTGCCCGCAGGCTCGGCCGCGGTTGCCGCCTCGGCCTTGCCGATAGCACCGTACGGCAGTTGCGCCGCGAAGGCCGCAGCTCCAGCGGTCACACCGGAGCGCTTCAGGAACGTGCGTCGATCGATCGTCCGGCCACGCATGCCGGAAACAGCGCGCGCAAGGCGGCCCTGGGCCGTCGCGGCCCCCGCGGATTTCTTCGTAAGCATCGGGGAGTCTCCCGTCTAGACCTGGGTGGTGCGGTAGTAATTCCGGATGTGCGCGGTTTCGCGATAACCGGCCCGCGTCGAGTCCTCGGCAACAGCAGTGCCCGTCCCCGTTTTACGCTCGCCGATGAGAGTCGTCGCCACGGCAGCAGCCGCAGCGGCGCCGCCAATGGCGACTGTCTTGAAGAAGCCGCGACGGCTCGGTTCTGCACTTTTCATATGAACGGTCCTTCATTCCCCTTGGCTGCCGCATCATCGCCCAGCCGCGAAGTGTCAGTCAACGCTTAGGTTCCAATGCCTCTGCCTAGCCCATCTCGAATTGCGCTAGATCAGACTCCATGAAAGCCTCGAGCAGCCGAACCGCTGCGTCGTAGAAGTTGCTCAGCTCGACCTTGTGCGCCGCACCACAAAATCCTCGATAGGCCGGCTGCAGATAACGGACAAAAAAGTCCCGCTGGAGTTCCAGCGACTGCGCATCGGATCCGGCTGCCACGAGGTGACGCATGACCTCCAGCACCGCAGTCAGGTTATCTTCCGGCTCGGCCGAAGCGGCCGTGCGCGCGAGCCCGAGTTGACGCAGCGTGTCGCGCAACTCGACCAGCACCACCTCCTTGCGCGTGACAGGGAGGTAGTGCGACAGGTACGTGCTGACCGCCGCCCTGCCGACTCCGATGAACGTCGCGTCGAATTCCAGCGTCGCGTCCCGCGCGGACGTATTCGCAGCGGCGGTGGCAAGGTCATTCCACGCCCGCGCCAGTTCGCCATCACCCTCGATGCCGCCGGCCGACTGCGCCAACGCGCGAAGCAGCCCGTCGTCCGGCCCCGCGGCGAACAAGCGCGCCAGCAGCGCGTAGAACTGCAGACGACCCTCGTCCTCGGGCGCGAGCGCCACGTCCGGCGCAGCCTGGCGAGCGCTCATCGCTTGACCTCGAAGATCGACATTTCGCTCTTCGACTCCATCATGTCGATCACGCGACAGTCAGCGCACATCTGGATGCGCCGCAGCGCCGTACCGGAGAACATCGGATGCGCGCCGAGCCGGCCGGTCATCACGTCGATCATCTGCCGCGTCCCGAAGGGCGCGCCGCAGCGCACGCAATGGAACGGTTCGGCTTCGTGCAGCGTGGTCCGCTGGCGCGCTGCCGGCGTCACCAGAAGGCGCGGCACCAGGCTGATGGCCTGCTCCGGACAAGTCGTCTCGCACAGGCCGCACTGCACGCAGTTCTGCTCGATGAAGAGCAGCTTCGGCGCGTCCTCGGAATCCAGCAGCGCGGAACTCGGACAGGCGCCGATGCAGGCCTTGCACAGCGTGCAGCGCGAGGCATTGATCGCAAGGGTGCCGAACGGCGAACCGGACGGCAGCGCGATCTGCTCCGGCGGTGCCGACGCCTGCTGCACGAGGTGATGAATGGCGAAGTCGAGCGTCTCGCGCTTGCGGTTGGACAGGTGAAAGGTCGCAGGTGCGGAGACGGTCGCCGCCGGCCGCGACGACCATAACGCCGCCTGCAGCGCGTTGGGCTCCTCGGCATGCAGGACCTGCCAGTGAGTGCCGCTGAATCCCAATCCGTTCAGGATCGCGTCGGCGAGACGGGCCTGCTGCTCGAGCAGCGTGCCGTGCTCATCGGCGCCGTCGTCGTCGAGCAGCGAGAACACCTGGCTGGCGCCATAGGCAACGGCGCCCAGGACGACGTCGAGGCCGATTGTTGCCACGCCATGCACCTCGATCGGAACGACGCGCGCCGGCAGCCCCTTGCCCAAGCGCGCCAACCTCGAAATCAGCGCCCGGCCGCTCGTGCCGTTATGGAACAGCAGCGCGGCGTCCTGGCCGCCCGCTGCGCGATAAACCGAGAGGAGCCTGCGCAGGCGCGCCCCGATGTCGGCGACGCCGGGGTAGGCAAAGCGCAGCGCGCCCGTCGGACATGTCGTTGCGCAGTCACCGCAGCCCATGCACAGGAAGGGGTGCGCCCAGATCTTGTCGCCGAGCGAGACGACGGCCCCGGTCGCGCAGGCGTCGATGCAGCGGGTGCAACCTGTCTTGGTGTTGCGACTGTGTGCGCAGAGCTTCTCTTCGTACTGCACATAGCGCGGCTTCTCGAACTCGCCCACCATCTGCGCCAGCCGCACGGCCGCCTGCGCCTGCTCCAGCGGATCGGCGCCCGGCGCCAGGTAGCCGAACGGCGTTTCGGGCATTCGCATCAACGGCTGCGCGGAAAGGTCGAACACGAGGTCGAACTGCTCGGTGCGCGTCGACGCGGCGCGGCCAAAGTCGATCGCGCCGATCGCGCCACAGGCCTTCACGCACGCCCGGTGCGACTTGCAGCGCGTGAGGTCGACCTGGTAGGTCAAGTCGATCGCCTGCTCCGGACACGCCCTGATGCAGGCGTTGCAGCGAGTGCAGGCCTCGAGATCGATCGGGTTGACCTGCTCCCACTGGACCTCGAACTTGCCCAGATACCCCTGCACTGATCGCGGCATCCCCGACCACACCGGATAGCGACGCGTTGCAGGCAGTTCCGCGCCGCGTGCGGTCGTGATGAGGACGGCAACCGACAGGCTGTCGGCCAGCTGCTCCGCCCACGCGACCGCCGCCTCGGCCGGACCGATGATCAGCACTTCGCCCTTCGACGCGTACGACACAACCGAGACCGGCTGAGGCTCAGGCACGTCCGCCAGCGCCAGCAGCGCCGCGATCTTCGCGTTCGCCGCGGCGCCTTCGGCCGACCATCCAGCCGCCTCGCGGATATCGACGAACTTCAACTCCGTCGACGCACCAGCGCCCGCGGCCAGTTCCGTGAACAGCGGTGCCTCCTGCGTGCAGGCGACCGTGCAGGTGGAACCTCCCAGCGCCGAGGTGAAGCTGTCCACTTCCCTGCGACACAGCTCGGTGTGGATCGGAATCGCCTCACGCCCAAGCGCGCGGCCGAGCGCCGCGCCGTCCAGCTTCATGGTGCGATTGCAGTTGCAGACTTTCAGCGTGTTGCCTTGCGTGGCCATGCGGACTCAGGTTGAAGTGGGATCGGGAGCAATTGGCTTGCCCAACGGACCGGCAGTTGAAGAAGCCTCGTGCAACGGTCCGGCCGGATCTTCGACTGACGGCACATCCGAGGACACGGCCGTCGGCAGGCCCGTCAGCGCGGAAGTCGGCTCGAGCTTCGCGTCATCGGCGGCGAGGTCGCATCCCTCACCGCCGTCGCCGGGACTCGCTTCGGCGTCGACATCCCCACGAGCGATGGCCACCGGGGATTGCTGCGTTTCGCCGCCAGTGCCCCCCGATGCGTCCGCCGCTTCCAGCGCAGCGTGCTCCGAATCGAGCAGAAAGTCGCGCGCACTGGGCAGGCGCAACCGCATCGCATCCGGCAAGGGCTCGAACTGCGTGTAGTCGTCGACATACACGTCGAGCATGTCCATCTGGTTGAAGTGCGGGTCGGCGAAGAGCTTCTTCAGCGCGGCGCGACGCAATTCGTCGGCGACGGGCTGCTGGAAGAACGCCTGGTAGTCCGAACGCAAGCCATCGAGCGATTCGATCGAAGGCAGCGGTACTTCGGTCTTCGCCGCAGGGTCGATTGCCGGCGCAGGCACCGAAACCGGTTCAACCGCCGCAACCCCCTCGCCCTCGTCCTGCATCGGCAGAGCGGCCGCAGCCTCTGGCGCGAGACTCTCGGCAGGTCGCTCGGCCTCGCGCTCGGCGGCCAGCTTGCGCCGCGACCAGCGAGCGAGGAAGGATTCCGAATCAGCGCTCATCCGGTTACCGATCACGCAGGTCGGCCTGCGCGCCGCGCACGTCGGGATGCGAACGCCAGGCACTCCTGCGGACTCATGCGTTGTCGCGCTTCGCGCCGAGGAACGACGCCGGCGCCGGGCGGCGCTTCTTCTCCGGCGCCTTCAAATGCTGCTGCGTGAAAGCGGCGAGCCAAGGCAGCCAATCGCCGGGCATGGGCACCGCCTCGACCTCGGCGCCACCATCGAGGCGCCGCGCTGCCTCGTGGTAACTGAGCGTGACCCAGCGCGGCTCGGCGCCCATATCGGTGAGCTCCCACTCCACGAAGGCGACAGGCTGATCAGTTGTCAGGTTCAGGTAGTAGCCCTCGGCCTCGGTGCGGTTCAACTCGACTTCGAAGCCGAGATGCAGCCACTGCTCGCCCGCCTCATTGCGCTCGAGCAGGATCGGCCCCTCGCTGCGCGCGCCCTCTCGTTCGATGACGGCGATGGGCACCCAGATCGCGGATGTCCACGGGTTGTCGACGATGCGCCTTGCGGTCACGACCGCGGCCGGCCTTCTCAAGGGATGAAGCATTGCTTCGATGTTATCTTCCTTCGAACGATGGAGATTATTCCTGCTTAAGCGCACCGGGCGCAAACCGGAATACGTGCGAAGGGTCTTTGGCGCATCGCTCCGCATGCACAACGCACTCGACGCGCAACACGAGGCTGAATCCGACCGGCGATGCCACTGCTGCTGACCAACGCGTCCCGCCCGTTGATTTTCCCTGTCGATGCCGTCGACCAACGCGGCGAGGTCGTGCCCACGCCGATCGCCGGCGAGCATCCGCTGACTCTATACGTCGACAAGTGCGAAGTCGTCACGCTGATGACCCTTGGGCAGGCGCCCGAGGCGCTCGCCATCGGTTACCTGCGAAACCAGCGCCTTGTGTCCTCGCTTGATGAACTCGAGGCGGTGCAGGTCGACTGGGAGACCGACGCCGTGGCGGTTACCACGCGAAGAGGCGTCAAGTCGCTGGCCAGGAAACTCGCCAAGCGGACAGTGACCACAGGCTGCGGACAGGGCACGGTGTTCGGGGACTTGATGGACGAAGTCGACTCGATCCACCTGCGCGACGACGTGCATCTCCCCGAATCCGCGCTGTTCGCCATCCTCGAAGCCGTGCGCCAGCACGAGACGGTCTACAACGCCGCGGGTGCCGTGCACGGGTGCGCGCTGGCCTCGAACGAGGGCGCCGACAGCCGGATCCTGGTGTTCGTCGAGGACGTCGGGCGGCACAACGCGGTCGATGCCATCGCCGGCCGGATGTGGCTCGACGGCATCGATGGCTCGGACAAGGTCTTCTACACCACAGGCCGGCTCACGTCCGAGATGGTGATCAAGACCGCCCAGATGGGCATTCCCTTCCTGGTATCGCGCTCGGGCCTGACCGAAATGGCCTGGCGCATCGCGAACCGGGTCGGACTGACGATGATCGGGCGCGCGGCCCGCAAGCACTATCTGCTCTTCACGGGGCGTCATCGCTTCGAAGCGGAGCGCGCGTCATGAGCGCGCACGGCCGCTCCGAAGCGCTCATCCGGGAGCGCGCAGCGCGGAGGGTAGTCCAGTGAGCACCGGGATCTGCGGGCTGGTGCTGGCCGGCGGACAGGGACGCCGCATGGGGGGCGTGGACAAGGGCCTGCAACTGCTGCAGGGCCGGCCGCTGATCCAGCATGTGATCGACCGCCTGCGTCCACAGGTGGACAGTCTGCTGATCAACGCCAACCAGAACCTCGAGCGTTACGCGGAGTTCGGGTGTCCCGTGGTAGCCGACAGGGTTGGCGGCTTTGCGGGGCCCCTGGCCGGGCTGGATGCCGGCCTGCACGCGACCGATGCGCCGATGATCGTCACCGTGCCCTGCGATTCGCCCTTCCTGCCACATGACCTGGTCGCCCGGCTGGCGGCGGCGCGCGGCGCAGCCGACGCCGATATCGCCGTGGCGCGAACGGGCAGCCAGCCGCATCCGGTCTTCGCACTGGTCTGCACCCGAGTGCGCAGCCACCTGGCCGAATTCCTCGCGCGTGGCGAACGCAAGATCGACCTCTGGTATGCGAGCCTCCGTGTGGCCGAGGTCACATTCGACGACGAGGCCGACGCGTTCGCCAACATCAACACGCGCGACGAACTGGCGCAGCACGACCGCCGGTGACGTCGCCGGCGCGCGCGGTCGGACGCCCCGCTTGCCGGAAGCCGGTTGCCTGCTCCCGTTCGAATAAGAACGCCGTACGGCGGCGACTGTCGGGAAGGGTTCAGCAGCCGGCCTTGGGCGGGCCTCCGCCAGAGCCCCCCTTGGCGCGTTCGCCCCACCACGGAAAAACATCGCGTAAGGGCAAGGACTCTCCGCTACGCGCCGGCGAGAAGCCCGCCATCGTAGAGAGCCGCCGCAGCCAGACCTCACTACGCAGCACCGCCTGCAAGGTTCGGATCGCAGGCTGCGCCATCGTCGACTTGTCACACACCAGGAAATACTCTTCCCAAAGCAGCGACACAAAGTCGAGGTCGCGCGAGCGAGCTGCCACCTCGATGCACAGTCCGGCGTCCGCCTGTCCCGCCGCCGACGGCGTGGGCCACCGCGGCGTGGCCAGGCTCTTCGTTCTCGTAACCGACCAGGGTGGATCGACGAGATGCCGCGCTGCTCGCACAACGCATCGAGCAGCAGTCGCGTGCCGGTTCCGATCGGCCGATTGACGAAGCGCGCGCCGCGCGCCGCCACGTCAGCGATTGTGAGCAGATTGAGGGGATTGCCGCGCGCCACGGCCAGGCCCTGAACGCGCCGGGCGAATCCGATCAACTGGTGACGGCTGGGATGCAGCAGAGGCTTGTAGGTCCGAGTGATAAGGCTCCCCGTCGCCGTGCGGGGCGGCAGATGGAAGCCAGCGATGGCACAGTGTCCGGCGTTCAACTCACGCAGTGCGTTCGCACTGCCGGTAAAGCGGATGTCGAGGTGCAGCCGGGACGGGTGTGCAGTGTTCTGCCCAGCAGCGCCAAGGCATTGTCATGGCTGGCGCTCAGCATGAGAATGCTGGCGGAAGAATCAAAGGCCATCGCGAATGCACGCTCGAGATCGAAGTGCAGCGCAGCGATCTGCGGCGCTAGCCGCGCCTGCACCTGCCGCTCGGCCCACAACAACTTGTCAGCGAAGTCGGCTGGGCCCGCTGACCCCGGTCCCAGACGATCAGGCCGAATCCGAGTTTTCTCTTCCCATCGCTTGAGCTGCCCCAGACGTGTCGGTACGAAAAACCGAGCGCACGCGCAGCGCCCGAGATGGAACCGTGGGCGCGCACCGCCGCCAACATATCCATCAACGGATTGCGGATCAGTGCTCCGCGCGCGCCCGCTGGCAAGCGCATATGACAGCTCGACGTTGTGCACGCCGCGAGTTTGCCGCAAAGCATCGCCGTCCGCACGACGTCACATATGCAGCAACGTTCGCCGAGGTACGGTCGGCCCTGGCCGGCCTGAACCCCGCACGGTTGCCTACGATTCGCGTCTGCTATGGACACGATCCCCCAGGCGACCGCCGCTGCGCTTCATCCGCTCGCCTCGCTCGACCCGGCGTTGCTGTCCGTGGTCGGTCGTTCTCTCGCGGTCAGCGCGAGCGCATGCCTGCTCGCGTTCGGCCTCGGCGCGCTTGCCGGCGCCTGGCTCGGCGTCGCCCGCTTCGCCGACGCGGCGCCGTGCTCGCGGTGCTCAACACGCTGCTCGCGCTGCCCTCGGTCGTCGTCGGCCTCCTCGTCTACCTGCTGCTGTCGCGCCGGTCCGCTGGGCTTCCTCGGGTGGTTGTTTTCCTTCCAGGCGATGGTGCTGGCGCAGACGTATTTTGGTGGCGCCGATCGTCACGGCGCTCACGCGCCAGGCGATCGAGGACGCGGACCGGGCGCATGGCGAGCAGTTGACGTCGCTCGGCGCCGCGCCGTTCATGCGCGGACTGCTGCTGGCCTGGACGAACGCTACGCGCTGCTGACGGTGCTGATCGCCGCCTTCGGCCGCGCGATTTCCGAAGTGGGCGCGGTGATGATCGTCGCCGGCAACATCGAAGGCTTCACCCGGTCGATGACCACGCCGATCGCGCTGGAACCAGCAAGGGCGACCTACCGCTCGCGAACGCGCTGGGCGTCGTGCTGATGGTGGCGTGCTGGCATTGAACGCGCTGGTCGCCGCATTGCGCGGCTCGCGCGAGCGGATCGACGGAGCGGCCATGCAGGTCGCGCGCGGTGGGCTGCATGATCCCGCGAAGGACGAGCGGAATGATGCATCCGCGACGCCCGGCGCGAAAGCGCCAGCGCGCGAAGAGTGTTCAGGCTCGAACAGGTTGGAGTGCGTTATCGCTCGACCTGGGCGCTGCAGTCGGTGAGCTCGTCGATCACGCGCCGGCGAACGCATCGCGCTGGTCGGTCCCAATGGCAGCGGCAGACCACGCTGCTGCGCGTCCTGAACGGCCTGATCGAGCCCAGCGCGGGGACGGTGCGGCGACCCGAGACAACGCGCCATTTGTGCTGTTCCAGCGCCCCTACATGCTCCGCACAGCGCGCAGAACAACGTCGCGACATGGCCTGTGGCCGCTCGCGCGCGCTGGCGCGCGCCTGCAGGCTGGCGAACGATGACTGGCGCGCGTCGGGCTGGCTGCGCTCGCGCAGCGCAGCGCGCGCACGCTGTCCGTCGGCCAGCAGCAGCGGCTGGCGCTGGCGCGCGCCTGGGTGCTGGCGCCTGTTGTGCTGCTGCTCAGCCAACCACCGCCAGCATGGACCCGGACGACGGCGCGAGGTCGATTCGCTCCTCGGCGAGTTCGCGCTTCGGCACCCCCAGACGCTGGTCTTCGCAGCCACACCACCGGACTGGTCAGCCGTCTCGCGAGCCGCATGATCTGCCTGCAGGACGGCCGCATACGCGCCGACCTTCCGGTCCAGGAGTTCCTGCGGGGCGCGATGCCCCGAGAGTCGAAGCTTCCATTGAAGGAAAACTGAGATGACGTCAATCGGGCAAGTGAACTTTGCACTCGCAGCGATCCTCGCCATCGCAGCGCCACAGCGGCGAGCGCAGGGCATCACGCTGGCATCGACCACGTCCACCGAGCAGTCCGGGTTTGTTCCGCACCTGCTGCCGCTGTTCAGCAGGCAAGCGGATTGAACGTGAAGATGGTGGCGGTTGGCACCGGCAGGCACTGGACATCGCGCGCCGCGCCGACGCCGATGCGCTACTCGTCCACGACCAGGCGGCCGAGGAGAAGTTCGTCGCCGAGGGCTTCGGCTGCGGCGCGTGCGGTCATCTACAACGACCTTCGTGCTGATCGGGCCGAAGACCGATCCGCGGCGGCACGCGGCTCGGACATCGTCGCCGCGCTGAAGAAGATCAGCGCCAGCAACGCCGCCTTCATCTCGCGCGGCGACAAGAGCGGACCCACAGCGCCGAGATCCGTTACTGGACCGTCGCGGAACTGGCGAACCAGCGGGGCAGCGGCTACAAGGAGTGTGGGTGCGGCATGGGTCCGGCGTTGAACATTGCCGCCGCTACCGGGGCCTACGTACTGGCCGATCGCGGCACCTGGCTTGCATTCAAGAACCGCGGCGACCTCACGATTCTCGTCGAAGGCGACAAGCGCCTGTTCAACCAGTACGGCGTGATCGTGGTGAGATCCCGCACGGCATCCGCACGTGAAAGTCGCGCTGGCGCAGCAGTTTGCCGACTGGATCATCTCGCCCGCGGGGCAGTCGGCGATCGCCGCATACAAGATTGACGGAGAACAGCTCTTCTTTCCGAACGCGGCGCGGTAGGGCAAGCACTGCAGCGCCGGGCCCGCCCCCGCGCGGGCACCGCGACCCACTGCAGAGAAAACTCCCCTCCGGGCACTCACCCGAGCGCTCGCACTTGACCTTCCCGCGGGAGCGGGATCAGTTGCGCGACAATGCGCGCGCGCATCTCTCGCCACGCGCCCCTGTTGCCGCCCGCAGACCTGATTGTCGATGGGGGCTGCCGGACGGCCAGGAAGTCATGCGCGAAGAGGAGTCGCCCCCGACCAATGAGCGCTGAATGAAAGCCGAAATCACTTCAATCCTCGACGTGCGCATGCACGGCTTCCGCCAGCGAAGCGAAGTGCCCGCCGTGCTGGATTGGATCGATCGGCACGCCGTGCGACTTGGCGCCGAGTCGGTTCCTCTGGAGGATGCCTGCGGACGCACGCTGGCGGCCGATGTGATTGCGCCGCTCGACGTCCCGGGCTTCGATCGAGCCGCCATGGACGGCTTTGCTCTGCGGGGCGCGGAAACGGCCGGGGCCTCCGAGTACAACCCCCTCGAGTTTCGCGTGCTGGGGCAGTCCATGCCGGGGCAGCCCTTCGCGGGCGACCTCCCGCCCCGCTCGGCGGTGCGGATCATGACCGGCGCCCCGATCCCGGACGATGTCGACTCGGTCGTTCCAGCCGAGTACGCCACGGAAACCTCCGGGCAGATCGTGGTGACACGACCCGTTGCCCCAGGCCAGCATGTCGGCCATCGGGGCGAGGACCTTCAGGTCGGCTCGACAGCCCTCAGCGTGCGCCGGCGCCTGCGCCCGCAGGACCTGGGGCTCGTGGCGTCCCTGGGCCTGGACCGTGCGACCGTCGTCAGGCAACCCCGAGTGCGCATGCTCGTCACCGGCAATGAAGTGATGGCTCCGGGATCGCCGAAGGGCGTGTTCGAAGTCTACGACGCGAACTCGTACACGCTACGCGGCCTCATCGCCCGCGACGGCGGCGTGCTCGAATCGCATCAGCGACTGGGAGACGATCCGGACACGATCCGCGCGGCACTGCTCGCGCCCGGAGCGGACGTGATCCTCGTATCCGGCGGCTCCAGTGTCGGCCGCGAGGACTATGCACCGCGTCTGATCGCCGAGATCGGCGAACTGGCGATCCACGGCGTTTCGATGCGGCCATCGAGTCCTGCCGGGCTGGGCCGCATCGGCGAGGCACTCGTGTTCCTGTTGCCCGGCAACCCCGTTTCGTGCCTGTGCGCTTACGACTTCTTTGCGGGTCGCGCCATTCGCCTGCGCGGCGGGAGGTCGCCTGAGTGGCCGCACCGCACCGTGCAGGCGGCCGTCGCCCGCAAGATCGTGTCCGAGATCGGTCGAGTGGACTACTGTCGCGTGCGTCTCGTCGACGGCCGGGTCGAGCCCATCGCGCTCAGCGGGGCCTCGATCCTTTCGTCGACGACCCGAGCCGATGGATTCGTGATCGTGCCCGCCCTGTGCGAGGGCTACGGGCCTGATGCAGAAGTGACCGTATATCTCTACGACTGAGCGCCCTCGAACATGAAGACGTCCAACGAGCCCGGCGCGAACGACGCGGAACCCCTTGCCAGCCAGACCCAGTTCCTGAACGTCGTCTCGCGAGACGAGGCGACCGCGAGGTTTCGCAAGCACCTGCGGCTCGCGCCGCTGGGCGAAGAGCGCGTGTCCCTTGGAGATGCCCTCGACCGCGTGCTCGCCAGGGATGTCGTGGCGGCCATCGACGTTCCGGGCTTCGATCGCGCCAATGTCGACGGCTTCGCGGTACAGGCGCACGACACGTTCGGCGCGATGGAGGAAACGCCGCGCGCGCTGCGAGTGAACGGCGAGGTGCTCGCGCCCGGCATCGTGCCTGCCCCGCCCGTGGTCCCGGGCCATGCGACCCCCATCGCCACCGGCGGCATGCTGCCACGCGGTGCCGATGCGGTCCTGATGGTGGAGCACTCGGAATTGGCGGGCTCCGCTGACGATCGGCTGGTCGAGGTCCGCCGACCGCTCACCGGAGGCGAGAACGTGAGTTACGCAAGCACCGACATCGCCCGCGGCGAAACGGTGCTTCGCGCCGGGCAGCGCCTCACTTCCCGCGAGATCGGTGTGCTCGCTGCGCTGGGACTGCCGGAGTGCATGGTCTTTCGCCGGCCGAGAGTGGCTATCTTTTCCACCGGCAACGAAATCGTCGCGCCCGGCGAAGCCCTGAGGCCAGGCGCGGTCTACGACTCCAACGCTGCGATCATCGGCGCCGCCGTCGCAGAGATCGGCGGGGTCGCCGTGCATCTGGGCGTGATCGCCGACAACGAGCAGGCGCTGGCGGCTGCGCTGGCCCGTGGCCTCGAGGCCGATGTCGTCGTGTTCTCCGGCGGCACATCGAAGGGCGCCGGGGATATCTCGTACCGGATCGTGCATGCGCTGCGCAACCCGGGTGTCGTCGCGCATGGCGTCGCGCTGAAGCCAGGCAAGCCCATTTGCCTCGCCGTCACCGGGGGCAAGCCGGTCGTCGTGCTGCCCGGGTTTCCGACGTCCGCCATCTTCACTTTCCACGAGTTCCTCGCACCGGTGATCCGCGCATTCGCCGGACTGCCTCCCCAACGTAGTCACGCCATCCAGGCGACGCTTCCGATGCGAGTGAACTCCGAGCGGGGCCGCACGGAGTACCTGCTCGTCGGGCTGGTACGGGGAGCGGACGGTTACCTCGCCTATCCGATGGGCAAAGGCTCCGGGTCCGTGACCACCTTCAGCGGCGCCGACGGCTTCATCACCATCGACCAGCACACGGAAATCCTGGACTCCGGCAGCGACGTCGCGGTGACACTCCTCGGCCAGCAGCTCGAGCCCGCCGACCTGGTGATCATCGGCAGCCACTGTGTAGGCCTCGACCTGCTGGTAGGCAAGCTGATGCGCCAGGGCATCCGGACCAAGCTGATCATGGTCGGCAGCATGGGAGGCCTCGCCGCCGCAAGACGCGGCGAATGCGACATCGCCGGTCTCCACCTGATGGATCCCGCCACCGGCGAGTACAACCGGCACCTGCTGAGCGATGCCCTGACGCTCGTCACGGGATACGGACGGATGCAAGGGCTCGTCTTCCGGCGGGGCGATGCCCGCTTCGAGGGGAAGTCGCTCGAGGAGGCCATCGCGACCGCACTCGGCGAAACTGGCTGCGTGATGGTCAATCGCAACGCAGGAAGCGGCACGCGCATCATCATCGACCAGTGGCTGCGCGACAGACGCCCTGCCGGTTACGGCACGCAAACGAAGTCCCATAACGCCGTCGCGGTGGCCATCTCTCAGCAGCGCGCGGACTGGGGAATCGCGATCGACACCGTGGCGCGACAGTACGGGCTCGACTTCATCCCGATGCAGGAAGAGCAATACGACTTCGTCGTGCCGACGGCACGGCTAGAGCGCCCTGCGGTGCGCGCCTTCCGCGAACTGCTGGATGATCCCGAAGTCCGCGGCGAACTCGCGGCGCTTGGATTCCGGGTGCCGCAGGGCGCGTCGCCGTAGCCGGTCCGGACGGCTCGCGCGCTGCGTTCGCCCGGGGGTCGACGACCGGGCACCGGCATCGCGACGCAGCAGCCATGTGCTCCGGGAACGATCGGCCAACCAAGGATTCATCAGGATGAACTTCCTACTCAGTCAACTCCGCCATCGCGCGAGCCTCGCCGGCGCCGGCGCGCTGCTCGCTGCCTGCGCTTCAGTCGGCCCCGGCCCCGCGACCACCACCGGCCCGGGAAAAACCACTGGGGTCGCAGCACCGAGCCTGGGCCTTTTTTCCAGCATCAAGGCGCCGTCCGACCACGAACCGGTGCTGAGGCTGGCCGCGCGAGGCGTCCAGGTGTTCCGCTGCGAGAAACGCGACGGCCAGGGCGCCTGGGTGTTCCGGCAGCCGGACGCCGAACTGCTCGACGCGGCGGGCAAGGTCGTTGGTCGCCACGGCGCGAACTTCTCGTTCGAGCACGTCGACGGCAGCCGGCTCGTCGCCTCGATCGCGGCGCATGACGAAGCACCGAGATCCACCGACCTGCGCTGGCTGCTGATGACGACCCGCAGCTTCGGCAAGGGCGCGTTCGAAGGCGTCACCCATGCCCAGCGCATCAACACCAATGGCGGCATGCCACCCGCCAGCTGTGACGCGGCCCAAGCGGGACGAATCCTGCGAGTTGACTTCACCTCGGACTTTGTCTTCTATCGACCCCGCGCCACGTAGGCGGGCCAGGGACGAGATCCGGACGAGCTGTGGCGTGCCGGCGGCCGCGAGGCGCGCCAAGGAGGACCGATTCGGCAAACTGTAGAAGCGGCACGCGGCCCGAACCCCCCGCGGGCGGGCCATCGGGCCCGTTTCCTCGCGTTTCCGCACCGTTTTCGGGCCTCCCGGGCCACTTTGCCAGCCCTGTGGAGGCCTTTGCCTTCCCCAAGTCGGGCTTTCCCGCGACGAACGCGCTAAAATCGCTTGTTTGCGAGTTGTGCGCTGGAGGAAATGACATGAACCCGACTGCCTCGACGGTAGGCGGCTATCTGCGCGACCTGCCGCCGGACCGTCGCGTCGCGATGGCCCGCCTGTGCAGCATGATTCGCCGCTCCGCGCGCGGGGTACGCGAAAGCATGCGCTACGGCCTGGCGTTCTACGAACTGGATGGTCCGCTCTTCGCGCTCGAGTCCGGTCGCCGGCACATGTCGCTGTACGTGGCGGAGAAGGACGTCGTCGTGAAGCACAAGGATGCCCTTACCGGGGTGAACGCGGCGAAGAGCTTCATCAAGTTCTCCGACCTGAACCGCCTCCCGCTCGACGTCGTCGAGAAGATCGTCCGTGACTCGGTCGCGGCCCGCCGCCAGCGGGTGTCCCAGGGCACCGTGCCGACGCAGGCCGAGTTGCTGAAGCTGTGGGACATCAACGAGGAGGCAGCGGCGCCACCGGCCACCACGGTGAAGCTTCCGGTCGCGAAACCTGCCGCCACGATGACCGACGCGATCAATGCAATGGCCAACACGATGCGCGACGCGATGTACGCCGCCATCGACATCGCCACCGGCACCGTGGCCCCGGCGAAGGCACCGTCGACGAAGAAGGCGCCGGCCGGGAAGACTGCGAGCAAGACCAGGGCGAAGCCCGCTGCGAAGAAGGCCGCAACGAAGGCCGCGCAGAAGACGCCGCCCCGCAAGCCGACCGCCAAGGCAGCGCAGAAAGCCGCCCCCTCCCGACGCAAGTAGCTGGAAGCATCGCGAGAAAAAACGGCGCCCGCGGGCGCCGTTTTCCGTTCCGCGGCATCCCTAGTAGGACCTCGCGTCCTCGATCACCTTCCCGTCGTTCGGGAGAGATCCGGGGGCCAGCAGTTCCACGGACCCGCCGAGCTTCATCACCGCGCGCAGCGACTCGCCGATCGCACGCTCCAGCCCGGGGTCGGTCGCGCGGCATTCCGCCCTTAGGGTCATCGCGTCCATCTCACCGACACGCGTCACGACCAGCCGGACCCGCCCGAGCTCGGCGTGCCGGCGGGCGACTTCCGCGACCTGCTCCGGCCGGACGAACATGCCCTTGATCTTGGCCGTCTGGTCGGCGCGTCCCATCCACCCCTTGATCCGCGTGTTCGTGCGGCCGCACGGCGAGGTGCCGGGCAGGATCGCCGACAGGTCGCCGAGCGCCAGCCGGATCCACGGATGGTGCTGATCGAACGATGTGACGACGACCTCGCCGACCTCACCATCGGCCACGGGGTCGCCCGTGCCGGGGCGAACGATCTCGACCAGCACGTCTTCGTTGACGACCAGTCCTTCGCGCGCGGACGTCTCGAAGGCGATCACGCCGACATCGGCCGTCGCGTACAGCTGGTACGCGCCGATGCCGCGTGACTGGAACTCGGCCTGCAGCGACGGCGGGAACGCGGCGCCCGAAACGACGGCCTTGGTGATCGACGACGCATCGCGTCCGCCCTTGGCGGCGGCGTCGAGCAGGATCTTCAGGAAGTCGGGCGTGCCGGTGTAGGCGGCGGGCCGCAGGTGCTCGATCACGTCGAGTTGCTGATCGGTGTTGCCTGGGCCCGCGGGAATGACCGTACAGCCGATCGACCGCGCGGCGCCGTCCATGATGAAGCCACCGGGCGTCAGGTGATACGAGAACGTGTTGAGCACGCGATCGCCGCTGCGGAATCCCGCCGCGAAGAGGCCGCGCGCGGCCCGCCACGGATCGTCCTGTCGTCCCTCGGGCTCGTAGATCGGTCCCGGGGACGTGAACATCCGGCCGATCCGCTCGGGCTCGACCGCTATGAACCCGCCGAACGGCGGCTCCGCCTTCTGCATGGCGGGGAGCTCTGCCTTGCGCATGACCGGCAGGCGCGCGAGCGCCGCGCGGCTGTTGACGTGCGTGGCATCGACGTCACCCAGGTGCCGCTGCCACGCCGGCGCCTTCAGCGCCCGGGAGAGCAGCCCCGGCAGTTGGCCCATCAGGTCAAGTTCACGCTGGCTTTGATCGCGTGTCTCGCGGTTGTCGAGGTAGTCTGTCATGGGGCTCCCGCAAGTTACCTGGCTGCGTTGTCGATGTCCTGGCGCCGCCGTTCGGTGTCCTGCGCGGCGGCGTCGAGCTTGTTGTTCACCGGGTCGATCGTCGTCTGCCGGGTCGGCAGCGGCGTGCGGGCGGGTTCGCGGTCCGCACGCGTACAGGCTGTCAGCGCGAACGCGGCGCCAAGCAGGAGCCAGGGCAGCCTGGACATGATCGCCGCCCGATCAAGCGAGCCAGCGCTTGCGTCGCTTGTAGAACTTGGCGTCGCGGAAGCTCTTGCGGCCCGCCTTCGAGACCCCGAGGTAGAACTCCTTGACGTCTTCGTTTTCGCGCAGCACCCCGGCCTCGCCGTCCATGACCACGCGGCCGTTCTCGAGGATGTACCCGTAGTGCGCGTACTTCAGCGCAACGTTGGTGTTCTGCTCCGCGAGCAGGAAGGAAACCCGTTCCTTCGCGTTGAGATCCTTGACGATCGAGAAGATCTCATCGACGACCTGCGGCGCGAGGCCCATCGAGGGCTCGTCGAGCAGGATCATCGACGGCCGCGCCATCAGCGCGCGGCCGATCGCGGTCATCTGCTGCTCGCCGCCAGAGGTGTAACCCGACTGGCTCGTCCGCCGCTGCTTCAGCCGCGGGAAATACGCGTAGACCTTCTCGAGATCCGCGGCGATCTCCGCGCGCGACTTGCCGCGGCCCGACGACCCGCGCGAGTACGCGCCCGACAGAAGGTTTTCCTCGACGGTGAGGTGGGCGAAGCAGCGCCGCCCCTCCATCACCTGGACAACGCCGCGCTTCACGAGCTCGTAGGCGGTCAGGTCCTCGATCTTCTCGCCACGCAATTCGATCGAGCCCTTGGTCACCTCGCCGCGCTCGGCACGCAGCAGGTTCGACACGGCGCGCAGCGTCGTGGTCTTGCCGGCGCCATTGGCGCCGAGCAGGGCCACCACGCTGCCCTCGGGTACGTTCAGAGAAACGCCCTTCAGCACGAGGATCACGTGGTTGTAGATCACCTCGATGCCGTTGACGTTGAGGAGCGGTGCGGTCACCGTTCGTCTCCCAGGTTGTGCAAAGCGCCCGAGCGGACGCTTTGCACAACCGGCCGCGACGCGGCCGGTTGGTTCTCGGTTACTTCTTCGCTGCCGGAGCGGCGGCCTTCGCCGGGGCAGCGGCCGGAGCGGCCTTCTGGGCGGCGGCGATTTCCGCCTCGCAGCTGCGGCGCGTGATCTTCTTCTCGGCGGCGTAGCGCGTGGAGAATTCCTTGATCATCGGCTTGATGATCTGGGCGTCGGACTCGAACCAGTCGGACGAGAAGTTCCACTTGCTGCCGTCCCACGTGTGCACGCGCGCGAAGCGCGAACCCTCGTGGTCGCGGCAGTTCGTCGCCAGCGGACGGATCACTCCGGTCAACCCGAGCGCATCGATGCGCTTCTGGTCGATGTTGAGGTTCTCCAGCCCGTAGCGCACTTCCTCGCCGGTGAGCGGCCGCACGCCATAGCGCAGCTGCGCCTGGCGCACGCCTTCGACCGCGAACATCGCGCTGATCAGGCCGCGCGTGTAGAGCACCTGGCCCACCTCTTCGGCCGGTCCGGTGCCCTGGCCCTTCGCGTGCACGAGCTTCAGGATGTCCTCGTGCACCTTGGCGCGTCCCGCGCCATGCTGGAACGCCATTGCGTTGTAGCCCTTGGCATCCGCGCCGACCGGCAGGACGTCAGGCTCGGCCCCGGACCACCACCCGCCGTACATCTTCTCGCGCGGGAAACCGGTGGCGACCGCCTCGCGGATCGCCGTGGAGTTCATCACGCCCCAGCCCCACAGGATCACGTAGTCGGGACGCTGCTGCCGGATCTGCAGCCAGGCGGCCTTCTGTTCCACTCCCGGGTGCGTAACGGGAATCGTCGTCAGCTGGAACCCGTGCAGCTTCGAGCGCTCGGTCAGCAGCGGGATCGGCTCCTTGCCGTACGGCGAGTCGTGGTAGATCAGCGCGATCTTCTTGCCCTTGAGCTTGTCCAGTCCGCCGTTCTGCTTGCCGAGGTGCTGCACGAGCACGTCGGCCGCGGTCCAGTACGTACCCGCCAGCGGGAAGTTCCACGGGAAGACCTCGCCCTCGACCGACTCCGAGCGGCCATAGCCTGCGGTGATGATCGGAATCTTGTCGGTCGGCGCCTTGTCCGTGATGGCGAACGTCGCGCCGGTCGACAGCGGCTGGAACACCGCGGCGTTGGGCCGCGACTTCAGGCGCTCGTAGCACTCGACGCTCTTTGCCGTGTCATACGCCGTCTCGCACTCCTCGTACGTGATCTTGACGCCGTTGATGCCGCCCTGTGCGTTGACCAGCTTCAGGTAGTCGACGTAGCCATTGGCCCATGGCGTGCCGTTCGGGCCGTAGGCACCGGTGCGGTACACGAGGACCGGGAAGAACTGCTCGCCCTTGCCGGCGGCCGCTCCCTTCTGTTGCGCGACTGCCGCGCCCGGCAAGGCGAGCGACGTGGCGACGGCGATCGTCCCGATCGCCAGCGCCACGGCCCGCGCCTTTACTGCAAGCAAAGCTGCCATCGATGTCTCCTTAGGGTGTTGGGTCCAGCATTCGTAAGTGGAAACCGCTCCGCCTCGGACCTCTCAGTGCGGGAACGGCCAAAGCCGCAACTTTTCCTTGCCGATCGCCCACAGCCGGGCCAGCCCGTGCGGTTCGGCGATCAGGAAGAAGACGATCAGGCCGCCGAAGATGATCAGTTCCAGGTGCGACGACAGCGCGACATCGACATGAAGGCCGAACATCCCGGGGATCTGGTTCAGCAGGATCGGCAGCAGCACGATGAAGGCCGCGCCGAAGTACGCGCCGAGCAACGAGCCCATGCCGCCGATGATGATCATGAACAGCAGGTTCAGCGACATGTTGATGTTGAACGCCAGCGGCTCCCACGCGCCCAGATGGACGAACCCCCAGAGAGCGCCGGCGACGCCCGCGTAGAACGAGCTCACCGCGAATGCGCTCAGCTTGGCGTACAGGGGCCGGATCCCGATCACCTCGGCGGCGACGTCCATGTCGCGCATCGCCATCCAGCTGCGGCCGATGTGGCCGCGCACCAGGTTCTTCGCAGCGAGCGTCAGCACCACGGCGACCGTCAGCACGAACAGGTACCGGTCCAGAGGCGATTCCATCGTCCAGCCGAACATCTCGATCGGCGCGGTCGACACGGAGCCGGACGGCGAGTAGTTCGTGAACCACTTCACGCGCGCGAACACCCAGTCGACGAAGAACTGCGCGGCGAGCGTGGCCACCGCGAGGTACAGGCCCTTGATGCGCAGGCTCGGGATGCCGAACAGCACGCCGACGAGCGCCGCGATCGCACCGGCAAGCACCAGCACGATCAGGAAGTTCAGCATCGGAACCCGGACCACCAGGTTGTAGGCCGCGTAGGCGCCGATCGCCATGAAGGCCGCGGTGCCGAGCGAGATCTGGCCGCAGTAGCCGACGAGGATGTTCAGTCCGATCGCCGCGATCGCGAGGATCAGGAACGGGATGATCAGCGCCCGCAGCAGGTAGTCGCTCGCGAATGCCGGCAGCGCGAAGTACGCGACGGCAAGCAGGGCGAGCATGAACCACCGGTCCTGCACGATCGGCAGGATCTGCTGGTCCTCGACGTAGCTCGTCTTGAACTGGCCGTTTTCGCGGTAGAGCATGGTCGTCGTTCCCCTACACCCGGTCGATGTGCTTCTCCCCGAACAACCCTTCGGGGCGAACCAGCAGGAACAGCAGGGCGAGCACGTAGGCGAACCAGTTCTCGATGCCGCCGCCGGCCAGGTCGAACGCCTTCACCACGATCGGACCGAGGAAGACCTCCGCGAACTTCTCCCCGACGCCGATGATCAGGCCGCCGATGATCGCGCCGGGCACCGAGGTGAAACCGCCCAGGATCACCACGGGCAGCGCCTTCAGCGCGATCAGCGACAGCGAAAACTGCACGCCGAGCTTCGAGCCCCAGACCATTCCGGCCACCAGCGCGACGAAGCCGGCCACGGTCCACACGATGACCCAGATGCGGTTCAGCGGGATGCCGATCGACTGCGCGGCCTGGTGGTCGTCGGCCACGGCGCGCAACGCGCGACCGGTCGACGTCTTCTGGAAGAAGACCGCGAGCGCAAGGACGAGCAGCGCCGCGACGGCCGCCGCGACGAAGTCCTCGGTGTTGATCAGGATGCCGCCCTCGAAGATGTTGTCGAGCACCATCACGGGCGTCTTGGGCAAGCCGGTCTCGATCCTGTAGATGTCGCTGCCCCACACCAGCTGGCCGAAGCCGTCGAGGAAGTACGTGATGCCGAGCGTGGCCATGAGCAGCACGACCGCGTCCTGGTTGACGAGGTGCCGCAGGACGAAGCGCTCCACCACCCAGGCGAAGACCGCCATGATCGCCACCGACACGACGAAGGCCACGGCGAGCGGCATGTGCTCGCTCAGTCGCGCCAGCGACAGCGCTGCGAACAGCACCATCGCCCCCTGCGCGAAATTGAAGACCCCGGACGCCTTGAAGATCAGCACGAAGCCGAGCGCGACAAGCGAATAGAGCACGCCGGACATCAGGCCGCCGAGCAGCACCTCGAAGTAGAAACCAGGCGCGCTCATGCCGAGCACGAGCGGTGCGATGGCGCCGATCGTCACCGCGACGATCAGCGCGACGACCGGCCAGTTGCGTTGAAGCGTGGTCAACGTCATTTCAGTGCGACACTCCGAGGTAGGCGTCGATCACCGCCTGGCTGCTGCGGACTTCGTCCGGCGTGCCGTCGCCGATCTTCTTGCCGTAGTCGAGCACCACGACGCGGTCCGAGATGTCCATCACGACGCCCATGTCGTGCTCGATCAGCACGATCGTCGTCCCGAACTCGTCGTTGACGTCGAGGACGAAGCGGCACATGTCCTCCTTCTCCTCGAGGTTCATGCCCGCCATCGGCTCGTCGAGCAGCAGCAGCTTCGGCTCCATCGCCAGGGCCCGGCCGAGGTCGACGCGCTTCTGCAGCCCGTATGGCAACCGACCGACCGATGTCTTGCGGTACGCCTGGATCTCGAGGAAGTCGATGATGTGCTCGACGAACTCGCGGTGGCGCAGTTCCTCGCGCCGGGCGAACCCGAGATGGATGGCCTGCGACAGCAGCCCCGTCCGCATCCGCAGGTTGCGCCCGGTCATGATGTTGTCCAGCACGCTCATGCCCTTGAAAAGGGCGAGGCTCTGGAAGGTGCGGCCGATGCCGCTGGAGGCCGCATCGTGCGGATCCATGTGCCACGCACCTTGCCCGTGGAACGTGATGCGGCCCTGCTGCGGCGTGTAGACGCCGTTGATCACGTTCAGCATCGAGCTCTTGCCGGCGCCGTTGGGGCCGATGATTGCGCGGATCTCGTGCTCCCTGACGTTGAACGAGATGTTCTGCAGCGCCTTCACGCCGCCGAACGACAGCGACACGTCCGCCAGGTCGAGGATCACCTCGCCGATCTTGCGCCCGCTCATCGCGGCCCCTCGCTCTGGTTGCCGCCCGGCGGCTGGTCCTTCATCGACCATGCGGCGTTGGCCGCCGGCCGGATTCCGTCCTTCGGCTTCCCGGCCTTCGACATGGCCTCCATCGCCAGGTAAAGGAAGACGAAGATCAGCGCGAAGCCCGCCAGCGCGAGCAGCAACTGGCCGGACGCGAGCGACCACGCGGCGAGCATCACCCCGGCCACGAGGCAGACGACGGCGATCAGCACGCGCGGGCTCATCGCATCGGCCTCACGCCGCCGCCTTCATGGGCGCGTGCACCCGGGCTTCGTTCACCTTCAGGGTCGCGCTGATCGTTGCCGGTGCGACCATCCTCGAACTTCACCATCGTCTCGATGTACTGCTCCGACCTGCCGCCGTACATCGCATCGACCAGCACGTCGTACTTGTCGTGGATGAAGCGGCGACGCACCTTGCGCGTGCGCGTCAGCTCGTCGTCGTCGGCATCCAGTTCCTTGTGCAGGACGATGAACCGGTGGATCTGCGCATTGGCGAGCTTGGGATCGCTGGCGAGATCGGCGTTCACCTTCTCCACCGCTTCCCGGATCCGTTCGAGCACCTGGGGCTTGCCGGCGAGGTCCGTGTAGCCTGCGTACGGCAGGTTGTTTCGCTCGGCCCAGTTGCCGACCGCTTCGTAGTCGATGTTGACGAACACGCACACCATGTCGCGCTGGTCACCGAAGGCCACCGCCTCCTTGATGGTCGGGTAGAACTTCAGCTTGTTCTCGATGTACTTCGGCGCGAACAGCGTCCCGTCCGCCAGCTTTCCGACGTCCTTCGCGCGGTCGATGATCTTCAGGTGGCCTTCCTGGTCGAAGTACCCGGCATCGCCGGTATGGAACCAGCCTTCCGGGTCCTTGGCCTCGCGTGTTGCGTCCGGGGACTTGTAGTACTCGCGGAACAGGCCCGGCGAGCGGATCAGGATCTCGCCGAGGTCGGTCAGCCGGATCTCGACCCCCTTGACCGGCGGACCGACGGTGTCCGGCTTCACGCCGCCATTCGGCTGCACGCAGACGAACACCGACGTCTCCGTGGAACCGTAGAGCTGCTTCAGGTTGATGCCGAGCGAGCGGTAGAAGGTGAAGAGGTCCGGCCCGATCGCCTCGCCCGCCGTGTAGGCCACGCGGATGCGGCTCATGCCGAGCGCGTTGCGCAGCGGCGCGTACACGAACAGGTCGCCGAGGCTGTGCAGCATGCGGTCGCCGAGTCCGACCGGACGGCCATCCAGCAGGCGCCCGCCCACGCGCCGCGCGACGTCCATGAAGAAGTGGAACATCCTGCGCTTGATCGCGGAGGCGTCCTCCATCCGGATCATCACCTGTGTGAGCAGGGCTTCGAGCACGCGCGGCGGCGCGAAGTAGTACGTCGGCCCGATCTCCCGCATGTCCGCGGAAACGGTCGTCGCCGACTCCGGGCAGTTCACGGTGAAGCCGCACACCATCCACTGCGTGTACGAAAAGATGTTCTGGCCGATCCACGCCATCGGCAGGTAGGCCAGCACCTCCTCCTTCGAGGTCAGCGCTTCCATCTCCGCCCCTGCGTCGCCCGCCGCGATCAGGTTGTCGTAGCCGAGCACCACGCCCTTCGGGTTGCCCGTCGTGCCCGACGTGTAGAACATCGCGGCGACGTCGTTTGCCTTGCCCAGCGCGATCTCGTCGTCCACCGCGCCCGGGCGCTCCTTGAGGTAGGCCTGCCCCAGCGACCGGAGCTGATCGTACGAGGCGAGGCCCGGCTGGTCGTAGTGCCTCAGTCCGCGCGGATCGTCGTAGAAGATGCGCTTGATGTGCGCGACTTTCTCGCGGATCTCGAGCACCTTGTCCACCTGCTCCTGGTCCTCGACCATGGCGAAGCGGATCTCGGCGTTGTCGAACACGAACGCCATCTCGGCCGCGACGGCATCCTGGTACATCGGCACCGGGACACCGCCGAGGCACTGGGCCGCGCACATCGTGAAATAGAGGCGTGGCCGGTTCTCGCCGATGATGGCCAGGTGCTCGCCGCGCCTGAACCCCGCCTGCAGCAGGCCAGCCGCGATCTCGCGCACCTCCTGCAGCATCTCGACCCAGCTCCAGCTCTGCCAGATGCCGAGGTCCTTCTCGCGAATGGCAGTCGCGCCCGGGCGGACCCTGGCGTGCTGCATCAGCAGGCGCGGAAATGTGTCAGCGGCGGTGCTCGCTGTCACGTCTGTCTCCTGAATGCGCGGCATCGATGGTGGCCGCGTCTCTTGTTCGGCTAGCTTAACCCAGCCCTTGGCCGCCATCGGTCGCGGGCTGTCAGGGGCACGGTACGGCGAGCCGTCCGGCGGCGCTGTCGCCCGGACGACAGTCTTGCGGGACAATCGCACCCATGGCCGAACAGGATCCCCCGCGCCTTGCCGACATGATGTCCACCAGCGCCTGGTGGCCTCATCTCACCGAGGACCAGCGCCAGCGCGTGCTGGCCGAGGTGGAGGAGCGCCGCTACACGGGCGGCAGCGTGGTGATGCGCAAGGGCGAGATGGTCGAGGCGTGGACCGGCGTGATCGAGGGACTGATCAAGATCAACGTCGTGTCACAAGCCGGAAAGAGCGCGACGTTCACCGGAATCGGCCCGGGCGGCTGGTTCGGCGAGGGCTCGCTGCTCAAGGACGAGCCCCGCAAGTACGACGTCGTAGCCCTGCGCGACAGCCGCATCGCGTGGATGCCGCGCGCGACCTTCGACTGGCTGCTCGGCACGAGCATCCCGTTCAACCGCTTCCTGCTGATCCAGCTGAACGAGCGCCTCGGCCAGTTCATCGCGATGATCGAGTACGAGCGGCTGCTGGAGCCCGATGCGCGCGTCGCGCGGTGCCTGGCGGAACTGTTCAACCCGCTGCTGTACCCCGGCCACCGCGAGCAGCTCGAGATCTCCCAGGAGGAAATCGGCTACCTGTCGGGGGTTTCGCGGCAGCGCGTGAACCAGGCGCTGCAGGTGCTGTCGCGCGAAGGGCTGCTGCACATCGAGTACGGCAGCATCCGCATCCGCGACCTCGCGCGGCTGCGGCGTTACGGCAGCTAGGAGCACACCGAGTGTTTGTTTTCGACGCCTGGTTCTGGGAATTGGCGAGCTACGTGGTGACGGTGGTCGGCCTGCCGCTCGCGATTGCGGTGTTCATCGCCGAGCAACGCCGCGAGCGCCGCAACGAGGAGGACGAGGTCTACCAGCTGCTGTCGGATGCCTACAACGACTTCCTGCGGGTGGTGATCGACAACCCGGACCTGCGCCTGCGCAGCCAGGCCGCGACGCCCGACCTCACCGCGGAGCAGCAGGAACGCAAGCTCGCCATCTTCGACATGCTGATCTCGCTCCTCGAGCGCGCCTACATCACGGCCTACAGCGACCACATGAACGAGGCCCAGCGGCGGCGCTGGAACTCGTGGGAGGACTTCATGCGCGAATGGCTGCGCCGCGACGCCTTCTACGACCGCCTGCCGCAATTGCTGAAGGGCGAGGACCCGAAGTTCGCGGCCTACATGCGGCGGCTGGCCGAGCAGGAACGCGGCGCCGCACTACCGCGCTGACGACGGCCTCGCCGCGTCCCCCGCGCGACCGTCCGCGCCCGGGCGCGGACCGCAGCGGACCCCGGAGCGCCGAGCCGTGCCGCGGGCCCGTGGCGCGCCGCGCTAGCCGCGAGCAAGCGTGGCCGGAGCGCGCCGACGCGTGCCCGGACCCTTGGCAAGGGCGTGGATCGTGGCGCGCGACTTCGCGCCGCGCGACGTCCAGCCCGGATGGACCGGCGCCGACCGAACCGCGCGATACAGTGTCGCGAGCGCCTCGGCATCGCCCAGCAGCAGGCGCCGCTCGGCCGGCGAGAGCGCGTCCGGACCGGACAGCAAGGCACGCTCGACGAGGCGCTGGCGCTGGGCAGCTGCCATCGGTGAACGACGTCGGGCTGCCTGGCGCACCACCAGGAACAGGTCGGGATCGAGCACCGCGTCGGCGAACCGCGGCTGCGGACGTGCTTCGCCCGCATACTGGCTCGTCGCGGTCACCTCCGGTGTCGGCGCGAGTCTCGTCCGGCGTCAGGAAGAGACCCGCGGCACGGGCGCCGATGCCGAGCGACGTGCGGCTCATCAGCGCCGACAGCGGCACCGCGAGCAGCAGGCCGACCGCGACCGGCGCGATCCACGGCAGGAAGCCCGGAGCCTGCCAGGCGACCACCCCTACCCACGCCACGCCGACCAGCGTCTGCCAGCCATGCCGGTCGATCGCTTCCTGGAACGACGTCGAGGCATCCTCGCGCTTCGGCGACTTCCACTGGATCGCCCAGCCCGCGAGCGCGGCGAGGACGAACTGCGTGTGGAACAGCATGCGGATCGGCGCAAGGAGCGCGCTGACCACGAACTCCAGCACGACGCTCAGCACGAGGCGAAGCAGGCCGCCGAACGCCCGCGCGTCTCGCGCACCCGCGACCAGGGCAGCGAGCAGCTTCGGCAGGAACAGCATCGACGCGACCGCCGCCAGCAAGGCGAGCGCGTCCTGCGGATTCCACGACGGCCACAGCGGAAACAGCTGGTACGGAATGACGAAGTACTCGGGATCGGCGTTGGCGTTCGTCACCAGCACCCACGTCGACAGCAGCGAGAAAGCCGGCCCACAAGGGAGCCGACACGTAGGCGAGCGCGCCGGTCAGGAACACGGTGCGGTGCACCGGGTGCATGCCGGGCGCGAACATCAGCCGCGCGTTCATCAGGTTGCCGTGGCACCACCGGCGGTCGCGGCCGACCTCCTCGATCAGGTTCGACGGCATCTCCTCGTAGCTGCCCGGCAGGTCGTACGCGATCCAAACGCCGTAACCGGCCCGCCGCATCAGCGCGGCCTCGACGAAGTCGTGCGACAGGATCTCGCCGGCGAGGCGCGCCGCGGCCCGGCAGCGGAGCGAGCACGCAGTGCTTCATGAAGGGATCGAGCCGGATGATCGCGTTGTGGCCCCAGTAGTGCGACTCGCCGAGTTGCCAGTAGTGCAGGCCGGCGGTGAAGAGCGGGCCGTAGACCTGGTTGGCGAACTGCTGGATGCGCGCGTGCAGCGTGTCGCGGCCGACCGCGCGCGGGGCGGTCTGGATGATGCCCGCGTCCGGACGCGCCTCCATCAGGCGCACCAGCGTCGACAGGCACTCGCCGCTCATGACGCTGTCGGCGTCCAGCACGACCATGTACCGGTACAGCGCGCCCCAGCGGCGGCAGAAGTCGTCGAGGTTGCCGCTCTTGCGCTTCACCCGGCGTTCGCGCCGGCGGTAGAACAGCCGCACGTCGCTGCCCAGCGTCTCGCGCAGCGCGTTGCATGCGTCGAGCTCGCCGACGCAGGCGTCCGGCTCGCTGCTGTCGGAGAGGATGAAGAAGTCGAAGTGCGCGAGCGCGCCGGCGCGGCCGACCGACTCGATCGTCGCGCGCAGGCCGGCGAAGACGCGCTGCACGTCCTCGTTGCAGATCGGCATCACGACCGCGGTGCGGCCCTCGTCCGGCAAGGGGCCGGTCCCGGCCGCCGACCGCGAGACCAGATGGCGGTCGCCGCCACGCAACAGCACGACGAACCCCATCATCGCGGTCCAGAAGCCGGCCGCGAGCCAGCAGGACAGGACGGCGAACACCGCCAGCAGCGCCTTCTCCGCGCTCGACGACGCCTCACGGGGAAGCAGTCCGCTCAGCAGGTAGGTCGCATAGACCGCCGGTGCGAGCGAAAGCACCAGCAGCACGAGCCGGCGGCGCCGGCCCGCCCCGCGCGCAGGACCGTCGACGTCGGCTGGTCCCGGCTCGCGGCGAAACAGCCAGCTGAGCAGCGACAGCCCGCGCCACGGGGTCGCCGCCATGGGAGTGCGGCGCATCGGCGGCGCGAGCGGCGCCGCGGCCGGCGACTTCGGCGGAAGGTTCACGGGGTGGGGACGATGTAGCTCCATGTCTCGCTCAATGTTTGATTGCCGCGGCGCAGATGCGCGCGCAGCTCCATCGGCTTCTCCTTGTCGGTGCGCTTCGCCTGCACGACGAGCCGCCATCCGCCCCGGACTTCGTTCGGGTGGACGACCAGCAGCTGGCGGACCCCGTTCGTCAGCGCCAGGTCGGCTTCGATGTCGGTTCCGGGCGGCAATCGCGCCAGCGCCGGCCCCTCGAAGTCGACGTTGAACTTCACGACGTCGTCCGGCAGCGCCTGGAACCCACGGCCACGGCGCGACTGCGCCACCCAAGACGTCGGCGGCCGGCGCTCGCTGTTCTTCAGCGCCAACAGCCGGTACGAGTACGCCAGCGACGCGCCGGCCTTCGGGGCCTCCGCCGGCACCCAGTACGCGACGATGTTGTCGTTCGTCTCGTCCGGCGTCGGTATCTGCACGAGCTCGACGCGACCAGGACCCCAGCTCGACGTCGGCTCGACCCACAGGCTCGGTCGCAGGTCGTAGCGCGCCTCGAGATCCTCGTAACTCGCGAACGCGCGATCGCGCTGCATCAGGCCGAAGCCACGCGTGCCGGGAAGGGAGAACGAAGTCGTCAGCAGGCGCTTCGGATTCACCAGCGGCCGCCAGATCCACTCACCGTTGGCCGACGCGATCGACAGGCCATCCGAGTCGTGGACCTCCGGCCGGAATCCGTCGCCGCTGCCCGGCTGGTTCTCGCCGTACGTGAACATCGAGGTTACGGGCGCGATTCCGATCTTGCCGACCGCCTCGCGGAAGTACAGCCGGGACTGCACCTCGGCGACGGTCTCGTCGCCGGGCTTCAGCACGAAACGGTAGGCGCCGGTCACGCGCTTCGAATCGAGCAGCGCGTACAGCACGAGGCGCGTGGCGCTGCGCGCCGGCTTCTCGATCCAGAACTGCTCGAAACGCGGGAACTCCTCGCCGCCGCGCTCGCCGGTGTCGAGCGCCAGGCCGCGCGCCGAGGCTCCGTAGCGCTGGCCCTTCCCGAGCAGGCGGAAGTAGCTCGCGCCGAGGAACACGGCCAGCTCGTCCTTGTGCCGCGGCGTGTTCAACGGATAGTGGATGCGGAAGCCGGCGAAGCCGAGCTTCTGCAACTGGGCCGGATCGAGCCTGTTGGCGCCGTAGTCGAAGCTGGCCGGGTCGAACGTGATTTCCCGGACGCTGGCGCCCGCGATTTCGTGGACCCGGACCGGCTGGTCGAAATAGCCTCCGAGGTGAAAGAACTGGATCTCGTACGGGAGCTTGTCGGCTCGCCACAGGGCGCGGTCAGGGTTGAAGCGGATGTCCCGCGTCTGGTCGTAGGTCAGGTCCTTCAGCGCCTTCGGCAGCACGAAGGCCGGTTTGGGCTGGGGCCGGCTGGCGAGTTCCTTCGCCATCCGGTCGACGTCGTCGAAGCCGAATGCGGCGACCGGCGGGGCGGCGGCGACAAAGCCCGCTGCCAGCAGCAGGACAAGCAGGCGTGCGTCGAGCGATCGCGACAGTGACATTCCGTGTGGTTCCGGGGGAAAGGCATATAACGGCGGACCCGCATTTTCGTGCACTGCAGCAAGATCGGTGCCGACCCGTATGCGCGTTCTGTAGAGACATCCGTCCAGAGGAGCGCACCAGTTCCGTGCATTGCTGGCCCGCCGGGCGTGCGAATCGAGTCAAGCCGGGGCAGTCGCTGCACGTGCCAAGATCCCGCCATGCGAATGGTCCGACTCGCCGATGGCGTCCAGGTGCCGTGCCTCGGGCTCGGTACCTGGCGGATGGGCGAATCACGGTCCTCTCACGCGGCCGATGTGGCGGCCGTGCGGCAGGCGCTCGAATGCGGCTACCGGCTGATCGACACGGCCGAGATGTACGGTGACGGCGGCGCCGAGCGCGTGGTCGGCGAAGCGCTGCGCGGGGCCTTGCAGACGGGCACCGTCCGGCGCGAGGACGTATTCCTCGTCACGAAGGTCCTGCCGAGCAACGCCGGCCGCAAGGCAGCGGTCTCGGCGTGCGAGCGCAGCCTCGAGCGATTGGGCGTGGCTCACGTCGACCTCTACCTCCTCCACTGGCGCGGCGGCCATCCGCTGAGCGAGACGGTCGCGGCGTTCGAGGCCTTGCGCGAGTGCGGCCGGATCCGCGCGTGGGGTGTCAGCAACTTCGACGTCGACGACATGGACGAACTGTGGGGCGTGGCCGGCGGGCCGCACTGCGTGGCGAATCAGGTCTACTACTCGGCGAGCGAGCGCGGCATCGAGTTCGACCTGCTGCCCGCGCAGCGCCGGCGTTCCGTGGCCACCATGGCCTACTGCCCGATCGACCAGGGCGCGCTCGCGTCGGATCCAACCCTCGCGGAGATCGGCAACCGGCTGGGCGTCAGCGCCGCACCGGTCGCGCTCGCATGGGTCCTGCGCCAGCCGGACGTGATCGCGATCCCCAAGGCCGGACACGAGAGGCACCTGCGCGAGAACCTCGCCGCCGCAGCGCTGGTTCTGACGGACCGGGATCTCGCGGCAGTCGACGCGCGCTTCGCGCCGCCGAAGCGCAAGCAACGGCTGGCGATGACGTAGTCGTTCCGCGGTCGCACGCGGTCTCGCGGTCTTCGCGCTGCGTCGTCCAGCCCGCGGCACGAAGGCGAGGGCACGCCATCTGCCACAATTTCGCCCTTCGCTCCCGTCGCCTCCAGGCTGTCCGCCCATGCACCCGTTTCACCTCGCGTTTCCCGTTGCCTCCCTCGAATCCGCGCGCGAGTTCTACGGCGGCCTGCTCGGCTGCCCGGAAGGGCGCTCGTCCGACGCCTGGATCGACTTCAACCTGTATGGCCACCAGATCGTCGCGCACCTCGCGCCGGACGAGGTCGGCCACCGCCGCACCAGCGAGGTCGACGGCGACGACGTGCCGGTGCGGCACTTCGGCGTCGTGCTGTCGATGCAGGAGTGGGATGCGCTCGCGCGCCGCCTGCGCGACCAGGGGGTGAAGTTCATCATCGAACCGCACATCCGGTTCAAGGGCGAGGTCGGCGAGCAGGCGACGATGTTCTTCCTCGACCCGAGCGGCAACGCGCTCGAGTTCAAGGCCTTCGCCGATCCGTCGCGCCTGTTCGCGAAGTAGTTCCGGACAGTCCTTGACGCCGGGGAAACTCTGGTTGGTCAGCGGCTTCGCCTGACCGCGATCAGCGGCCCGCGCCCAGCAGGAACAGCGTGAAGGGTGCCGTGACGGCCGCCAGCAGCGTCGACAGCAGCATGCTGGTGGCCACCGGACCCTCGATCGCATTGAATTCGCGCGCCATCAGGTAGACGTTGATGCCGACCGGCAGCGCGGCCAACAGCACGACCGCCTGCGTTTCGAGCGGCGGCAGGCCCACGGCCCACGCGATCGCCCACACCGCCAGCGGCTGGCCGACGAGCTTCATCGCCGCGATTCCCGTCGCGATCCGCCAGCCGCTCCTCACCCCGTACTGCGCGAGGCCCATGCCGAGCACTACGAGCGACAGCGGAATCGCCGGCTGCGCCAGCAGCGCGAGCGGCACGTCGACGAAAGCGGGCAGGGTCCAGCCGGTGAGTCCGAACGCCGCGCCGGCGAGGATCGACGCGACGATCGGGTTCGTCAGCACGCTCCGCACCGTGTTGCCGAACCCCGTGAGCGACAGTTCCCCGTGGCGGGCCCACTCGACCGATACGGTGGCGAGCATCCACAGCGTCAGCGAGTTGAACACGAGCACGAGGCCGATCGACGGCATCGCCGCTTCGCCGAGCGCCGCCTTGGCCAGCGGGATGCCGAGGAACACGTTGTTCGAGAAGATCCCGCCGAGGGCGAACACCGACTGGCCGACGCCGTCGAGGCCGTACACGAGCAGGCCGGCCACGCGCGCCGCCACGAACACGACGAGGCAGCCGCCAAAGAACGCGACGAGCACGCGCGCATCGACCGGCGGAAGCTTCGACAGGTCGCTCATCAGCCGGAACAGCAGCGCCGGCAGCGGCACGGCGAACAGGAACTTCGACAGCGCCTCGCTGTACGAGACCGGCCAC
The DNA here is from genome assembly GCA_963841815.1 of uncultured beta proteobacterium. GTDB lineage: Bacteria > Pseudomonadota > Gammaproteobacteria > Burkholderiales > Burkholderiaceae_F > JAOUJD01. The sequence goes on along the minus strand of CAWJEE010000016.1, from coordinate 114,408 downwards.
CGCCCGGAAACTCCGATGAGGTAGCCCACGAGCACGAGCGCGAACAGCGGCGCGGACAGCTCGACGAGTTGCAGGAAGGCGTTCACGGCGTGCGGGAGCGAAATCCGGCGCAGTGTAGGGCCGCGGGTCGGTGCGGCCGGAACGCTGGATGCCGCGGGGCCGTGGTCGATGTGAGGCGCGCGACACGGCCGAGCGCGCCTGCTCCCGTGCTCGTCCGCACTACTCCGCCTCGACGCAGTCCGCCCATTTGGGGCATCCTCGGCTCCAGCCGTTCTGGATCTGGGGGCGAAGTGCGTGCACTCGTGCAGCGGGCCTACGGGCCGGTCGAGACAAGCGTGGGAGTCGAGGAGTTGCGCCTTCCGAGGCCGGCGGGCGAGGACGTGTGTGTGCACGTGCGCTACGCCGGCGTCAACCCGCTGGACTGGAAGCTGGTCGAGGGGCACTACAAATGGATGTCAAAGGCGCGTCCGCCCTGCGGGGTCGGATTCGACCTCGCCGGCGAGGTGCATGACGCCGGCCGCGGCGCCGCTCAGTTCGCGCATGGCACGCGCGTCGCCGGCCTGATCCCGGCGTTCCAGCGCCCACCCGGATCGATCGCGCAATACGCCCTGGTGCCCGCGCACCTGCTCGTCGTGGTGCCGGACCAGGTCCCGCTCGACCAGGCCGCCGCGCTCCCGGTCGCCGGACTCTCCGCGCTGCAGATGTGCCGGATGGCAAGATCGGCCCTGGCGCGCGCGTGCTGGTTCACGGCGCGTCGGGTGGCGTCGGGCACCTCGCGGTGCAGATCGCGCGCAACCTCGGCGGAACGGTGACGGCGACCGGCAGCGTGGCCAGCCACCCGCTGCTGCAGTCCCTCGGCCCGGATCGCGTGGTCGATCGCGCCGCCCCCGTGGCCACCTGGGGCGGCCCCTTCGACGCCGTGCTCGACTGCGCGACGACACTGACGTCGTCCGACCTGAAGGCGCTGCTCGCGCCCGACGGCCACCAGGTCGCCACCACGCCGCGCTTTCCGCAGGTCATGCTCGACACAGTGCTCAACCTGCTCCGGCGCGGCAAGCGGCAGGTGCTGATGCTCAAGCTGGACGGCGCCGATCTCGAAGCGCTGATGCGGCAAGTCGCCGCTGGCAGCCTGCGGGTCGTGGTCGAGCGCGCGTTCGCGTTGGGCGACGCGGCGCAGGCGCTGGCGCACTCCCGTGCAGGACACGTGCGCGGCAAGCTGGTCGTCTCGCTCGATTAACGGGGCAGCGGCACGGCGTCCCGCAGGCCGCGCCTCCAGGCCGCCGGCGGCGATCCGACGCTGCGCTTGAACGCCCGCGCGAACGCCGCCTCCGAGTCGTATCCGACCTCGAGCGCAATCGACGCGACCGTCGAGTTGGTGTTGCGCAGCAGGCCGGACGCAAGCTGCATCCGCCAGTTGGTCAGGTACTGCATCGGCGCGTGACCGACAAAGCGGACGAAGCGCTCGTGCAGCGCCGAACGCGAAAGGCCGACCTGGCTGCCCAGCGTGTCCACTGTCCACGGGTCCGACGGGCGCGCATGCAGCAGCGTCAGCGCGCGCCCTACGTAGCGGTCGCGCAATCCGGCCAGCCAGCCCGCGCTTTCTTCCGGCAGCGAGTCGACGTACCGGCGCACCGCCTCGACGAACATCATCTCGCTCATCCGCGAGAGCATCGCGTCCGCGCCCGGCCGGCGCGCGGCGGATTCCGACACCGCGTGGCGCATCAGTTGCGCGATCCACTCGCCGCCCTCGCTGCCGCGAATCAGCAGCATCCGCGGCAGCGTGGCAACCAGCGGGTTGAAGGGCCGCACGTCGCAGCCCAGAAAACCGCACACCAGCGTCGTCGCCGGCTCGCCGCGGGGCGGCTCCAGAGAAGGCGGGCTGGTGCCGTCATACGCGACGCGCAGCGGCAGCGCATCGAGCACCATCTCGTGATACCAGCTGACCAGCGGGTCCGCTCGCAGGCCGGGCGCGCTGGACATCACGTGGCCATCTCCATGGGGAAACACGAGCACGTCGCCGGCCGAAAGGCGCACCGGCGCCTCGCCGACGAGGCCGGCCCAGCAGTCCCCAGCAACAACGACGTGATACTCCATCACGTGCTCGGAACCCGGCATCACCGCCCCCGCGATGTCGCGTACCGGTGGCGCTTCGGCGACCCATTGGTTGCTGCCGGTGACGTAGAAGAACAGCGCGCCGTGCAAACGCACGAGACGCAGGACGTCGGACAGCGTGTCTGCGGTCATCCCTGCCTCCATTCGGCCGCGCCGATCCGGGCCGCGGCCCGAAGCCTGTTCCGCCGAATCATCATCGGGCGAGGCGCGCCTGCCTAGTGGGATCGAGGCGCCACGGCGCATCGGGCAAGCCGGCAGGACATCCGGTCAGGACTCTCCCGGCACGCGGAACGGATCAGGACGATCGGCCAAATCGAGACGACGCCGAGTGAAGCGCGGCGCCGCGCGGAGGCAAAGACTTCGATCCGTCGCAGCGCTCGTCTTCAAAGCTTCGAGCGACTCCAGAGATCGGCCTGGCCTACGCGCTCTTCCTTACCGCGCATTTGGCACGCCGATCGAGGGTTGATCGAGAGCGGGAAGTCCTTCTCCCGAACGTCGACGCGCACGACGCATCCCTTCCAACCGAAAGCAAAGGAAAGACACCATGCCCACCGTTCAGGAGCGGACTCCCGTCCGCACACCCGCGCAACCATCGATCGACTTGAAGGCCATCAAGCAGCGCCAGCAGGCAACGTGGGCCAGCGGCGACTTCTCGGTCGTCGGCATCACGCTGCAGATCGTCGGCGAGTCACTCGCCGAAGCGGTCGACGTGCGTGCCGGCGAGCGCGTGCTCGACGTCGCGGCGGGCAACGGCAACGCCACGCTCGCCGCGGCCCGTCGCTTCGCCGACGTCACGTCCACGGACTACGTGCCGGCGCTGCTCGAGCGCGGCCGCGATCGCGCGCGCGCAGACCGGCTGAAGATCGACTTCCAGGTCGCCGACGTCGAGGACTTGCCGTTTGCCGACGCCAGCTTCGACGTCGTGCTCTCGACCTACGGCGCAATGTTCGCGCCGGACCACGCTCGCACGGCAAGCGAGATGTTGCGCGTCACCCGCGGCGGCGGCCGCATCGGCCTGGCGAACTGGACCCCGGAAGGCTTCATCGGCCAGCTGTTCAAGGTGATCGGCGCCTACGTTCCGCCTCCTGCCGGGCTGCGCTCGCCCGCCCTGTGGGGCGCGGAGCCGCATCTCGTCGAACTCTTCGGCCCACAGGCCGCCGACATTCGCTGCGTGCGGAAGAACTTCAACTTCCGCTATCGCTCGCCTGCGCACTGGCTGCAGGTCTTCCGTGACTACTACGGTCCGACGCACAAGGCCTTCGCGGCGCTCGATGCAGACGACCGGACGCGGCTCGCCGCCGACATCGCGACGCTGCTGGAACGGATGAATGTCGGCGGAAAGGAATCGCTGGTCGTGCCCGGCGAGTATCTCGAGGTGGTCATCGTCAAGCGATGACGCCACGCCGCGGCCGGCAACGCGCCACCTCCAGCCGCGCGTCAGGGTTCACGCGGCCGAAGTAGAAGACGCGCCGGGCCCGATACCCGGCGCGTCTTCGTGCAGCTTCGGCAGCGCGCGGGTCGCCCGGATGATCGGCTGGTGCCACGCCACGAGCGCCAACGCAAGTGCCGTTGTGCCGGCGAACACGAGTGCTGCCCGCAACCCCGCGTGCTCGCCGAGCCAGCCTCCGATCAGCGCGCCGGGTCCGGCCGGCAACAGGATCAGCCAGCGCATCGTGCTCGTCATGCGTCCGAGCAGCGGCGCCGGCGTCACGGCCTGGCGCAGCGCGAGGAAGTTGATGAACAGGAACACCGCGCCCATGCCGAACATGAACAGCATCAGGGCAAAGCCCGCGACGCCGAAGGCGTTGGCCGGCATCGCCGCCAGCAGCAGCCAGCCGGCACCGCACACCGCGAAGCCGGTCACCAGCGCCGGTCCCGGTCCGATGCGGCGCGTGAGCCGATGGCCGACGATGCTGGCGGCGATGGTGCCGACACCGAGCGCCACGTAGCTGAGACCGACGGCGCGTTCGGACAGTCCGAGCACACGGGTCGCGAACAGGATCTGCACGACGATGGCGGCGTGGTGGCACATCTGCCAGACGCCCACGGCGACCGCCATCGTCACCAGCAGCCGGTTGCCGCGCACGAAGTCCAGCCCGTCGCGCAGCGCCGGCCAGAACGGGTGCCGTACCGGCTCCACGTGCTCCTTCACACGCAGGCCGCGCAGGATCGCGGCCGAGACCAGCAGCAGGACGGCGTCGGCGAGCAGCGCGAGCGGCGCTCCGGCGATCTTGATCAGCACGCCCGCGGCGCCCGGCCCGGCGACCTCGGCGGTCGACGAAGCGAGCGCGTTCTTCGCGTGCGCCTCCACCAGCCGCTCGCGCGCCACCACCTGGGTCAGGACGATCTGCGCAGCGCTTCCCGCCGTCGTATAGACCGTGCCGATCAGGAAGCCCACGACGTACAACCAATCCATCGTCAGCCAGCCCATCCACCACGCGAGCGGGACGGTCGCGACCGCGATCGCGATGAAGATCTCGCCGTACACGTAGACGGGCAGCTTGCGCACCCGATCGAGCCACACCCCCGAAGGCAGCGAGAACAGCACGAAAGGCACGATCTCCATCGCCGTCAGGACGCCCATCTGCGTCGGCGTGGCGTGCAGCAGCACGGCCGCCGTCAGCGGCAGGGCGAGCATGGTCACCTGCGCGCCGAAGGAGGCGGTCAGGATCGAGATCCACAGGCGCCGGTACACGGCGTCGCGCAACAGATCGTTGGGAGCCAGGGTCAGCCGTGCGCGAACGCGACGAAGGACCCCGGCCGCATCGACGGTGGTCATCGCTGCAACTGTTTGTGAAGTCGTGCCGGAACCGGCCAGCACAGGCGTCGCCGACGTCGACGACGAGGGGGAGGCGATGTTAGCGGCGGGTTCGTGCCCGCTCCAGCAAAACAGGACGGAATGGGCGTACCGTGGCGCGAAGGCATCACGACGGCGGCGCAGGCACGCGTGCGGAGCCTGCCGGACGCCCTGCCTGCCGATCGAACACCCAACCAGCGACGACCCTTCCCGTGAAGCGAGACAAGACCCCGTGCGTGATCTGCGTCGGCGGATCCGCGACCATCGACCACATCTTTCTCGTCGACGAGGTGAAGCTTCCTTCCGCGAAGATCACGGCGCGCGACTTCATCGAGACGGGCGGCGGCATGGGCGCCAACGCGGCGGTCGCGGTGCAGCGCCTCGGCGGCCGGGCAATCTACTGGGGCCGCGTCGGCGACGACCAGACCGGGGATGAAGTCCTGTGGCTGCTGACGCACGAAGGCATCGACGTGTCCGGGGTGCGCCGGCTCGCGGGATTCCGGACCAAGATCGCGAGCATCCTGATCGACTCGCACGGCGAGCGCCTGGCCGTCTCGGCGCAGCCCCAGGGGTATCCGCCCGACGCTTCGTGGCTGCCGGTCGAGCGGGTGGCGGAGGCGGACGCCGTGCTGGCCGACACCCGCTGGCCGACGGGCGCGCAACGACTGTTCGAAGCGGCAGCGCAGCGCAACCTGTCGAGCGTGTTCGACGGCGACGGCGGCGATCCGCCGCAGGTCCTGGGCACCGCGCAGCAGTGCACGCACCCGTTCTTCTCGCAGCCGATGCTCGCGAGCTTCGGCTACGGACTGCCCGAACAGGCGCTCCCCCGAGTGTTCGGCGGCCGCAATGCGGTGACCGGCGTGACGCTCGGCTCCGCCGGCGTGATGTGGTTCGACGGCGACCGGATGCACACCATGGCATCACCCCGCGTCAAGGCGGTCGACACGTTGGCGGCCGGCGACACCTGGCATGGCGCGATGGCCCTCGCGCTGGCCGAAGGCCGCAAAACGCGGGAAGCGATCGAGTTCGCGTCGGCCGTTGCGGCGCTGAAGTGCACGCGGTTCGGCGGCCGCGCGAGCATCCCGCGACGGGAGGAATTCGAGCGGTGGTGGGCGGAGCAGCGCGGGGTGGCCGCTCCCGTTCAGGTCAAGGAGTGAGTTCGCTCTCGGCCACCGGCGTCGGCGGCACCCGAACCATCACCCGGCCGCGGCCCTTGCGCTTGGCAAGCAGCGCGCAATCGTCGGCAGCGTTCAGCAGGGTTTCGGCGTTGCCGGGCGTCGTCGTCGACTCGGCGATGCCGACGGAAAAGCTGGCCCCGGTCAGCAGCTTTCCGCCGAGGTCGAAACGGATCGCGCGCCATGCCCTGAGAATCTGCTCGAGCTTGGCCCGCGCGACGAGTGCCGAGGTGCGAGGCATCAGCACGCAGAACTCCTCGCCGCCATAGCGGCACGCGATGTCGCTGCGGCGCATGCGCGCCCGCAGCAGCTTGCCGAAGGTCGCCAGCACGCGATCGCCGGCGGCGTGGCCGTATTCGTCGTTGACTTCCTTGAAGTGGTCCAGGTCGATCACCGCCACCGCGAGCGGCTCGTCGTGCCGCTGCGCGAGCGCCAGCATCGGCGGCAATGCGTCGTTCAGGTAGCGGCGGTTGTAGAGGCCGGTCAGGAAGTCGCGCACCGCCTGGTCCTGCAGGGCCGCCTGCAGGGACTCGACCTCGCGCACCTTCTGCGACAGCTTGCCGTTGATCTCCTCGAGCTCGGCCTTCGCCCGCTCGCTCGCCCGCCGCCGCGCCTCGCTCTCGTCGCGCTGCTTTTGCAGTCGCAGCAGTTCGGTCTGCAGGGAGGCAGCCTGATAGCGGCCCTTCGAAGCCATCAGCGCCCGGTCCTGATGCAGAGATTGCCAGTGCCGCAGGTCCACCAGCGCGCGTTCGGCATCTCCGCAGGCCTCCAGGGCGGCTGCGCGAGTCTGGAAGAACAGGCAGCGCGCGCGCAGCGTGAGGGCTTCCGCCGGCAGCGGCTCCGCCCCGTCGAGCACGGCGATCGCCGCTTGCATTTCACCCCGCGTGCGCAGCACCTCCGCATGGGCGATGATCAGCGCGAGCGCTTCTTCGGCCAGCGTCTCCTCGGTGACCGCTGTCTCGGCGGTCTCGCAAAGGCGGGCCGCCTCTTCGACGCGGCCCGCGCGCAACGTCGCGAGGGCCATCACCGCGCAGGCTTCCACGCTGTCCGCGCGCGCCGTTTCGCCGAGCAGTTCCGACAGCCGCGCCACCTCGTCCATCGCCTCCTCCGGCCGGTCGAGGTCGGTCAGGCAGAGCACCCGGTTCAGCAGCAGCACCCCGAGCAGGTGCTTGTTCGACATGCGCCGGCAGCGCTCGATGCCTTCGTCGATGTACTTCAGCGCCTCGTAGTAGTCGCCGAGCTGCAGCAGCTCGTGGGCGAGATTGCAGAGCAGGACGACATCGAAGCCGTGTCCGCGCGACGCGTGCGATTCACGCAGTGCCTGGTAGAGGTATGCAAACGCCTCGGGCGAATCGCCTCGGGACGAATGGCAACCCGCGATGACGTTCAACATCATGCTGCGCTCTTCGGCGTTCAGTACCTGCATGCCCTCATTGCGCAGGACCATCACGCGGCTGAGCGGCTCCAGCACCTGGCCCTGGCGCCAGTGGCAGCGCGCCTGGGCCACCTGCGACATGATTTCACCGCGGCGATCGCCGCAGGAGTTGAAGCAGGCCTGGGCGGCCTTCAGTTCGACCAACGCTTCGGCCGGGGACTCGTAGCGAAGCCGGTAGTGCCCCAGCGTCAGGCGCGCCCAGCCTTCGGCCTCGACGTCGCCGCGGGCAAGCGCCCGGATGAGGGCTTGCTCGGCGAGCGCCTGGGAGCGCACCGAGTCGGCGTACTGGAGTTTCCAGGCCTGACGGGCGCAGCGAAGCGCCGCCGTGGCTGGGTGCCTGGAGCGAGAGGACATCCGCGCATTCTTTTAGCCCGCACCCGGCCAGTCAAGCCGCAAAAGACCGACTTTTCCGGTCCGCGGCGGGGCGTTGATTCCCTCAAGCTGCCGTTTCGGCCTGCGCCAGGGCGTCGGCGAGCACTTCCGGAGGCTGGGCACCGGACACTGCCACGCGCCGGTTGAAGATGAAGAACGGCACCCCGCCGATGCCCATCGACTTCATCCGGGCGTCCGCTTCCGCCATCTCCTCGTGGCCCGCCGCGGACTCGAGGTGGGCACGGGCCGCCCCGGGATCGCAGCCGGACTCGCCCGCGAGCCGGGCGAGTTCGTGGACGACGCCGATGTCCACGCCCTCCGTGAAGTACGCCCGGAACAACCGCTCGACGAGCCGATCGGCGCTTGCCGGCGCCACCGCCTGCGCCCAGGCGATCAGCCGGTGAGCGTCGCTCGTGTTGGGCTGCCGACCGATCTTCTCGAACCGGAACGGAATGCCGACCTCACGACCAGCCGCTTCGACCCGCGCATAGGCGTCACGTGCGCGCTCCGGTCCGCCGAACTTTTCTTCCAGGTACGAGCGCCGGTCGACACCGCCCGCCGGAATGTCCGGATTTAGCTGGAACGGATGCCAGCGGACGGCCGGCGCCGGCCCTGCGCGCGTGGCCAGGGCGGTCTCCAGGCGCCGCTTGCCGATGTAGCACCACGGGCAGACGACGTCGGAAACGACGTCGATCGTCAGCGTCGGAGACACACCGTTCGTGTCGGCCGGATCCGCTGCGCTCATCGTGTCTCTCCACCGTCTGCGTCGACGCTCTCCGAGGCTGGTCGGCTGGCGGCACGGCGCCGATAGTCGTTCCACCACGCCGCCGCGTCGCTCTGCGTCCACGCCCGGCGGCTCGCCAGGCGATCGAGGGCGTCGACAACCGCCTGCGCGGTCTGCGGCCGGCGCGTGCGGTCCTTCTCGAGGCACGCCGCGATGAGCGCGTCCAGCCCTTCCGGCACTTCGATCCGGGCCGATACGCGGGGTGCGGGCGCATGGAGCACCTGGTTGCTGATCGCGAGCGTGTCGTCGCCCTCGAAGATCGGCCGGCCCGTGAGCAGGAAGTAGCCGACCGCGCCGAGTGCGTAGATGTCCGACCGCACGTCCACGTCCGAGGGCTTCAGCAGCCGCTCGGGCGCCATGTAGACCGGGGTCCCGATGATCGACAACTGCCGCGTGAGGTCGCGCGTCTCGGCGCCTTCGAGGTTCTTCACGAGGCCGAAATCCAGCAGCTTCACGACATCGTCCTCGCCGCGCCGGCACAACATCACGTTCTCGGGTTTCACGTCGCGGTGCACGAGCCCGCGCATGTGGGCCTCGCGCAGCGCCGCGGCGACCTGTCGCAGGACGTGGATCGCCCGGCCCGGCGGAACCCGGCCCGTGTCCTGCACCAGCTCGGCCAGCGTCACGCCGTCGAGAAACTCCATCACGTAATAGGGTTCGCCGTCGGCGGTGCGCCCGAAGTCGTAGATTTCCACGGTGTTCGGATGCAGCAGCTGGCTTGCGAGCTGGACCTCGCGCTCGAAGCGGTGAATGAATTCGTCGGTGGCGACGTGCTTCTTCAGGATCTTGATCGCGGTGGGTCGCTTCAGCAGCGCGTGCCGGGCCAGGTGGATCGTGGCCATGCCGCCTTCGCTGATCTTGCGCTCGAGCGTGTACGCGCCGAGTCGCTGCGCGCGCCCCAGCTGGCGGCTCAGCCGGCTGAGCAGAAACGCCGACATGAAGGCGGCAACCAGTGACAGCGCCGTGATGCCGCCGATGATGCTGAGGCTGATCGACAGATACCGCAGGGGCGCGAACGCCTCCGCGGCCGAGATCTCGGCGATGACGCCCACGTCGTAGGCGACGAGCCAGCTCCATGCGCCGATCACCTCGACGCCGCGGTAGTCGCGATAGGGCTCGAGCACCACGCCGTGCCGCTCGATCCAGACCGTCTTGTCGCGGGCGGCCCGCGCGATCGCCGCCGCCACGGTCAGCGGCCGCGCGGCGGGCTCCAGCGTCGGAGAGTGTCCGCGCGCGAGATCGCCGCCCGGGTCGCGCACCTGGACCCTGAAGGCCCCACCGCCGCTGCTGTTCTCCGACAGCACGCCGGCGGCGATGAGTTCCTCCGTGTGCCGGCTGGAAGTGAGCAGCAGGCCGTCCTCGCCGAACGCGTACACCTCGGCCGAGGCTCCCGGTCGCGCCGTCGAGAAGATCGTGTCGAGATCGCGGTCGGTCTCGACGCCCATGGCCAGCGCCACATCGGGCGCGCCGGAGCCGGTCCGGATCGGGACGATGAACCACGCGACCGGCCGCGGCTGCCCGCCTACACCGCGCACCGACAGCTCGGTCTCGGGATACGGACGAACGAATTGCGGAGCACCGTCGAGCGCGAGGTCCAGGCGCTGCCGGAAAGGCGGTGCGCGCAACCGCTGGCCGCAGCGCAGCGGATCCTTCGACGACAGAACGAGACCCGACCGGTCGACGATGCGGAACGCGACCACGTCCTTGGTCACGAGCGAAGACGCCACCCGCGCGCTGAGTTGCTCGGCTTCCTCGGTGCAGCGCCCGATCCCCTGGGCCGGGTCGCGGCGCTCGGCGACGAGGCGGGCGGCGCGCGCCATCACGTCGGGGTCGGCGGCGACGCGAGAAGCCTCGGTCATGTGCTCGCCGACCCAGACGTCGAGTCCCTTCACGACGGCGCCGAGCAGGGCTTCCAGACTCGCGCCGCGCGCCTCGGCGAGCGACGACCGCACGCCCGCGTACGACCAGATCCCGAGTCCGATCAGCAAAGCGCCGAGCAGGACCGTCGCCGCGTCGCGCCAGGTTTCCGTCTCGATGAGCCCGGCGACCAGGTTGGGAATCGCGCCGGCGCTCGCGTCCGGATCGCCCGCGCCGATGTCGACCGCGCGCTTGGGCGGCTCCGGAGCCGTGGATGGCCGCGGGTCGCTCATCGATGCACGTGTGCTGCACAGGTTGCCAGGGCAGTCTCTCTCACGGCCGGACGCGCCGTCCGTCCCATTGTCGCCTGCACGGGAGCGGGAGGCCAGCCTGAGCGGCGCGGCCTCGCGCCCTGGTCAGCCCACGAAGATCAGGTAGATCCCGAGTCCGACCATCACCAGTCCGCTGACCAGCTTCAGCACCCGGCCTTCCTTCTCCTGCAGCCGGTGCCGGCTCAGCATGATCACGCCGATCGACAGGATGATGATGTCGTCGAGCATGTACGCGGCGATGTAGAGCAGCATGTAGCCGTAGTAGCTCGCCGTCGGCAGCTCGTGCAGCGTCAGGATGCGCGTGAACAGCGCCGGGAAGCCCGAGGTGCACATGAACTCGACGACCTGGACCAGCACCGCCAGCACGGCCGCCCCCACGATCGCCGCCGTCATCGTCGGTGCGTGCAGCAGCCCCCGCATGCGGCTGTAGATCCCCGGCTTGGCGCTCTCCGGAATCGACAGCGAGATGCCGCGGCCGAACGCGACGACGTCCTTCAGGTTGATCAGGCCCGCGGCGATCGCGATGGCCGCGACGACCAGCGTGACCGCGCGCGACATGCCGATCAGCAGGAACAGGTTCAGCCAGGCCGCCATGAAGATGAAGTAGGCGATCCCTTCGACGAGCACGAAGGTGCCGGCGATGGCGACCATCCGCTTGCGGTCGTTCAGGGGCGCGAGCAGCGAGATCATCAGCAGCAGCACCCACATCGAACAGGGATTGAAGCCGTCGAGCAGGCCCATCGTCACGGTGAACGCGGGCAATCCGACGTCGGCGAGCGTGATCGTCCGGCCGAAGAGCGTGATCGCGAACTCCTTGTCGGCGGCGTCCGGCCCTTTCGGGCAGGCGAGCGACTCCTCGGCGTCGCAGGTGCCGGCCGCGTCGGCCTGCGCCCCGGCGCGCCGGCCGTCCAGTGCAGCGCGGATCAGCGCGTCCGTGCTCGCTTCGGGCGAGAAGCCGACGATCAACTGACCTCGAACGTGGATCGCGGGCACGCGCACCGTGCCGGTGTTGGTCTGCAGTGCGAGTTCCTTCAACCGATCGAGCGCCGCCGGCTCCTTCTGCACGTCGCGGATCACGATCGACAGCGTGGGCCGCTCCTTCTGCAGCTGTGCCAGGAACTCTTCTGCCTTGGCGCAGTGCGGGCAGCCTTCCCGCACGAAGGCCTCGATCCGGGTCGCGTCGACGGCCGGTCCGGGCGGTGCGTCGGCCGCACGGGCCGGTACGACAACGAGTGCAACGAGCAGGAAGCGGAGGAGCCAGCCTGCGATGGCGAGGGGGAAAGCGTCACCTGGATCTCGTGTTCTTCGGATGGACGGGTGGCAGTCTCGATCGCGGCGCGCGCTCGGACCCTGCGCTATCTCAGATGCGCCGCCACGGTCGGCTTGCACCGGATCAAACGTGTGCGCGGAAAGCGACAAGACCGGGCGTCGTACGCGGGTTTCCCCCGATGGAGCGGCCGCGCACCGAAGCGCGGCGGGCCGACCGACGGCCTGCCCGGAACCGGCGAGGTGCCGCGATCACGCCGGGCCGATGGAAGATGCAAGGCTCGAAACCTGCGCTTCTCGTCGCCTGCGCACCCCTGCCGTCGCGCGAGACTGCTAATCCGCTTCGCCACGGTCGGCGCAGGCCCTCGCCAAGGCGTTAAGGTCTGGCAAGCATGGAGAGGACAACATGAAACGCATCGCGATTGCCGCCCTGTTCACCGTCGCCAGTTCCGTGGCCCTCGCCGCGGACGTCGGCGTGTCGGTCAGCGTGGGCCAGCCCGGCTTCTACGGCCGCATCGACATCGGCAACGCGCCGCCGCCGGTGCTCGTCTATCCGCAGCCCGTCATGATCCAGCAGGTGCGCGGCGTGCAGCCTGTCTACCTGCACGTCCCGCCCGGCCACGCGAAGAACTGGCGCAAGCACTGCAGCAAGTACAACGCGTGCGCGCAGCCGGTCTACTTCGTGAAGGACGACTGGTACAACACCGTGTATGTGCCCCACTACCAGTCCGAGAAGGGCAAAGGCAACGGCAAGGGGAACGGCAAGGGCCACGGCAAGGGCAAGGACTAACCGCCGCGCTTCGCGCCCCGGCTGTCGCGGCCCGGGCGTGCCGTCCGCTTCATCGTCGCCGGCGCCCGGCGGTGTAGCGTCTGTCTCGTTGCGATCGCTTCGGCTCGCTCGATGACGTCACCGCCGCCCTGCTTTCCCTGCACATCGCGCCGCCAGGCGCTCGGCGCGCTCGCGGCACTCGGTGCCGCGGCGTCGCTGCCCTTGTCCGCGATCGGCCAAACGACGCCTGAGAAGCCGCTCTCCCGCCCGGTCCCAGCGTCCAATGAACCGATGCCGGCCGTCGGGCTCGGCTCCTGGATCACCTTCAACGTCGGCAACGACCGCGCCTTGCGTGAACAGTGCACGGCGGTCATGCGCGCCTTCTTCGAGGCCGGGGGCCGCCTCATCGACTCCTCGCCGATGTACGGATCGTCGCAGGAAGTGATCGGCGACGGCCTCGCGCGCCTGGGCCACCCGCGCTCGCTCGTCGCGGCCGACAAGGTGTGGATCGGCTCCGGCGCGCGCGGTCCCGAGCAGATCGAGGCTTCGCGGCAGCGCTGGCGCGTGACGCGCTTCGACCTGCTGCAGGTCCACAACCTGCTGGCCTGGCAGGAGCACCTGCCGACACTGATGGCGATGAAGGCCGAGGGTCGCCTGCGCTACGTCGGCATCACGACTTCCGAAGGGCGACGGCACCGCGAGTTCGAGCAGATCATGCGCGATCATCCGCTCGACTTCGTGCAGTTCAGCTACAACGCGCTGGACCGCGAGGCCGAGGCGAGGCTGCTCCCCCTCGCGCGCGAGCGCCGCATCGCCGTCATCGTGAACCGTCCCTTCCGCCGGGGCGACCTCACGCGCGCGCTGGCACGCCAGCCGCTGCCGGCCTGGGCCGCCGAGATCGGCTGCTCCACCTGGGCCCAGGTGCTGCTCAAGTTCATCCTCGCCCACCCGGCGGTGACGTGCGCGATCCCGGCGACGTCGAGCGTCGAACACGTGCGCGAGAACCTCGCCGCCGCGCGCGGTCCGCTGCCGGACGCCGCGATGCTCAAGCGCATCGTCGCCCAGGTCGAGAAGTTCGCGTGATGTCCGGGTGGTGGACCTACCGGCCGTCGGACTTCCTGCTGTTCGCGCCGCGCACGTACTACCGCCTCGTCGAGACCTACAACGCCGAGTCGTGGCCGTGGCAGGCCGTCGCGATCGCGGCAGCGCTGGCACTGGTCGCCCTCGCCTGGCGCCGCGCGCGGTACGCCGGGCGCATCGTCGCGCTCGTCCTTGCGTTCGCTTGGGGCGCCGTCGCCTGGCGCTTCCACTGGGAGCGTTACGCGACGATCAACTGGGCGGCCGTGTACTTTGCCGGCGCGTTCGCGCTGCAGGCGGCGCTTCTCGCCTGGACCGGACTGTTCGGCGGCCTCGACTACGGTGGCACGTCGCGACGGCGCCGATACGCAGGCCTCGCGCTCATCGTGGCCGCGCTCGCGGTGGTGCCGTTCGCGGCGCTCGCGGCCGGTCGGCCGTGGCGGCAGATCGAAGTCGCCGGGCTTTCGCCCGACCCGACCGCTATCCTCACGCTCGGGCTGCTGCTCGTTGCCCGTCGCGCACACTGGGCCCTGTATCTCGTGCCGGTCCTGTGGTGCCTGGCGTCTGGACTGACGCTGTGGACGATGAAGGCGCCCGACGCGTTCATTCCGATGCTCGCCGCCTTCGTGGCCGCGGCCGCCGTCGTCAGCCTGCGGCTGCGCGGCAGGTGATGGCCCGGTCGCCGTGCGCCGCACCGCGTACACCGGTTCGGCCAGCTCTGCGCAGTTGCACGAAATTACGCGGCGCCGCGGCGCCGCAAGGGCGATCCACCCGTCCCGAGCGCGGATTCGTCGCAGGCCGATGACATCGGCGGCCGATCCGCCTATCGTCGCCGTTCCGTTTCGAAAGCGCGGAGGCGACATGGCAACGAGCCCGCGGTCGGCAACGACTCGACGCAGCGCCGCAACCAAGGCAGCCCCTCGATCTCCGTCGAGAGTCGCGCGCCGGCTCGCGGTGCTGGTGGCCACGCGCAAGGGCGCGTGGATCTTCCAGGGCGACCGATCGCGCCGCAGCTGGCGCGCCGACGGCCCGCACTTCCTCGGCCACGTCATTCACCACCTGGTCCTCGATCCGCGCGACGGCCGCACGCTGCTCGCCGCCGCGAAAACGGGGCACCTGGGTCCGACCATCTTCCGTTCCACCGACCTCGGCAAGACGTGGAAGGAAGCGAAGCAGCCGCCCGCGTTCACGAAACTGGCAGACGGCAGCGGCCGCAGCGTCGACCACACGTTCTGGCTGACGCCGGGGCACGCGAGCGAACCCGGCGTCTGGTACGCCGGCACCTCGCCGCAAGGGCTGTTCCGGTCGGACGACGGCGGCGTGACCTGGTCGTCCGCGTCCCCGATCAACGACGATCCGAAGTACATCGAGTGGATGGGCAGCGTGCAGGACGGCACGCCGGACGGCCCGAAGATGCACTCGATCATCGTCGACCCGCGCGATCCGAAGCACCTGTACTTCGGCATGTCGGGCGGCGGCGTGCACGAGTCGACCGACGGCGGGCGAAGCTTCCGGGTCCTGATCGACGGGCTCGAGGTCGTCGAAGGCTTCCCGCGCGACGTGCCGACGTGCCACGACCCGCACTGCATCCGGCTCTGTCCGAGCAACCCCGACCGCCTGTACCAGCAGAACCACTGCGGCATCTATCGCATCGACCGACCTTCCGACACCTGGGTTCGGATCGGCAAGGCGATGCCGAAGAAGGTCGGCGACATCGGCTTCACGATGGTCGTGCATCCGCGCGATGACGACGTCGCGTGGGTGATGCCGATGGACGGCACCACGGTGTGGCCGCGCACCAGCGTCGGCGGCGCACCCGCCGTCTATGTCACGCGCAATGGCGGCCGGACGTGGCAGCGCCAGGCCGAGGGCCTGCCCCAGGAGCAGGCGTGGTGGACCGTGAAGCGGCAGGCCATGACGCGCGACGCACGCGACTCCGTGGGCCTGTACTTCGGCACGACGAGCGGCGAGCTGTGGATGAGCCGCGACGAGGGTGCGCGCTGGACTTCGATCGCGCGTCATCTGCCGGAGATCTACGCGGTGGAGACCGCCGAACTGGGCTGAAGCAGGCGGCGCGATGAACGTGCTGATCCCGAGTCCGCTGCTGTCCTACACCGGCCGCGCGTGGGTGGAGGCCGAGGGCGCCACGCTGGGCGACCTGCTCACGGACCTGGACCGCCAGTACCCGGGCATCCGCTTCCGCATGATCGACGAGCAGGACCGCATGCGGCGTCACGTGCGCTTCTTCGTCAACGGCGAAGCGACGTTCGACCTCGGCCTGGCAGTCGGGCCCACCGACGAGGTCTGCATCGTCCAGGCCCTCAGCGGCGGCTGATGCGGGCCAGGGGCGCGCGCGGAATTCAAGCGCGCGGCGACGATGACACGCAACGCGCGCAAGCGTTCGCTGCTCGCGCGGCGTGCGCAGGAATGCGTGCAGCGCGCCGCGCCGCCGCACTGACCGTATGGCCGGCCCGCCGGAAGGGACCGGCGAGCACGCGTGATCAGCGCGGCGAGTTGCGCGCGAGTTCGGGCTTTGGCGCGTTCTCGGAATCTTGCGCCGCGCGCTCGCGCCTTGCCTTCTCTTCCCAGGCGCGCACTGTTTCGTTGTTCACGTAATCGAAGAAATAGAGCGGCTCGACAACGCGCATGCGCTGAACGTAGTGCCTCAGGGCATCGGGCCCGCTCTCGGCCGCGATGCAGGCTCCCTTGTCGGCCTGGCTCGCTGAGGAATTGCAGCGGTATTCGGCATCGGCGCTGCCCGCGACGACGGCGGCGGCAAGCAGGGCGACGTGGCAGAACGAGGTGGCGCGCATGGGTGGACCTCCTGAGTAAAGCCGGTCTCGGGGACCGGCTGCCGGACACTCCCAGTGATCAGGGTCCGGTTGCGTGACAGCGAAACTCCCTGCAGGAAGAGACGCAAACGATCGACGCAGCCAGACATGCGATCCCGCGTTTCCGCGGTCCGATGCCGTCTCCAGGGGAGTTCCGCCTGCTCCAGAGTCGCGCGAAGCGCACCGGCGGGCCACCGCGTTGCGCGGCGGCCCGCTTCCACTACTTTGCCGCCACCGCTGCCGCCGGCGGCAGCGGTTCCGGCACGCGGTTCCGGATGGCCGGCAGCGTCTGCAGGTAACTGAAGATCGCCTCGAGGTCCGCGTCCGTGAAGTTCCGGTACGCGGGGATCGGCATCGGCGGCAGGATCTGGCGGCCACGCCCCATGTGGCGGCCGGTGCGGATCGTCTCGGAGAAGTTGCGTTGCGTCCATTTGCCGAGGCCGGTCTCGGGATCAGGCGTCAGGTTCGCAGTGAAGCTGACGCCCCACGGGCCGGCCCACGCCGTGTTCGTCGCGGCCGCGGTCATGATCCACGGGCTCTCGGGTTTCGGCGCGGGCGGCAGCGCCATGCCTTCGGGATGGCCGGACAGGGCGCGCGTCATGTCCGGTTCGGGCCCTCTCTCGCCCATCTTCCAGGGTGTATGGCAATCGTGGCAGCCGGATGTGGCGACCAGGTAATTGCCGCGCCTGACCTTGTCCGCGGTGCCCTCGGTCGCGGTCTGCGCGTGGGCGGGATAGGCCACGGCGAGCGTCGTGACGACAGCGACGCCGAGGATGGCGTATTCGAGCGGGATGCGTTTCAACTTCATGGTGCGGTCTCCTGGAGGGTGAAAAGAGCGGGTTGCAGGTCGTTGGCAATCCAGCGTTCGATCAGTGCAATGCCCTCGGTGTCCACTACCTGTACGCCGAGCGGCGGCATGCGGGCGAGCGGGTTGTCGGTCTTCATGCGCAGCGTCAGCACGCTGCTGCCCTGGTCCGCGGCGATGCGCTGCGTCGCCTCGCTGCCGTTCGGACGGAAGCGGCTCGAGTGGCCGAGCAGCGACTCCAGCGTGCGCTCCGCGCTGTGCGTGTCGTGCCCGGCCTGCTGCGCGAGCAGGAGTTCGAGCCCTGTCAACGCGCCGGCCGCGTTGTGGCAATGGCCGCAGTTGCCGTGGAGGTAGCCGAGCGCGGCGCGAGCAGTCGGCGTGGGCGCATCGATGCGCGGCGGCGCGGACAGCAGTTCGGGCGGCAGGCCGCGCAGCACTCCGCGCGCAACCAGGCTTCCGAGATCCACCTGGTCGGCGCGTTTCGCGTCGGCGTGGGGTGCGAGCGGGTCGCGGTCCGGCGACAACTGCAGCGCGGTGAAGCCGAGCACGGGGACGGCGGGTCCCTCGTGGCAGGCGACGCAGTCGCCGCGGCTCGGCACTGCATAGCGGCCGCCGGGCGCATCGCTCGCCGCGACGACCGCGCCGTCCTCGGGGGCCAGCACGGCGTCGGTGCCGTCGACGTTCCAAACGTAAGTCGCGAAGCGCCACGAACCATCGGCGACACGCTCGAGCAGGCGCGTCTCGATCGCCTTGCCGTAGCCGAATTCCTTCCAGACCTTGGTGCCGACCGGAAACTCCCAGGCGTCGACGCGGCTCGCGTCGATCGACGCGCCGGGCGGCAACTGGATCCAGCGGCGCTTGCGCGTGCCGTCGGACCACAGCGGGTACTGCGGCGCGAACGCCATCACACCGGCCGCCAGGCGCGTGGAGCCGGGAGCGAAGAGCCCCGTGGCGCTGAGGCGCTGCGGCAGGGGCTCGGCGCGTGGCGCGGCCGCGGCGAGCGTCGCGATGGCGGCCAGCGTGATTGCAAGAACGGCGGCGGCTTTCATGACCGCTACCGTAGTGAGTCGCGGCGGAGCGCGTTCGTAATACTTCGCTCAGTGATTGCTAAGAACTTCCTAAGCGGCGGCGCGCTACGTAGCGTTCCTTACCCCGGCCGCACCGTTTCCAGATGCGCCTTGAACTTAGCCCGGACGGCGCAAGCTGGCGCAGCGGGAGCGACTCGAAGTCTTCATCCTCATGCCGCCGATCA
Organism: uncultured beta proteobacterium; assembly: GCA_963841815.1. GTDB lineage: Bacteria > Pseudomonadota > Gammaproteobacteria > Burkholderiales > Burkholderiaceae_F > JAOUJD01. The sequence goes on along the minus strand of CAWJEE010000016.1, from coordinate 95,544 downwards.
TGGCGGGCGCGCGCGAATGAACAACAATGGAGCAATGGGGGTAGTTCGCTCGCTCGCCGCTGCGTTCCTGGCGCTGATGGCGCACGCGGCCTTCGCCGTCGAGCCGCTCGCCTGGTCCATCGAAGGGCGGCCAAGCGTCCAGGCGCAGCAGGCGCTGGCGCTGTTGGGTAGTGCAGGGAGCCACGGCCTCGATCCCGCGGACTACGACGCCGAGCGGCTCGCGCAAGCTGCAGGCCGCCTCGGGCGGCAAGGCCTCGCCGATCCGGCCGCCGTCGCCGCGTTCGATCGCCACCTGACAGCCGCCATGACGCGCTACCTCGGCGACCTTCACCACGGCCGCGTGGCACCCGGCGAGTTGCCGCACGGGTATGCGTTGATGCGGAGCGCCTTCGACCCAGAAGCGGTGTTGCGTCGCGCCGTGGAGGGCGGGCGGCTCGCCGACGCGACGCGCGAGGCCGCGCCGCGCTTCGCGCAGTACGAGCGGCTCCGCGAGGCACTGGCGCAGTACCGCGTGCTCGCCGATCACCCGGCCTGGAAGTCGTCGCTGCCGCCGCTGCCGCCCGGCGATCGCGGCAGCCCGCCGAAGCTGGAACCGGGACAACCGTACGCGGGCGCGCCGCTGCTGCGCGAACGCCTGGTCGCCCTCGGCGACCTGCCCGCTTCGACGGTGACGTCCGCGATCTACGACGAGGCGCTGGCCGACGGCGTGCGCGCGTTCCAGCAGCGTCACGGCCTGACGACCGATGGCGTCATCGGGAGGGCAACGCTGGCGCAGCTGCAGGAGCCGCCCGCCGCGCGCGTGCGGCAGCTCGAACTGATGCTCGAACGCCTGCGCTGGACGCCGCTGATGCAGGGGCCGCGCATGGTCGTGATCAACATCCCCGAGTTCGTGCTGCGCGCGTACGAGGTCGAGGGCGAGCGCATCGTCGTGCGCCAGGCGATGAAGATCATCGTCGGCAGGGCGTTGAACACGCGCACGCCGCTGTTCATCGAGCAGATGCGTTTCATCGAGTTCCAGCCGTTCTGGAACGTGCCGCCGTCGATTGCGCGCGGGGAGGTCGTTCCCCGCCTGCGCCGCGATCCGGCCTACTGGGACCGCGAAGGCTTCGAGTTCGTCGTCGGCAGCCGCATGGTGACCGACCTGTCGCCGACGCTGCTCGACGAGGTGCTCGCGGGCCGCGCGCGCATCCGCCAGCGACCCGGGCCGGGAAACGCGCTCGGCGACATCAAGTTCGTCTTTCCGAACAACGACCACATCTACCTGCATCACACGCCGTCGGTGCGGCTGTTCGAGCGCGACCGCCGCGACTTCAGCCACGGCTGCATCCGCGTCGAGCAGCCGGTCGCACTTGCCGTGTTCGTCATGCAGGGCATGCCCGGGTGGACCGAGGATCGCATCCGTCAGGCGATGAGTGACGACGACCCCATGACCGTGCGCCTGGCGGAACCTCTGCCGGTCCTCATTGCCTATGGAACTGCTATGGTGAAACAAAGTCGTGTGCATTTCTATGACGATATCTACGGCCACGATCGCCGCCTCGACGCCGCGCTGCGTCAGCCGCGGCCCGCCCTTTAGCGACGGACCATGAGCGACAAGAACCACTGCTTTCGCCGCCGCTTCTTCCTGAAGCACTCTGCCGGCATCGCGGCCGCCAGCATGCTGCCCGTCGCGCATACGGCGAGCGCCAGCATCCCGCCGCCGAGCGCGCGCGACCTGTCGATGGTCCACACGCACACGCGCGAGCGGATCGCGCTCGTGTATGCGGTCGAGCAGAGCTACGTGCCGGACGCGCTATCGACGCTGAACCGCTTCCTGCGCGACCACTACAGCGGCGACATCGGCCAGATCGATCCGCGCCTGTTCGACCTGCTGCACCAGGTGCGCACGCTCGTCGGCGGCACGCAGCCGTTCGAGGTGATCTCGGGCTACCGCAATCCGGCGACCAACGAGACGCTGCGCACCACACGCGGCGGCGGCGTCGCACGCCACAGCCTGCACATGGAAGGCCGCGCGATCGACGTCCGACTGCCCGGCGTGCCGCTCGCCGACCTGCGCGACGCAGCGGTGTCGCTCAAGGCCGGCGGCGTCGGCTACTACGCCGACCAGTTCGTGCACATCGACACGGGGCGCGTGCGGCGCTGGTGATGCGCGGGTAGCGTGCCCGGCGCAGGTGGACCATGGTCGATAGAACGTTCAGCCGCGCGACTCGCCACTTCGTGGCCGAGTTGGACGAGGCCGCGCAGTGGCACATGGCGTGGACCCGCCTGGTGTTGCGCTGCGCGGTGCTGGGCACGCACCCGGGCGACGACGTGCTGTCGAGCGACGCGCACCACTGCTGCCACTTCGACCGTTGGCTGGAGAGCCACCGCGAGCGCCTTGCGCGCATCGATGCCGCGACGCTGCGGCGCCTCGACCGCAATCACCGGCAGATGCACGACGCCGCGCGCCGCATCTGCGGCCGCATCCTGAACGGCGACCGCGGCGATGCCGCCGACCTCGACGACTTCGAGCACGCCCAGGCGGGCGTCGTCGCCGCACTGTCCCTGCTGAAGAACGCCTACCTTGCGCACAGCGCACGGCTCGACGCCCTGACCGGGCCTGCCGCTGCGTCACGGGCTGGAAGAGGAGTTCGAGCGCTGCCACGCGCAGGCGCGTCGTCACGGCGAGTCGCTGGTGGTCATGATGCTGGACCTGGACCACTTCAAGAGCGTCAACGACCTGCACGGGCACGCTGTCGGCGACCTCGCCCTGAAGCATGCCGCGGCGTTGCTGAAGCATCATTGCCGCGCGGGCGAACCTGTGGTTCGCTTCGGCGGAGAAGAGTTCGTTGCCTTGCTGCAGACGGCGGATCGCGACGCCGCGCAGCGCGCCGTGCAGCGCATCCTTCAGGCCCTGCGCGACAGCCCGCTGCGCTTGACCGAGCGGAGAGGCTCTCGGCCTGCGCGCAAGTGCCGGCCTGGCCGAGGTCGACGACGGCGAGTCGACGGCGCACGCGATCGCCCGTGCCGACCACGCGCTGTACGCCGCCAAGTCGGCGGGGCGGGACACCTGGCGCTGGGCCGACCGGCAAGCGGACCCGGCAACGGCCGACGTGTAGTTCCCGCGCACGTCGACCACGCAGCGGCGCGTCGACCGCGTGCAGGCCGGGCGCTACTGCATCAGCACGTACGTCCCCGGCGCGTTGCCCATCGGCATGTAGTCGCGATGCGGCCCCGGCGGCGCCGCGCGCTCGCCCGACCGCTCGGCCAGCCAGCGCTCCCAGGTCGGCCACCAGGAGCCGTCCTGCGGCTCGTTCCGCGCGAACCACTGGTCGGGGTCGACGTAGCGCTCGTCCGGCGCCTTCGTCGCCACGCGGAAGTGCCGCGGCGGCCCGGCGGTCCCCGGCGGGTTGACGATACCGACGTTGTGCCCGCCGCTGGTGAGGCAGAACGCGATCTCGGTGTCCGCGTACAGATGCATCATGTACACGGACCTCCACGGCGCGACGTGATCGCGCTCGGTGCCGACGAGGAAGATCGGTGCGCGGATGTCGCTCAGTGCCAGCGCGCGGCCGTCGTAGCGGTACCGCCCCGACGCGAGATCGTTGTTCAGGTAGAGCTTGCGCAGGTACTCCGTGTGCATCCGGTGCGGCAGGCGCGTCGTGTCGACGTTCCAGGCGGTGAGGTCGGTGTGCTTGGGCGCCTCGCCCATCAGGTACTGGCGCACCAGCCGCGACCACAGCAGGTCGTTCGAGTTGAGCAGCGTGAAGGCGCCCGACATCTGCTTGCCGTCGAGGTAGCCCTGTTCCCACGTCATGTCTTCGAGGTACACGAGTTGGCTGTCGTCGATGAAGATCGACAGTTCGCCTGCCTCGGTGAAGTCGACCTCGGCCGCCAGCAGCGTCAGCGACCCGATGCGCTCGTCGCCCGCGCCGGCCATCGACGCCGCGAGCATCGCGAGGAAGGTGCCGCCGAGGCAGTAGCCGACCGCGTGCACCTTCTGGCCGCCGCAGATCGCGGAGACCGCGTCGATCGCCGCGCGGATGCCGAGCCGCAGGTAATGGTCGACGCCGAGTTCGCGGTCGCGCGCGTCCGGGTTGCGCCACGACAGCATGAACACCGTGTGGCCCTGCTCGACCAGGTGCCGCACCATCGAGTTGCCCGGCGACAGGTCGAGGATGTAGTACTTCAGGATCGGCGACGGAACGATCAGCATCGGCTGCGCGTACACGGTCTTCGTCGCCGGTGAGTACTGGATCAGCTCGATCAGGTCGTTGCGCAGCACCACCTTGCCCGGCGTCACCGCGACCTCGTGTCCGGGCCGGAAGCTCGCGCCGTCGGGCGCCGGCTTGCCGGCGAAGGTCGCCAGCGCGTCGCGCCACCAGTCGTGCGCGCCCTGCGCCAGGTTCATGCCGCCCGTTTCCATCGTGCGCGCGATGACTTCGGGGTTGGTCGGCAGGAAGTTGGTCGGGCTCAGCACGTCGAGCATCTGCCGCGCCGTGAACGTGACCATCCGCTCGTGATGGCGGCTGACGCCGGCGACATGGTTGGTCGCGTTCCAGATCCACTGCTGCATCAGCAGGAAGCTCTGGTGGAACAGGTTGAACGGCGGCTGCTGCCACGCCGGATCGACGAAGCGCCGGTCCTGCGGCAGCGGGTCGATGCACGGCTCGGTCTCGCCGCGCATCGCCTCGAGCGCGTAGAGCGCGTACTTGGCCGCCTTGCGCTGCGCCTTGCTCGCGAGTTCCATCTGCTTGCCGGGCGCAGACGCGAGATGCCAGTACCAGTCGGCCCAGGCGCTGACCAGCGACGGCCACGCGATGCCGCGACTCGCGCGCGAAACGGCCGCGCGGATCGAGCGGTCGTAGTTCGCGAGCGGCACCGGTTCTGCGAGGAACTTCTCGGCGGGCGGATCGATGGCCACGCGCCGCGGAGCGCGGAGCGCGGGAACCTGAGCGGGTTGGTCGGCTTTGCGCGGGGACTCGACGAGGGCGAGTGGAACGGCGGACATGAGGGACTCCGGAGAACAGCGGCCGTCGCCCGGCGGTCCGCACGGACCGCGCCGGACGAAACGCTTTCAGGATGGGTCGCGAACCGCGCCTTGCGTTGATCGCACTCAACGCCAGGCGCTGCGCCGACGCGTTTCAGCGCCCCGGCGTGCGCGCCTCGCCCGAAGGCGGGACGGGCAACGGGATCGAGAGTCCCGGCAGCGGCATCGCCAGCGCCGTGAACTTGAGGTGTCCCACGTAGATCAACGGCTGTTCGACCGGCAGCGACGAGACGTCGCCCGCCCGCATGTGCATGATGTCTTCGGGCGACACCCAGTGCGGGCGGGCGCGCGTGATGGGCAGGCCCACCGCGCGATACGACTCGAGCACGAACTGCGAGCAGAAGAAGCGGTCGTCGCTGCCGTGGATCAGCTGCAAGGTGGCGAGCGTGGACAGGCAGGCTTCGCGCAGCAAGGTTGGCACGCCCGGAAACTCGCACACCCGCCGCTGCAGCGCGAACGGCGCGTGCATCACGACGCCGACGAAGTCATACGGCTTGCCGACCTGTTCGCGCGCGAACTGGCTCATGCGCTGCGCGCGCTCTTCATCCAGCACGGGATGGCGGAACGCCGCGACGACGGTTTCCTCCTGGAGGACGCGATCGATGCTGCGCAACCGAACGCCACCGCGCAGCGCTTCGGCGACCTCGCCGTTGCCCACGTAGATCGCCGCGTGGCTGACAGGCGAGGTCGTCAGGAGGCGGATGCCGGCCGAGGCAATTCCGGGATCGGCCGACAGCAGGATGTCGCCGGCCAGCAGTTCGTCGGGCAGCACCAGGCGACCGCCGTCGGTCGGCGTGAGGCTCTTGCGCTGGAACGCGATCGCCTTGCCGCCCGCGCCGTCGGGGCCTACGGCCTCCCTGTCCTGGATCTGCGTGGCGCAGCCGGCGAGCAGCAGCGCGCCAGCGACCAGTGCGGCGAGCCGTCGACCGCCGGGCCGATCGCCGGTCCAGCGAATTGCCGTCGATGACCTCATCTGCAAGCTCACGCGAACTCCGCTCCGCATCGCATCCGCTTCATTCCAGGCAGGCGCCTCGCTCGGCACTGCTACGGGCGGCGCGCCGGCGCGACTTCGACGGTCGCCCGCTCGGTTGCGAGCCACACGTGGCCGTCCTGGACGGTGCACGTCAGCGTCATCGACCGCGCGGCGAGCGCCTGCAGCGCCTCGGTCTCCGCGGCCGTCAGCGTGAACACTTTCAGGTTCCCGAGCCGCGACAGGGCGGCCGCGTTGTCGCTCCACCACTGGTCGACGCGCCGCGCGCCATAGGCCAGCACGACGACTTCCCGCGCGCGCCCGCACGCCTTGCGGATGTCCCTTTCGTCCGGCAGGCCGACGTCGATCCAGCGCACGATCACGCCGGTCGCGTCGCGCTGCCACAGGTCGGCCTCGTCCTCGGTCGACAGGCCGCGCCCGAAGACGAGCGCGTCGTCGGCGTGCAGCGCGAACGCGAGCAGCCGCACCATCAGGCGCTCCTCGGTTTCTGACGGGTGCCGCGCCAGCGTCAGCGCGTGCTGCGAGTAGACGCCGCGGTCGACATCGGAAACGGTGAGGTCGGTGCGGTAGACAGTGGCGCGCTGGGCCATCGGCCGCTCAGCGCAACGACTCGAAGATCGTCACGTTCGCCATCCCGCCGCCCTCGCACATCGTCTGCAGGCCGAACCGCCCGTCGCGTCGGCGCAGCGCGTGCAGCAGGGTCGTGGCCAGCTTCGTTCCCGACGCGCCGAGCGGATGGCCGAGCGCGATCGCGCCGCCGTGCACGTTCAGCTTCGCGGGATCGGCGCCGGTCGCCTTCAGCCAGGCGAGCGGCACGGACGCGAACGCCTCGTTCACCTCGAACAGGTCGATGTCGTCGAGCTTCATGCCCGCCTTGCGCAGCGCGGCCGCGGTCGCGGGGATGGGTGCTTCGAGCATGATCACCGGGTCGTGACCCACCACCGACAGGTGGTGGATGCGCGCGAGCGGCGTCGCGCCCAGCGCCTTGACGGCGCGCTCGCTCGCGACCAGCACGGCCGACGCACCGTCGCAGATCTGGCTGGCGCTCGCGGCGCTGAGCACGCCGCCCTCGCGCAGCAGCTTCACGCTGCCGATCGACTCGAGCGACGCGTCGAAGCGAATACCCTCGTCGACGGCGTGCAGCCCGTCGCCGCTTCCGTCCACCAGTCGCACCGGAACGGGCAGTATCTCGTCGTCGAAGACGCCGGACTTCGTCGCGGCCGCCGCGCGCCGATGCGACTCGAGCGACCAGGCGTCGAGCGCGGCGCGGTCGAACGCGTACTTCTCCGCCAGCATTTCGGCGCCGTCGAACTGGCTGAAGACGATGTCGCCGTAGCGCTGCTTCATCGCGGGGCTCATGTAGCCGCCCATGCCCGCCTGTTTCGCAAGGCCGACCGACGCGCCGAGCGGCACGCGCGTCATGCTCTCGACGCCGCCGGCGATCACGAGATCCATCGACCCCGCCATCACCGCCTGCGCGGCGAAGTGCAGCGCCTGTTGCGACGAGCCGCACTGCCGGTCGATCGAGGTGCCGGGCACCGACTCGGGCAGTTTCGACGCGAGGACCGCGTTGCGCGCGACGTTCACCGCCTGCTCGCCGACCTGCATCACGCAGCCGAGGATCACGTCGTCGACCTGCGCGGGGTCGATGCCGCTGCGGTCGACGATCGCGTCCAGCACCTGCGCGGCGAGGTCGACGGGATGCCAGCCGGAGAGCCGGCCGTTGCGGCGGCCGCCCGCGGTGCGGACGGCGGCAAGGATGTAGGCGGTGGACATGGGACGGTGCCGGAAGGAGATCGAACCTGCGAAAGGTTCGATCTTAGGTCAGCCCGCCATCCGAGAACTCGCGCAGAAGAAGCTGAAGCTCGTCCTGGTGGAGAGCCGCGACGCTGGCGAGCAGCTTCTCCCCCTTCGGCAGGAGGTGGATTTCAACCGTGCGCTGGTCGGTCCGCCCGGGGCAGCGCTCCAGCAGTTCCAGCTTCTCGCAGCGATCGACCAGGGCGACCACGCCGTGGTGATGCGCCTGCAGGCGCTCCGCGAGCTCGCTGATCGTGGCCCAGTTGCGCCCGGGGAAGCCCATGACGTGCAGCAGCAGCTGGTACTGGAGCGCCGTGAGTCCCCAATCCTTGCACAGCTCCTCGCTGAATCGCAGGAAACGACGCAGCCGGTGACGAAATCGGGACAGGCGCTCGAAGTCGGCCTTGCCGAGGCGGGAGCGTCTGGCGGGTCTCGAGGTTGACATTCGGGGGGCGACGGGCCTATAAATTACATATCATGCCGTGATACTTCTCGATCCCGCTCGGGTCGAGGCACCGCGTGCGCAACGGAGACACGCCATGAGCCTGCTGTCACTTGCCAAGCTTCCGCTTTCGGCCGACGAGGGCTGGCCGGACCTGGCGCGCATTCATCCCGGAATCCTCAAGGTCGTCCTGCTTCTCGTGCTGCCGCTTTCTCTGCTGCCGCCCGCGATGCTCTACTACGCCGGTACGCATTATCCCGAGGTATTCGGGCCAGCGGCGCGCCCGAGGGACTGGGTCGTCGTGGCCGCCGTGTTCCTCGTGGCGGAGCTGGCCACCTTCACGCTGATGGGCTGGTTGATCAGGCAGGTCGGCGACACCAACGGGCTGGCCGTCGACTATCACGACTCGTACCTGCTGGCGGCGATCGCCGCCGTGCCGCTCTGGCTTTCGTCGCTGAGCCTGCTGGTCCCGAACCTGGTCTTCAATGCCGCCGTCTCCTCCATTGCCCTGGCGCTCTCGTGCGCCCTTCTCTACCAGGGCCTGCAGGCGCTGGGCCGCAAGCGTGAAGCGGTGGTCGCGACGGAAACCGTGCAGATCGTGATCGGCGCCGGCCTCATCGCCTGGGCGCTCCTGCTCGTGCTGGCCCTCGTCTGAGCGGGGTCGATCCGCCCCGTCGATGGCGCGCGGCACGCGCGCCGCCTAGACTCGCCGTCCCGACCACTCGCGCGAGGAGCACACCATGGACGCCTACACCACGCACGGGGCGTTCAGCTGGAGCGAACTGATGACGAGCGACGCCGACGCGGCGCTGCGCTTCTATCAGTCGCTGTTCGGCTGGACGGCGGACCCGATGCCGATGCCCGAAGGCGACTACCACGTCGTGAAGGCCGACGGCACCTCGATCGGCGGCATCATGAAGATGCCGGCGGCAGCGGGCGGCATGCCGCCCGCTTGGGGCTGCTACGTCACGGTGAAGGATGTCGACGCCTGCGCGCAGCAGGCGACCGCGCTGGGAGGCAAGGTGCTGCACGGGCCGGCGGACATCCCGCGCGTCGGTCGCTTCGCGGTGATCGCCGATCCACAGGGCGCGTGGCTGAACGTGATCACCTACGTGCCGCCTTCGAAATAGGGCCCGCGTTCCGGCTTGAATTCGCCGCTTCGCCCCTGCGAGCGGCGTCGACAATCGGGGACGATGAGTTCGTCCCCGCGTTCCTTCCGTGCGGCTCTTGCCGCTGCTGCCGCCGCCGTGCTGCTCGCCGGCTGCGCCACCGGCATGGGCAAGGACGAGTGCGCGGCCGCCGACTGGCGCACGATCGGCTACGAAGACGGCCTGCGCGGATTCCCGGCCGACCGCATCGGCGCACACCGCGTCGCCTGCGCCAAGCATCAGGTCACGCCCGACCTCGCGGCCTGGATGGAAGGCCGCGACCGCGGCCTCGTCGAGTACTGCCAGCCGCGGAACGGCTACCGCGTCGGGCTGAACGGAGGCGGCTACGCGAACGTGTGCCCGGCCGCGACCGAGGCGGGCTTCGTGAACGGCCTCCGCTGGGGCATGCAGATCCACGATGCGCGCGCCGACCTGCGCGGCACGCAGGCGCGGCTGCGCAGCGCGCGCGACGGGCTCGTGCGCACGGACAACGCGATCGCGAGCGCGACTGCGGAGCTGCTGCTGCCGAACGTGCCGAACGACCGCCGCGTGTTCCTCGCGCAGGAACTCGTGCGCCTTGGCCAGGACCGCGTGGAACTCGCCACGCGCATCGACGAACTCACCGTCCGCGCGCAACAGCTCGCGGTCAATGTGCAGCAGCTCGAACGCCAGAGCCCGTACGCCCTCTGAGTCCTGAGCGGCGAGCGACGCCCGACGCGAATTGGGTAGCGCTGGCCCCGGCCTCCCTGCGCTAGCCTGTCCCCGCAATCCAGTTTCCACGAAGCCCTCGGTCTCAACGCACGGCAACGCGCCCCTTCGCAGTCACGGCGCCGTGGGCCACGGCGTTCATCCGGGGGGATTCCAGGGCCCGGACGAAGGCCCGTTGCGAGGAGGCACACCGATGCGGAAGACAGGCGTACTGAGCGAGCAATTCCCGGCGCTGCTGAAGTCGAAGCGCGAGGCACGGCACATGTCGACGGAGGAGCTGGCGGCGCGGATCGGCGTCAGTGGACAAAAGATCGAGATGTGGGAAAGCGGATGCGCACGCCCGGCCCGCGACAAGTGGGTGAGCCTCTCGAACACCCTCGGCATCACGGTCGAGGAGCTGATCCACGGCGCCGCGCCGCGCAAGTCCGCGCCGGCGCCGGATCTCGCCACGCAGGTCGGCCGCCTCGTCGCCGCGTTCATGGTGTGCGACGCCGCCGACCGGCAGACGCTGCTGCGCAGCGCGGAGTTCCGGGCCCGCGGGCGGTCGATCGCTCACTGACCCGCGCGGTCCCGTCATCCGGTCGCCGTCCGGCGACGGTGACCGGGCGGCGAACTCACAGCGTGCGGCGCAGGTCTTCCGGCACGAGGCCGTGATAGTCGGGGTGCTTGCGCACCCAGTTCATCGTGTACGTGCAGATCGGAATCACGGACTTGCCCTGGCCACGGATGTGGTCCAGCGCACTCCGCACGAGCGTCGCCGCGTAGCCCTTGCCTTCGTGGCCGGGCAACACTTCGGTGTGCTTGATCAGGATCGACTTCTCGCCGACTCGGTCGTATTCGATGAAGCCGAGTTCGTCGTCGCCGAGCAGCAGCTGGTAGCGGCCTCGGGCGGTGTCGTCGTGAAAGCGCGGATCGTTCATGGCGGCGCGTGGTCCGGGAAGAGGAGGAGGCATTGTCGCGCGCCGAACTCGACGGCGCTGCCCTGTCCCCCCGCACCGCGGGTCCGGCTACGGCCGGCGAGACGGACGGGATCGCATCGCAAGCGCCTATGATCGCGGCGCTCCATTCAGCAGCCCTACTCGTCCAGCCGATGCGAAGCTCGCGATGATCCAGCTCTACTACCACCCCGGCAACGCCAGCCTGGCGCCTCACATGCTGCTCGAGGAGATCGGCGCGCCGTTCGAACTCGTGTTCGTCGATCGCGCACACGCGGCCCACAAGTCGCCCGAGTACCTGAGGCTGAATCCGAACGGGCAGATCCCGGTGCTCGTGGAAGGCGACTTTGTCCTCTACGAGTCCGCCGCCATCTGCCTCCACCTGGCGGACCGGTACCCGGACGCGAAGCTCGTGCCGCCGCTGCGCACGCCGGAGCGCGCGCACTTCTACCAGTGGCTCTTCTGGTGCACCAACACGCTGCAGGCGATGCTGATGCATTACTTCTATAGCGAGCGCCTCGTCGACGACGGCGACGCCAACGCGGCGGCGCAGGTGAGAAACCGCGCGGAAGCGCGGGCGGGTTCCATGCTCGACCGACTCGACGAACAACTGGGCTCGCACGGCGGCGACTGGCTGCTCGGTTCGACGTTCAGCGCGGTCGATCCGTATGCGCTGATGCTCTGCCGCTGGACCCGCAACTTCGCGCGCCCGGCGCGCAGCCTGCCACGATTGGCGCCGTACCTGCAGCGGATGCTGGCGCGGCCCGCGGTGCAGCGGGCGTTTGCTACAGAGAAACTGTCGACTCCGCTTGTCTGAGCCCGAAGTCGCGGCCAGGCCTGGCGCGACCCGGCAATCAGGCACGGCGCCGCGGCTCGGCTCGCGTCGCCTACGCTGCGACGCGTTGGGTGACCAGCCGCTCGATCCTGACCGCGACGTGCTTGTGCCACGGCGTCCCGGCGAACGGATCGCGGTCGCGGACGTCGGTGAGTTCGTTCACTGCGACGCCGCGCCGCTCGACGGTGCCGTCCGCGCGCCGGTAGTCGATCCCCTGGCCGTTGGGCAGCGACACGTGCCCCGGCTGCAGTTCATCCGTGATCTCGACCGGCGCCTCCGCGCTGCCGCGCGCCGAGGTCACGCGCACCCGGTCGCCCTCGGTACAGCCGAGCGACACCGCATCGGACGGATGGATCCGCAGCGTCCCGAACGAGCCCTTGCGGTGCCATGCGCTGTCGCGAACCGACGTATTGCTGGTATCGCTGCGGCGCTCGCCAGCTGACAGTACGAACGGAAAGTCCGGCGACCGCGCGGGTGCCTCGCTGGCCAGCGACTGCAGTTCCGCGAGCAGCTCGGGGATGTGAAGCTCGATGCGGTGTCCCGGCCGCCGCACGGCCTTCCAGCTGTCCTCGAACTCGCTGACCGCGAAGACCACGCCCGACGGCGAATCGACGATGGCCTGGAACAGCGCATTGCCCGCGCGCAGCGGACTGCCCGCGAAGCCCGCGCGCCGCGCCGCGTCGGGTTGCCGCCGGACGTACATCTGGCAGATGCCCCAGAGGGACGCCGCGGCGGCGAGCGCCGGCGGCAGTTGCGTGCCCAGCGTCCGGTAGAGGACGACGGACGCATAGCGGGCAATGCGCTTGTCGCGCTTGGACGCCCACGCGAACGCGAGTGCAAAGGCGGTCAGCCCGAAGCGCGCCGCGACGCGCAGGAAGCGGTAGTCCCGTTCCGACAGCTCGCCCATCGCTTCGAGCAGGCGCGCGTGGATCTCGGCCTCGGTCAGCGTGCCGCGGCGCGGCTCGAACAGCGGCCGCCGCAGGTGGAAGCCGTTGCGCGGGAACTCGAGATTGAAGAACGTGGCCTCGGCCTTCTCGAACTGGCTGGTTGCGGGCAGCACGTAGTCGGCCAGCTGCGCGGTTTCCGTCATCGCGACGTCGACGACGACGGACAGTTCGAGGGCGCGGATCGCTTCGCGCATCCGCTGCGTGTCGGCGAGCGAGTGCGCCGGGTTGGCGCTCTCGATCAGCATCGCACGGAAGCGCTTCGGATGGTCGGTGAGGATCTCCTCCGGGATCACGTTGCACGGCACGAGGCCCATGATGATGCGCGACTGCGTGACCGGGCTGCGCTTCCATGGACTCGGCACGCCTTCCTTGCGCGTCGCGTCGCCCTCGCCCTTCGAAAAGGCTGACAGTCCCAGCAACGGGACGAACGCGTTGTTGGTGCCCTGCCGCGCGAAGTGGCCGGCCAGCAGCCACACCAGGCGCTGCAGCCAGCTGTTGAGCGTCGAGTGCCGGTTCATCTGCACGCCGAGGTCCTCGATCATCGACACGCTCTTCGCGCGCGCGATGCGCTCCGCCACCCGGCGCAGCAGCGCCTCGTCGATACCGCAGCGACGGGCGTACTCAGCCACCGGGATCGCCTTCAATGCCGGCTCGACCGCTTCGAACCCGGTCGTGTGCTCGACGAGCCAGTCGCGCGCCAGCAGGCCGTCCTGCACGAGGATCGCCGCCAGCGCGGCGAGGCACCACGCGTCGGTACCCGGGCGCACCGCGAGGTGATAGTCCGCCATCGCGGCAGTCTCGCTGCGCCGCGGGTCGATGACGATCAGCGAGCGCGCGGGATCGTGCTTGATCGCCGTGAGCAGCGTCCGCGACCGCGCGAATCCGTGCGACTGCCACGGATTCTTGCCGACGAAAACAGCGACCTCGCAGTGCTCGAAGTCGCCGTGGATGCCGCAGCCCATCAACTTGCCCTGCACCCACGCCTCGCCAGTCTTCTCCTGCGCGAGCGCGTTGGAGCGGTACTTCACGCCCAGCGCCTTCAGCGTGCTGTCGGCATACGTCCCGCCGAGGTGGTTGCCCTGGCTGCCGCCGCCGTAATAGAAGATCGATTCGCCGCCGTGGCGCGCGCGGATGTCCGCGAGCTTTGCCGCGATCTCGCGCAAGGCCGTATCCCAGTCGATGCGCTCGTAGCTGCCGTCCGCGCGCCGGCGCAGTGGCGAGTCGATGCGATCGGCGCCGTTCTGGTAGTGGTCCATGCGCTGCGACTTCTCGCAGACGTAGCCCTGCGACACCGGATTGGCCTTGTCGCCGCGGATGCGCGTGATGTGCGCGCCGCGCGTCTGCACTTCGAGGCCGCAGTTGACGGCGCAGAGGATGCAGGCGGTCTTCTTCCACTCGCCGGGTTCGAGTTCGGTCGTCATCGCGCTCCCGCCGCTGGCTCTTGCTTTATGGGTAACGCACGTTATCCTATGTGCCTCGGCAGGGTCAACAGACCCGGGGATCACGGACGTGCGCTATCCCAAGGAGCACAAGCAGCAGGCGCGACAGCGCCTCGTCGAAGGCGGAGCCCGCCTGGCGAAACAGCGCGGCTTCGCGGCGACCGGCGTCGACGATCTCGCGGCGGCGTCCGGCGTCACGTCGGGCGCGGTGTACAAGCACTTCAGCGGGAAGTCGGAGCTTCTGGCGGCAATCATCGAAGCGGAACTCGCACGGTCGGCGGCGCGGTTCGCGGCCGTCCCGGCCGGGGATGTCGCGAAACTCGACAAGGCGCTCGCCGCGTACATCAGTCCCGAGCACGTCGGCCGCCCGGAACTCGGCTGTGCCCTGCCGTCTCTCGCCGCCGACGTGGCGCGCGCGGACTCCGGCGTTCGGCAGGCGTTCGAGGGTGGCTTGCTGGCCGTTCAGGCGGCACTCAAACGTCATGTGCACTCGGACGACGCCGCGTGGGCGCTGATCGCGCAGAGCGTCGGCGCGGTGATGCTGGCGCGTGCGATGCAGGACGCGGCGGCGAGGCACAAGGTGCTCACTGCGGTGAAGCGCAACGCCCGGGCGCTGGTGCGCGAGTACCGCGAGCGGTCCGTCAGATAAGTGACCGCACTGCTGTGCATATAGCCAGCGTAAATGATGCGACCCGTCGCCTACACGTCTCGATCCAGCACTGGGCCGAAGTGCTTTAGGGAAGAGATCGGAGCTCGAGCCCACTAGACTCCGCGGATCCGTTTGACCTCGAGCGATGAAAGCACCGACTCCAGAACTATTCGAGCGCCAGGCGCGGTTGAGCCGAGTGGCTATGGAGGAGCGGCGCGAGCAGACCCGAAAGCGCACCACGAAGACGCCTTCCTCCTTCGGCAGCTGGGTCCGGCACCTGCGGCCTTATGCGAACCGGGTGAACCCGCAGGACGAGGACGATCGGCTCGAGCGCCTCTACATCGGGCTGTATCAGCCGGACGGCTCAGACGTCGCGTTCTTCGACGTCAGGGCCGCGCCGCCCAAGAATGGCCTTCCCAAACGCAGCGGAGAGCTGCTGGGTCCCGCGGGCCGCAAGGAGCCGCCACTGAGAGCCCTCGACTACGGCGAGTTCGTGACGGAGCTGCACCACGCCCACCTCGAACGCAACGCGGCCGACTTTCGGTGGGCCGACGGGCAGGAAGACCCGCTCGACGACACGGAGCTCGATTCGTGAGCTACATGCTCCGCCGATACTGCCCCCCCACCTCGAACAGCGCATTCGTGATCTGCCCCAGCGAGCACACCCGCACCGCCTCCATCAGCACCGCGAACACGTTCTCGTTCCGGATCACCGCCTGCTGAAGCTTCTTCAGCATCTTCGGCGCCTCCTTCGCGTGGCGCTTGTGGAAGTCCTGCAGGCGCGCGAGCTGGCCCTGCTTCTCTTCCTCGGTCGAGCGCGCGAGCTCGATCTTCTGCGGCGTGTCCGACACGTGCGGGTTGCGGAAGGTGTTGACGCCGATGATCGGGTACTCGCCGGTGTGCTTCAGGTGCTCGTAGTGCAGTGACTCTTCCTGGATCTTGCCGCGCTGGTAGCCGAGCTCCATCGCGCCGAGCACGCCGCCGCGCTCGCTGATCGCCTCGAACTCCTTCAGCACCGCTTCCTCGACCAGTTCGGTGAGCTCGTCGATGATGAAGCTGCCCTGGTTGGGGTTCTCGTTCTTCGCCAGGCCCCACTCGCGGTTGATGATCAGCTGGATCGCCATCGCGCGCCGCACGCTCTCCTCGGTCGGCGTGGTGATCGCCTCGTCGTAGGCGTTGGTGTGCAGGCGAATTCGCGTTGTCGTAGGTCGCGATCAGCGCCTGCAGCGTGGTGCGGATGTCGTTGAACTGGATCTCCTGCGCGTGCAGCGAGCGCCCGCTGGTCTGGCAGTGGTACTTGAGCTTCTGGCTGCGCTCGTTCGCGCCGTACTTGTCGCGCATCGCCACCGCCCAGATGCGCCGCGCCACGCGACCCATCACGGTGTACTCCGGGTCCATGCCGTTGCTGAAGAAGAAGCTCAGGTTCGGCGCGAAGTCGTCGATGTGCATGCCGCGCGCGAGGTACGCCTCGACGAACGTGAAGCCGTTGGCGAGCGTGAACGCGAGCTGGCTGATCGGGTTCGCCCCGGCCTCGGCGATGTGATAGCCGCTGATCGAGACCGAGTAGAAGTTCCGCACGTCGTGGTGGACGAAGTACTCCTGGATGTCGCCCATCACCTTCAGCGAGAACTCGGTCGAGAAGATGCAGGTGTTCTGGCCCTGGTCTTCCTTCAGGATGTCGGCCTGCACGGTGCCGCGCACGTTCTCCAGCACCCACGCGCGGATCTTCGCGGCCTCGTCCTCGGTCGGCTCGCGGCCGTTGTCGGCGCGGAACTTGTCGAGGTTCTGGTCGATCGCGGTGTTCATGAACATCGCGAGGATCGTCGGCGCCGGGCCGTTGATCGTCATGCTGACCGAGGTGTTCGGCGCGGTGAGGTCGAAACCCGAGTAGAGCACCTTCAGGTCGTCGAGCGTCGCGATGCTGACACGCCGCTGTTGCCGACCTTGCCGTAGATGTCGGGCCGCAGGTCCGGGTCGTTGCCGTACAGCGTCACCGAGTCGAACGCGGTCGACAGCCGCTTGGCCGGCATGCCTTCGGACAGCAGCTTGAAGCGCCGGTTGGTGCGGAACGGGTCGCCCTCGCCCGCGAACATCCGCGTCGGGTCCTCGTTCTCGCGCTTGAACGCGAACACGCCGGCGGTGTACGGGAAGCTGCCGGGCACGTTTTCCAGCAGCAGCCACCTCAGCAGCTCGCCGTGGTCCTCGTAATGCGGGCAGCGCCACCTTGCGGATCTTGCTGCCGGACAGCGACGTGTGTCGTCAGCTTCGTGCGCATCTCCCGGTCGCGGATCTTCACGACGTACTCGTCGCCCGCGTAGGCCTTTCGCATCTGCGGCCACATGTCGAGCAGCTTCCTGCTGCGCGCATCGAGCTTCGCGTCGCGATCGGAGGCGAGCGCGTCGAGATTCGCGTAAGCAGCTTGAAGGAGGGGCCCCTCCCCCTCCTTGGCCTTGCACTCGTTCTCCAGCATCCGCTTCGCCTCGCGCAGCTGCTGGCGCTGGCGCGCGATGCGCGACTGCTCGACCGCGCGCTTCTTGTAGCCGCGCACCGTGTCCGAGATCTCGGCGAGGTAGCGCGTGCGCGACGGCGGCACGATCGGAGTCTGGTTGGTCGAGTGGCGCGTCGTCACTTTCGGGCAGGGTGCCGTCGCCCGCCTTCAGGCCCAGCTCCTTCAGCCGCGGCAGCAGCGCCTGGTACAGCGCCGTGACGCCGTCGTCGTTGAAGCGCGCTGCCATCGTGCCGAACACCGGCATCTCGTCGGGCCTCTTCGCGAAGTCGCCCTTGTTCCGCTGCACCTGCTTGGCCACGTCGCGCAGCGCGTCGGCCGCGCCCTTGCGGTCGAACTTGTTGATCGCGACGAAGTCCGCGAAGTCGAGCATGTCGATCTTCTCGAGCTGGCTCGCGGCGCCGTACTCCGGCGTCATCACGTAGAGGCTGAGGTCGACGTGCGGCACGACCGCGGCGTCGCCCTGGCCGATGCCCGAGGTCTCGACGATCACGACGTCGAAGCCGGCGACCTTGGCCGCGGCCACGGCGTGCGGCAGCGCCTCGCTGATCTCGCTGCCCGCCTCGCGGGTGGCGAGCGAGCGCATGTAGACCTTCGGTCCGTGGCGCCACGGGCCGATCGCGTTCATGCGGATGCGGTCGCCGAGCAGCGCGCCGCCGCTCTTGCGGCGCGACGGGTCGATGGAGATGACCGCGATGTTCAGCTGGTCGCCCTGGTCGAGCCGCAGGCGGCGCACCAGTTCGTCGGTCAGCGAGCTCTTGCCGGCGCCACCGGTGCCCGTCACGCCCAGCACCGGCACCTTCGCCGTGTCGGCCTGCTTGTGCAGCGCCTCGACCAGCTTCGCGTCGGCCTCGTCCAGCTCGAGCGCGGTGATCAGCTGCGCCAGCGCGCGCCACCGCTTCGTCGCGTCCTTGTCCTTCAGGCTGTCGAGCGACGTCGGCGCGACCTGCGCCGAGGTCGTGGTCGCACTCGGCGACCATCAGCCCGATCATTCCGTGCGAGGCCCATCTTCTGGCCGTCTTCCGGCGAGAAGATGCGCGCCACGCCGTAGTCGTGCAGCTCCCTGATCTCCTCGGGGACGATCACGCCGCCGCCGCCGCCGTAACACGCGGATGTTCGACTCGCCGCCGCGTTCGCGCAAGCAGGTCGAGCATGTACTTGAAGAACTCGACGTGGCCGCCCTGGTAGCTCGACACCGCGATGCCCTGCACGTCCTCCTGCAGGGCCGCCGTCACGACCTCGTCCACCGAGCGGTTGTGCCCGAGATGGATGACCTCCGCGCCCATGCTCTGCAGGATGCGCCGCATGATGTTGATGCTGGCGTCGTGGCCGTCGAACAGCGACGCGGCGGTGACGAAGCGGACCTTGTGCTTCGGGCGGTAGCTGGCGAGCTTCCTGATTTCGGAGAGGTCGGTCATCGCGACTCCCGTAGGTGAGGAGCGGCCCCTCGGTGGGAGAGGCGCAGGAAGGGCTAGCTTGCCTCCAAGTTGACGTTAACGTCAACTTGGAGGATCACCGCATTCGGGTGTTCACGCGCGCCCTTGATCGTAGTGCGGTCTCTGCGCCAGCACCCTGTCGCCGGGACGACAATCAGACGGACGACTCGCTCGACTCGCGCAAGCGGGGCGGCGCGGCCTTCAGACCGGCGAAGAAGACTTCGACCAGCGGCGACGCGGCAGCCTTCAGGTCGAAGCTGGCAGGCGCCTGCACCCAGTCGCGCATGACGCCGCCGATGAACGCGTAGAGCGCGTGGGAGGCGAGCTGCGTGTCGGTGTCCGGCGGTAGCTGGCCGCGCGCCACCGCCTGGTCGAGCAGCGCCTTGCCGAAGCCCAGGCACTGCGTGCGCTCCTGCAGGTGCCGCTGCTCGACCGGCGCCAGCTCGTCGGTGTACTCGCAGCGCAGGAACGCGACTTCGAAGATGTTCCGAACGCGCTCGCACGAGGTCAGGTGCAGCAGGGCCTTGACGGCGGTGTCGCGCGCCATGCCGAGCGCGTCCGCCACCGGCAGCGCCGCCCCATCGAACGCCATGTCGAGCGGCATCTCGGCCCGCGCCAGCATCGCCTCGAAGAGCTCGGCCTTGCTCGAGAAGTGGTGGTAGATCGCGCCGCGCGTCACGCCGGCTGCGTCGGCCACCTCCGCGAGCGACGCGTGCCCCACGCCGCGCTGGCGGAACACCTGTTCCGCCGCGTCCAGCACTTGCTCGCGCGTCTCCGCCGCTTCTTCCTTGGTCCGCCTAACCATCCTGACCCACCGTCATCCGAAACAGAAACAGAACTGAAATATAAACATCCATGGATGTATGTATTATGCGGCATCGCAAGAAAAACAACTCCGCCAGGTCTTCCAAATGACGAGAAACAGTGCGAAGGGTCACGTTCCCCTGGATATTGCCGACCGGCGAGCTGCGTGGGTGCGGGCGCTCACCCTCGTGGTAAGCGTTGTCGCCACTATAGCCGTGCTCGTGGGATGCAACCGAAGCGGAGCGCCGCAAGGGCCGGGTGGCGGCGGGATGCCGCCAGCCCTAGTGGCCGTGCAGACGGTGAAGCCGGTGTCGGTTCCGGTCCGGTTCGAGTTCGTCGGCCAGACCGCCGGCTCGAAGGAGGCCGAGGTTCGGGCGCGCGTCCAGGGGATCCTCGAGCGCCGCACTTACCAGGAGGGCAGCCGCGTCAAGGCCGGCCAGTTGCTCTTCGTGATCGATCCGAAACCGTACGCGGCGCAGGTGCAGGCGGCTGAAGCCGACCTCGCCCGCGCTGAGGCCCAGTCGGCGCAGGCGAGCCGGAACCTCGAACGGGTGAAGCCACTGGCTGGCAGCAAGGCGATCAGCCAGCGCGACTACGACGAAGCCGTGTCCGCCGCCGAGACCGGCGCTGCCGCCGTGAAGCAGGCGCAGGCACGCCTGACCGAAGCGCGGCTGAACCTCGGGTACACCTCCGTGACCGCGCCGGTGGGCGGGCTGGCGAGCCGGGCGCTGAAATCCGAAGGCTCGCTTGTCTCGCCGGGCGACGCGAGCCTGCTGACGACCGTCTCGCAGGTCGACCCGCTGTACGTGAACTTCGGCGTGTCCGAAGCCGAGCAGCGCCTGGTGCTGAAGGCCATCGGCACCCCCGCCGCGATCGCGGCCAGTCCGAAGGACGTGCAGGCGGCCACCGTGACGCTCAAGCTGTCCGACGGCACCGTTTACCCGCACAAGGGCCGCCTTGCGTTCATCGATCCGCGCGTGAACACGCAGACCGGTTCGTTCGACGCGCGCGCCGAGGTGCCGAACCCGGACGGCGCGCTGCGCCCGGGCCAGTTCGTGCGCGCGGTGATCGACAGCGCGCCCCGGCCCGACGTGATCGTCGTGCCGCAGCGCGCGGTGATGGACGGCCCGCAGGGCAAGTTCGTCTACGTGACCGGCAAGTCGCAGGACGGCAAGGACGTCGCGCTGCCGCGCCCGGTGACGGTCGGCGAGTGGATCGACCTCGACGGCCAGCCGCAGTGGATCATCGAGAAGGGACTGGCGGCAGGCGACGTCGTGATCGTCGACGGCACCGCGAAGATCTTTCCGATCCCGGGTGGCGCTCCGATCATGCTCGGCCCGCCGCCGGGCATGGACGGCAAGGGCGGGCCGCCGGGAGCGGCCAAGGGCGAGCCGGGGAAGGACGCCGGCCCGGCGCAGAAGAAATAGGAAACCTAAGTCGCGGTGCGCACCCGCGCGCACCGCGTCTCCAGGCAAGGACACCTCCCCATGTTTTCCCGCTTCTTCATCGACCGGCCGATCTTCGCGGTCGTGCTGTCGATCTTCATCGTCATCGCCGGCCTCGCCGCGATGCGCGTGCTGCCGGTCGCGCAGTACCCCGAGATCGCGCCGCCGGTGGTCAGCGTGCGCGCGGTCTACCCGGGCGCGTCGGCGCAGGTGCTCGAGCAGACCGTGGCCGCGCCGCTCGAGAACGCGATCAACGGCGTCGAACGCATGCTCTACATGAGCAGCAACTCGTCGTCGAACGGCCTGGTCGAGATCCAGGTCACGTTCGAAATCGGCACCGACGTCGACCAGGCCGCGCAGAACGTCAACAACCGCGTGAAGCAGGCCGAGGCGCGGCTGCCCGAGGACGTGCGGCGGCAGGGCGTGGTGGTCGAGAAGGGCTCGTCGGCCTTCCTGCAGGTCATCGCCTTCTACTCGCCGGACGGCCGCTTCGACGACCTGTACATCTCGAACTACGTGACGCTCAACGTGCTCGACGAGCTGAAGCGGCTGCCGGGCACCACCAACGTGCAGATCTTCGGCGCAAAGGACTACGCGATGCGGATCTGGCTGCGGCCCGACCGCCTCGCGCAGCTGCAGCTCACCACGACGGACGTCCTGCGCGCGGTCAACGAGCAGAACGCGCAGTTCGCGGCCGGCAAGGTCGGCCAGGCGCCGTATGGCGCGCAGGAGCAGGATCTCGTCTACACGGTGACGACGCGCGGGCGGCTCGCGGACCCGAAGGAGTTCGAGGAGATCATCGTGCGCTCGTCGCCGGGCGGCTCCGCCGTGCGGCTGAAGGACGTCGCGCGCGTCGAGCTCGGCAGCAAGGACTACGACTTCGTCGGCCGCTACAACGGCAAGAGCGCGACGCTGGTGGGCATCTTCCTGCAGCCGGGCGCGAACGCGCTCGAGGTCGCCGCGACCGTGAAGAACCGCGTGCAGGAGCTGTCGACAGGGCTTCCCGGCGGGCCTGT
The DNA here is from genome assembly GCA_963841815.1 of uncultured beta proteobacterium. Taxonomy (GTDB): domain Bacteria; phylum Pseudomonadota; class Gammaproteobacteria; order Burkholderiales; family Burkholderiaceae_F; genus JAOUJD01. The sequence continues at coordinate 73,417 of CAWJEE010000016.1, read as the reverse complement.
CGTACGCCGTCGCCTACGACACCACGCGCTTCGTCGAGGTGTCGATCCGCGAGGTGGTGAAGACGCTGGTCGAGGCGATGCTGCTGGTGTTCCTCGTCGTCTACCTGTTCCTGCAGAACTGGCGCGCCACGCTGATCCCGATCATCGCCGTGCCGGTCTCGCTGATCGGCACGTTCGCGGGCCTGCTGATGCTCGGCTACTCGATCAACACGCTGACGCTGTTCGGCATGGTGCTGGCCATCGGCATCGTGGTCGACGACGCGATCGTCGTGCTCGAGAACGTCGAGCGCATCATGCACGAGGAGAAGCTCGACGCGCGCGAGGCGGCGATCATCGCGATGCGCGAGGTCAGCGGGCCGGTCATCGCGATCGTGCTGGTGCTGGTCTCGGTGTTCGTCCCGATCGCCTTCCTCGGCGGGCTCACCGGCGAGCTGTACCGGCAGTTCGCGATCACGATCTCGATCGCGGTGGCGATCTCGGGCGTCGTCGCGCTGACGCTGACGCCGAGCCTGTGCGTGATGATGCTGAAGCGCCGAGCACAAGCAGCCCGGCCGCTTCTTCACGGCGTTCAACGACTGGTTCAAGCGCGTCACGCACCGCTACGTCGAGCGGCGTGATCTGGATGATGCGACGCGGCGCGATCGCGCTGCTGCTGTTCGGCGGCATGGTGGCGATCGCCGTCGGCCTGTGGCGCGCCACGCCCGGCTCGCTGGTGCCCGACGAGGACCAGGGCTTCTACATCGCCGCGGTGATCCTGCCCGACGGCGCGTCGCTGCAGCGCACCGACAAGGTCGTCAAGCGAGGTGGTCGAGCATCCTGACGTCGAACCCGGTCAACCAGGACGTGGTCGCGTTCACCGGCTTCGACTTCCTCGGCGGCGGCTATGCGCAACAACGCGGCGACGATCTTCGTCACGCAGAAGCCGTGGGACGAGCGCAGCGTGAACACGCAGCAGCTGGTCGGCGAGTTCTTCATGAAGACCGGCCACATCAAGGAGGGCCTGGTGCTCGCCTTCGCGCCGCCGGCGATCTTCGGCCTCGGCACCGCCGGCGGCTTCGAGGTCGTACATCCAGAACCGCGGCGAAGGCGGGCCGGCCGCGACTGCAGCAGGCGCTGCAGCGGCCTGCTCGGGCGCCTGAACTCGCGACCCGATGCTCGGCGGCGCGCAGACGCTGTGGCGCGCCAACGTGCCGCAGCTGTACGTCGACGTCGACCGCGACAAGGCGAAGGCGCTCGGCGTGCCGATCGACGAGGTGTTCGACGACGCTGTCGGCCACGCTCGGCAGCTACTACGTCAACGACTTCAACAAGTACGGCCGCACCTGGCAGGTGCTGATGAGCGCCGAGCCGCAGTACCGCAACCGGCCCGACGTCGGTCGGCAACATGTGGGTCCGCTCCGCGAGCGGCGAGATGGTGCCGCTGTCGTCGCTGGTGACCGTGCGCCACACGTCGGGCGCCGACTCGCTCGACCGCTTCAACAACCTGCCGGCCGTGAAGATGTTCGGGCAGGCCGCGCCGGGCGTCAGCTCGGGCCAGGCGATCGCGCGGGTCGAGCAGATCGCGCGCGAAGCGCTGCCGGCGGACTTCAGCTTCGACTGGAGCGGCGCGTCGTTCCAGGAGAAGCGCTCGGCGGGCACCTCCGGGCTCGCGCTCGGCATGGCGGTGGTGATGGTGTTCCTGATCCTCGCCGCGCAGTACGAGAAGTGGTCGCTGCCGCTGTCGGTGCTGCTGGCGCTGCCGTTCGGCACCTTCGGCGCGCTGGCGGCGGTGTGGCTGCGCGGCATGACCAACGACGTCTACTTCCAGATCGGCCTGGTCACGCTGCTCGGCCTCGCGGCGAAGAACGCGATCCTGATCGTCGAGTACGCCGTCGCTGAAGCGCGGCGAAGGCACTCGACCGCCGCCGCGGCGATCGAGGCGGCGCGGCTGCGGTTCCGCCCGATCGTGATGACGTCGCTCGCGTTCATCCTCGGCGTGGTGCCGCTGGCGTTCTCCAGCGGCGCGGGCGCCGGCGCGCGCATCTCGGTCGGCACCGGCGTGATGGGCGGCATGCTGGCCGCGACCTTCCTCGCGATCTTCTTCGTGCCGTTCTTCTTCAAGCTGATCACCGACCGCAAGCTGCGCGAGCCGCGCAGCGAGGCGGAGCTGCGCGCCGAGGTCGCCGAGGACGAGCGCAAGAGCGCCGAGCGCCACCGCCAGATCGCGGCGGAAGAGGCGAAGTACGTGCATCACCGGAAAGGCGAGCTATGACGACATCGCGAACCCTGGTTGCCCTCGCGCTCGCGGCCGCGCTGACCGCCTGCGCGACGACCGAGACGCGCGTGCCGCCGGTCGACCTGCCGCCGACGACCGCGGCCGCCGTCCCCGGCATCGATCGCTGGTGGACCCAGTTCAACGATCCGCAACTGACGGCGCTGATCGACGAAGCGCTCGCCGCCAACCTCGACCTGCGGATCGCCGTGGCGCGCATCGACGAGGCGCGCGCCAGCCTGCGGCTCGCGCGCTCGTACCAGTTGCCCACGGTCGACGCCTACCTCGGCGCGTCGCGCTCGCAACGCAGCGATGCCACCGAACCGCGCTTCCCCGGCCCGCTGATCACGAACAACTACGGCGCCGGTCTGAACGTCGCCTACGAGGTCGACCTGTGGGGCCGGCTGGCGGCGAACACGACGGCGGCGCAGGCCACGCTGCTCGGCACGCGCTACAGCGCCGAGACGGTCCGCACGGTGCTCGCGGCGCAAGTGGCGAGCACGTACTTCCAGCTGCTCAGCCTAGACGCCCAACTGCAGCTTTCGCGCGACACGCTGGCGACGCGCATCGAGAGCGTGACCCTGCAGAAGCAGCGCTTCGACGCTGGACTGATCGGGGACTTCGAAGTGCGCCAGGCCGAAGCGGAACGGGCCACCGTCGCTTCGTCGATCCCGCCGCTGCAGCGCGCCGTGGCGCAGACCGAAGCCGCGCTCGCGGCCCTTGCCGGCCGCAGCGCGCGCGCGGTGTTCACCCCTGCGGTCGCGCGCAACGTCGAACTGAAGGTCGACGACAGCGGACCGGTCGTGCCGGAAGGACTGCCGTCGGACCTGCTGGCCCGGCGTCCCGACGTGCGGCGGGCGGAGGCGAACCTCGTCGCGACGAACGCGCGCATCACGGAAGCGCGCGCGCAGTACTTCCCGGCGGTCGCGCTGACCGCGCGGCTCGGCAGCGAGAGCTCGGACCTGTCGGATCTCTTCAGCGGGCCGGGCGTCGTCTGGACGATCGCGGGCTCGGTGCTCCAGCCGATCTTCGACGCCGGTCGCATCGCATCGCAGGTCGAGGCGGCGACGTCGCAGCGCGACCAGGCCGAGCTCGACTACGTGCGCACCGTGCAGTCGGCGTTCCGCGACGCCCACGACGCGCTCGTCGCGCATCGCACCGCGCGCGAGAGCTACGTGGCGCAGGAGGACCGCCGCGCGCAGTACGCCGAGGCGCTGCGGCTCGCCGACCTGCGCTACAAGGCCGGCTACACCAGCTACATCGAGGTGCTCGACAACCAGCGCAACCTGCTCGACGCCGAGCGCGCGCGGCTGGTCGCGCTGCGCGCGCGGCAGTCGGCGCTGGTCGACGTCTACAAGGCGCTGGGCGGCGGCTGGTCCCCCGAGCAGTTCGCGCAGCGCTGACGTCTCCGCGCTTCGCGCGCGTGATGCTGGTCAAGGAACGGCGGAGGCCCCGCTCTAAAGCGTGCCGACGCTGATACCGATCTGTACGGCATGCGCAACAGTGGCGCACGCTGCGATGCGTCGCCGGATCCTCCGTTCGGCGTCGGAGCAGCAAATGAGCAACGCAAGCAACCTTGTTCAACGCCTTGTCGAGTGGCTGACGGAAGCGCTCGAGCGCGCGCAAGCGCACGACCGTGATCGCTACGTCGAGCAGTCGCTGAATCCGCGCGAAGCCTCGCAGCGGATCCACCGCCTCGAGCACGAGACGAGCGGACTGCAGTGCTGATGCGGTAACGCTCGCGCATAGGCGGGCGGCGCTGGCACAGGTGCAACGCATGTCGAATGCCACGGTCGAGGGCAGGGACCGAGGAGTTTCCGTGCAACCTTGCGATCCGGCATGGACGTCCCGCAACTGATCCAGCAGTACGGTTACGCCGCGGTCGCGCTCGGCGCGTTCCTCGAAGGCGAGACGGTGCTCATCCTGGCGGCGGTCAGTGCGCATCTGGGATACCTGAAACTGCCTGCCGTGCTCGTGGCGGCGACGGTCGGCGCGTTCGTCGGTGACAACGTCTACTTCTTCGCCGGGCGCTTCTACGGTCCGCGACTGATGCGGCGATTTCCGTCGCTCGCCAGGGCGGTGCCGCGCGTGGACCGCTTCGTGGGACGGTGGCACGCACTCGCGGTGATCCTGCTGCGGTTCGCCTACGGCCTGCGCATCGCCGGGCCGATCGTGCTCGGCGCCGGGCGCATGCGAACGCTGACGTTCGTGTGGGCCAATGCCCTCGGCGCGGCGATCTGGTCGCTGCTGCTCGGCGCGATCGGGTGGGGCTTCGGCCACGCCGCCGCGAGCCTGTTCGGCGACGTTGCGCGCGTCGAACACATCGCGCTGGGAGTCGTCATCACCGTCGTCGTGCTGGTGAGCGCCCTTCGCTTCATCGCCAGACGGCGCCTGGGCAGCGGCGACGAGCGTGGCGGGAAGCAGGGCGCGAACTGCGATCGGAACCGTCGATCATGAGCATCCGAAATTGCGATTTTTCTTTTGCGCGCATCGCGCTCACCATGTACACTCGTGCAGAAGCACGAATGGTGAAGCGATGAGCAACGAAGGATCGTCCGAATCGACGGTGGACTGCGCGAACTGCTGGATCGACGCTCTTCGAGACGCTCGAGCGCGCGAAGCTGAAGGACCTCGAGCGGTCGATCGCGCGCGCAGCGAACGAGCGTGAAGTGTCCCAGCGCGTGCACCGGCTCGAGGCCGGCGAGGCGCCCTTCGCCTGACCCGGCACTGGATTGCGGGCGCAGCGACTGCTGCACCGCTTTAGCTTGAGCGGAGACGTCTCCCTTCGCTCTGGTTGCTTCGGCCGCTGTCCCGTCCGGGATGGCGGCCAATTTTTTGGCGAAGGCTCTCGCGGTTTCAGGCGATGGCCAGGCGGTCGTTCGCCACCTCGGACTGCCACGAGTTGCTCACGAGATCGAACGTCGCCTTGATCAGTGGATCGTCACGCCGCGCGGCCAGCCGCGACGAACCACAGCGTGCTGACGACGCGTGTCCCGCCCCAGATCTTCGCGGTGCCTGCGCGCTCGAGTTCGAGCGCCGACTCCTCGCGCAGCAGCGACGCGCCGACGCCGGACGCGACGAGGTTCGTGATGACGGTTTCGTCGTCCGCCTCGACGAAGCGCGCCGGCAGAGGCAGCCCGTGCTGCGCGAACAGGGTGGTGAGCAGCGTGTGATACGTGCTGATCTTCGGTGTCAGCACCCACGGGACCGACGCGATGGTCGACCACTCGGCGTCGGCCAGGTGATGCGACCACGCGGCCGGCACGGCGATGCGATAGGCGATCTTGCGCGAGTTCGAGCGCCGCGATGTCGTCCGCCGGGCGATCGCCGAAGTAGTAGCTGGCATCCAGGCGCCCTTGACGCACGCTTTCGAGCGCCTCGCCCGACACCTGGTGCGAAACCGCGAGTTCGAGCCGTGGATGCACGCGCAGCGCCGCCGCCAGCACGCGACCCAGCCGGATGGACTTTGGATTGCTCACGGTGCCGACGCGCAAAGTGCCAGCAACCTGCCCGGACAGCCGGGTGGCGGCGTGCCGCAATTCGTCGGCCGAGGCCAGGGCTTCGAGCGCAAGCGGCAGCAACTGCTTGCCGGCGGCGGTGAGAACCATGCCGCTCGGTGCACGTTCGAACAGCTTCAACTCGAGAAGGGACTCGAGCGCCTTGATTTGCCCGCTGAGGGCCGGCTGGCTGACGTGCAAGCGCTCGGCGGCCCGGGTCAGGTGGCCGAGTTCGGCCACCGCGACGAAGGCTCGGATCTGATACAGCTCCATGGCACCTCCACTGCAACTGCTACCGTAACGCACATTTTGCAGTGCGGCAATTGTATCCCTAGAAGATCGCCACCAATGATCACAAGTATCTGAAAATACGATTTGTTTTCGCGCGGAATGGGGCCAATATTTGCCTTGTGCAAAGCAGCAATTCGGCGGCCCGCCGCCGTCGCTGCAGCGAAAGGATCACCATGCCCACCTTGCTTAGCCGTTTTCCGTTTGCCTTTGCCTTCCGGCCCCGACGACCTTCTGCGCGTGCCGAGCGCCCGGAGGCGCGCGTGGCGGCACCGACCTTGCCGTCGATCTGGGAACCCGAACTGGAGGAAATCCGCGGCGCCGCCATGCGCCGAATGTTCCCGAAACTCTTCACCTGGTGCGCTGACCGCTGGGACCGCGGGATGGCCGTCGAAGTGCACGACTACCTGGCCGGCGCGACGAGCGTGGCCGACCTCGAGCAGCGCATCCGCAACGTGGAGCGCGCGCGCCACTTCTCCAGCTAGTCGCGTCGGCGGCACAGCACGCCGTCGTTAAGTATTCTCTGCCGGCGCGGTCGCGGTCGCGACCGATGGAGCGAAGGGCGGACGCCGGAAATGCGCATCCTGCTGGTCGAAGACGACCCGATGATCGGCGAAAGCGTGGTCAGCGGGCTCGCCGGTGAAGGACACGCGGTCGACTGGGTGCGCGACGGCGTCGCGGCGGAGACCGCGGTCGCGACGACCCCCTATGCCCTCGTCCTGCTCGACCTGGGGCTACCCCGGCGCGACGGCCTCGACGTCCTCAAGGGCCTGCGCGCCCGCAAGCTCGACCTGCCGGTCCTGGTGATGACCGCGCGCGACACGGTGCGTGATCGTGTAGCGGGGCTCGACGCCGGCGCCGACGACTATCTCGTCAAGCCGTTCGACCTCGACGAGCTGTCCGCGCGCGTGCGCGCGCTGACGCGGCGTGCGTCCGGACGCGCCGAGCCGCTGGTCGAGTGCGGCCCCCTCGTGTTGAACCCCGCGACGCACGCGGTGCGGTGGCGCGGCACGCCGGTCGAGGTTTCTGGCCGCGAGTTCGCCCTGCTCGCGGCGCTCGCCGAGCGCCCGGGCGCGGTCGTGTCGCGTGCCCAGCTCGAGGAAAAACTGTACGGCTGGAACGAGTCGATCGGCAGCAACGCGGTCGAGGTCCACATCCACAACCTGCGCCGCAAGATCGGCGATGAAGTCATCCACAACGTCCGCGGCCTGGGCTATCGGCTGGGCGGAGAGGACGCATGAACTCGATCCGTCGCCGCCTGCTCGTCGCGCTGCTCGGTGCGCTGCTGGTCGCAGGAATCGTGGGCGCGGGCGCGACCTTCCTGTCGGCGCGCGGCGAGGTTGGCCGCCTGCTCGACGAGGAACTCCGGCAGGTTGCGCTGTCGCTGCGCGACCACTCGCGCCTCGACTTCGCCCGGCTGGAGAGCCGGACGAACGATCCCGACCTGCGCGTGCTGGTGCAGATCTGGGACCCTGCGTTCGACCGCCCGTACTCGTCGCGCGTCGCGACACCGTTGCCGCGCCAGAAGGACGAGGGCTACGCGACCATCGAGCACGAGGGCCGTGCCTGGCGGATCTACACGACTCTTTCCGCAACGCAGACCATCCAGGTGGCGCAGCCGACGGCGCTGCGCACCGAACTCGCCGCGCTCACCGCCGCGCGCCTGCTGCTGCCGGTGCTGGTGATCCTTCCGCTGCTTGGCATCCTCGGCTGGTGGATCGTGGGACGCGGGCTCGCACCGCTCGCGGCGCTCGCCGACTCGCTGGCGCGCCGCGCGCCGACGTCGCTCGATCCGGTGCCGGAGCTGGAGTCGCCGGACGAGGTGCAGCCTCTGGTGCGTTCTCTGAACGACCTGCTTGCGCGGCTCGGCGACGCCTTCGACACGCAGCGGCGCTTTGCCGCCGACGCCGCGCACGAGCTGCGCACGCCGCTCACCGCGCTGACGCTGCAGATCCAGATCGCGCGGCGAGCCGAGTCGCCGGAGGAACGGGTCGTCGCGCTCGATCGGCTCGAACAGGGCGTGAAACGCGCGACGCGCCTGGTGCAGCAGCTGCTCACGATGGCGCGCCTCGATCCCGACGCCGCGCGGCCGGTAGGCTCGTTCGACCTGGCCTCGGTGGCTGCCTCCGTCGTCGAGGAGAAGAAGCCGTTTGCCGAACAGCAGCGCATCGCGCTCTCGCTCGCCGCGGTCCCGGTGACTCTGAGCGGGCAGGAAGACGCGTTGCGGATCCTGCTCGCGAATCTCGTCGACAATGCGCTGCGCTACACGCCGCCCGGCGGAACGGTCGACGTGCGCGTCGCGCCTGACGGCGACCAGGCGCGTATCGACGTAGCTGACAGCGGTCCCGGCATTCCGGAAGAAGAGCGCGAGCGGGTGTTCGACCGGTTCTATCGAGGTCGGCAGGCGCCGGGTGGCGGCAGCGGGCTGGGCCTGGCCATCGTGCGGCAGATCGTCACGCAGCACGGCGGGTCGATCACACTGGCCGAGAGCCCGTCTGGCGGGCTTCTTGTGAGCGCTCGCTTTCCAGCTAACGGCTCACCGGCGTAGAGCTCCGCCCAGCGATCGGCTTAAGTCTCACTTAAGCCCAGCGGCGTACGTTTCGTTTCGAGAGTCACCGGTTCCCCCGGTTGTGTTCTCACTCACTCGATTCAAGCGCCGCTCCCAGCGGCGCTTTTTTTTTCGTCGCGCGCGGTCAGGCCTGCGCGACTTTCAGGGCTTCGTCCGCAAAGGGCTCCAGAAGGTCGGTCGCGGGATCGTCGGCATCGAGCCATCGGTCGTAATCGCGCTCGGCGATCACGACCGGCATCCGGTCGTGGATCGGAGCCAGGAGATCGTTCGCGCGCGTCGTGACGATCGTGTAGGTCTCGACGCCCTGCTGGCTCGCCGGATCCTTCCACCACTCCCACAGTCCGGCGAGCGCGAACAACGGCTCGTCCTTCAGGCCGATGCGCCACTTGATCTTGTGGCCTGGTTCGCCGGTCCACTCGAAGAACGCGTTCAGCGGCACCAGGCAGCGTCGCTTGCGATACGCGAGCCGGAACGCCGGCGTGCTCGCCAGCGTCTCCGCGCGCGCGTTGATGCAGCGTGCACCGAACTTCAGTTCCTTGGCCCAGATCGGCACCAGGCCCCAGCGCAGCATCGCCACCTCGCGCTCTTGCGATTTGTGCGAACGGCGCACGATGGGGGCCGTGTTGGTGGGGCGCAGGTCGGGATTCGGGGAATAGGCGGGAACGGTGGGCACGCGGAACTTTGCCCTGATCGCCGCCGGGTTGTCGGAAAGATCGTATCGGCCGCACATCGCCAGCCTTCCGCCCGGATCGTTCCGCGCCCCGGCCGCGCTAACGAACGCGCTCAAACACGAGGTTGGCGAGCGCGACGTCCTCCAGGCCGATGCCCACCGACTTGTAGACGATGACGTCGCGCGGACGGCGCTCGAAGGCGGTCCCCTTGACGAGCAGCTTGCCGAGCTCGGTGACGCGCGCCGGATCGATCGTGCCCGGCGCGGCGCGTACGAACTCGCCGGCCTCGCTCTGCGCGGCCGGCATCCACTCGACCACGATCAGGTCGGCGCGCGCGAGCAGCGCGTCGTCGAGTTCGCGCGCCGCGGGCTTGCTCGAGCCCACCGCCGCGACGAATGCGCCTGGCTTGACGAGCACACCGTCGAACAGCGGCTCGCTCGCCCGCGTCGCGGTGCAGATCACGTCGCCACTGCGGGCGGCTGTCGCGGCGTCGACGGCCGTGGCCGGCACGCCGAACTCGGTCTGCACCCAGTTGGCGAACTCCGGCGCGGCGGCGCGACCGGCCACCAGGACACGCCGGAATGGGTGCGCGAGCAGGAAGGCTTCCGCGTGGGCTCGCGCCTGCACGCCGGTGCCGAAGATGGCGAGCGTCGCCGCGTCGCGCGCGGCGAGCCGCTGCATCGCGACCGCGCTCGCGGCGGCCGTCCGGTACTTCGTGATCTCGTTGGCCTCGATCGTCGCCAGTGCTTCGCCGGTCAGGGACGAGAACAGCACGATCACGAAATTGAACTGCCCCTTGACCGTCGCGTAGACCTTGGCGCCGACGACGCCCGCCGCCGGCAGCGCGGCGCCCATCGTCGCGATCGCGGTGGCCCGTCCTTCGTGCTCGGCCGCGGCTCGCACGCGTGGCGCGATGCTGCCAGCGCCATTGCCGAATTGCTCGAACGCGGCCGCCATCGCCGCCACCGCGTCGCGCATCGTGATGACTTCGGCGACGTCGGCGTCGCTGATCAGTCGCATCGCAATCCGTCCTCTTTCATGCCGCGGCTGGCGCCGCGCGCCGCATGCGCAGGCCCTGCATCCACCAGATCAGCGCGGCCAGCAGCAGCCCCGGGATGTAGAACCAGTGCGCGTTGATGCGATCCGTCGGCACCTTGACGCCGACGATCTCGAAGCCCTGCTCGATGCGCGCCTTCGCCGCGGTGCTGCCGAAGCGGACGGAGGTGACCTGCAGCATCTCGCCCATCCCGGACACGTTGATGCCCGCCTCCGCGAGCCGCTTGCGCGCCGCGACCATCGGATTGGCGTCCTCCACCTTCGGCCCCATCCGCAGGGCGACGGTCTTGTTGCGCTCCTCGCCTTCGAGCGTCTGGCCGGCGATCACGAAGACGAGGCGATCGCCCTCGTCGAGGCCCGCGGCGACTTCATGGAACCGGGACGCCGGGGCGTCCTGGTACTCCGGCGCGATCCGGTCGGCAAACCAGTCGGGCCGGAACAGGACGAACGTGGCGGCGAGCAGCAGCAGGACTTCCCACCACCGGCACTTCGTCCGCATCCACCGCATCGTCGCCGCCGCGAAGAGCAGGGACGCGACGGTCGACGCGAAGGCCACCACCAGCGCCTCGAACCAGCCGTGCACGTTGATCAGCAGCAGGGCGGGATTGAAGATCCAGATGAAGGGCAGCACGACGGTGCGGATCGCGTAGACCGAGCCCTGGATGCCGACGTCGATCGGATTCACCTTCGCGATGGCGGCGCCGGCGAAGCTCGCCAGCCCTACCGGCGGCGTGATGTCGCCCATGATCCCGTAATAGAAGACGAACAGGTGCACCGCGATCAGTGGGATCACCATGCCCGACTGCGCGCCGAGTTCGACGATCACCGGCGCCATCAGCGTGGCGACCAGGATGTAGTTGGCGGTGGTCGGCACGCCGAGGCCGAGCACCAGGCACACGAAGGCCGTGAACAGCAGCATCACCAGGATGTTTCCCTGGGACACGAACTCGACGAAGTCCGTCATCCGCAGGCCCAGCCCGGTCAGCGTGATGGCGCCGACGATGATGCCGGCGCACGCGGTGGCGATCGCGATCCCGATCATGTTGCGCGCGCCGTCGTTGCAGCCGACCAGCACGTCGTTGAGCCCGGCGACGAACTGCCCGCCGAGGTTCCGCTGCCGGCGAAACAGCGCCATCAACGGCCGCTGCGTGACCATCAGCAGGATCTGCGTCGCCACGCCCCAGAACGCCGACAGGCCCGGCGAAAGCTCCTCGACCATCAGGCACCAGATCAGCACGCCGATGGGGATCAGGAAGTGCAGGCCGGCCTTGACCGTCGGCCAGGTCGGCGGCAGCACCGGGTTGTTGACGTCGATCTCGGTGGGGAGGTCCGGCTGCCTGGCCGCCACCCAGACGCTGTAGACGTACAGGACCGACAGCATCCCGCCCAGGATGAGGGGTGCGGCCGCACCGAACATCGCCTGCGCGCCGAGCGCGACGTAATAGATCACGCCGAGCGCCACGGCACTGCCGGTGAGCCCCAGGCCCCACGACTGCAGCCGGTTCGCCATCGAGCGGTCGCGTTCGCGCGCGGTCGGCTCGAGCCCGAGCTTCAGCGCCTCGATGTGCACGATGTAGAACAGCGCGATGTAGCTGATCACCGCGGGGATGAAGGCGTGCTTGATGATGTCCGAGTACGGGATGCCGACGTACTCGACCATCAGGAACGCGGCCGCTCCCATCACGGGCGGCATGATCTGCCCGTTGACCGACGACGAGGTCTCGATCGCCGCGGCCTTGACGCCGCCGTAGCCCGAGCGCTTCATCAGCGGGATGGTGAAGATGCCGCCCGACACCACGTTGCTGACCGACGAGCCCGAGATCAGGCCGTTCAGCGCCGACGACACCACGGCAACCTTCGCCGGTCCGCCGCGCAGGTGGCCCAGCAGTGCGAAGCTCACCTGCATCATGTAGTTGCCGCCGCCCGCGCGGTCGAGCAGCGTGCCGAACAGCACGAACACGAAGATGAAGCTCACCGACACCCCGAGCGCGATGCCGAACACGCCCTCGGTGACCATCCACATGTGCGAGACCACCCGCGGGATCGACGCGCCCTTGTGGGCGATGACATCCGGCAGATGCGGGCCGGCCATCGTGTAGACGAGGAACACCACCGCCAGCACCGCCATCGGCAGGCCGACCGCGCGGCGCGTCGCTTCGAGCAGCAGCAGCAGGCCGACGATGCCGACGGCGACGTCGAGATCGGTCGGATTGCCCGGCCGCAGCGAAAGCTCGCGGTAGAACACGATCAGGTACAGCACCGAGGCTGCACCGAGCGCCGCGAACACCCAGTCGAGCACCGGAACCCGGTCGCGCGGTGAACTCTTCATCGCCGGGAAGGCGAGGAAGGCGAGGAACAGCGCGATCGCCAGGTGAAACGAGCGCGCTTCCGTGTCGTTGAAGACACCGATGCCGATCGCGAACGGAATCGGGGAGGCGTACCAGAGCTGGAACGCGACCCACGCCAGCCCCAGCGCGACCATCACGGTGCCGATCCAGCCGGCCGTGGAGCGACCACCCAGATCGGCATCCTTGGCGAGCTGGTGGACGTCCGTCGCACCGATCTGCATCTCGGCGGTCGGCGCGAGCTCTTCGACGATCTCTTCTTCGAGTTTCTTGAGGTCCACGGCGGCTCCCGGCAAAAAAACGGGCGGCAAGTCTGGGACCTGCCGCCCGTCGAACTTTACTCGCGGGCGGGCGCCTTCGCCCGCCTGCAGCCGCTTACTTGATCCAGCCCTTCTCCTTGTAGTACTTGATGGCGCCTTCGTGCAGCGGCGCCGACAGGCCGTTCTTGATCATGTCCTCCGGCTTCAGGTGCGCCAGCGCGGGATGCAGCTTCTTGAACTCGTCGAGGTTGTCGAACACCGTCTTCACGACCGTGTAGACCACGTCGGCGGGCACCTTGGCCGAGCTGACGATCGTCGCCTGCACGCCGAACGTCATCGTCGGCTGCGGATTGTTCGGATACATGCCGCCGGGGATCGTCGCGACCGCGTAGTACGGCCGCTCCTTGACCAGTTTGTCGACGGCCGGGCCGGTCAGCGAGACCAGCTTGGCGCCGCAGATGGTGGTCGGATCCTGGATGTTGGCGGACGGGTGGCCGACGGCGTAGAAGAAGCCGTCGATCTTGCCGTCGCACAGCGCCGGGCCGTGCTCGTCCGGGCGCAGCTCGGAGGCCAGGCCGAAGTCGCTCATCTTCCAGCCCATGGCGCCGAGCAGCTCGTTCATCGATGCCAGCGTGCCCGAACCCGGGTTGCCGACATTGAAGCGCTTGCCCTTGAAGTCCTCGAACTTGGTGATGTTCGCTTCCTTCCGCGCCACCACGGTGAAGGGCTCGGGGTGCAGCGCGAACACCGCGCGCAGGTCGCCCATCGCGCCGTCCTTCTGGAACTGCGCCATGCCCTTGGTCGCGTTGTACTGGACGTCCGACTGCGCGACGCCGAACTCGATCTCGCCCGACTTCAGCAGGTTGACGTTGGCCACCGAGCCGCCGGTCGACTCGACCGAGCAGCGCAGGCCGTGCTTGGCGCGATCACGGTTCACGAGGCGGCAGATCGCGCCGCCCGCGGGGTAGTACACCCCCGTGACGCCGCCGGTGCCGACGGTGATGAAACGCTGCTGCTGCGCGTTGGCCACTTGCGGCAGCGTGGCCGTCGCCGCGAAGGCCGCGGCGAACGCGGCGGTGCACATCGAAACCCGGAACAGCTTCATGAGACTTCTCCTCTTCTTCGGATAGCCGGTGGGGACCGGTGACGTTACCCCCGGCCGCAACGGCACGCAAGGCGGCCGGCCCCGGGCTTATACCCGGTCGGCCATGATCGCCGCCATGGCGGTATCGACGGCTTCCACCAGCCGCTCGATGACCAGATCCAGTTCGTCGTCGCTGACGATGAACGGCGGCGCCAGCAGCACGTGGTCGCCGTGCGCGCCGTCGATGGTGCCCCCCATCGGGTAGGTCATCAGGCCCAGCTCCATGGCGGCTTGCTTGATCCGGGCACTGACCTTGAGCTTCGGGTCGAACGGCGCCTTGGTGCCGCGGTCGGCCACCAGCTCGATCGCCTGGAAGAGCCCGCGGCCGCGCACGTCGCCAACGTACGGGTGCTCGCGGAAGGCCTCGTCGAGCGCCTCGCGCAGGCGCCGGCCCTGGGCGGCGCAGCGCTCCACCAGCCTGTCCCGCGCCAGCACACGCTGCACGGCGAGCGCCGCGGCGCAGGCGACCGGGTGGCCGATGTACGTGTGCCCGTGCTGGAAGAACCCGGTGCCCGCCGCGATGGCGTCGATGATCGTCTGCCCGATCAGCACCGCGCCCACGGGCTGGTAGCCGCCGCCGAGCCCCTTGGCCACCGTCATCAGGTCGGGCGCGACGCCTTCCTGCTCGCAGGCATGCAGCGTGCCGGTGCGGCCCATGCCGCACATCACCTCGTCGAGGATCAGCAGGATCCCGTGGCGGTCGCAGACTTCGCGGATGCGCCTGAAGTAGCCGGGCGGCGGCGTCAGCGCCCCGCTGGTGGCCCCGCCGACCGTCTCGGCCACGAACGCGATGACGTTCTCGCCGCCGATGCGCTCGACCGTGTCCTCGAACTCCTGCGCCAGGCGCGCGCCGTACTGCTCGCTGGTCTCGTCCGCGCGCTGGTCGCGGTACGCGTAGGTCGGCGCCACGTGATCGACGTCGATCAGCAGCGGCGCGAACTGGCGGCGCCGCCACGCGTTGCCGCCGACCGCGAGCGCGCCGAGCGTGTTGCCGTGATAGCTGTTGCGGCGAGCGATGAAACGCGAACGCTGCGGCTCGCCCTTCTCGACGAAGTACTGGCGCGCCAGCTTCAGCGCAGCCTCGACCGCTTCGGAACCGCCGGATACGAGGTACACGTGCGAGATGCCGGCCGGCGCCGTGGCGACCAGCGCGTCGGCCAGCTGTTCCGCCACCTCGGTCGAGAAGAAGCTGGTGTGCGCGTAGGCGATCCGGTCGATCTGCGCGTGCATGGCGGCGAGCACGTCCGGGTGCCCGTGCCCCAGGCACGAGACGGCGGCCCCGCCGGAGGCATCGAGGTACTTCCTGCCGGCGGCGTCGGTGATCCAGCAGCCGGAGGCGCTGGCGGCGAGCGGGTAGTTACCGCGCAGCTGGCGGTGCAGAAGGTGGGAGTCGTTGTGCATCGAGAATCTCCTGGACGCCCAGCTGGTACGGCGCCAGGGCGATTGTAGAAGCGCGCTTCGCGACGAGATCGCACACGAGACGCGCGCTGCCCGCCGCCAGGGTCCAGCCGAGCGCGCCATGCCCGACGTTGAGGAACAGGTTCTGCAGCCCGAATCGGCCGATGATCGGCCGGCCGCTGGGGGTCGCGGGACGCAGGCCCGCCCAGGGCTGGATGTCGCCGTCGATCACCGCGTATCCGAGGATCTCGCGCGTCGCTTCCATCAGCGCGCTGATCCGCGCCGGCGGAATCGAGCGGTCGTCGTTCCCGATCTCGACGAAGCCCGCCACGCGAACGCGCTCGCCGAGCGGCGCGAACACGATCTTGCGGCGGATGTCCGTGATCGAGGCACGCGGCAGGACCGTGCCGCGTTCGGGCCTCACGGTGATCGAGTAGCCCTTGAGCGGCAGGATCGGCAGGTCGAGGCCGACGCTCTTCCCGAGTTCGGCGGCGCCGTCGCCGGCCGCCAGCACGTAGGCGTCGGCCCGCAGCGGCTCCGCGTCGGTCACGAGCGCCCGCACGCGGCCGTTCTCGCGGTCGATGCGCGTGACCGTGCGCCCGTAGACGAACCGGGCGCCGCGACGCGCCAGCAGTTCCGCGACCTGCGTGCAGAAAGCGCCGCAATCGGCGGCCGCCTCGTTGCGCGTCCACACTCCGCCGCCGATCCGGTCGGCGTAGCCCGCGATCGCCGGCTCGCGCTCGACGCACTGCGCGGCCGTCAGCACCTGCTGTCCGCGCGCGCCGAGCGCTGCCTGGTAGGTCACCTGCGCACGCACCGCATCGAGCGACGCGGCGTCCGGGTACACCACGAGCTTGCCGCCGCGCGAGAAGTCGCACTCGATGCGCTCGCCTTCGATCAGCGGCTCGATGAACTCGCGCGACAGTGCGGACAGCTTCAGCAGCGCCTCGGTCGTCTGCCGGGCAGCCCTCGTATTTGCGTACTTCAGGAACTGCAGCGCCCACCGCAGCTGGGTCCAGTCCGGTCGCGGGTGGATCTTCAGCGGCGCGTGCCGCGACAGCACCAGGCCCGGCAGCTTCGCCGGGATCGACGCATCGGCCAGCGGCGCGACGAACGCGTACGAGAGCTGCGCGCCGTTGCCGCCGCTGGCGCCGAGGCCGGGGCCCGGCGCGCGGTCCACCACGGTGACCTCGTGCCGCTCGCTCTGAAGGAAGTACGCGGTCGTCAGTCCGACGACGCCGGCGCCGATGACGCAGATGTGCATCGGCCAAGTCTAGCGAGGAAGTCTCCTACCTCCGGACGAGCGGCCGGAAGAAGCTCGCGATCGAGGCCAGCGAGAGCACGGTGAACCAGAGCAGCGACCAGTCCGCGATGCTGAGTCCCAGCAGCGTCCAGCCCGCCTGCGCGCAGTCGCCGCTGCCCTTGAACACGCGCGGCAGGACCTGCGTCAGCGGGAAGTTCTCCAGCATGATTTCGAGCCCCGGGCCGCACGACAGGCTTTCCGGATTCATCTGCAGCCAGACGTGCCAGCCGGCGATCCCCGCGCCGGTGAGCGCCGCGAGCAGCATCAGCACCCCGGCGCCGCGCGCCGCGCCGCGCGGCGCGAGCGCCGCGGCGAGCAGGCCGAACGCGCCGACGAAGAAGTAGGCGATGCGCTGGAAGATGCACAGCGGGCACGGATCGAGGCCGACCACGTGCTGCAGGATCATGCCCACGCCGATCAGCCCGAACGGGACCAGGCCGATGACGAGGTAGGCCCGGCGCGCGTCGCCCCAGAAGATAGAGGGATCGAGGAAGCGATTCACGGGGCCGATGGTACAGGCGTGCGTGACCACGCACCGAGGCCTGCCTGCCGTGTCTTGACGAGCATGTAGATCGCCGGAATCACGACCAGGGTCAGCACCGTCGACGAGATCATTCCTCCCACCATCGGCGCGGCAATGCGCCGCATCACCTCGCTGCCGGTGCCCGTGCCCCACATGATGGGCAGCAGGCCCGCGATGATCGCCACCACCGTCATCATCTTCGGCCGCACCCGTTCCACGGCGCCTTCGATCATCGCGTCGTAGTGGTCCTGCAACGTCAGCCGCTCGCCCTTCGCCGCGCGCTCGGCGCGGATCTTCTCCAGCGCATGATCGAGGTAGATCAGCATCACCACGCCTGTTTCCGCGGCGACGCCCGCCAGCGCGATGAAGCCGACCGCGACCGCGACGCTGAGGTTGTAGTCGAGCCACCACAGCAGCCACACCCCGCCGACCAGCGCGAACGGAACTGAAAGCATCACGATCAACGTCTCCGTCATGCGCCGGAAGTTCAGGTAGAGCAGCAGGAAGATGATCACGAGCGTCAGCGGTACCACCAGCTTCAGTTTCTCGGTCGCGCGCTCCATGTATTCGAACTGTCCGCTCCACTGGATGGTGTAGCCGGGAAGGAAGTTGACCTGCTCGCGCACCGCCTTCTGCGCGTCCTTCACGTAGCCGCCGATGTCGCGGTCTCGGATGTCGACATAGATGTAGGCGACGAGCTGCGCATTTTCGGTGCGCACCGCCGGCGCGCCCTTCGACAGGCTCACCTTCGCCAGTTGGCCGAGCGGCAACATCGGCGCCGGCTTGCCCATCTCGCCCTCGGCGGGCACCAGCACCTGCGCGGCGATCGCCTGCGGGTCGCTGCGGTAGTCGCGCGGATAGCGCACGGCGACGCCGAAGCGCTCGCGCCCCTCGACGGTCGTCGTGATCATCTCGCCACCCAGCGCGGTGGCGACCACCTCCTGGACGTCGCCGACACGGACGCCGTACCGCGACAGCTTCTCGTAATCGGGCTGGATGTCCAGATAGAAGCCGCCGGTGAGCCGTTCGGCGAACGCGCTGGTCGTACCGGGGACGTTCTTGACCGCGACTTCGATCTCCTTCGCCAGCCGCTCGATCTCGCCGAGGTCGCGACCGAAGACCTTGATGCCGATCGGCGTGCGGATCCCGGTCGACAGCATGTCGGTCCGCGCCCGGATCGGCATCGTCCAGGAATTGGCAATGCCGGGCAGTTGCAGCGCCTTGTCCATCTCGGCGACCAGCTTGTCGGTGGTCATTCCCGGCCGCCACTGCTCCTCTGGCTTCAGGTTGATCACGGTCTCGAACATCTCGACCGGGGCCGGGTCGGTCGCCGTGATGGCACGCCCGGCCTTGCCGAAGACCGACTCGACTTCCGGAAAGCTCTTGATGATCCGGTCCTGCGTCTGCAGCAGCTCGGCGGCCTTGGTGACCGACATGCCGGGCAGCCCGGTCGGCATGTAGAACAGCGTCCCTTCGTTCAATGTCGGCATGAACTCGGTGCCGAGCCTCGATGCCGGGATCCAGGAGACGACGAGAATCACGACGGCGAGGACGATGGTCAGCACGCGGTGATGCAGCACGATGTCGATGATCGGCCGGTAGATCCAGATCAGGAACCGGTTGATCGGGTTCTTCTTCTCCGGCATGACCTTGCCGCGGATGAAGAGCAGCATCAGCACCGGCACCAGCGTGATCGACAGCAGCGCAGACGCGGCCATCGCGAACGTCTTGGTGAACGCGAGCGGCGCGAACATTCGTCCTTCCTGCGCCTCCAGCGTGAACACCGGCAGGAACGACACCGTGATGATCAGCAGGCTGAAGAACAGCGCCGGTCCGACCTCGACGACACGCGGCGCGGATCAGCGGCAGGCGTGGCGCATCGGGCATGTGCGCGCGTTCCAGGTGCTTGTGCGCGTTCTCGATCATCACGATCGCCGCGTCGATCATCGCGCCGATGGCGATCGCGATCCCGCCCAGGCTCATGATGTTGGCGTTGATGCCCAGCCATCGCATGCGCGATGAACGCCATCAGCACGCCGACCGGCAGCATCAGGATCGCCACCAGCGCGCTGCGCGCGTGCAGCAGGAACACGATGCAGACCACGCGCGACGATCACCGACTCTTCGACCAGCGTGCGCTTCAGCGTGTCGATCGCGCGCTCGATCAGTTGCGAACGGTCGTACACCGCCTCGATCTTGACGCCTTCCGGCAAGCTGGTGCCGATCTCCTTGATCCGCTGCTTGACGTTGTCGATGACGTCGCATGCACGTGCGTCGCCGTAGCGGGCGACGACGATGCCGCCCACCACCTCGCCCTCGCCGTTCAGTTCCGCGAGTCCGCGCCGCTCATCGGGACCGAGTTCGATCCGCGCCACATCGCGAAAGCCTCACCGGCACGCCCTTTCCGCGCGCACCGTCAGCTTCGTCGAGATCCGCTGCTCCGCGCAGATAGCCGATGCCGCGCACCATGTACTCGGTCTCGGACAGCTCGACGATGCGCCCGCCGACGTCGCGGTTGCTCATGCGGATCGTCTCGATGATCCGCGACAGCGGGAGGTTGTACGCCTGCAGCTGCGCTGGATCGACAGTGACGACGTACTGCTGGACGAACCCGCCGATCGACGCCACCTCCGACACCCCGGTCGCCTTCCAGAGCTGGTAGCGGATGAACCAGTCCTGCAGCGTTCGCAACTCGGCGAGCGAGCGGTTGCGCACCGGTCACGGCGTACTGGTAGACCCAGCCGACCCCTGTGGCGTCCGGTCCCAACGTTGGCGTCACGCCGGCAGGCAGTCGCGCGGTAGCGGCACTGAGGTACTCGAGCACGCGTGACCGCGCCCAGTAGATGTCGGTGCCGTCCTCGAAGATGATGTAGACGAAGGAGGCCCCGAAGAACGAGAACCCGCGCACGACCTTGGAGCGCGGAACACCGATCATTGCGGTGGTCAGCGGATACGTGACCTGGTCTTCGACGACCTGCGGACCCTGGCCCGGGAATTCCGTGAAGACGATGACCTGGACATCCGACAGGTCGGGGATGGCGTCCACCGGCGTCTTGACGACCGCATAGATGCCGGCGGCCACCGCGAAGGCGGTGGCGAGCAGCACGAGGAACACGTTGCGCAACGACCAGTCGATCACACGGGCGAGCATGGATCTTCCTCAGTGCTTGTGGTCGTCCGCCTTCGGCGCCGTCGGCGCCGGGGAGGCTGGTTTCGCCGCAACGGCCGGCTCGACGCGGGTGATGATGAACTCGCCGGGCTTGCCCGCCTTCATGTCGAACTTCACGCGGTCGCCCGGCTTGACGCTCTTCGGCAGGGCGCCCGGCGCGACGTTGAACTCCATCTCCATGCGCTGCCACTTGAGCGCGGGGATCGGGTCGTGGTCGAGCGTCATCTTGTTGCCCCCCACGTCGATCTCGATCACGCTGCCTTCGCCGCTCGCCGTGACGCCCCTGTCTGCGCTCGTGTTCTTGTCGGCCGTGAAACCCGAAAGCGCCGCCTTCAGGTTGCTCTCGGAGTCGATCAGGAAATTCGCTCGTGTCACCACCGATCTCGCCGTCCTTCACTCCGGACAGCACTTCGATGAAGCCCTCGCCACGGGCGCCCAGCTTGACGTCGCGCGGCTCGAACCGGCCTTCGCCGAGCGCGACGAGCACCACCTGCCGCGTGCCGCTGTCGATCACGGCGGAGTCCGGCACCGCCAGCACCTCGCGCTTCGGTCCGGCGTCAATCTGGACCGTGCCGTACATGCCCGGCTTCAGCTGGCCTTGCGGATTCGCGAGCTCGATGCGAACGCGCGCCGTTCGCGTCTCGGTGTTGAGGGTCGGATAGATGAACGTGACTTCGCCGGGAAAGGCCTTGTCGGAGTACGCACTGACCGTGATCGAGCCGCGCGTGCCGACGCGCACCAAGGGAAGGTCCTGCTCGAAGACATCGCCGATCAGCCAGACGCGGGACAGATCGGCAATCTTGAACAGCGCCTCGCCGGGCATGAACCGCATCCCGGCCACCGGGGGGTCCTTGATGATCACGCCCGAGGCCGGCGCCGTCAGCGTCAGCGTGCGGCGCGGCTCGCCGCCTTCGCGCAGCCGAGTCAGCTGCTGCTCGCTGATGTCCCAGTTGCGCAGTCGCTCGAGCGCGGCGGTCGCCAGCTGCTGCACGCCGGCCTGCGCATCGGTGCCCGCCCCGCTCAGGCTCTTCGTCGCGTTGTAGGCAATGAGGTATTCGCGCTGAGCGGAGACGAGCTCCGGGCTGTAGACCTCGGCGAGCGGCTGGCCGCGCGCGACGGCCTGGCCGGTCGTGTTCACGTGCAGCTTCTCGATCCATCCCTCGAACTTCGGCGCGACCGTGTGCTGGCCGCGCTCGTTGATCTCGATCGTGCCGACGGCGCGCACGACCCGCGCCAGGGACCGCTTGCTCACGGGTTCGGTCCGCACGCCGAGCATCTGGATCCGGTCCGCCGACACCTTGACGGTGCCTGGCGCACCCTGGTCCTCGCCTTCGTACACGGGGATGTAGTCCATCCCCATCGGGTCCTTCTTCGGCGTGGGCGAGGAGTCCGGCAGGCCCATCGGATTCCGGTAATACAGCAGCTTGCGCTGGCCGGGCTTTGCCTCGGCCGCAGGCGCCGACGACGCCGTGGCGGGCGACGAGGCGTCCTTCGATGCCGTCGGCATGCCGATCCGTCCGACGAAGTAGCCGACGACGAGCGCAGCGGCCACCGTCGCGGTCACTGCGGCAACTGTCTTGCCGTTCATAGGTCTTCTCCGACGATGCGTTCGATCTCGGCGAGTCGCATCTGTTGTTCGAGTTGCACCTTCAGCAGGTCGAGCCGCGTCTTGCGGATCTGGCGCTGCGCGTCCAGCAGTGTTCCAAAGTCGACGCGGCCGTCCTGGTACGCCGACAGGGCCGACTCGAACGTCAGTTGCGATTGGGGCAGCAACGTATCGCGCAGGATCGAGGCCTGTTCACGGAGCGCATCCAGCGCCGCCCAGTTCTGCCCGAGGTCGCCCTGCAGCTGCGCCGCAGCAGCGTCGCGCTTCGCCTCGGCCGCGCTCATCATGGCCAGCGCCTCGCTTTCGTTGGCGCGCAGCACGTCGCGCTGCCAGGGAATGTTCACCTCGACCATCAGTTCGTACTCGGTGAGGCGGGTGCCTCTCTGGATGCCCGCCACTCCGAACGTCAGGTCGGGCCAGCGATTGGCGCGGACGAGATCGGCGTTGCGGGCTGCGCTCGCGAACTGCGCGGTCTGGACGGCCAGCTGCGGGTTGCGCTCGCCCACGGTCTTCGTCAGCGCCGCGAAGTCGAGCGCGCGCGCCGGGACCTCGCGCGGCGCTTCGGCATCGGCGAGCGGCGCGTCGGCCGGACGCGCGAGCACGCCGTTGAGCCGAGCGGCCGCCTGGCGCCGCTCGGACGCCTGCATCAGCAGCTCGGTGCGCATCGCGGTGACTTCGGTCTGGGCCTTGATGACGTCCTGCTGCGGAACGAGGCCGGTGCCGTACCGCGCGCGCGCGACCTGCTCGAGGTCGACCATCAGGCCGCGCACGCCATCGGTGACGCGGTGCGCCTGCGTCGCGTACCAGTACTGGCTGTACGCGGTCTTTGCCTTCATCCGCAGCTCAGCCAGCGTCGCGCTGCGGCGCGCCTCGGCCGCCGACAGGTCGGCTTCGGCAACGCCGCGACGCAGCCCGCGCTTGTCTCCCAGCGGGAACATCTGCTTCACCGCGTAGCGCGTGCTGCCGGCGTTGGCCGGCGACAGCGTCGGATCGCTGACCGGCACGTCGCGCAGTTCCATCGACACCATCGGATCGGGCAGCGCATCCGCCACCCCCGAGCGCTGCCGGGCCGCGTCGGCCTCGAGCGCCATCGACCGCAGCTCCGGGTTGCGCGCCTCGAGATACTCGAGGACGCCGCGCAGGTCGCGCCCGAGCGCGTTGCTGTCCGGGGCGGCCTGCGCGGCCACGCGGTGCGGCCACCGCGAGCAGCACGCAGCGCCGCCCACGGACGGGCGCGATCACGGCTGAAGATTCGAAACGAACGAACGACGAACTCTCACGACGACCTCCCGATGACGACGGGCGCGCAACTGCGCCCGAACCAGCACGCGCCGAGCGGCGCGGCATCAGCGAGGGGCTAGAGTCGGAGTCGTTGCAGCCGCGCGTACAGCGGTCGCGGCTCGGAAGGATCGTCGTCGGAGAGCAGCGCGGCTGGCTGCCGGGCGGCGTCGGTCCATTGCAGCAGGACGGCGGCCAGCGCCACCATCAGCTGCGGGCTGGGCAGGTCCACGGTGCGCGTCTGCGCCGACGGGTCTTCGGTCGGGCAGTGGTGGTTCGCGCCCGTCGACGGCGAGCCGAGTTCGCCGGAAAGATGCTCCGCGCAGGCAGGCGAATCGGCATCGCCGGCCGCGAGCCGGGACGGCCATGCCCGTGGCCTGCCGGCGCCCTGACCGCGCAGAGTCCAGCCGCCGCGAGCACGTTGCCGGTCAGCAGGAATGCAGCGACGAGACCGGCCACGGCGCGCGCGGCGCGCTGGCGGGTCAGGCGGAAGAATCCGAGTCGCATGGTTCCGAGTGTGATCGCGGCTGGCGCTGGGAGCAAGCGCCTGCAGCCGTCGACTTTCGCGATGTTGCCGCCTACTTGGCTGCCTCGATGCGGGTGATCACCGAGATCTTCGCCGGCCTTTTCCAGCCCGAAGCGCACCTTGTCGCCCGGCTTGACCTTGGCGAGCATCGCCGGGTCCTTGACCGGGAAGGCCATCGTCATCGCCGGCATGTCGAAAGCCTTCAGCGGCCCATGCGCGATCGTGATCTTCTTCGTGTCGGCGTTCACGCGGCGCACCTCGCCGGTGTTGTCCGAGCTGGCCGGTGGCCGGCTTCGCCGCCGTCGGCATCGCGTGGTGATCGTGACCGGCCTGGGCCCAGGCGGTCACGGCGAAGAGCGACACGGCGGCCACGAGCAGGAAGCGCTTGATCATCTGTATTCTCCGTTTCCAGGAAGTCGGCGGATTGTGCCAAACCTCTGGCAATCACAATCAGGAACGGTTCACGCCCGCCGTGCACCGCTTGTCATGCATCAACCGCGAACAGCGGCGCTTCGACAAAGACAAGCAGATGACCTCCGGGTTCCCACCCATGAAGTGGAAACGCCGTCCCGCAGGACGGCGCTCCGCAGCCGGACCGCTTACAGGATGCCCGATGAACCAGCCCGGGAACAGCGCCACGAGCACCGCCGGCACGAGGCACAGCACGCTCGCCGACAGCGCGAGCGTGCGCTCGTTGGACGGCTGCGAAACGGCATCGGCGCTCATGAAGGCGTACTGGATCACGCGCAGGTAGAAGTAGATGCCGAGGTAGCTTCCGATCAGGCCCAGCACCGCGTAGACCGTGTAGCCCGCCGCGATGACGTTCTTGAAGATCAGGAACTTCGCGACGAAGCCCGGCAGCGGCGGAATGCCGGCCAGCGACAGCATGGCCAGGCCGAGCATCAGCGCCGCGAACGGGCGGCGCTGGTACAGGCCCTTCAGGCTGTCGAGCCGGTCGCTGGCCGCGTCGTCGCCGCCGCGCGGCAGCGAGGCGAACGCGAGCAGGTTCATCAGTGCGTACGCGAGGATGTAGAACACCACCGCCTCGAAGCGGCCCGGGCCCGCGCCGAGGAACGCGAAGAACAGGTACCCGGCGTGCGCGATCGAGGAGTAGGCGATCATCCGGCGGAAGCTCGTCTGCCGGATCGCGGCGAGGTTGCCCCACACCATCGAGATCAGCGGCAGCAGCGTCAGCAGGTCCGCCATCGGGCGGCCGACCGGCGTCGTGCCGAACAGGCGCAGGGCCGCGAGCAGCACGCCCGCCTTGACGATGGTCGCCATGTACGCGGTGACCGGCACGCTCGCGCCTTCGTACGCATCCGGCGCCCACGCGTGGAAGGGCACGATCGCGGCCTTCAGGAAGAACGCGACCACGACCAGCACCACGGCCGCCTGCGCCATCGTGTTCGGCGACCCGAGCGCCTGGCTGAACGCCGTGAGCGCCAGCGTCCCGGTGCCCCCGTAGAGGAACGACACGCCCATCAGGAACGTCGCGGTGGCGGCGCTGCTGAGCACCAGGTACTTCAGCGCGGCCTCGGGACCCTCCGGCCGCTGGAACGCGAGCAGCACCAGCACGTAGACGGGCAGCGACATGATCTCGAGCCCGAGGAACATCGTCAGGAAGCTGTCGGCCGACAGCAGCAGGCACACGCCGTAGACCGACGACAGCAGCAGGATGTGGAAGCGGGTCCCGCTGAAGTCGTCGCGCGACAGCAGCAGCGTCGGCAGCACGAGCGCGAGCAGCAGCGCCTTGGCGGTCAGCGTCGCGGGATTCACCGAGAAGTGACCGGCGAAGGGCGCCGCGGCGTAGCCGCTGGTCGCGAGAAACGCGGCCGCCGCGGTCGACGCGACGACGGCCAGCACCGCCAGCCCGAGCGCGCCGCGCGGTCGGTCGGACACCAGTTCCAGAACGATCAGCAGGACGATGCCGACCAGGAGCAGGTGCTCCGGCAGCATGGCCAGCACGACGTCTTGCCACTTCATCGCGTGCTCCCCAGGGTGGCGGCGACCGGCGCAGCGACAGCGGGAGTGGCCCCCTCAGCCGTCCGCTGCGGCGCCGGCGCGCCGACCACCATCTGCTGATACTGGCGCGCCGCGACCTCGGTCTTCCGCATCGCCTCCTGCGGGAAGAGGCCGAGCCAGAACACCGCGACCACGAGGATCGCCATGATCGACTTTCTCGCGCAGGTTGATGTCCGCGAGCGGGAGGTGCGGCGCCTTCACCGCGCCGAACAGCATCCGCTGCGCCAGCCAGAGCATGTACATCGCGCCGAGCACGACGCCGGAGACGGCTGTCGACGGCCATGACGAGCGAGAAGCTCGACCCGGCCACGTGCAGCGGCCACGCGGCGTTGAACGCGCCGAGCAGCACCAGGAACTCGCCGGTGAAGCCGCTGGTCGTCGGCAGGCCGACGGCCGCGAGCGTCATGATCGCGAAGAACACCGAGTACACCGGCATGATCTTGGCGAGGCCGCCGTAGGCCGCGATGTCGCGCGTGTGGCAGCGCTCGTAGATCATCCCGACCAGGAAGAACAGGCCGGCCGCCGTCAGTCCGTGGCTCACCATCTGGATCACCGCGCCCTGGATGCCGAGGATGTCCAGGCTGAGCAGGCCCGAGCATCACGTAGCCGAGGTGGCTGATCGACGAGTAGGCGATGACCTTCTTGATGTCGGTCTGCACCAGCGCGAGGCAGGCGCCGACGACGATGCTGATCACCGCCAGCGCCATGATCAGCGGCGTGTAGAGCTGGGTGGCGTCCGGGAACAGCGGGAAGCCGAGCTTCATGAAGCCGTACGTTCCCATCTTCAGCAGCACGCCGGCGAGGATCACGGAGCCGGCCGTCGGCGCCTCGACGTGCGCGTCCGGCAACCAGGTGTGCAGCGGGAACATCGGCACCTTGATCGCGAACGACAGCGCGAAGGCGCCGAGCAGCAGCGTCTGCGTCTGCACCGGCAGCTTGACCTTGTAGAGGTCGGCGAACGCGAAGGAGAGCTGCCCGGTCGCGTTCTGCAGCGACCACACCAGGTAGATCAGGGCCGCCAGCATCAGGATCGAGCCGAACGCGGTGTACAGGAAGAACTTGATCGTCGCGTAGATGCGCCGCTCGCCGCCCCAGATGCCGATGATCAGGAACATCGGGATCAGCATCGTTTCCCAGAAGACGTAGAACAGGAACAGGTCCTGGGCGACGAAGGTGCCCATCATCGCGAACTGGATGAAGAACACCATCGCATAGAAGAGCTTCACGTCCTTGGTGATCGCGCTGAACGCGCCGGCGACCACCAGGGGGCCGAGGAACGCCGTCAGCATCACCAGCAGGATGTTGATGCCGTCGAGCCCGATGTGGTAGCTGACGCCCCAGCTCTCGATCCACGGCACGCGCGTCTCGAACTGCAGCCCGGTGGCGGACGAGTCGAAGTTCACGTACAGGATTGCCGTCGCGACGAACTGCACGATCATCAGCCCCAGCGTCAGCTGGCGGACCATGTTCTCCTGCGAGGCAGGAATCAGGGCGATGGCCAGCATGCCGGCAACCGGCAGCCAGACGACGAAGTTCAGCAGATCAGCCATGTGCCCAGCTCCAGACGAGCGCGAGGAAACTGCCGATCAGCACCAGCAGGACGTAGAGGTGCAGGCTGCCCGTCTGCACGCGCGCCAGCACGCCGCCGCTCGCGTTGGCCATGCTGGCCATCCCGTTCAGCGTGCCGTCGAACAGACGCCGGTCGCCGAAGTTCAGGAACACCTTGTCCGAGATCCAGTGCAGCGGGCGCTGGATCATGTTCTCGTACAACTCGTCGATGAAGTACTTGCCCGACAGCAGCGCGTGCAGGCCGGAGAACCGCTCGCGCAGGCGCTTCGGCAGGGCGAGGTCGCCGCGATACACGAACGCCGCCGCGATCAGGCCGACGACGCCCATCGCGATCGCGAGGCCGACCAGCGGCACGTGGAAGGCGTGCATCGACTCCTTCGTCGCCGGCAGCGGGGCGATCGGCTCGAGGAAGTGCGGGATCGGGATGAAGCCGCCGACCGCCGCCAGGGCCGCCAGGACCATCAGCACGCCGGTCATCGAGAACGGCGACTCGTGGACGTGGTGCTCGACCTCGTGGTCCATGCGCGACGCGCCCATGAACGTGAGCCACAGCAGGCGGAACATGTAGAAGGCGGTCATCAGCGCGGTCACCGCCATCACGACCATCAGCGCCACCGAACCGCCGCGCTCGCTGGCGAGCGCGAACCACAGGATCTCGTCCTTCGAGAAGAACCCCGACAGCGGCGGCAGGCCGGCGATGGCGCCGGTGGCGATCGCGAAGGTCCAGAACGTGACCGGGATCCGCTTGGCGAGGCCGCCCATCTTGCGGATGTCCTGCTCGCCCGACAGCGCGTGGATCACGCTGCCGGCGCCGAGGAACAGGCAAGCCTTGAAGAAGGCGTGGGTCAGCAGGTGGAACACCGCCACGCCGTAGGCGCCGACGCCGAGCGCGACGAACATGAAGCCGAGCTGCGACACCGTCGAGTAGGCCAGCACCTTCTTGATGTCGGTCTGCACGATCGCGACCGTCGCCGCGAAGAACGCGGTCGCCGCGCCCACCCAGGCCACCAGCGTCGAGGCCTCGGGGGCGTGCAGGTACAGGCCGTTCAGGCGCGCGATCATGTAGACGCCCGCCGTCACCATCGTCGCGGCGTGGATCAGCGCGGAGACCGGCGTCGGGCCGGCCATCGCGTCGGGCAGCCACACGTGCAGCGGGATCTGCGCGGACTTGCCGGTGGCGCCGATGAACAGGAACACGCCGACCAGGCTGGCCGACACCGCCACCGGGCCGGCGAGGAAGGCCGCGTTGATGCGGTCCAGGTCCAGCGTGCCGAGCGTGTTGTAGAGCAGGAACATGCCGATCAGGAAGCCGGCGTCGCCCACGCGGTTGGTGATGAAGGCCTTCTTGCCCGCCTTGGCGTTGACCGGATCCTCGAACCAGAAGCCGATCAGCAGGTACGACGCCAGGCCCACGCCTTCCCAGCCGACGAACATCACCAGCAGCGAGCGGCCGAGGACCAGCAGCAGCATGAAGAACAGGAACAGGTTCAGGTACGCGAAGAAGCGCGCGAAGCTCGCGTCCTCCTTCATGTAGCCGATCGAGTAGATGTGGATCAGCGAGCCGATGCCGGTGACGATCAGCGTCATCACCGCGGACAGGCGGTCGAAGTACAGCGCGATCTCGAACGAGGTCTTGCCGAAGGTCGCCCACGTGTAGACGGTCTCGATGCGGGCCTCGCCCGTCTGCATCAGCAGCATGAACATCGAGACGGTGATCGCGAAGGAGACGAGCGGCAGGCCGCAGCCGATCACCGCCACCGCCTTCTGCCCGAGCTTGTTGCCTGCCAGTCCGTTGATCAGGAAACCGACCAGCGGCAGGATGACGATCAGGGTCAGCGCATGCATCGGTCAGCCCTTCAGGTCGGTGTAGGCGTCGGGATCGAGCGTGTGCTTGCGCTTCACCAGCATCAGCACGATCGGGATCGCGATCGCGATCTCGGCGGTCGCCACGACGAAGATCAGGAACACGAGCACGGCGCCGATCGTCGTGCCGGACTGGTGCGCGAAGGTGACGAGGCTCAGGTTGACGCCGTTGAGCATCAGCTCCATGCACATCAGCATCACCAGCACGTTGCGCCGGATGATCACGCCCACCATCCCGATCGCGAACATCGCGACCGCGAGCGACAGCAGCAGCTGCGCCTTATCCACGATCCCTCCCGCTTGCGCCCTTGATCACGGCGAGCGAAGCCACCACGGCGGCCAGCAGCAGCACCGACGTCAGTTCGAAGTGCAGCCAGTACTCGTTCAGGAACGAGACGGAGAACTCCTTCAGGCCGAACCGGGCCGGCACGGCAGTCGCGTTGCCCAGCAGCCCGTGCACGGCGTGCACCAGCGCCCACGCCAGCAGCAGCCCTCCGATGATTCCGGGAACGACGAGCGGCGAGAACCGGCTCTTCAGCGCCGGGTCGCGCGGGTCGAGCAGCATGATCACGTAGACCATGAACACCATCACGGCGCCGACGTAGATCAGCACCTGGAAGGCCGCGATGAAGTGCACGCCGAGCAGGCCGTACACGCCGCCGAGGAAGATCATGGTCGAGATCAGCGCCGTCGCCACCCGCATCGGTTGCCGCAGCGCGACGACGAGGATCGAGCCGATCAGCGCGCAGAACGCGAAGACGTAGAGCAGCAGCGAGTCGAGGCCTGCAAGAAACTCGTTCATCAGTGTCCTCCCCCGTTGCGGGCCGCCGCCTTCGGGTACTTCTTCGCCACGTCGCTCTGCGGCTTCCAGCTCAGGAGTTCCTCCTTGCCGATCCACATGTCCGCGCGGTCGCGCGAAGGCAGGTCGGGAACGTCCTTGTCCATCCGGATCGCGTCCTCGGGGCAAGCTTCGACGCACAGCCCGCAGAAGATGCAGCGCGAATAGTCGATCTCGAACCGGGCCGGGACCTTCGGGTGCACCGGGTCGGACGGGTCGAAGGCCGCCTCGATCTCGATGACCTTCGCCGGGCACACCGTCGCGCACATGTTGCAGGCGATGCACTGCGGCTTGCCGGACCCGTCGGCGCGCAGCGTCAGGATGTGCTTGCCGCGGTTGATCGGCGAGTAGTCGGCGCGGCGCTCCTCCGGGTAATACGTGGTGAGCGCGCCTTTCCTGCCCGTCATCCACTTCGCCATGTTGCGCAGGAACACGCGGCTGGTGATGAACAGGCCGCGCAGGATTTCCGGCAGGTAGAGCTTCTCCCACGTGCCCATGACGGGCTCGTTCCAGTACTGCTTGCGGCGGTACGCGCGGACATCGTAGGTCATCACGCACCTCCCTTGATCAGCCAGACGGCGACCGCGGTGACCATCATGTTGGCGAGCGCCAGCGGGAACATGAACTTCCACGCGAACATCAGCACCTGGTCGTAGCGGAAGCGTGGCAGCGACCAGCGGATCAGGATCTGGAAGCTGCAGACCAGGAACACCTTCGCGAGGAAGGTGATCATCTGGATCAGCACCACCACGCCGTGGCTCAGCGCGACCTCAGTGCCCCACGGGAAGACGAAGCCCGCGTTCGTCATCCACGGCAGGTTGTAGCCGCCGAGGAACAGCGTCGTGAACAGCGCCGCCACGATCGCGATCTCGATGAACTCCGCGAACATGAACAGGCCCATCTTCATCGCCGAGTACTCGGTGAAGTAACCGGCGATCAGCTCGGACTCGGCCTCGGGCAGGTCGAACGGGATGCGCTTGTTCTCGGCGATCGCCGCGGCGAGGAACAGCGTCGCCGCGAACGGCTGCAGGACGATGCCCCACGCGGGCAGGAACCCGAGCACCGTGCCGGACTGCTGCTGCACGATGGAGGTCAGGTCCAGGGTGCCGTAGATCAGGACCAGCCCGAGGACCGTCAGGCCGAGGATCAGTTCGTACGAGATCATCTGCGATCCGGCCCGCAGCGCGCCGAGCAGCGAGAACTTGTTCGACGATGACCAGCCGGCCAGCATGGCGCCGATGATGGTCAGCCCGGAGAACGCGAACACGATCAGCAGGCCCGCATCGAGCTGCGCGATCTGCATCGGGTAGCTCTTGCCGGCGAACCACTCGCCGACCGCCCCGCCGAAGATCTGCGACGGGATGAACACCCCGCCGAAGGGGATCACCGCGAAGACCAGCAGCACCGGCGTGAACGCGACCCATGGGGCCACCATGTACGCGTACCAGTCGTAGGTGATCGGCTTGAAGTCTTCCTTCAGCAGCATCTTCATGCCGTCCGCCATGCCGTGGAACAGGCCCAGCCAGACGAGCTTGACCTGCGTGAACGGCAGGCGGATGTACGCGCGGTTGGCGCCGATGCGGTCGCTCATCACCGCCGACTGCTTGCGCTCGACCCACGTGAGGATGATGCCGAAGCCCATCAGCACGGCAATGGCATACGCGATGTACGCCGCGTAGACGACGAGATCCTGGATCATGCGGCGACCCTCTCCCGCGTTGCGAGCGCGGCGAACACCGCTTCGGCATCGGCCACGCCGGCCTTCCTGGCGAAGCAGGCGCGGAATTCGCTCACCGTGCCCTCGAAGTTCGTGTAGTGCCCGTTGCGCTCGGTCTGCACGCTGATCGGCAGAAAGACGTCTGCATGCCCGTTCTCGGGCTGCAGGTACGAGTTCAGGAAGATCACCTTCGCGCCGCGCGGCAGGCCGGCGAAGTTGAAGCCTTCGCCCCACACGAGCACGAGGTCGGTGCCGTCCGGGAAGCTGATCGGCGCGGCGCCGAACAGCGCCTCGGCGGCGCGTCGGTTCGGGTTCTTGTCGGGCTTG
This sequence comes from uncultured beta proteobacterium, assembly GCA_963841815.1. GTDB lineage: Bacteria > Pseudomonadota > Gammaproteobacteria > Burkholderiales > Burkholderiaceae_F > JAOUJD01. The sequence continues at coordinate 41,197 of CAWJEE010000016.1, read as the reverse complement.
ATCAGGATGTCGTCCTCGATCACCTCGCCTGGCGCCGGCACGGCGTCATGCTTGACGAAGGCGGCGAGGCGCGTGCCCAGCATCGCCTTGAACGCCGCAAGTTCCTCGTTCGAGCCCCACGACGAGATCAGCGCGACCGGCCGCTTTGCCTCCGCGACGAGGTCACGCGCGCGCGCCACGGCTTCCGCCAGCTCGGCCGGCTTGCCCTTCAGCAGCGCCTGCTCGGCGCGCGGACGCTCGAAGACCTTCGCGAGGTCCCGCCCCTTGTTGCAGATCCACGGCCCGTTGACGGCCGGGTTCTCGAGCGGCGTCACGCGGTCGATCGACGCGTTGCGGCGCGGATCCAGCGCGTTCAGCTTCCACTCGGGCTTGCGGTGCCAGATGTTGACGGTGCAACCGCGCTCGCAGCCCGGGCAGACAGACGGCGTCGGTTTCATGTACCAGACGCGCGAGCGGTACATGAAGTCCTTCGACAGCAGCGCGCCGACCGGGCAGATGTCCACCACGTTGTCCGAGTACGGGTCGCGGTCGAACGCGCCATCCTCGACCGCGCGCACCAGCGAGTGGTCGCCGCGGAACTGGATCGCCAGCGAATGGGACCCGGACACCTCGGCGGTGAAGCGCGTGCAGCGCGAACAGCAGATGCAGCGCTCGTTGTCGATGACGATGCGCTCGGACAGCGAGTGGAACTTGGTCGCGGTGACCTTCGGCTCGAACGACACCGGCCGCTCGCCGTGGTACTCGTAATGCTGGTCCTGCAGCATGCACTCGCCGGCCTTGTCGCAGATGCCGCAGTCGACCGGGTGGTTCAGCAGGATCAGTTGCAGCGTTTCCTTGCGCCGATTGCGGACCGACTCGGTCTCCGTCAGCACCTTCATGCCTTCTTCGATCGGCATGTTGCAGGCGATCTCGGACCACGTGCCGCCCTTGCCGTCCTCGACGTCGACGATGCACATCCGGCAGTTGCCGGCGATCGAAAGGTTCGGGTGCCAGCAGAAGTACGGGATGTAGTGCCCCGCCGCGAGGGCGGCCTGCAGCACCGTCTGGCCGGGTTCAGCGTGCACCGGCTGGCCGTTGATGAAGAAGTCAGGCATGGGCCACCTCGGTCGCTCCCACTTCCAGCACGCCGCCGTACTTCGAGCGCTTGTTCTGTATGAAGTATTCGAACTCGTCGCGGAACTTGGCGATGAAGCCGACCGTCGCGTAGCCCGCGGCGTCGCCCATCCCGCAGATGGTCGTGCCGTCGTTGGCGTTGGAGATCGCGATCAGCTGGTCGATGTCCTCCATCCGGCCCTGGCCGCTGACGATGCGGTCGATGATCCGGTGCATCCAGCCCATGCCTTCGCGGCACGGCGTGCACTGGCCGCACGACTCGTGGTGCCAGAACCGCAGCATCACCTGCAGCAGCCGCACCATGCAGGTGCCTTCGGCGATGGCGATCATGCCGCCGGACCCGAGCGCGGAGCCGGCCTTGTCGAACGACCCGTGGTCGTACGTCAGCGCGGCGCAGTCCTCGCCCGTCAGCACCTTGGCGGAGATGCCGCCCGGGATCAGGCCCTTGAGCTTGCGGCCGCCGATCATGCCGCCGCAGTCCTCGTAGATGAACTTCGCGAGCGGATAGCCGTGCTCGACCTCGTAGACGCCCGGCTTCACGATGTGGCCGGAAATCGATACGAGCTGCGTGCCGGGGCTCTTGGCAGTACCGACCTTGCGGAACGCCTCGGCGCCCATGCGCACGATGACCGCGACGTTCGACAGCGTCTCGACGTTGTTCACCACCGTGGGCCGCAGGTACAGGCCTTTCACCGTCAGGCGCGGCGGACGGTTGCGCGGGTAGCCCTTCTTGCCTTCGATCGACGTCAGCAGGCCGGACGCCTCGCCGCACACGTACGAACCGGCGCCCTGGATGATCACGAGGTCCATCACGAACTCGGTGCCGTGGAGCGGCTTGCCGAGGTAACCGGCTGCGTAAGCCTCCTCGATTGCGGCCTGCAGGCGGCGATACGGCATGTCGAACTCGCCGCGCATGTAGACGAACGCGTTGCGCACGCCGAGCGCGTAGCCGGAGAGCAGCATCGACTCGATCAGCTGGTGCGGGTTGTTCTCGAGGATCCAGCGGTCCTTGAACGTACCGGGTTCGCCTTCGTCGGCGTTCGCGCACAGGTAGTGCGGCTGGCCGTCGTTGGGCTTGATCACGGCCCACTTGCGGCCGACCGGGAAGGCCGCGCCGCCGTGGCCAAGGATGCCCGCGGCAGTGACTTCCTTCGTCACGTCGACGGGCTGCATGGTGGTAAGGGCCTTCTCGAGCGCGCCGTAGCCGCCGCGCGCCAGGTATTCGGCGAGCAGGTGGGACGTGGCCGTCACCGGGAAGGTCATCAGGAGCGGAGTGCCGGGCATGGTCGCGGTCCTCTCAGCTCAGCCGGCCGAGCAGCTCGTCGAGCTTCTCGATCGACAGGTTTTCGTGATAGGCCTCGTTGACCATCACGACGGGCGCCGTGCCGCACGAGCCGAGGCACTCGACCTCGGACAGCGTGAAGCGGCCGTCGGCGGTGGTCTCGCCGGGCTTGATGCCGAGCTTGCGGGCGAGCGCGTCGACCAGCCGCTCGGAGCCGCGCATCGAGCACGTCACGTTGCGGCAGGCCTGCAGGTGCCAGCGGCCGATGGGCTTGCGGCGGAACATCGTGTAGTACGACAGCACCTGCTCGATCTGCATCCGCGGCACGCCGAGGTACTTCACCAGGTCGACGATGTCCTCGTCGGCCACGTAGCCGCGCTCGGCCTGCACGCGGTGCAGGCAAGGCATCACCATCGTCGACTCGAAGTTCGACGGCAGACGCTTCTTCAGCGCCTCGAACTCCGGGATCAGCCGTTCGACGACGGGCATCAGCACTGCGCTCATCGGTCGCACTCCCCGCCGATCATGTTGATCGAGCCGAAGGTGGGGATCAGGTCGGCGAGCTGGTAGCCGTCCAGCATCCGGCTCGCGATGCCCATCGCGACGAACGACGGCGAGCGGACGTGCACCTTGTACGGCACGCCTTCGCCGGTGCTCACGATGTAGAAGCCGAGTTCGCCGTTCGCGCCCTCGTGCGCGAGGTACGCCTCGCCGGCCGGCACCTTCGGTCCGTCCATCACCAGCTTGAAGTGGTTGATCAGCGACTCGATCTCCGTGTAGACGTGCTCCTTTTCGGGGAACGAGCAGCGGCGGTCGTCGACGTTGATCGGGCCCGGCGTCTTCGCGAGCAGGTCCACCAGTTGCCGGATCATGTGCACCGACTCGTCCATCTCGCGCATCCGCACGAAGTAACGGTCGTAGTTGTCGCCCTTGATGCCGACTGGGACCTCGAAGTCCAGTTCGGCGTACGCCAGGTATGGCGTGTCCTTGCGCAGGTCGCGCGGCGCGCCGGTGGAGCGCAGCATCGGGCCCGTGATGCCGTAGTTGATCGCGTCCGCGGTGTTGATCACGCCGACGTCGCGCATGCGGTCGATGAAGATGCGGTTGCGGTCGACGAGGCCGTGCACCCGGCCGACGAAGTCGTCGTACTGGCCGAGGATCCATTCCAGCCGGTCGGTCCAGCCGTCCGGCAGGTCGCGCGCCAGCCCGCCGATGCGGCCGAACGAGTACGTCACCCGCGCGCCGGTCACCTGGGCGATGTGCTCGTAGATCCAGTCGCGGATCGAGACCAGGTACAGGAACGCGGTCATCGCGCCGAGTTCCATCAGGCCGGCCGCGATGCAGGTCATGTGGTCGGCGATGCGCGAGTACTCCGAGAGCAGCGTGCGCAGGTACTTCGTGCGCGGCGTGATCTCGACGCCCATCAGCTCCTCGACCGCCGCGCAGTACGCGAAGTCGTTGATCAGCGCCGAGCAGTAGTTCAGGCGGTCGACGTACGGAATCAGGTTGTGCCAGGTGTGCGATTCGCACTCCTTCTCGAACCCGCGGTGCAGGTAGCCGCAGTGCACGTCGGTGCGGATGATCTTCTCGCCGTCCAGTTCGGCGACGATCTGGATCGTGCCGTGCGTGGCGGGGTGGGACGGGCCGATGTTGACGATGACGTGCTCGTCGGACGTCGGCTTGTCGAACGCCGGCCTGATCGGGTTCGGCAGTCGCAGTTCACGCATGTCCATCACTGGAACCCCTCGCGATACGGGACGAGCGGCTGCTCCTGCTCCTTCGCGTAGTCCTTGCGGAGCGGGAAGCCGACGAAGCCTTCGTACAGAAGCAGCGGCCGCAGGTCGTTGTTGCCGCGGAAGCGGATGCCGTACATCTCGTGGCACTCGCGCTCCATGAAGGCGGCCGAGCCGTACATCGCCACCAGCGAATCGACCTCGGGCTGCTCTTCGGCCACGCGCGTCTTCACCCGGACCCGCGCCTTCCAGGTCGTCGAGTAGAAGTGCCACACCACCTCGAAACGCGGGGCCTGGCCGGGCCAGTCGACCGCGGTGACGTCGAGGAACATGTCGAACCCGGACGCCTTGAGCCCGCGCACGAGCGGCAGCACGCCGGCGGGCTCCGCGTTGATGACCAGCACGCCGTGCGAAACGGCGGCGTCCTGCGCGAGGTCCCCGAGACCCGAGCGCACGCGATCGAAGACGGCGTCGCTCATCTCAGAACCCCTTCGTCAGGATCGGGTGGCGCTCGTGCGCGATCTGGTCCTGCAGCTTCATGATGCCGTCGATCACCATCTCGGGACGGGGCGGGCAACCGGGGATGTAGACGTCCACCGGGATGATGCGATCGATGCCGAGCACCGTCGCGTAGTTCTGGTAGAAGCCGCCGCTCGTGGCGCAGGCACCGAAGGCCATCACCCACTTCGGCTCGCACATCTGCTCGTACACCTTGAGGAGAATGGGCGCCTGCTTGTGGTTGACCGTGCCGACGACCATCAGCAGGTCCGACTGGCGCGGCGAGAAGCGCGGCAGCGCGGCGCCGAAACGGTCGGTGTCGTACGGCGTGGAGCTGACCGCCATGAATTCCATGGCGCAGCACGCCGTCACGAACGGATAGGGGAAGAGAGAGAACTTCCTCGCCCAGCCGATCAGTTCGTCCTTCTTGGTCGAGATGTACTCGAAGGCGCCGGTCGGCTCGCGCGGCGAATGGGGATGACCTTGTCGTTCATCGCGGCTACTCCGTAACGCCTTCGAGCAGCCTCGCCCTATATACATAGAGCAGGATGACGATCAGCAGGAACGTGAACAGGAAGAACGTGAACAGCATGAACCCGGTGACCGGCTGCGCGCCGAGCGCCCAGATGAAGAGGAACACGGTCTCCAGGTCGAACAGGATGAAGACGATCGCAACGGCGTAGTACTTGGCCGGGACCGCCTTCACGTTCAGGCGGTCGATCGGCGTGGCGCCGCACTCGAAGGGCTCGAGCTTGATCGCGTTCGGCGTGGTCTTCGGGCCGAGCATCGCGTTCAGCAGCAGCGTGAACCCGACGAACCCCAGGATCGCGAGCATGTACAGCAGGAATACGGCATACGGACTCATGGCGCTGGCGCTCCTGAACGTACCCAGGCCCGGGGCACCCGATGGATTTCGGGCGAGCGGGGGAAGCGACCGACCTGCGGGTCGGCACCTGTGGAGTGGATGCTGGTGGCCATTGGCCCTTTTTTTTCATCATGTGCAGCTTCGTTTCACTGCACATATCCCTGCGCGGAGGGTACGGGGGCACCTCCCCTGTCCATTTGATGTTGATCATGCGGGACGACAGGGGCGTAGCGGCCTGCCCAACAAGCGTGAGCGCCTGCGCCTCGGCCGCCTTTCGGGGTTGCCAGCACGCAAAAACGCGGGTATCGGATGCCGCCCGGGACGACCCCGGATCGACGCCCGGCGCTTCCACGGCGGCCGGTGGGGCGGCGCCCGCGATAATGCAACCGTGAACGAACACGCCGCCCGCGATGTCCTGCTGGTCCGCGCCGTCGAAGGCGCGGACCGCGATCGCACGCTGATCACCGAGGCCGACCGGCAGCACGCCGCCCGCGCGGCGTCGGAACTCGCGCGATGGAGCGCTAGCGAGCGCGGGGAGGAAGCGTCGGCCGAGCGGTTCATCGAGAAGCGCGCCGGGTTGCTCGTCGGCAAGCTGAGGGAGCGCGACCGCACGCTGGCGCAGGCCACCCGCGCGACGGTGTGGCGTCCCTGGATCGGCGTGCTGCTTCCGCTGGCCGCCTTCGCGTTCGGCGCCTTCTTCCAGCAGGTCGGAGACCGCCAGCACATCAACGTCCTCGCGTTCCCGCTGCTGACGATCGTGCTCTGGAACCTGGTCGTCTACGCCGCGCTCGCCTTGCGGTGGGTCATCGGGCTCGCGCGCGGGCGGCGGGCTCCGTCCGGGCTCCGGCGCGCCTTCGTCGGCGCCGCCCAGCGTGGTGCCAGACGCGTGCAGGGAACCGCGGGCGCGGCGATCGCGGCGTTCATGGACGAGTGGTCGCGCGCGGCCGCGCCGCTGCTGACGGCGCGTGCCGGACGCGTGCTGCACCTGTCGGCCGCGCTGCTCGCCGCGGGCGCGATCGCCGGCCTCTACGTGCGCGGGCTCGTGTTCGAGTACCGCGCCGGCTGGGAAAGCACGTTCCTCGAACCGTCCCGGGTGCACGCGCTGCTGTCGTCCCTGCTCGGCCCGGCGGCGTCCGCGCTCGGCACGCCGTTTCCGTCCATCGCCGAGGTCGAGGCGATCCGCTGGCCCTCGTCGACCGGCGAGAACGCGGCCCGCTGGATGCACTGGTACGCGCTGACCGTCGCCGCCCTGGTGGTCGTGCCCCGCCTCGCGCTCGCCGCGGTCGCGCGCTGGCGGGAACGACGGCTGGGCCGGCGCTTCCCCCTGGCGCTGGACGAGCCGTACTTCCGGCGTCTGCTCGGAGGCTTCGCGCCGCATCGCACCCAGCTGCGCGTCGTGCCCTACAGCTACACGGTCGACGAAGCGAGCCTGCGCGGGCTGCGTGAAGCGACGAAGGCGCTGCTCGGCGACAGCACCGACCTCGCCATGCGGCCGTCGATCGGCTTCGGCGACGAAGCCTCGGCCACGACCGGCCTCGACCTAGCGGACCGGAGCGTAGCCCTCAGCGTCGCGCTCTTCAGCCTCGCCTCCACGCCCGAGCACGAGAACCACGGAGCGTTCCTCGACCGGCTGCGCGACGCGATCGGCGCGCGCCTGATCGCGCTCGTCGACGAAGCGCCGTACAAGCGCCGCCTGGGCGATCCGCCCGGCGCGCACGCACGGCTGGATGAGCGACGCGCCGCGTGGTCGGCCTTTCTTGCCGCGCACCAGGTGCGCGCGGCCTTCGTCGACCTCGCGGCGCCGGACCTGGCGCAACTCGAGCGCGACGCCGAACCTGTCCTGGCGGGGACCGCGTGACGATCGAACCGGCGGCCATCGAGATCGCCCTGATCTCCCACACCAACGCCGGCAAGACGACGCTGGCGCGCACACTGCTCGGCCGCGATGTCGGCGAGGTGCGCGACGCGCCGCACGTCACCGATGTCGCCGAGTCGCACACGCTGCTGACGAGTGCCGAAGGCGACGTGCTGCGCCTGACCGACACGCCGGGCTTCGGCGACTCGGCCAAGCTCGTGCAGCGGCTGCGCGTGGCCGACAACCCGCTCGGCTGGCTGCTGCGCGAAGTGTGGGACCGCTACAGCGACCGTCCCTTCTGGTGCAGCCAGCAGGCGGTGCGGGCGGCGCGCGACAGCGCGGAGGCCGTGCTCTACCTCGTCAACGCCGCCGAGGACCCTCACGACGCCGGCTACGTCGCGTTCGAGATGCAGGTGCTGCGCTGGATCGGCAAACCGGTCATCGTGCTGCTGAACCAGGTCGGCCCGCCGGGCGGCGGCGAGGACGAGCAGCGCGACGTCGAGCGCTGGCGAGCGCACCTTGCCCCGCACGGCATCGTGAACGACGTGCTGGCCTTCGACGCGTTCGCGCGCTGCTGGGTGCAGGAGCGCGTGCTGTTCGACGCGATCGCCGCGGCGTTGCCGTCCCGCCGCGATGCGCTGGCGCGGCTGCAGGCCGCCAGGGAGCACGCGAACCTCGAGCGCTTCGACGCGTCAATGCGCGTGCTCGCAGAGGAACTGGCGACCGCCGCACGCGATGCGGAGCCGGTGGATCCGGAGTCCGTGAGCGCGCCGCAGAAGCTGCTGCGCGCGATGGGCGTCGGCCGCCACGAGCCGGACCCGGCGCGCGAGCGCGCCATGGCGTCGCTGGCCGAGCGGCTCGACGACTCGATCCGCGCGGCCACGGACCGGTTGATTGCGCTGCACGGGCTCGAAGGCAGCGCGACCCAAGCCGTGCTCGAGCGCATGCAGGACAACTTTTCCATGCCGGCCCAACTCGACGAAGGGCGCGCCGCCCTGCTCGGCAGCATCGTCACCGGAGCGCTGACCGGCCTGAAGGCGGATCTCGCCGCGGGCGGACTGACGTTCGGCGCCGGCATGCTGGTCGGCGGCGTGGTCGGCGGGCTTGCAGGGGCCGGGCTGGCGCGCGGCGTCAATGTCCTGCGCGGCGCCGAGCGTCCGGCCGTGAAGTGGTCCGACGAGTTCCTGGACGGCCTGGTGCGATCCGGCGTGCTGCGTTACCTGGCGGTGGCGCACTTCGGGCGCGGACGCGGCCGCTACGTCGAAGGCGAGGCGCCGTCCTTCTGGCAGGGCGAAGTGGAGCAAGCGATGGCCGGACAGCGCGACGCGCTCCACGCGTCGTGGCAGGCCGCGCGCTCCGGGGAGCCGGTCGAGGACCGGCTGGTCGACATGCTGCGCGCCGTCACGGCGCACTCGCTGGAGCGGCTCTATCCGGGCCGCGTGCCGGCGCCGCTGCTGGCCGGCTGATCGCGGCGGCGCGCTAGAGCGTCGCCATGTCGATCACGAAGCGGTACTTCACGTCGCTCTTCAGCATCCGTTCGTAGGCATCGTTGATCGACGCGATCGGGATCATCTCGATGTCGGAGACGATGCCTTGCTCGGCGCAGAAGTCGAGCATCTCCTGCGTCTCCGCGATGCCGCCGATCAGCGAGCCCGCGAGGCTGCGCCGCTTGAAGATCAGGTTGAACACCCCGGGCGACGGGTGCGGCGACGACGGGGCGCCGACCAGCACCAGCGAGCCGTCCCGCTTCAGCATGCCGAGGAAGGGATCGAGGTCGTGCGGCGCGGCCACGGTGTTCAGGATGAAGTCGAAACGGTTGCGCTGCTCGGCCATCGCCTTGCGATCGGTCGAGATCACGACTTCGTGCGCGCCGAGCCTGATCGCGTCGGCGGCCTTGTTCGGCGACGTCGTGAACAGCACGACGTTGGCGCCGAGCGCGCGGGCGAGCTTGACGCCCATGTGCCCGAGGCCGCCCAGGCCGACGACACCGACCGTCTGGCCGGGGCCGACCTCCCACTTGCGCAAGGGCGACCACGTCGTGATCCCTGCGCACAGCAGCGGCGCCACCGCGGCGAGCTGCTCCTCGGGGTGACGGATCTTCAGCACGAACTTCTCGTCGACGACGATCCGGTTCGAATACCCGCCGTACGTGTTGTTGCCCGTGCCCTGCTCCGGGCCGTTGTACGTGCCGGTGAAGCCGTTCTCGCAGTACTGCTCGAGACCTTCGGCGCACGAGGCGCACTTGCGGCAGCTGTCGACCAGGCAGCCGACGCCGACGAGGTCGCCCATCCTGAACTTCGACACCTGGCCGCCGACGCGCGCGACGCGGCCGACGATTTCGTGCCCCGGGACGCAGGGGTAACGCGTGCCCGGCCATTCGCCGCGCGCGGTGTGCAGGTCGGAGTGGCAGACACCGCAATAGACGATGTCGATCTGGACGTCGGCGGGACCCGGGTCGCGCCGCTCGAACGCGAATGGAGACAAGGGAGTGGTGGCCGATTGAGCGGCGTAGCCTTTGCTGGATAACACGTGCGCCTCGCTGAGTGACGGTTGGATGCGGGGCCAATGTACCGCAGGAGATAGAGCGCCCGGCTGCTAGGATCGCCAGACTTTCCCGAAGACTCGGAGCACGGCATGGATTGGCTCGACGGTCTGCTGGGCGGCAGCCCACTCGTCACCGGCGGGGTGACGCTGGCGCTGTTCGGCCTGCTGGCCGTGTGGCTGCGCGACGTGCCGGCCAAGGTGTTCGGCTGGGCCAAGCACTTCTTCGTCAGCACGCTCACGGTCGACTCGCGCGACGAGCTGATGTTTCCCGCGTTCGTCGAGTACATGGACAGCCGCGAGGCATTGCGGCGGCTGAACAACTTCACCGCGCGCGCCGTCCGCCAGGGCACCAGCTACCAGAGCCTGCACGACGAACTGCAGCAGGGCGGGCGGCCGCTCACCGTGCTGTCGCCCGGGGAAGGCTTCCACATCTTCTACCTCGACGGGCGCGTGATGTGGATGAAGCGCGAGATCCAGTCCGGCCCGACGATCTTCGAGAAGATCAGCCTGTCCACGCCCGGGCGGGACAAGGGGCCGCTGGAGGCGGTCGTCCACGCGGCGATGGAGCATCGGATCGCCCGCGAGCTGAACCGCATCGCGGTCTACATGCCGAGCCCGTACAACAACGAGTGGATGCGCGCGCGGCTGGGCAACAACCGCAAGCTCGAATCGGTGGTGCTGAAGGCCGGGCAGAAGGAGGACATCATCGCCGACCTCGACCGCTTCTTCGCCTCGCACGACCGCTACGAAGCGCTCGGCATTCCGTGGCGGCGCGGCTACCTGCTCTACGGGCCTCCGGGCACGGGCAAGACCTCGCTCGTGACGGCGCTCGCCTCCGAGCTCAAGCTCAACGTCTGCGTGCTGTCGCTGGCATCGCCGACGGTCAACGACGAGAAGATCGCCAACCTGCTGTCGTCGGTGCCGCAGCGCTCGGTGATCCTGATCGAGGACGTCGACGCGTTCTTCCGCCAGCGGGACAAGGCCGACACGAGCGTGAAGGTCTCGTACTCGGGCTTCATCAACGCGCTGGACGGCGTGGCGGCGCACGAGGGCTCGGTCGTGTTCCTGACCACCAACCATCCGGACCTGATCGACGAAGCGGCGATCCGCTCGGGGCGGGTCGACTTTCGCATGGAGCTCGGCCTGTGCGACGCCAGCCAGCTCGAGCGCATGTTCCTGAAGTTCTTCGACGACGCTTCGGCGGCGGCGCGCTTCGCCAGTGAGGTGGCGCCCGATCGCTGGTCGCCGGCGCAGGTGCAGGAGCAACTGCTGAAGGCCGAGTCCGTCGAGGAAGCGCTGCGGTCGTTCCGCGAGCCGGCCAGGTCCGGCGCCGTGCGGGTCGCCTGACGCGAGCGACGGCAACGCTTTGTCGCACCTGGCGCGACCCACCAAGGCACCGAAGCCAGACGAGATGAGGCCGGAGTCGCGCTCGAGGAACACGCGGAACCCGATTCGCATGGCGGCAGCCGCCGGAGCCACGGCCCTCGCGTTCGCACTGGCCTGGAGCCAGCCTGCGCTCGCCGATGAAGGCCTGCGGTGCGCCGGCACGAACGTGTCGGTGCGCGGAGTCGATCGCGCCGAGGTGGAGAGCGCGTGCCAGGGAGTCGTCGCGGCCGTGAAGTTCCTCGCGTCACTCGGCCTCGACACGAACGCGGCGGCGGAGGTTCGCCTGGTCGAGGCGCTGCCCGAGGTCCAGCACGGCGCGCGCGCCTATGGATGCAAGGTGAAGGCCGACGACCGCATCTACATGTTGAACCTGTCCGAGTGCCGCAAGCTCCCGCTCGCGGCCGACGTGCCGGTGGACGCCGCCGTGCACCGCAGCCTCGTCGCGCACGAGGTCGGCCACCACATCGCCGCAGCGAACTTCAAGGTGGCGCGGCCCACGGTCGTCGCGCACGAGTACATCGCCTATGTGACGATGTTCGCGACGCTGGAGCCTTCGGCGCGGGAGTGGTTGCTCGCGCGCTTCCCGGGGGAGGGATTCGAGTCCGCGCGCGAGATCGGCTTGACCGTCTACCTGCTCGACCCGAACCGGTTTGGCGCCCAGTCGTATCGGCACTTCGAGCGGCCGGGAAACGGAGCGGCCTTCGTCCAACAGGTCCTGTCTGGCCGTGCGCTGGCGACCGAGGACCCGCCTTGAACCGAAGGAGAGGCGGCCGCTGCGCAGGCCGGCGCGATGGTCGCCGACGGGGCCGCCTGACCGCGCCGCGCCCCTACACTCCGGGGCTCGCATTCGCCACGAAGGGACGACGATGAAGACTTGGCGCATCGCGCTGATTCCCGGCGACGGTATCGGCAAGGAGGTGGTGCCGGCCGGCCGCACCGTGCTGGAGGCGCTCGCCGCGGCGGACCCGTCGCTGCGTTTCGAGTTCACGGAATTCGACTGGGGCGGCGACTACTACCGGCGGCACGGCCTGATGATGCCGGCCGACGGCCTCGACGCGCTGCGCGGCCAGGACGCGATCCTGTTCGGCTCCGCCGGCGACCCGCACATCCCGGACCACATCACGCTGTGGGGCCTGCGGCTGAAGATCTGCCAGGGCTTCGACCAGTACGCCAACGTGCGGCCGACCCGCATCCTGCCCGGCATCGACGCGCCGCTGAAGCGCTGCGCGCCGGCAGACCTCGACTGGGTGATCGTGCGCGAGAACACCGAGGGCGAATACGCCGGAGTCGGCGGGCGTGCACACCAGGGCCATCCGATCGAAGTCGCCACCGACCTGTCGCTGATGACGCGCGCCGGCGTCGAGCGGATCATGCGCTTCGCCTTCGCGCTGGCGCGATCGCGTCCGCGCAGGCTGCTGACGGTGATCACCAAGTCCAACGCCCAGCGCCACGCGATGGTGATGTGGGACGAGATCGCCGTGCAGGTCGCGCAGGAGTTCCCCGACGTGCGCTGGGACAAGGAACTGGTCGACGCGGCGACGGCGCGCATGGTCAACCGGCCGGCGTCGCTCGACACGATCGTCGCGACCAACCTGCACGCCGACATCCTCAGCGACCTCGCCGCCGCGCTCGCGGGCAGCCTCGGCATCGCGCCCACCGGCAACATCGACCCGGAGCGCCGCTATCCATCGATGTTCGAGCCGATCCACGGGTCGGCCTTCGACATCATGGGCAAGGGGCTGGCCAATCCGCTCGGCACGTTCTGGTCGGTGGTGATGATGCTCGAGCACCTCGGCGAGACGGCCGCGGCGCGGCGTGTCATGCAGGCGATCGAGCACGTGACGGCCAACCCGGCGCTGCACACGCGCGACCTCGGCGGCACGGCGACGACACGGCAGGTGACCGAGGCGGTGTGCGCGGAGGTCGCGAGGATTTCGACGAACAAGCGCGCCGCCTGAGCGCGCACCACAACCAAGGAGACGTTGATGAAGAAAGTGCTGGCCCTGCTGGCCCTGTGCCTTGCGTCCGCGGCATCGGCGCAGCCGTGCCCGGAGAAGAACGTGATGTACTGGCAGGCGTTCTCGCCCGGCGGCGAGTCCGACCTCTCGGCGCGCCATCAGCAGATGGTGCTGAAGAAGAAGTGCCCAAAGGTCGACACCATCATCCAGTACAAGCCGGGCGCGGGCGGCGGCCTGATGTGGGCGCAGATGAACCAGTTGCCAGCCGACGGCCTGAACGTCGTCGGCGTCAACCTGCCGCACATCGTGTTCCAGCCCCTCGAGGGCCAGGTCCAGTACAAGACCGACGACATCGTGCCGGTCTACTGGTTTCATTACACGCCGGACACGCTGGTGGTGCGGGTGGAGAGCCCGATCAAGACGTTCCAGGACTTCATCAAGGCGGCCAAGGCGGAACCGGGCAAGATCAACCTCGGGGGCTCTGGCCTGAACTCGGCGAACCACGCGGCTCACGAGCGGATGAATGCGGCTTTCGGAGTGAAGACGACCTACGTGCCGTTCAAGGGCACGGGCGACATGCAGACCTCGGTGTTCGCCGGCCACGTCGACGGCGCGATGACGTACTCGGCGTTCGCGATCAACAACAAGCAGCGCTTGCGCCCGCTCGCGATCGCGATGGACAAGCGCCACCCGCTGATGCCCGACGTGCCGACTTTCAGGGAACTGGGCGTGGACTGGGTCGACGGTGCCTACCGCGGGATCGGCATGCCGAAGTCTTCGACGTCCGAGCAGCGCAAGCGGATGTCCGACCTGTGGGCCGCGCTGAACAGCGATCCGGAGATGAAGGAGCTTGCGGCCAAGAGCGGCTTCGAGCTCGTCAACGTCGGCGTCGACGGGATGGACGCCTTCATGAAGGAAAAGGTCAACCTCTACACCGACGCCGCCAGGAAACTGGGGCTCGGCAAGGCGAAGTAGCGCCGCCGGCTAACTGATCGCCGAGCGTTGCCGCGCGCGTTCGATCACGTCGGCGGCGACCAGCTCGGCAGTCAGCGCCGCGAGCTTCATCCGCAGCAGCACCGCCTGGGCGCTCGCGCCGCGCCCTCGCGCGTTCAGCTTGTCCAGCGTGCCGGCGAGCAGTTCGACGTTGTTGCACAGACGAATGATTCGCTGCGCGCCCATCACGACACCCGACCCGCGGTCATAGCCATCCCGATCTCCCGCACCTGCAGACGACGAACGAAGTCTGCCTGCGATCGCGGGAGAAGTTGATGCGATAAGCGCGAGAATCGCTGTTCAGCTCGCGTGCTCGTCGCCGGCGCGCAACAACACGCCGCGCTGGTCGGCGCGATCAGCGCGCTCGATGCGCGCGCAGCCGGTCGAGTTTCGCGGAGTAGAGGTCGCGCTCGCCGCGCGATGCGCTCGCCTCGGCGGCCAGCGACAGCTCGCGCGCCGCGCGATCGATGTCGCCCAGCCGGTAGTGCGCCACGCCGAGCCAGAAGTGGACGTCGGCCGCCGCATCGCCCCGTGCCGCTTCCTTCGCGAACAGGTCGCGCGCGGCGCGGAAGTCGTCGCGCTGCATCGCCGCCATGCCGAGGTTGAAGAAGTGAAGCGGCGGCTCGGGCTCGAGCTGCGCCAGGCGGGCTCGCAGTCGCACGGCCTCGTCGTCGCGACCGGCGCGGCTGGCGACTTCGACCAGGTTCGCGAGCGCGCGGGTGTGCTTCGGATCGGCCGCGAGCACGTGTTCGAACACGGCACCCGCCTGTGCGAGGGCGCCGCGGCGCAGGTAGACGACGCCGAGCGTGTTCTGCGCGGCGAGGAAGGACGGATCGGCGCGGACCGCCTCGCGCGCCCAGGTGTATGCGTCGTCGAGCCGCCCCTGCGCGAGCGCCTCGACCGACCGGTTGTTCATGAACATCGCGACGACGAGCGACTCCGGGATCTCGATCGTCTTCAGGCTGCGCAGCTCTTCCTGCGGCAGGAAGTCGATGGTCACGTCATGCGGGCTCCAATGCGCGCCCAAACTCGATGGTCGCCTCGCCAACATAGATCGCTGGGCCAGCGTGACATTGACATGGCCATTGAGTATCAAGAGGTCCCACTTTCGGCTCCATGCCTGCTCCAGGTAGGCGCTCTGGTAGCTCACTTGCAGCCCGAGTTCCCGGGCGAACGCCGCCGTCATGATGACGAGCGACAGGCAGTTGCCGGCCCGCGCCTCGAACGCCTCGGCCGCGTTGCGGGTGACCGTCGACTCGTACTCGAGCTTCAGGAGACCGTTGCGGTAGAGCGCCTCGACCAGCGCGCCCTGCGGGCCGTGCTTGCGGATCAGCGGCGTCATCTCCGTCTGGGCGTAGCGGCGCATGTCGGCGCTCAGCGCGAAGATTCCGTCCGCGCCGACCGGCTCGGTCGGCGGGCCGAAGAGCGCGTCGGCGAACAGCCCCTCTGGCGCCGGCGGACGCTGCCCGGGCGGCGTCGCGCATGCTGCGAGGGCGAGGCCGGCGGCGGCGACGAGGGATCTCAGGACAGCGCGCATCGGATGACGGTCAGTCTGGCGTCACCATAGCGCCAAAGCGCCCGCGCGAACACGAGCACGCGGCGCGCCCGTCCATCGGATCGGCCGGTTCGTCGGCTGGGCGGATGCCCTGCCTGGACCTCCAAGATCTCCTTGGCGTACAGCGGCATCCGCAGCGCGTGCATTGATCACCTCCGCTGCATCGGTGCTGCCGCGTTGTACCGCATGGGAGGGATCGGCCATCAGCAGTGCGGAACCCGCACGTCATGAGCATGTCGCATCGGAACCCCATCGCGAGCAACCCGCGGCGCCTGTGCGAAGCAGGCTGGACGGCAGCGGGTCAACTACGTAGAGGAGCGCACGACATGAACCAGCAACGTGAGCCACACGACGATGCATCGGGTGAGTTGCCCGGCGGGACCGCCCAGGTCTCGCTGCCGCACCTGGTCGGCAAGGTCTACGAATCCGCGCCAGCGGTAGAGCGCAGTCGCCTGCTCGAGCATCTCATGCGCCCGCTCGGCGTTCTCTCGATGGCGGTCGTTGCCAACGGGATCTTCTCGAAGCTTCGGTTTCTCGGCGGCTGGCCCGACCTGCACATCAGGCCCGAGGACGCTGAAGCCATCCGCACCGAAGATGTCGTAGCGCTCGTCGACTTCGTCCAGCAGGCGAGCTCGGACGTCATGTACGGGTTGGTTCAGCTCGTGTCGGAGTCGCCCGTCATGTCGGCGACCGCCGGAGCCACGCTCCTGGTGGCAGTGCTCTTGAAGCGCTCCCGGACACGCGAAATCGACTCGGACGGCTTCACTCTCTAGTAGCGTTGCTGGAGCCGTCGGTCAGCGGACTTTCGTCGCGTCGATCGCGCGGGGCAACCGCGCATCAGGCGCGCCGCGCCAGCACCTGCGGCACCAGCGGACCGATCGCGTCCAGCGTGTTCTTCAGCAGCAGGCCGAGTTCCGTGTCGCCTTCCATCACCAGCTTGCGTTCGAAGAACAGCGTGTCGGCGTCTTCGGTGCCCTCCGCAAGGCGCCAGATAGACCTCGGCCGGCGCGGCGATGCGCAAGGCGACCGGCGACCCGGCGGGCGCGTACGCAAATCCGCCCGGGCCAAGCGCGAGACGGAACCGCACGCCGAAGTCGATCACGTGGACCTCGACGCAGTGCCCGGCCAGGCCGGCATGCGCCTCGGCCTCGAGCTTCGGCAGCAGCGCGCGGTTCAGCGCGACGGCCAGCAGCATCGACGGTGGCCGCGTCGGCAGGCGCTCGATCAGGCGCCGCAGGACCTCCGGCGGTGGCGGCAGCGGCGGAAGGGCAAGGTTCATGCAAGGCTCCATTCGCGACCGGGATGCCGGTGCGCATAGCCGTCCACGGGCACGCCGGGCAAGCCCAGCGCGGTGAGGTCCTCGATCGCCGCCGCGGCGTCGGCCCCTTCGTTGAAGACGCGGTGAAACACGTCGATCACGCGCTCGAACCGATGCGCCACCGGCGACAGGCGCAACCGGCGCACGCCCGCATCGACCAGCGCGCTGCGCCATCCGAGCAGGCACTGCACGCCGGCCGACTGCGTCTGCAATCCGTTGAGCGCGAGGAACGGTTCGCCCTCCTGCGCCTTCAGCAGCATGCCGTCGGGGTGCTCCATGCAGCGGAACTCGCACTCGTCCCGGTTCAGCCCGTAGTGCCGCGCGGTGAAACAGCGCGCCGACATCGCGAGCGGCAGACGGCCGAACGCAAACATCTCGGCTTCGACGGCCCGCCCGCGCGTCGCCGCGGCGATCGCGTCGACGGGCAACTCGACCGGCGGCACCCAGCGGGTCGCTCCCGACCGCCGCCAGCTCATCGAGCGCCGCGCCGCTGTAGACGTTCACGTGCGGCCCGACAACGAAGGCTCGTCCCGCAAGCCGATGCAGCGCCGCCGCGTCGTTCGCTTCGGCCAGGAACCGGTCCTGCTCGACGATCCGCCGCATCGTGCGCAACTCCGCCTCCGACTCGATCAGCGCCTGCGTCGCGAACACCACTTCCTTGCCGGCCGCGGCGAGGTCGTCCGCCAGCGCGAGCCAGTCGTCGAGTTTCATCTCGTGCCGCCGCGAGCAGACGACTTCGCCGAGCGTCACCGTGCGTGCGGGCGACTCGGCGATGCGCGCATAGAACTCGATCAGCGTCCTGCGCGGCCAGTAGGCCAGGACCGGGCCGACGCTGAGGGCGAAGGTCGCTTCGGCCACGTTCACTTCCACGGACGGCTGTAGGCGCCCAGCGTGTCCTGCTGTCCCTCGGACAGGCGTCCGAGCGCGGCGGTCCACGCGGGTTGCGGGGAGTAGCGGGCGGGACGAGCGTGGCAGGCGTCGATGGCGGCGCGCCACACGCGCGTGACTTCGGCGACATAGGCGGGACTGCGCTGCCGGCCCTCGATCTTGATCGCCGCCACGCCGGCCGCCATCAGCTCGGGCAGGATCGACAGCGTGTTGAGGCTGGTCGGCTCCTCGATCGCGTAACCGACCTCGCCCTCGACTTCGAACCGGCCCTTGCACAGCGTCGGATACGCGCGCGGTTCGTCGACGCCGAAGCGATTGATCTGGATGCCGTTGAGCCGGGCGTCGACACTGCCGTCGGCGCCCTCGCTCCAGCGCACGAACGAGGCTGGCGAACACGCCCCGAAATTGTTCGGCGACTGCCCCGTGGCGTACGAGGACAGGTGGCAGCGGCCTTCGACCATCACGCACAGGCTGCCGAAGCCGAACACCTCGATCTCGACGCTGGTGTGGCGGATCAGGTGCGCGACCTGCGACGCCGTCAGCACGCGCGGCAGCACCGCCCGCGCGATGCCGTAGCGCTCGCGGTAGAACTCGATCGCCTCGTAGTTGGTGGCCGAGGCCTGCACCGACAGGTGCAGCGGCAGCGTCGGATGCACCCGCGCGGCGTAGGCCAGCACCGCGAGGTCAGCGAGGATCAGCGCGTCGATGCCGAGGCTCGCGGCCGTGTCGACCGCGCGCCGCCACGGTCCCTCGTCGCGGGCGTCGGCGAAGGTGTTCAGCGCCATCAGCACCTTGCGGCCGCGTGCGTGCGCGTAGGCGATCCCGTCGCGCGTCGCGGCCAGGTCGAAGTTGAGCCCCGCGAAGTTGCGCGCGTTGGTGGCATCGCGCAGGCCCATGTAGACCGTGTCCGCGCCGGCGTCGACGGCCACCTGCAGCGCGCGCAGGGAGCCGGCTGGACACAGCAGTTCGGGCTTGCGTGACTCGATGGGGGGCGTGCTCACGGTGTGGGGCGGGTGGAAGGCGAAGACGATAGGCGTGTCGGCCCGCCGCTGCTTGTGACCGATCAACAGGGTCGAGCGTAGGGCGTCGCGCCGTGGAATGCGCCGCCCGGAAGGAGCGGGGCGCGTACCTCGAAGGAAGTAGGCCGCCGACAGCGCCTGCGCGTTCGGCCGGCCGGCACCCAGCGAGGGTCGCTGGCCACCTGCCTCGCGCGTGCGCTGCTGAGCCGCTTCAAGACGCCGTTAAGGGGAATAGGCGCTCGCCATCGGGCGCGGGAGCGGAGACGGCTCAACGGGGACGCAGGCGGTCGACGACGACCCTTCCGCTGGAGTCGAGTCTTCCGCGCAACTGGACGTACGCGCCGGGCGCAGGCTGCTTGTCGATGCGGGAGCCCGGCCCGAACTGGAGCGGGAGACCGTCGAGACTGGGACCGGCCGTGAGCGTTCCGTGCAGCCGCACTGCGGCGCCGACGGGCATCGGCGCCGGAACGCCTGCGGCATCGCGCGCTCCCTGTGCGATCCAGTCTTCGATCAGCCGCATCTCCTCCTTGTCGAGGAAGGGCGGGCCGTCGAGGGGCATGCGCGGTCGCGCCTGCCCGCGAACCCGCCGCAGCAACTCGCTCGCACCGGGATTCCCGGGCACCACGCGCGCGCGATCGGCCACCGTGACGGTGGACGCGTGCGACGTCAGCCGGTATCCCTCGGGCGGCGGTCCCATCTGTCCGTTGTCCGTGTGGCACTTCGCGCACCGGGTCGCAAGGATCGGAGCCACGTGGAGATACGTCACCCGCTCGCCGGGCTTCGGGCGCGGCGGCGGCGCGGCGGCCGTCGACGCCGCCACGGCCGAACCTCCGCCCTGAAGACCGCCCGCAATCCAGCGCTCGATCGTCGCGACGTCGCTGTCCGAAAGGAACGGCGGGCCGGTCATCGGCATCCGCGGCAGGCTGCTGCCCTTGAGCCGGCGCACCAGCTCGCTCTCGGCAGGCGCGCCGGACTTGACGGCCGGACCCTTGGCGCCGCCCTTCACCACCGCCTCCAGAGCGTCCAGCCGCAGGCCCGCCGCGGGCGATGGTCCGGAGTGGCAGATGACGCAGTGCTGGCGGAAGATCGGCGCGACGTCAGTGTAGGTCGCGGTGGTTTGAGCGCGCGCAGCCAGCGGCGACGCGGCGATGAGGAAGAGAGCGAAGGCGCAAAGCAGCGACTTCACGGCATCCATCGCGCTCTGTACCAAGCTGCGGCCATTGGCCAGCAAGCAAAGGGAAGTAGACGCTTGCATCCTAGGCACACGAGCGGCAAATCACGTCGGTCAAATTTACACTCCCTACCTATCCTGACGTGCAAGGGCTTGAATTTTAAAGCTGGCATGGCATTTGCCTCGATCCTCATAGCCCGTGCAAATCTTCTGACTTTTCAGCGGGTCACGACCACATCAGGAGGACAAGAACAATGGTTACCAGCCTTCGGCAGTTCGCAGTGTCAACGGGGGCGGTCCTCGCGCTGCTCGTCGGATCTTCGGCATCCGCCGTCCCGGCCCCCATTCAACTCGGATTCATCATCGACGAGTCGGGAAGCATCGGTTCGGCAAACTACACGATTATCAAGAACGGCCTCGCGAGCGCCATCAACACTTACATTCCCACCGACGGCACCTATCGGATTTCGGTAGTCAAGTTCGACGACGATGCCGAGATCGTCGTCCAGAACATCCTGATCGACAGCGCGGCTGCAAAGGCCACGGTTGTGACTGCGATCCAGAATATGGGCTTCCAGGGAGGCACTACGAACTTTGCCGCGGCGTTCAGCGCTATGCAGACAGCGCTCACGGCAAACAATTATCAGGTTGGCACTGCCTACGTCAATTTCGCGACGGACGGGCAGCAGAACACTGGCGGAACTGGCGTGACGCAACGAAATAGCCTGATTACAGCGGGCGTGGACAACATCAGCATCGAGGGCATTGGTTCCGGGGTTGATGCAACCGACCTGCAAACCAACTTCTGCTACCCGGGACCTTGCGATACGACGATTCCGTACAACTTCCCGGCACAAGGGTTCTACATTGCGGTCGCTAACGCGCAGGGCTATGCCAACGCGATCGGCAACAAGATCCAGGTAGTCACGGGACAGGTTCCGGAGCCCGGGTCGTTGGCCCTCTTGGCCATCGGTGGCCTTGCCGCGTTCCTGGGTGCAGGGCGTCGCCGGCAACGCACTTGAGAAGATTTCGCTGTGTTCGCAAAGACGGCGCCCTCGGGCGCCGTCTTTTTTTTGCCGGCACTACCAGTGAGGAGTGCTGGCCGGTGAGTTTGCTACTTCACTTTCTCCAACATCATCAGATTCTGGCTGTCGTTCATCCAGACGGCGCGAGCATCCCGCACCTCGCCTTTCGAAAGGTCGGATTCGCTCCCCGGGGCCTTTGCCGGGGCCTTTGCCGCATCGTCCCAGATCCAGGCGTTGCACGGCTTCAGGCCTTGGCAAGCAGCGACTCCGGCGTCACGCATCGCCTTCGGCGTCGCACTCGCAGGGCACACGACGACGACAATGCCTTCGCTTCGCGACTTGACGCCACAAGTGGCCGTCGCATTCGCGGCAGGCGAAAGGGCGCATCCGATGAGCGAGAGGAGCGGCAACAGCGCTGCCTTGAGGGAGAGGGCCTTGCAGTTGCGTTCAGCGCGATCGAGTGAGTGATGCACAGGTGCCTCGCAGGTGCTTTGAAGTCGAAGGATAGGCGAAGGATGACGGCCCTCGGGTGCCTTGTAAAGTTCTCGGCCTGCCTTCGGTCGCACATAAAGCCGGCAGCGCTTGCTCCCGCCCTGACCGTCTGCGCGTAAGTACCCGCCCTACTCGACCGTCACCGACTTCGCGAGGTTCCGCGGCTTGTCGACGTCGGTGCCCCGCGCCACCGCCGTGTGATACGCGAGCAGCTGCAATGGCACCACGTGCAGGATCGGCGACAGCGGACCGTAGTGCTCGGGCAGCCGGATCACGTGAATGCCGGGCGAGGACTGGATGTGCGTGTCGGCGTCGGCGAATGCATAGAGCTGACCGCCGCGCGCGCGCACTTCCTGGATGTTCGACTTGAGCTTCTCGAGCAGCGAGTCGTTCGGCGCGACCGTCACGACCGGCATCTGCTCGGTCACGAGTGCGAGGGGGCCGTGCTTCAGTTCGCCGGCCGGATACGCCTCGGCGTGGATGTAGCTGATCTCCTTCAGCTTCAGCGCGCCCTCGAGCGCGATCGGGTAGTGCAGGCCGCGGCCGAGGAAGAGCGCGTTCTCCTTGCGCGCGAACTGCTCGGCCCACGCGACCACCTGCGGCTCCAGCGCCAGCACCGCCTGCAGCGCGGCGGGCAGGTGCCGCAGCGAGCGCAGGTGGCCGCGCTCCTGCTCGGCGGACAGGCGGCCGCGCAGTTTGGCCACCGTGAGCGCCAGCAGGAAGAGGGCGACCAGCTGCGTCGTGAACGCCTTGGTCGAGGCCACGCCGATCTCGACGCCGGCTCGCGTGAAGAACTTCAGCTTGGTCGCGCGCGCCATTGCGCTGGTCGGCACGTTGATGATGCCGAGCGTGGTCGTCATGCCGAGCGACTGCGCGTGCTTCAGCGCGGCCAGAGTGTCGGCGGTTTCGCCCGACTGGGAGATCACGACCACCAGCGAGCGCGGGTTGGGAACGCTGTCGCGATAGCGGTACTCGCTTGCGATCTCGACGCTCGTCCGCAGGCCGGCGATCGATTCCAGCCAGTACTTGGCGGTGAGGCCGGCGTAGTAGCTCGTGCCGCACGCGAGGATCAGCGCGGAGTCGACCCCGGACAGCAGCTCCGTCGCGTTGTCGCCGAACAGCGACGGGTCGATGCCGTTGACCGATTCCAGCGTGTCGCTGATCGCGCGCGGCTGCTCGAAGATCTCCTTCTGCATGTAGTGGCGGTACGGGCCGAGCTCGGCCGCCCCGCTGCCCACCTGCACGGTCTGCGCCGCGCGCTTCACGCTCGCGCCTGTAGCGTCGACGATCCGCACGCGGTCGAGGTCGATGTCGACGACGTCGCCTTCCTCGAGGTAGATGATCTGGTCGGTCGTGCCGGCGAGCGCCATCGCGTCGGACGCGAGGAAGTTCTCGCCCTTGCCCACGCCCACGACCAGCGGCGAACCCTGCCGCGCGCCCACGAGGCGCTTCGGCTCGGCCTTGTGCACGACGGCGATCGCGTACGCGCCCTTGAACCGCGCGACCGCGCCACGGACGGCGGCGAACAGGTCGCCCTTGTACAGCGAGTGGACCAGGTGCGCGATCACCTCGCTGTCGGTCTCGGTGACGAACTCGTACCCGGCGCCCTTGAGCTCCGCGCGGATCTCCTCGTAGTTCTCGATGATCCCGTTGTGGACGACGGCGACCTCGTCGCCCGAGAAGTGCGGGTGCGCGTTGATCGTGACCGGCGCGCCGTGCGTGGCCCAGCGGGTGTGCGAAATGCCGAGTTCGCCGGCCAGCCCGGACTTCTTCAACTGGGCATCGAGGTCGGCGACGCGGGCGGTGCTGCGCGAGCGCGTCAGCGTGCCGTCGGAGAGCAGCGCCACCCCGCAGGAGTCATAGCCGCGGTACTCGAGGCGGCGCAGCCCTTCGACCAGTACAGGAGTGATGTCGCGCGTGGCGACGGCTCCGACGATGCCGCACATGGGTCAGCCTTTCTTCTGTTTGACGGGACGCTGCCAGTGATCGAGCGTCACCTGCCGCGCGCGCGCCACCGTCAGCTTGCCCGGGGGCGCGTCCTTGGCGATCGTCGACCCGCCGCCGACGGTCGCTCCGGCCCCGATGGTGACCGGCGCCACCAAGACGGCGTTCGAGCCGATCGAGGCGCCGTCGCCGATGATGGTCTTGTGCTTGTTCGCGCCGTCGTAGTTCGCGGTGATCGTGCCGGCGCCGACGTTGACGTCGCGGCCCACGATGGAGTCGCCGACATACGACAGGTGGTTCGCCTTCGAGCCGCGCCCGATCGTGCTCGCCTTGATCTCCACGAAGTTGCCGATGTGCACCTGGTCGTCCAGCGTGTTGCCGGGCCGCAGCCGGGAGAACGGGCCCAGGCGGGCGCCCGCCCCGACGGAAGAGTCCTCGACATACGTGAACGGCAACAGCTCGGTGCCGGCACCGAACGAACAGTTGCGCAGCACGCAGTAGGCGCCGATCCGGACGCCGTCGGCGAGCTCGACGCGGCCCTCGAAGATGCAGCCAATGTCGATCGAAACGTCGGTGCCGGTGACCAATTCGCCGCGCACGTCGATGCGCGCGGGATCGGCGAGCGTCACGCCGGCGTCCATCAGCGCCTGCGCCGCGCGCCGCTGCGCGATGCGTTCCGCCATGGCGAGTTGATCCTTGCTGTTCACGCCGAGCGTCTCGTCGACGTCGGCACTGTCGACGCCGACCACCCGCACGCCGTCCTGCACGGCGCGCGCGATCACGTCCGTCAGGTAGTACTCGCCCTGCGCGTTGTCTTTCGACAGCGTCCCGAGCCACGCCTTCAACTGCACGGTCGGCACGACGACGATGCCGGTGTTCACCTCGTCGATCGCACGCTCCGCGGGCGACGCGTCCTTCTGCTCGACGATGCGGACCACGTCGCCACGCTCGTTGCGCACGATGCGGCCGTAACCGGTCGGGTCCGCGAGGCGCACCGTCAGCACGCCGACGGAGCGGTCGGCCGCGTCGAGCAGCCGGCGCAGCGTCGCCGAAGTGATCAGCGGCACGTCCCCGTAGAGAACCAAAGTCGAGGTCGAGCTGTCCAAATGCGGCACGGCCTGCATGACCGCGTGACCGGTGCCCAGTTGGGGCTCCTGCAGCACGAAGTGGAGGCCGGGTTCCCCGGGGAATGCTTCTCGAACGGCGGCAGCACCGTGTCCGATCACGACCGTGATGTTGGCCACGTCGGTGCAGGCCTGCCGGGCGGCGGCGATGACGTGCGCTAACATCGGCCGCCCAGCCACGGGGTGCAGCACCTTCGGCAGCGACGAGCGCATGCGCTTGCCCTGCCCGGCGGCGAGTATCACGATGTTCATGGCGCGCGGAGGTCCTCGATTGCGCTTCGATTCTAAGTCACCGCCCTCGCTCGGCAGCGGTTCGCGCCTTCTGGCGTTGGGCCTGTTTGCCCTGCTTATCGCCGCTTGCAGCACCATCAAGCTGGGCTACAACAACGCCGACACGCTGCTGCTGTACTCGCTCGACCGCTATGTGACGCTGACCGACGAGCAGGAGCAGATGGTGCGCCGGCGCGTTGCCTCATTGATGGACTGGCACCGCGCGACGCAGCTGAAGGATTACGCGGCATTCATCCAGAGCGCCCGCGGCCGTCTCGACGGCAACGTCGTCACGCCCGCGGAAGTCCTCGCGTTCAACGAGGCCCTGAACGCGCGCATGGCCGCGCTCGGCGAACGCGCCGCCCCGGACGCAGCCGCCCTGGCCCTGACCCTGACCCCGCCCCAGATCGACCAGGTCGAACGCAAGCTCGTCGACGACAACATCAAGGCGCGCAAGCAGTCGGCGCAAGAGGTCCAGCAGGCACTGGACGCGCGCGCGAAGAAGTACGCCGAGCGCGCCGAGTACTGGCTCGGCAAGGTCAACGACCAGCAGGTGCAGCTCGTCCGCGCCTCGCTCGCCAGCCGGCCCGTCGATTCGCTGTACTGGATCGAGGCACGCGAGCGGCGGACGAAGGATCTCGTCGCGATGCTGCGCCGGATCCAGGCGGAGCGTCCGGCACAGGAGGTTGCGGCGAACTGGTTCCGCGCCTACTTCCACGAACTGGCCCGACCGTCGAACGCCGACCAGCGCGCACGGGCCGAGGCGTTCCGCCGCGACAACACGCGGCTGATCGCGCAACTCGTCAACAGCGCGTCCCTCGAGCAGCGTGCCCACCTCGATCGCAAGCTCTCGGGCTTCGAGACCGAGTTCGTCCAGCTCGCCCAGCGGGGCGGCCCCGGCTGACCGTGGGATTGCGTTCGCCCGCAGGGCGGATCAGCGATGCGCGTGCGAGTGCTCGCCGTGCCGCGCGGTGTGGGCGCGGTAGGCGTGGTTGCCCGCCGTCGGCACCAGCGAGCCGACGAACATGCCGACAGCTCCCAGCAGGAACCCTCCGAGCACCGAAGGGAAGACCTCGCCGAGCGGCGTGAAGTCGAGCAGCGCCCACGTGCTCATGCCGAGCACGATCGACCAGATCGCGCCCTGGCGCGTCGATCGCTTCCAGTACAGCCCGCACACCAGCGGCCAGAACGCGCCGACCACGGGGAACTGGTAGGCCTTGGACACCAGTTCGTAGATCGGCGTGCCTTCCATGATGATCGAATAGGCGAGGACGCAGCCGGTGAAGACGACGACCGTCACGCGCATGTAGCGCAGCGCCTGGTGGTCGCTCAGCTTCACGAAGTTCTTCAGCACGTTCTCGACGAACGTGGTCGACGGCGCCAGCAGCGTCGCCGAGGCGGTCGACATGATGGCGGACAGCAGCGCGCCGAAGAAGAACACCTGCAGCCACACCGGCATGTGCTCCATCACCAGCGTCGGCAGGATCTTCTGCGAGTCCTCCTTCAGCAGCGAGCTGGCGGCGTCCGGCATGATCAGGAACGCCGACAGCCCGATGAACATCGGCACTCCGGCGAACAGCATGTACGAAATGCCGCCGATGATCGGGCCCTTCACGGCGATGTCGGCGCTCTTGGCCGACATCACGCGCTGGAAGACGTCCTGCTGCGGGATCGAGCCGATCATGATGGTGATCGCCGCGCCCAGCCAGAACAGCCAGCCGTGCAGCCCGCCGTCGGGGAAGAACTGGAAGAGATCCCGCGACTGTGCGTACTCGACCACCTTGCCGACGCCGCCCGCGTGACCGGCGGCGAAGACGGCGATCAGCGTCAGCCCGACGACGATGATGATCATCTGGAAGAAGTCGGTCAGCGCCACCGACCACATGCCGCCGAACAGCGTGTAGACGAGCACGACCAGGGTGCCGATCACCATGCCCGTCGCCACGCTGATGGCGCCGACCGACAGCAGGTTGAACACGAGCCCGAGCGCGGTGATCTGCGCGGCGACCCAGCCGAGATAGGAGACCAGGATCACGACCGAGCTGAAGATCTCCACGCCCTTGCCATAGCGCTTCCGGTAGAAGTCGCCGATGGTGAGCAGGTCCATCTTGTAGAGCTTGCGCGCGAAGAACATGCCGACGAGCACCAGGCACATTCCGGCGCCGATCGGATCCTCGACCGTCTTCTGGAGCCCGCCCTCGATGAACTTGCTCGGGATGCCGAGCACCGTCTCGGAACCGAACCACGTCGCGAACGTCGTCGCGATGATCACGGCAAGGGGCAGTGACCGCCCCGCGACCGCGTAGTCCGACGTGTTCTTCACTCGCGTGGCCGCGTACAGGCCGATGGCGATCGACGCGAGCAGGTAAAGGACGACGAAGGCGATCAGCGTCATGTCAGCTCCGCCCGGTTGGCGGCACGCGAAAATTGGCGCGAATTATGAAGCAACGTCCGGCGGTTTCGCGGCGTCGGCCGCCGTGTCCCGCCGCTGCCAGGTCATCCAGCGCTCGCGCCGGGTGAACACCGGAGGCAACCGCCCCGCCGGCCCCTCGCGCGCGCGGGCCACGGCCACGCGAAGCTCAGCGACCGACTCGCTTCAGCCAGCGCTCGTTCGGCGTCCAGTGGTCGCGGTGACTGCCGAGGCCGCGCGTCAGCAGCGCGCGATCGCCTTCAGGATCGAACGGGGACCGGATGGCCTGCATGCTCGCCAGATCGGACGACGGCGGTGCGGGCACCACGAGGTTCGCGGCCCAGCTCTCCCCGGGTCGCATCTGGATCGGCGGCGGCAGGTTCAGCAATTCCGCCGGCGGCACCCACGGCGCCAGCGCTCCGACGACAAGCTGCGCGCGCGGCCGTACGCGAGCGTCGCCGATGCGCCCGCGCTGGCCCCAGCGCACGATCAGCGACGCGCTGGTGGTCGCATCGGTGATCTTGTCGGTGATGGCGACGTCCCGGCGCCAGCGTGCCGCGGGGTCGGGGCTGTTCCGGAACATCATGAATTCCTCGAACAGCATCGCGAGGTCTTCGCGGATCGTCGCGTAGTTGTACTCGTCGGTCGCGCCGTCCGGCGCGAAGAACGACGCGACCTGGAGCGGCGTGTACAACTTCTGGACGGCCGTGGGAGTCGCACCGAAGAACTTGACCTGCGCCAGCGCAGACATCTCGGCGGATTGAAGCGGGGATGTCCTGCCGAGGACCGCCGACGGCAGCCGCCCGGAGCTGAACAGCGGCTCGATGAATCCCCAGGCGGTCAGGCTCAGGTTGTCGCTCAGGCGCGACCGCTCGCTCGGCGGCAGGAAGTCCGACGCGTGCGCGAGCTCGTGGTACAGCAGCCAGCCCGCTTCGGCGAGCAGGTAGCTCTGCGTCCTGGCGATGCGCGAGGTCGCCGGGAAGTTCACGAAGATGCTCAGGTTGTTCTGCGTGTACCGCCACACGCCGGAGTAGTTGAGCTCGCGGTCGAAGTCCGAGCGGAAGTCCGGCGTTTCGTCGATGACGTCGCGCTGCTCGGCCGTCAGCCAGAAGTTGTCGGCATCCAGGTAGATCGCGCCGGTCAGCGCGTAATAGAAGCTGGGACGCACGTGCGCGCCGATCACGATTGCCGTCACGCCGTTGAACAGGCGCTTGAGGTCGTCGTTCGCCTGCGTGGCCAGGAACTGCTCGAACACTTCGCCCATCCAGTCGTGGGACACCACCACGCGATCCATGATCTGGCTGACCGTCGGGACGGCGCCGCCGGTGGTCTGGTGCAGGAAGGGAAGCGTCGACAGCGGACACATGTTCGCGCCGGCGCCGAAGTACTGCAGGTTCGCTTCGTAGGTGCACGCGACCAGGGCCGCGGCGAAGGGTCCGGCCGCGCGGTACGGATACGCGCGCGAAACGTGCGTGTCGCTGAAGACGTACGGGCCGGTGTTCGACGGGTCGGAGGGCGCCTGCTCGTGGTTCTCGACCAGCACGCGGACGTCGTCGCTGTCGGTCCCGCCGCCGGCGAGCTGCCGGGTGGCGCGGAGCACGATGAGGGTGTCGACGTTCACGGCCGGAGCGGTGAACAGCACGCGGTTCGGATCGCTGGCATCCAGCGCGACCGTGGGACCTGCAACTTGGGTCCAGGTGATCGTTCCGCCGGCCGCGGCCGTCGGCCACGCGCGCACCGACGCCTTGCCGCCTTCGCGAACGGCCTGGTCCGCGCGCACGAGCACGC
Organism: uncultured beta proteobacterium; assembly: GCA_963841815.1. Classification (GTDB taxonomy): domain Bacteria; phylum Pseudomonadota; class Gammaproteobacteria; order Burkholderiales; family Burkholderiaceae_F; genus JAOUJD01. The sequence continues at coordinate 11,966 of CAWJEE010000016.1, read as the reverse complement.
CGACCGGGGTGGTCGGCAGCTCCGCGTTGACCGTCACCGACAGGCTGCGCGGCGTGCCGTTTGGATCGCGGAAGTCGACGGTGAAGCCGTAGGCGCCGGCGAGCACGGGTTCGAAGCTGATCGCCTGCGTCAGCGCCGAAATCAGCGTCAGGGCCGGGCCCTGGGTCTGCCGCCAGGAAACGCTCGTCAGCGCGCCACAGAACGATGCGACCGTCGCGCCGCCGGCCTTGCCCACCGTCACCGTGGAATCAGCGGAAACCTGGAATGAAGCCGCCGTGCACCCGGTTGCCGGCGGGGGTGGGGCGCTGTCACCTCCGCCGCCGCAGGCCGAGAGAAGTCCCGCGAGCGCGAGTGCGAGGATCGGATTGCGTTTCATCGTTCGTGTCCGGAGTGAGAGTGGAGCCTTGGAGCAGGGCGGGTGGCCGCGTTCAAGGATATGAGCAACGAAAGGGAGTGTCGAATCGGCCTTCGACAAGGCGCGGGCCAGTGGCTCAGACGCGCCACACCGCCCAGCCGGCGATGCCCACGACGATCAGCAGCAGAACCGTGGCCACCGCATACCAGCGATTGGTCAGACGCTGCTCGCGCCGCAGCGCGCGGACTTCGTCGATCAGGCGATCGGCATCCTGGTGGCGCGTGAGGGCGCCGTGCACCAGCCGCGGGAGCTGAGGCAGCAGGAACGTCCACTGCATGGCTTCGCGCTTGATGCGGGCTTCCATGCCGCTCCAGCCGACCTGCTGCTCCATCCAGCGCTCGAGGAAGGGCTTTGCCGTCTTCCACAGGTCGAGGTCGGGATCGAGCTGGCGCCCGAGGCCCTCGACGTTCAGCAGCGTCTTCTGCAGCAGGACGAGCTGCGGCTGGACCCCGATGTTGAAGCGCCGCGAGGCCTGGAACAGCCGCAGCAGCACGAGGCCGAGCGAGATGTCCTTCAGCGGCTTGTCGAACACGGGTTCGAGCACCGCGCGCACCGCGTTCTCGAGTTCGTCGACGCGCGTTCCTTCGGGAACCCAGCCGGACTCGACGTGCAGCTCCGCGACGCGCTTGTAGTCGCGACGGAAGAACGCCAGGAAGTTCTGCGCGAGGTAGTTCTTGTCGCTCTCGGTCAGCGTGCCGACGATGCCGTAGTCGAGCCCGATGTACTTGTTGAACTGGTCGCCGTTCACGCCGACGAGGATGTTGCCCGGATGCATGTCGGCGTGGAAGAACGCGTGGTCGAACACCTGCGTGAAGAAGAGCGTGACGCCGTCGCGCGACAGCTTCTTGATGTCGATGCCCGCTTCCTTCAGGCGCTCGATCTGGCTGATTGGGATGCCGTGCATCCGCTCCATCACCAGCACGTTGTCGGCGCAGTAGTCGAAGTACATCTCCGGCACCACGAGCAGCGGCGAGCCCGCGAAGTTGCGGCGCAGCTGCGAGGCGTTGGCCGCCTCGCGCATCATGTCCAGCTCGTCGTGCAGGTACTTGTCGAATTCGGCTACGACGTCGCGCGGACGCAGGCGCTTGCCGTCGCGCCACAGCCGTTCGACCAGCAGCGCGCCGGTCTCGAGCAGCGCCAGGTCCTTGTCGATGGCGCCCAGCATGTCGGGCCGCAGGACCTTGACCGCGACCTCCTTGCCCGCGTGCGGCCCGTCCCTGAGGACGGCGAAGTGCACCTGCGCGATCGACGCCGACGCCACCGGCTCGCGCTCGAAGTCCGTGAAGACGTCGGCGAGCGGCCGCCCCAGCCCGCGCTCGATCTCGCGGACGGCCACGTCGGACGGGAACGGCGGGACGCGGTCCTGCAGCTTCGCGAGTTCCTCCGCGACGTCGGCCGGCAGCAGGTCGCGCCGGGTCGACAGAACCTGGCCGAACTTGACGAAGATCGGACCGAGATCCTCCAGCGCGCGCCGCAGGCGCACGGCGCGCGACTCGCGCGGACCGCGACCGGTCGTCCAGGCGACGATGCGCACGAGCGTCGGGCTGCGCAGGCTCGCGACGGCGATTTCGTCGAGGCGGTAGCGCCAGACGACGGACAGGATGCGGAGCAGCCGGAAGACGCGCATGGCCGGCGATTGTAGGTCCGGCTGACGCGGCCGCTCAGGCGGCGCGGGCGGCGAGGTCGATGCGCTTCTCGAGGCGCGCCACGTCGTCGCGCAGGCGCGTGACATCGCCCACGAAGGCGGCGACCTCGTCGCGTCCGACCACCATCGGGTTTTCGGTGACGATGTAGTTGGCCGTGTTGTCGAGCATCCGCTCGGCCAGTTCGCGCCAGTGGGAGGCGCTGAGACGAACCAGGCCGACGATGCGCATCGCCGCGGCGTCGCCGACGAAGCGCGACAGCTCTTCCTCCGGCTCCGGCCGCAGGTTCTGCAGGACGAACGACAGCGCCTGCGCGAACTCCGCGTCGCCCTGCAGGCGAACGTCCCGCGTGGCGGCCTGCGGGTCGAGCAACGCGAACGGCAGCGACGACAGCGCAAGGCCGATCGTGACGGCGGGGTCGCCGTCGTCGTGCGCGGTCAGCGTGCCGCCCTCCGCCACCGCCCACTGCAACGAGAAGGGCGGGGCCTCGAAGCGCACGACACGCCCGGCGAACGGCGCCAGCTTTTCGCGCGCCCACGCTTCGCGCCCGAGCATGCGGTTCAGCACGGCCACCGCCGCCTGGTTGAGCAGTCGGTCGATCATGCGCGAAGTGTAGAGGGCAAGAAGAAGGGGCGCCGCGGCGCCCCTCGATGCGCGCAGTCGCCCTGCGTTACGCGAGCTGCTGGATCCCGGCGAGCACCCAGCCGCCGCCGCTCGCGGGCTTCGACAGGTTCCACACCTCGGACACCCGCTCGATCTCGCCGTCGACGCGCAGCGTGCCGTCGAACTTCACGCTGGCGATGTGCTCGTCGGCGGTCGATTCGATGCCGAGCAGTTCGGCGTCCATCGACACGACCTCGGTCTTCGACTGACCGGCCCGCGCGCGCAGCTCGTGCGTGAGCGCGATGAACATCTCGTTGGTGGTGAACTCGGACAGGTCGTCCAGGTTGCCGGTGTCCCACGCCTGCTGCAGCTTCACGTAGTGGCTCTTCGCCGCGTCCAGGAACGACTGGGTGTCGAAGCCGGCCGGCACGCCCCATGGCGCTCCGGAGGCGGCGTTCCCGCCGCGCGAAAACTCGTCCATCGCCGAACCGGGGAGGGCACCAGCGGCGGGCGCCGCGCTGCGCTGCGCCGGCGCGGGAACCGGGGCAGGCGCCGTCTCATAGCCGACGTTGGAGTAGGTGCCTGGTCCGCGCTGGGCGCCGGCGCCGCCATAGGCCGGTTGCTGGGCCGGGCGCATGCGGCGCATCACGAAGCCGATGACCATCATCAGCGCGAGGCCGACCAGTGCGACGGTCAGGAACATCGTCAGCGCTTCGCCGAAACCCAGCCACGACGCCAGCGCCGCGATGCCGAGACCGGCCGCGAGGCCCATCAGCGCGCCGCGCATCGGACTGCGCGGTGCGGCGGCCGGCGTCGCACCGGGGCGGGCCGCCGAGGCGGCGGGCTGCTGCGCAGGAGCCGCCTGCGAGGCGCCTTGCTGCGGCGTCTGCGCCGGCGGGGTGGCCTGCTTCTGCTGCACGGCCGGCGACTGCTTGCCGAAGGTGCGGCCACCGCCGAAGCGACGCTGCGCCTCGGCATCGAACGCGAAGCTCGCGGCGACGACGCCGATCATCAGACCAGCCAGTAACTTCTTCATCGAACCTCCGGAATCAGTACTTCGTGCCGACGTGGAGGGCGCACACGCCCGCCGTCAGGTTGAACCATTGGACGCGGTCGAAGCCGGCTTGTTCCATCAACTTCGCCAGTTCTTCCTGCGGCGGATGCATGCGGATGGACTCGGCGAGGTAGCGATAGCTGTCGCTGTCGCCCGCGATCTTCTTGCCCAGCCACGGCAGCACGCTGAACGAGTACGCATCGTAGAGCGGCGCGAGCGGTTGCCAAATGCGGGAAAACTCCAGCACGAGCAGGCGGCCGCCGGGCTTTAGCACACGCTGCATCTCCGCCAGCGCCGCGTCCTTGTGCGTCATGTTGCGCAGCCCGAACGCGACCGACACGAGATCGAAGTGGCCCGATGGAAACGGCAGTTTCTCGGCGTCGCACTGGGCGAGCGGCAACCGCAACCCGCTGTCGAACAGGCGGTCGCGGCCGACCGCCAGCATCGAGCCGTTGATGTCGGTGAGCCAGACTTCGCCGGTCGCGCCGGCACGTCGCGCGAAGGCCTTTGCGAGGTCGCCGGTGCCGCCGGCGATGTCGAGCACTTTCATGCCCGGCCGCACGTTGGCCTGACGCACGGTGAACGCCTTCCACACGCGGTGCAGGCCGACCGACATCACGTCGTTCATCATGTCGTACTTCGACGCGACGGAGTCGAACACGCCGGCGACGCGCTGCGCCTTCTCGGATTCGTCCACCTGGGCGAACCCGAAGTGCGTCGCCGAGTCGCGCTGCTTGTCGTTCATGCCGAAAGGATACGCGGGCCGGTGCGGACGCCCGCGATCAGTGGTGGCCGCAGCTCTTGCCGGCGCTGGACGCGAACGCGGCGTTCTCCGGCGCCCCCGGCTCGCGGCTCGCGCCGGCGGCGTCGAGGGCGGCCAGGTACTCGGCCCACATCCGTTCCTGGTTCACTCCGAGTTCATACAGGTAGTCCCAGGAGTAGATGCCGCTCGTGTGGCCGTCGGAGAAGTTGGGCTGCACCGCGTAGTGGCCGACGGGATGCAGCTCCGTGATCGTCACGGCCTTCTTGCCCACCTGCAGCGTCTCCTGCCCCGGCCCGTGCCCGCGCACCTCGGCGGACGGGGAGTACACGCGCAGGAACTCGAACGGCAATCGAAAGTGCTGCCCGTCCTCGTACTCGATCTCGAGCACACGCGAAGTCGAGTGCAGCGTGATGTTGGTCGGCGTGATGGGCACGGTCGGTAGCGTCGTTGGAAGAGGCTGGGGCGGAGCGGTTGGCTCTGCGACGAATGGCGCGCCCGGCGGGACTCGAACCCACGACCCCTGGCTTCGGAGGCCAGTACTCTATCCATCTGAGCTACGGGCGCTTGTCGACCGCGAGCGGTCGAAGCGAGGCCGAATGGTAGCCGTTTATCGCTCGCCCGTCCTCGCGATCTCCCTCGAAACGCGAATGAAATCAAGGGCTCGGGCAGGTCGCGACGGTGCTGCAAGCTATACTTGAACGCTTCGCAGAACCGGCTTTTCTCGGGTGCTGCCCAACCGCCCAGCACAGAACCCCGCGCACCGCTGCACAGGCCAGGAGCCACGCATGTCCGACCAGCACACCGCCCTGATCAAGACCCCGCGTCAGCTGATCACCGTCGTCATCCTCGCGTTCGTCGTGCCGGTGATCGTGATCGTCCTGCTGGCGAACTTCGTCACGGGAGGCAAGACGGGCGGCGCGGGATCCGACGCGATGACGCCCGAAGCGATCTCCGACCGGCTCAAGCCCGTCGGCATGGTGGCCCTGCAGCAGGCCGGCGGGGCGCGCGCACTGCAAGGCGGCGAAGCGGTCTACAAGGCCGCGTGCGCGGCGTGCCATGCCGCCGGCGCCGCCGGCGCGCCGAAGACCGGCGACGCCGGTGCCTGGGGCGCGCGACTCAAGCAGGGCTTCGACACGCTCGTGAAGCATGCCGTCGAAGGATTCAAGGGAATGCCCGCCAGGGGCGGCAACCCGGATCTCGACCCGGTTGAGGTCGCCCGCGCCGTCGCGTTCATGGGCAACCAGTCGGGCGGCAAGTTCACCGAGCCGGCACCGCCCGCCGTGCAGGTCGCCGCCGCGGGTGCCGCGGTTCGCCCCGGCGAAGAGATCGTCAAGCAGGTGTGCAGCGGCTGCCACGAGACGGGCAAGGGCGGCGCGCCGCAGATCGGCGACCGCGCCGCGTGGGCCAAGCGCGTGTCGCACGGGGTCAACGCGGTCACGGACTCCGCGATTCACGGCCACGCCGGCATGCCGGCGCGCGGCGGCATGGCCAGCCTCACCGACCCGGAGATGAGGGCCGCGGTGCTCTACATGTTCAACGCCGGCGCTGGAACCGCAGGCGCGGCGGCGGCACCCGCGGTGGCGGCACCCTCCGCCCCTGCGTCGCCTCCGGCCGCACTGGCGGCCGCCGGCGGCAAGCCGGACGGCGCCAAGGTCTACGCAGCGGGCTGCAACGCCTGCCACGCCGCCGGCGTCGCCGGTGCGCCGAAGTTCGGCGACAAGGCCGCGTGGGCCGCCACGGGCCCCGCTGGGAGCCGCCGCGCTGACCGCCTCCGTGATCAAGGGCAAGGGCGCGATGCCGCCGAAGGGCGCGCAGACGAACGCGTCCGAAGCCGAGCTGCGCGCCGCGGTCGAACACATGCTCGCGGCCGCGAAGTAGTCGCGACGGTTCAACGCAAACGGGCGCCTCGGCGCCCGTTTTCTTTTGCACAGGCCGTTACGGATTGAGCTGCTGGTACACGCCGCGCGCGATCCTCTGCAACTCGTCGCGGTCGATGTCTCCCGCGAGCGCGTAGCCGAACGGGCCATCGATCCAGTAGAAGACGCGAGCTCCCTGGTCCTCGCTGAAGCGGAACGAAGTCTCCGCATTGTTCGCCTCGCGCTTCACCAGCAGCGACAGGCGCTTGCCCTGCGCGTTCTCGTACATCAGCAGCGCCAGCGGGGCCGGATCGCGGCTGCTGGTCGGCGGCAGCAGGCGGCCACCGAGCAACTGGTACCCGTGCGACAGCCAGCGAGGGCGCGCGCAGCGGCGCATCGAGCCGCTTCGACAGCCACGCGACGAGGTGCTTCTCCTCGGCGGCCGTCACCTCGACCGGGTGCCGCACCTCGGGCACGTACGCCACGTGCGCGAGCGCCGCCTCGCGCGCGATGGTCACGGATCCGCTCGGTCCGGCCTGCCAGCCGCGCCAGGCGAATCCGATGCCGATGCCGAGGATGAGCGTCGCGGCCAGCGCGAACCACTGGGACGCGTTCGCCGCGCGCCGCGGCGCAGCCACGTTCAGCGCGTGCGGCTCCGCCAGCACGGGATCGAACAGCGAGTGGAGGGCGTGGTTCTGTTCGAGGTAGGCGCGGACGCGCTGCGCCGCCTCGGCGTCCTGCGCGAGCCAGCGCTCCACCTCGCGCCGCTCCTCGTCGGTCAGCGCGTCGTCGACGTACGCGTGCAGCAGTTCTTCGGTCAGTGGCTTGTTCATTTCACACGTCGCAGGGCCGCCGGACGTTCGATTCCGGTGCCTCCCGCTTCCAGCAACAGGCGCAGCCGCTCGCGCGCGCGCGACAGCCGCGACATCACCGTGCCGATCGGCACGCCGAGCACCTCCGAAGCCTCCGCGTAGCTGAACTGTTCGAGCCCGACGAGCAGCAGGACTTCGCGCTGTTCCTCGGGCAGCAGCGCCAGCGAACGCCGCCAGTTCGCCGAGAACGATCCCGGTCTCGACCGAGGTCCCGGCGGCGGGGCGGTTGTCCTCCACGGCGAGATCGTCCAGCGAGACGGTTGGCCGACCCTTGCGCGTCCCGTTCACGAACACGTTGTGCATGATCGTGAACATCCACGCGCGCAGGTCGGTCCCCGGCTGCCAGAGCGCGCGCTTCTGCCACGCGCGCTCCAGCGCGTCCTGCGTGAGATCGTCAGCGGCCTCGCGCGTCCCGGTCAGCGCCCGCGCGTAGCGACGCAATCGCGGCACGACCGCCTCGAGCTCCGCCGCACCGAACGCCTCCGCCATCCAGCCTCCGCTCGCGAGCCCCTACGGCCGCGCGACGCGCCATGCGTTGTTGAAGCCGTCGCCGGTCTTGTCGCCTGGCTTGGCTGTCCTTCACCCACAGGTACAGCGGCTTGCCCTTGTACGCCCACTGCTTGCCGCCATCATCGCGCGTGATGATCGTGTAGTCACCCGACGCCTTCGAATCCGCGGCGGCCATCAGCGGCGGCCAGTTGGTCGCGCACGGGCCGTTGCACACGCTCTTGCCGCTGCCGGTCGCATCCTTGTCGAACGTGTAGAGGGTCATGCCGGCGCTGTTCGTCAGCACGCCGTCCATCGTCTTCGTCGGCGCGGCGGGCGTTCCCATCATTCCTTCGTACGTGGAGCAGGCGGCCAGCGCTAGCCACGGCCAGGGCGATCAACAGTCGACGCATCGATATCTCCTTCTTGTGAGTGACACGCGGCAAACAGGCCCGCCGCCGGCCTTATTCCGCGCCTCGGTCGTCCGCGCGTCAGATTTCCTGCGGATCGACCTCGATCTGCCAGCGGATCCGGCTGCGCTTCGCCCGCAGCCCCTCCAGCCAGGCGCGCAGGAACGCCTGCAACGGCCCGCGACGATCGGCCTCGACGAGCAACTGCGCGCGCTCGGCGCCGGCCAGCTTCTGCAGCGCCATCGGCACGGGATCGAACACGCGCACGTCGTCGCTCGACGGCGTCTCGGCGCGCGCCTCGCGCAGGAAGCCGAGCGCGCCGTCCATCGTCCGCGCCTCGGCGGTGAGCAGCGCCTGGTGCGTGAAGGGCGGCATGTTCGCCGCGCGCCGCTCGGCCAGCTGTCCGTCGGCGAAGGCCGCGTAGTCGTGCCGCGCCAGCGCCGCGAACAACGGATGCGCCGGGAAGCGCGTCTGCAGCAGGACCCGGCTCGCGTGACCGCCACGCCCGGCGCGCCCGGCCACCTGCACGAGCGTGGAGAACAGCCGCTCGGGCGCCCGGAAGTCGTGCGATGCCAGCTGCCCGTCCGGATTCAGCACGACCACGAGCGCGACACGCTGGAAGTCGTGGCCCTTGGCGATCATCTGCGTCCCGACGAGCACATCGACGTCGCCCGCGTGCACCGCGTCGAAGGCCTGCTCGGCCGCGTGACGTCGTCGCGTGGAATCGCGGTCGATCCGCATCACGCGCGCGGTCGGGGAGCAGCTCGTGCAGCAGCTCTTCGATTCGCTGCGTGCCGTGCCCCATGCCGTGCAGCCCCTGGTTGCCGCAGGTCGGGCAGGCGCGCGGCACGCGTTCGGTGAAGCCGCAGTGATGGCAGCGCAGCGAGCGATCGGTCTTGTGGAACACCGTGAAGGTGGAGCACTGCGGGCAGCGCGACAGCCACCCGCACGCATCGCAGGCGACGACGGGCGCATAGCCGCGCCGGTTCAGGAAGACCAGCGACTGGGCGCCGGCCTCGTGCGCGGCCTTCAGCGCGGTCGCGGCCGGCGCCGCGATGCCCGTGCCTGCCTTGCCCTCGGGTGAGCGCAGGTCGACGAGTTCGATCGCGGGAGGCTCGGCGTCTTCGTCGACCGCGCGCTGCGTCAGCCGCAGCAGCGTGTAGCGCCCGGCCTGCGCGGCCGCCCAGGTCTCGAGCGACGGTGTCGCCGACCCGAGCACGACCGGCACGCCGAGCATCTGCGCACGCTTGATCGCGAGATCGCGCGCGGAGTAGCGAACGCCCTCGCCCGCCTTGTACGACGGGATCGTGCTCTTCGTCGACGACGATCAGCGCGAGCGCCGGCATCGACGCGAACACGGCGAGCCGCGTGCCGACGACGATCCTCGCGCGTCCCTCGTGCGCCGCCAGCCACGCGGCCGACCGCTCGCCGTCCGGCAGCCCGCTGTGGAGCACCACCACGCCGGCGGCGCCGAAGCGCGCGCGCAGCAGCGACTCCAGTTGCGGCGTGAGGTTGATCTCCGGCACCAGCATCAGGACCTGGGCGCGCTCATCCGTCTCGCAGCCGATCTTCGATCGCCCGGAGGTACACCTCCGTCTTGCCGCTGCCGGTGATGCCGAACAGCAGGTGGACCCCGAATCCCCGCGCGGCGAGCAGCGCCTCGACGGCGGCCTGCTGCTGGGCCGTGAGGCGATGCAGCGACGTCGCGTCCGACCCGCAGCGACTTCGCGCTTGCGCAGCCTCGCCAACGCCTGCGCGAAGCGGGGCCCCGGCGGACGCTCCTCAGCACAGGGGGCAGCGCCGGCAGCGCAACCTCGCCCCATGGATGCTGGTAGTAGTCGGACGCGAACTGCGTGAAGTCGAGCCAGCGGCGATCGAGCGGCGGCACCTGGTCGACGACGAAGCCGACATCCTTGAGGCGAGCTGGATCGATGTCGGTCTGGCGGGCGGTGTCGACGATCAGCCCCATCCGGGATCGCCGCCCGACCGGGACGACGCACACCTGCCCGGCCGACGCGCTCGGAACTCGCCAGTCGATAGTCAAGTGGCTGCGGCAGCGGCACATCGACGACGACGCGGGCAAAGCGGGAAGCGAGGGGCGTCGCCATCGTTACGTAAGACGTGAAAGAGTGTCGCTAAGTCCCTGATCCGAAAGGAGCGCAAAATGGGGCGGCCGACGCTGTGGATAACTTTGTGGAAAAGGTTCGTTTGCCGGCCGAAAACCCGCATGGAACTTGGACCGCTACGGGGAACAGCAGAATCGACCGCAAAATCGTGCCCCATAAAAACAAGTACTTAGCCAGACGGTGACCTCGAACGGGAACGAACTTCCCAGTTGCAGATGCGCCACAAGGCGAGGGACGGCCTTTGTGAATAAGTCAAGTCCCCTACCATTCAGCGGGTCCGGCCTGGAGTGACTACTCACGCCCTCAAAGTACGGCTGTGGGCGTGCACCGCTTCGACCAGAATCGCCACGCTTTCGGGAGGCGTGTACTGGGAGATCCCATGACCGAGGTTAAAGACATGGCCCGCCCACGTTCCATCGGCATTCTGCGGACGTCCGAACGAGTCGATCACGTGCGCGGCCTGCGCGCGAATCGCGTCCGCCGGAGCGAACAGCGCCATGGGATCGAGGTTGCCCTGCAGCGCGCAGCGGTCACCGATCCGCGTCCGGGCCTTGCCGAGGTTGACCGTCCAGTCGAGTCCAACGGCGTCGCAGCCCGTGTCGGCGATCTCCTCGAGCCACAGTCCGCCGCCCTTCGTGAAGACGATCGATGGGACGCGGTGGCCGTCCTGCTCGCGCTTCAACTGGCGGACGACGTCGCGCATGTAGGCCAGCGAGAACTCCTGGTACGCGCCGTCGGCGAGCGCGCCGCCCCAGGTATCGAAGACCATCACGGCCTGCGCGCCGGCTTCGATCTGCGCGTTCAGGTAGTCCGCCACGGCCCTGGCATTCACGCGGAGGATGGCGTGCAGCAGGTCGGGACGCCCGTACAGCATCGACTTGATCAGCCGGAAGTCATCGGAACCGCCGCCCTCGACCATGTAGCACGCGAGCGTGAACGGACTGCCCGAGAAGCCGATCAGCGGGATGCGGCCGGCCAGCGCCTGGCGGATCTCGCGCACGGCGTCCGTGACGTACCGCAGTTCGGCGTTCGGGTCGGGCGCTGCCAGGCGCGCGACATCGGCTTCGGTCCGCACCGGCCGCTCGAACTTCGGACCTTCCCCTTCGGCGAAGTACAGACCGAGGCCCATTGCATCCGGCACGGTGAGGATGTCGGAGAAGAGGATGGCCGCGTCGAGCGGAAATCGATCGACGGGCTGCATCGTGACTTCGGTCGCGAACGCGGGCGATTTGGCGAGGCCGAGGAAACTGCCCGCGCGCTTGCGCGTGGCGTTGTACTCCGCCATGTATCGCCCGGCTTGACGCATCAACCACACCGGGGTGTACTCGGTCGGTTGCCGAAGCAGCGCGCGCAGCAGCGTGTCGTTCTGAAGTTTCACGGGGGGCAGTCGAGTGGGCGTGGCGAAGGGCAGCGATTTTCGCACGGAGGGGCTGCCGGCCTGGATCGAGGCCAGAAGCAATGACGTCGTCGTCGCGCTGCACGTGCAACCGGGTGCGCGTCGCACGGCGATCGTCGGGCCTCACGGCGACCGGTTGAAGGTCGCTGTCTCGTCCCCGCCCGCCGACGGCCGGGCCAACACCGCGCTGCTGGATTTCCTGGCCGAGCGGCTCGCGATTCCGAAGTCCTGCCTTCGGCTTCTCTCGGGCGCCAGTTCGCGCGAGAAACGGGTGGCCATCGACGCGGCACTCCCGCCGTCGACCGTCGCCGCCGCACTCGCGCCGACGAGCAGGCAATAAAA
>CAWJEE010000015.1:0-195968 GCA_963841815.1 uncultured beta proteobacterium | reverse complement strand
CGAACTGATGCAGCGCGTGCTGTACGAGGTCAAGCGCGTCGTCGTCGGGCAGGACCACTTTCTCGAACGCGTGCTGGTCGCGATCCTCGCCCAGGGCCACCTGCTCGTCGAAGGCGTGCCGGGCCTCGCGAAGACGCTGACCGTCAACACGCTGGCGAAGACGATCCGCGGCACGTTCAAGCGCATCCAGTTCACGCCCGACCTGCTGCCGGCGGACCTCGTCGGCACCCGCATGTACAACCAGAAGTCGGGCGAGTTCTCGACGGTGCTCGGCCCGGTCTTCGCCAACCTGCTGCTCGCCGACGAGATCAACCGCGCGCCGGCCAAGGTGCAGAGCGCGCTGCTCGAGGTGATGCAGGAGCGCCAGGTCACGATCGCGGGCGAGACGCACAAGGTGCCCGCGCCCTTCCTCGTGATGGCGACGCAGAACCCGATCGAGACCGAGGGCACGTACCCGCTGCCCGAGGCGCAGGTCGACCGCTTCATGATGAAGGTGGTGGTCGACTACCCGAACGAGGAAGAGGAATTCGTGATCGTCGAGCGCGTCACCGGCGCGGCGGCGACCGTCAACGGCGTGTGCACCACCGAGCAGCTGCTGCAGCTGCAGCAGGAGTGCCGCAAGATCTACGTCGATCCGGCGCTGATGCAGTACGCGGTGAAGCTGGTGGCGGCGACGCGGCGTCCCGAGCAGTACGGCCTCAAGGAGCTCGCGCCGTACATCACGTTCGGCGCCAGCCCGCGCGCGACGATCAACATGATCGAGGGCGGCCGCGCGCTGGCCTTCCTGCGCGGCCGCACGTTCGTGCTGCCCGAAGACGTGATCGACCTCGTGCCCGACGTGCTGCGCCACCGCCTCGTCCTCAGCTACGAAGCGCTCTCGGACGGCCAGACCGCCGACGCGATCGTCATGCGGGTGCTGAAGGCGGTGCAGGCTCCCGAGAAACCGCTGGAAACCCATGTTCGGGTGGCTACGGCCTAAGGCGGCGTCGGCCGCGACGATCGCGGACGACGTCCAGGCCGCCAACGAGCCGGCCAGCTCGGTCGATCCCGACCGGCTGCTGCGGCGGCTCGAGTGGACCGTGCTGCGCCGTCTCGACGGCGTGCTGCAGGGCGACTACCGCACGCTGTTCCGCGGCTTCGGCCTCGACCTCGCCGACCTGCGCGAGTACCAGCTGAACGACGACGTGCGCTACATGGACTGGAACGTCACCGCGCGGCTGCAGGTCCCGCACGTGCGCGAGTTCCAGGAAGACCGCGAGGTCGCCGCCTGGTTCGTGCTCGACCTGTCCGGTTCCGTCGACTTCGGTTCGCAGCAGGTCCGCAAGCGCGCGCTGGCGAGCGAGCTCGTCGCGGTGCTGGCGCGCCTGTTCACGCGCTACGGCAACCGGGTCGGCGCCGTGCTGCACTCTGAGCACGCCAGCGAAGTGATCCCGGCGCGCAGCGGGCGCCGGCACGTGCTGCACATCCTCGACCGCATGGTGAAGCTGGGCGAGCGCAGCGCTGTACCCTCGCCCACCGGCATCGGCCGGATCACCGACCTCGCCGAACTCCTCACGACCGCGCGTCCCGTCATCAAGCGCCGCTCGGTGCTGTTCGTCGTGTCCGACTTCATCAGCACGCCGGGCTGGTCGCGCCGGCTGGCGGACCTCGCGCGCCGCCACGACATCGTCGCGGTGCGACTGACCGACCCGATGGAGCGCGAGCTGCCCGACATCGGCCTGGTCGTGATGCAGGACGCCGAGACGGGCGAGCAACTGCTCGTCGACACGCACGACAAGGCATTCCGCCGACGCTTCGCGCAGGCGGCGGAGAAGCGGGATGAGGAACTGCGCGCCGCGCTGGCCAACGCCGCGGTCGACTGCCTCGAACTCGCGACCGACGAGCCGCTCGACGAGGCCCTGCTGCGCTTCACGCAACTGCGCAAGCGCCGCAGCCAGCTCGCGGCGGGCGCGGTGCCGCGGCACCTGCGGACCTGAAGGCCAGGGCGATGGGCGATCCGACCAGCTTCACCTTCCTGTGGCCTACCATGCTGTGGCTGCTGCTCGCGGTGCCGCTGCTGATGCTCGTCTACTCGCGGGTGCTGAAGCGACGCGGCGCGCTCGCCGCGCGCCACGCACGGCTGGAGACGGTCGGCGGCGCGGCGACCAGCCGGCTGCAGCGCGGCCTGCCGCCGCTGCTGTGGCTGCTCGGGCTCACCGCGCTGATCCTCGCGGTCGCGCGGCCGCAGGCCGCGCTGGTGCTGCCGGCGCGGATCGAGACGGTGATCCTCGCGCTCGACATGTCGGGCAGCATGCGTGCGACCGACCTCGAGCCGACGCGGCTCGCGGCCGCGCAGAGCGCCGCGAAGGCGTTCGTCGACAACCAGCCGCGCCACGTGAAGATCGGCGTGGTCGGCATCGCGGCGTCGGCCGCCCTCGTGCAGTCCCCCACCGACAACCGCGAAGACATCGTCAAGTCGATCGAGCGCCTCGAACCGCAGCGCGGCACCGCGCTCGGCAGCGGCCTGGCGATCGCGCTCGACGCCGCGCTGCCGCAGGCGCGCCTCAACGTCGAGGAGTTCATCAACCCGCCCAAGGGCAGGAAGGACGAGCCGCGCAAGAAACTGGAAGAGCGCGAGATGACCGCCGGCAGCAACACGGCGGCCGCGATCGTCCTGCTGTCCGACGGCCAGAGCAACGTCGGACCCGATCCGCTGAAGGCCGCGGAGCTCGCCGCCAGCTATGGCGTGCGCATCTACACCGTCGGCATGGGCACGCCCGAGGGCACGACGGTCAGCGCCGACGGCTGGCAGATGCGCGTGCGGCTCGACGAGGAAAAGCTGAAGCAGGTCGCCCGCGTGACCGAAGGCGAGTATTTCCGCGCGCCCGACGCGAAGGAGCTGAAGCAGGTCTACAGCCGCCTGAGCGCGAAGCTCGCGTTCGAGAAGCAGCAGCCGACCGAGATCACGGCGCTCTTCGCCGCCCTCGGCGCGCTGCTTGCGGGGCTGGGGGCGGTGTTGTCGATGCTCTGGTTCAATCGGGTGTTGTAGGAAAGGGCTGAGTCCGAGTGTCCCTTGAGCGCCGACCGTGGCGCGGGTTCCAGTACTGCCACGAAGCGCGGCGCGTGGGCGGGCTGCGGGGTGCCTCGCGGAGCGACCGTCAGGGCAGCAGGCGTTGAAGTTGCGCGAGGGCGGCGGGCCATGCGCACTCGCGCACCCGAGCCTCGATGAAGCACGGAGAGAATGTCGAAGCTGCGGGCCCGCAAAGAACACCCGCCACCGAACCACGCCCGCGCCGACGGGCGCGGAGTCGAGGTACCCCGCAGCCCGCCCAGGCGAAAGCGACTATCCGCTTGCTTCGCGATTCAGCGCGCGCAACCGCGAACCGAGCGCAGGCAACGCCGCGCGATCCAGCTTGCCCGCGCCCGTCTGCGGCAGCTGCGACACGAACGCGATCCGGCGCGGCCGCTTGTGGCGGGCAAGGTGATGGTCGAGGAACGCGACCAGTTCCTCGTCGGTCGGCGGGGTGCCGTCGGCGACGAACGCGGCCGCCACGATCTGTCCCCACGTCTCGTCCGGCACGCCGAACACCGCCGCCGCGCGGATGCCGTGGCAGGCTTCCAGCACGCGCTCGACTTCGGCGGGATACACGTTCTCGCCGCCGCTGACGATCAGGTCGGCCCGGCGCGCGCGCACGTGCAGGCCACCGTGCGCGTCGAGCACGCCGACGTCTCCGGTGTCGAACCACGCGTCGGCGGCGAGCGGCTCGGCGCCGAGATAGCCCGCCATCCGCATCGGCCCGCGCACCTCGATGCGCCCGTCCACCACGCGCACTTCGGCGCCCGGCAGAGGACGGCCCGCCCCGCACGGCGCGGGATTGAAGCGCTGTTCGTACGGCGTGACGACGACCTGCGAACAGGTCTCGGTGCAGCCGTACGTGAGGACGACCGGCACCTTGCGCTTCGCCGCTTCCTTCAGCAGGCGCGGCGGGGCCTCGGCGCCGCCGACCTGGATCGCGCGCAGGAAAGGCGGAGGACGCCAGTCGGGAAACCGTTCGAACACCAGCGCCAGCATCGTCGGCACCATCGACGCCAGCGTCGTGCGCCACTGTTCGATCCAGGCCGGCACCAGCGCCGCGTCGAAGCTCGGCGCGAGCGCGACCGCGCGCCGCGCGATCAGGCAGCGCGTCAGGATCGACAGGCCGCCGACGCGCGCGATCGGCATCGCCAGCAGCCAGCAGTCGTCCGGCTGCCACCCCATGTTGGCCGCGCTGGCCTGCGCCGAGGCGATCAGCGACGCGCGCGTGAGAACCGCACCGCGCGCCTGCCCGGTCGTGCCCGACGTGTACATGATCACCGCCGCGTCGCCGGGCAGCGCGCCCGCCGCGCGCTCGGTCGCCGCGATCTCGGCCGCCCGGTCCGCCGCGGTCAGTTTCGGGTGCAGCAGCAGCACCGGCACGCGCGCTTCGAGCAGCGTGTAGAGCGCGATGACGCGCTCCAGGGTGTTGCGGCCCACGAGCGGCACGGGGCGCCCCGGCTTCAGTTCGGAGCGCAGGTCCGCGAGCCGCGTCTGCACCAGGTCGGCGAGCTGCGCGAACGTGTAGCGATCGCGGCCCACGTGCAGCGCAACCGCATCGGCCGCGTCGCGCGCGGCCGCCGTGATGGACAGGGGATCGTTCACACGACCGAGACTACACGCCGGAGCGGCCGGCGCGGACTACGGGAGCCGGCGGAACTTGCGGAAATCCGGCTTGCGCTTCTCGAGGTACGCATTCTTGCCTTCCTGCCCTTCCTCGGACAGGTAGAACAGCAGAGTCGCGTTGCCCGCCAGCTCCTGCAGGCCGGCCTGGCCGTCGCAGTCCGCGTTCAGCGCGGACTTCAGGAAGCGCAGCGCGATCGGGCTGTTGGCGAGCATCTCGCGGCACCACTGCACCGTTTCCTCTTCGAGCCGCTCGTACGGCACGACCGTGTTCACGAGGCCCATCTCAAGCGCCTGCTGCGCGTCGTACTGACGGCACAGAAACCAGATCTCCCGCGCCTTCTTCTGGCCGACGATGCGCGCCATGTACGAGGCGCCGTAGCCGCCGTCGAAGCTGCCGACCTTGGGGCCGGTCTGGCCGAAACGCGCGTTGTCGGCGGCGATGGTGAGGTCGCAGATCATGTGCAGCACGTGGCCGCCGCCGATGGCGTAGCCCGCGACCATCGCCACCACCGGCTTCGGCAGCGTGCGAATCTGCCGCTGCAGGTCGAGCACGTTGAGCCGCGGCACGTTGTCGCCGCCGACGTAGCCACCCGCGCCGCGCACGCGCTGGTCGCCGCCCGAGCAGAACGCGTCCTTGCCCTGGCCGGTCAGGATGATCACGCCGATGTTCTCGTCGTCGCGCGCGTCGTCGAACGCGCGCTGCATCTCCTTCACCGTCTCGGGCCGGAAGGCGTTGCGGACCTCGGGCCGGTTGATCGTGATCTTCGCGATGCCTTCGTCGGCCTTC
The DNA here is from genome assembly GCA_963841815.1 of uncultured beta proteobacterium. GTDB lineage: Bacteria > Pseudomonadota > Gammaproteobacteria > Burkholderiales > Burkholderiaceae_F > JAOUJD01. Next base: position 190,503 of record CAWJEE010000015.1, on the reverse strand, counting down.
GAATAGATGATGTCCGTGTAGCCGGGAACGACGGTCCAGGCGGGAATCGGAGGAAGTGCTTTCGTGTCCATGCTGTCTGCTCGATGACTGGGTGGCTGCGACTTCAATCGATGCGGGCGCCCGACGCCTTGACGACGACGGCCCACTTCTTCGTGCTCTCGACGATGTGCTGCGCGAAGTCCTGCGGCGTGCCGGCCACCGGCCGCGCGCCGCGGCTCTTCAGCGTCTCGACCAGTTCGGGGTCGGCGAGCGCGGTGCGGATCGCCGCGTTGAGCTTGCTGACGATCGCCTCCGGCGTGCCGGCCGGCGCGAGCACGCCGTCCCAAGCGCTCGCCTCGAAGCCGGGTACTCCCGATTCCGCGATCGTCGGCAGTTCCGGCGCGCCGGGGAAGCGCACCGACGTCGACACCGCGATGCCGCGGATCCGCCCGTCCCTGGAGAGCGGATACACGTTCGGCATCACGTCGATCATCATCTGCACCTGTCCGCTGATCAGGTCGGCGACCGCGGCACCGCCGCCGCGGTACGGGATATGCACGATGTCGATGCCGGCCATCGTCTTGAAGAGTTCGCCGGACAGGTGCGACGTGGTGCCGTTGCCGGCCGACGCGAAGTTCACCTTGCCCGGGTTGGCCTTCGCGTAGCGGATCAGCTGCGTCGTCGTCAGCACCGGCAACTGCGGGTTCACCACCAGCATCGCCGCGATCTCGGTCATCCGCGAGACCGGCGCGAAGTCCTTGATCGGATCGAAGCGCAGGTGCTGGTACAGCGCCTGGTTGATCGAGTGCGTGCCGTTGGTGCCGTACAGCAGCGTGTAGCCGTCCGGCGGCGAGCCCGCGACCAACTCGGCGCCGACGTTGCCGCCCGCGCCCGGCTTGTTGTCGATGATGATCGGCTTGCCGAGCGCCTGCGACACCTTCGGCATGATGGCGCGTGCGAGGTTGTCAGCGCCGCCGCCCGGCGGGAACGGCACGACGAGGCGCACCGGCTTGTCCGGATACTCCTCGTTGGCGGCAAGCGCAACCGATGCCACCGGCAGCAGCGCCGCAGCCGCCAGCAGGCGCCGTCGTTCGAGATCCATGGTTCCTTTCTTCCTCAAGACGCGCCCGCCGTCCGGCAGCGCACCAGCGTCATCGCCTTCACCGACATCGCGACGACGCCCTTGTCGTTGATCACCTCGATCAGGATGCGCACCACGCCGCGATCGGGCCTCGATTCAGAGCGCCGCGCCTCGATCACCGTGACCTTGAACCACAGCTTGTCGCCCGGCCGCACCGGTGCGGTCCACCGCAGTTCGTCCATGCCCGGCGATCCCATCCCGGCCGAGCGTGACAGGTAGCGGTCGACCAGCACGCGCATCATCATCGATCCGGTGTGCCAGCCGCTGGCGATCACGCCGCCGAACGGGCTCTTCGCGGCCTTCACCGGGTCGGTGTGGAAGTCCTGCGGATCGAAACGCCGGCCGAATTCGATGACTTCGGCCTCGTCGACGATGGTCGGGCCGTACTGCGCGACCGACCCGACCGGGTAGTCCTCGAAGTGGCGTTGGTCGCGTGCGACCGGGAGATCCTGCTCTTCCATGCGGCGTTCGCTTCGTCGGGAGATAAAACGATGCGCCCCGGGGGCGCAGGGCGAACTTTACCGCGCTGGAGCGACGGGGCCGCCACCGGCAAGACGCCTCACTGGATGGACATCGACCCCCGGGCGACGGCGAGCGCGCCCGACTTCGCACTGGGCGCGGAAATCAGCCCTTCGGTGCGCGGCCTGCGGTCGCGCGCGGGCCCGATGCGACCGAGTTCAGCAGCACCCTGAGGTGCAGCGGATCGACCGGCTTCACGAGGTAGTGGTCGAAGCCAGCCTCCGCCGAGCGGTGCCGGTCTTCCTGCTGCCCCCAATCGGTCAGCGCCACCAGGCGCGTGGTGCCGCGCGCGGCAAGTTCGGCGCGCACGGCGCTCGCCACCAGGTAGGCCCCGTTGCCGGGCAGTCCGATGTCGAGTAGCACGACGTCCGGGTCCCAGCTCGCCACCGCATCCGCGCCGGCGTGCGCGCCCACCTCGAGGCGCACATCGTGGCCCGCGGCCGTCAGCAGCGCCACGAGGCCTTCGGCGCTGACGAGGTCGTCGTCGACGATCAGGATCCTCATCCAATGCGAGCTCCGTCACGATGCATCGACAGCCACTATGCAACGCATCGCGTCGAACCTGCACGCATTCGACGCAGGAACCACCGCTTTCCGCGACGCTCAGGTTGCGTACGTAAGAAGTGCTACCGAGGGGAGCACAGCGCGCCGGCACGACGGCGCTCAGCGCAGTCCGGCCGCCCGATCGACCGAGAAGCGACCCGCGCCTCGCCCCGCGAGATAGAGCAGCGCCGCAGCCCACACGAGGTGCGTGGGCCAGGCGAGCGGATACACGAAGACCTGGATCACGGCAGTCATCCCGAGCAGCGCCAGCGCCGAGAGACGGGTGGCGAGGCCCAGCACGAGCAGCACCGGAAACAGGTGCTCCGCATACGCTGCCAGGTGCGCCGCCAGATCCGGCGACAGCACGGGCACCTTGTATTCGTCCTCGAACAGCGCAACGGCGTTCTCGCTGACCGACAGCCAGCCATCGACCTTGGTGCGGCCCGACAGCCAGAAGACCCCGGCGATGCCGAAGCGCGCTGCGAGCGCGAGCAGGTCGTGGCCAATCCACCTGTCGAGCCGTCGCGCCACGCTGTTGTACAGCGCGCGCGGTCCGGAGGTTGCCGCGACCGGTTGCAGCGGGAGCGAGTTCACGTGGACTCCTTTCTTGCGATGGGCTGCAGCCCGCTGAACGCCCCGGCCTGCAGGAGCAGTCGAACCAGGCCCGCGAGATCGACGTCGGTCTGCGCATCGAGCGCGCACTGCACCGCTTCCTCGATGGACACGCCGGCGCGGCAGGCATCGAGCAAGGCCACCCCGCCGCGCGCGAACGCCTCGACGCGAACCGGGCCGAGCGGCCGCGTGACGAGGACGCCCTCCCCGATCCACTCCATCGGTGCCTCGAAATCCGCTTCGCGCGAGCGGTTGTGCGACCACAGCGCGTGGATGGGCCAGTCGTCGCTCCACGTCCAGCGCGCGGCCGGATGCAGGCGCAGCCCGAACGAAGACATCGCTGACGGCGGCAGCGCGGCCAGCGTGGCGGCGTCCAGCTCCGGCGCGTCGGCCGCCACGTGCGCCTCGGTCCACAGGCGATCGACGCGCGCGACGTCCGCGAGATAGGGGATCTCCCGCGCCGGCTCGAACGCCGCGAGGAACGACGGGAACTCCTCGCCGTACAGGACCAGCGACGGCTGCGACGGCAACTGCCTGCGCGCGAACACTCCGGCGGCCGCGCGCAGCCACTCCTCCCCCACCAGCCGCTCGACCGTCGGGTAGTTCGCCTGCAGCGCGTCGATGCAACCCTTCATGACGGTGTTGCGATACACGGCGAAACCGGGCTGGCGTCGAAGCCGCTCGACCATCGGGCACGGCGAGGCCGCCGGGTCGTCCGCCAGCAGCGCCGCGGCGAACGCATCCTGGTACGCGGCCGCGCCCATCATGCGGCCTCCGCGATCGGCTCGGCGAGCAGCGCGTGCGCGCGATCGCGCTCGCGCAGCAGCTCTTCAAACGGCGGGATGTGCTCGTCGCGTTCGATCAGGGTGGGACGCGGCCCGATCCGCGCGACCAGGCGCTCGTACAGCGACCACACGGCCGGGGCGACGGGCGCGTCGTGCGTGTCGATCAGCAGCGCCGCGCCGAACATGGGGTCCTCGCCGTGGCCGGCGAGGTGGATCTCGGCAACGAGGTCCGCGGGGACCGCATCGATCACCTCGTCCGCGCGACAGCGCAGGTTGTTCGCACTGACGTGAATGTTGTTGACGTCGAGCAGCAACGCGCAGCCGCTGCGGCGCGCGACTTCGACCAGGAATTCGACCTCGTCGCACGCGTGCTCGTCGAACACCAGGTAGTGCGACGGGTTTTCCAGAGCAATGCGGCGCTTCAGTCGATCCTGCACGCGCTGGATGTTGTCGACCACGCGCCGTCGCACGGCCGCGGTCCTCGGAACCGGCAGCAGGTCCGGCCGGTAGGCGCCGCGCCACGTGCTCCATGCCAGGTGCTCCGACACCAGCACCGGCTCGATGCGTTCGACCAGCGTGGCGAGACGCTCCAGGTGGCGTTGCTCGGGCGGCGCATCGGCCGCGAGCGAGAGCGCGACCCCGTGCACCGACACCGGATGCCGCGCGCGGATGCGCTCGAGCCACGCCAGGCGCGGCCCGCCGTCCACGGTGTAGTTCTCGGCGTGCACTTCGAACCAGACGCCGGGCGCGGCGCAGCGCTCGGCCTCGTCGAAGTGCTGGGGCTTCAGGCCGAGGCCCGCGGTGACGGCAGTCATCGGAAAGTCTTCCTCGAGTCCAGGTGGCCGCGACGCGCGAGCGCGCGCATCGTTCCAGGGAATGCGGGCGTCCGGCGCCGCGGCCAGTCCTCTTTACATCTTGACCGGCTTCAGCGAACCCTTGCCCTTCGGGGTCGCCATCTGTTCGCACGTGCCCTTGGCCACGTACTTCCACGCGTTGCCCTGGTAGTCGACCTTCGACGTGCCGGCGCAGGTGGTTCCCGGTCCGGCTTCGCAGTCGTTCTGGCCGGCCTTTGCGACGCCGTAGCAGCGCTCCTTTTCGCCCTTGATCGAGGCGCCCTTGTCCTGGGCCAGGGCCGCGCCGGCGGTGACGGCGGCCAGCGCGAACGCTGTCGCGGCGAGGGAAAGACGATGGTTCATGGCTGTTCTCCTGAAGTTGGGTGACCGCCCGCATGCCGGCGCGATCTGCCTGCTTAATCGCGCGGGCCGGCCCATGTCTTACAGCCGATGCGACCGGCGGCCGCGAAATCCCGCGTATCCGGAGCGAGCGGGGCTGGCGCTGTAAGAAGCCGAGTCCAGCGACGACGAAGACCGCTTCGCCGGTCTCGGTTTCAGCCAGACCCGGTCCGCTGCAACGTTGACTCCCGGGCCGCACCCCGGGGCGCCCGGCGTGCGCGATGCCGCGCTGCCCAGCCGCGTCAGGGCCGCTGCGCGGGATCCCAGAAGACCGCGAGCGCCATCGCCGCGGCGACCGACGCGCGCCGCGTGTCGTCGTTGCCGGCGGGCAGCCACAGGCGCGGCGTCAGGCCGTTCAGCTCGATCGCGCCGACGGCGCGGCCGTCCCGCTCGAACACGTAGCCGATCGGCGTGCCGAGCGGAAGCGGCGAGCCCTCGACCGCGTGCACCGAGCGCATCGTCACCGTGGTGCCGTTGAAGTCGATGCGGCCGCGACGCTCCGCCTGCAACGTCTTCGGCACGCCGGCGTCGCGCCCTTCCTGCAGCGTGAAGCGCACGCCGGCGCCCTTGCCCTGCTCGCTGAAGTCGCACTCGTACGCGAGCTTCTTCGGTTCGAAGCCGATGATGCCGACCGTCATCGTCGTCTGGCGCACCGTGCAGCGCGCGAAGAGCGGCCCGGCGGTCACGCCGTTCACCGTGTACGTCGCGCGACCGCGGTCGAACACGGCGAAGTCGCCGAACAGTTCGAGCCGCGTGGCCGAGCGCGCGTACTCCCCGCTGTAATCGCCCGCGCGGAAGGTGCCGCGCTGGCCGGCGCCCATTCCGTCGACGTTGATCGGCTCGGCGCCGCGCAGCGGTTCGGGCAGCGCCATGCGCGCGGGCTGGATCGCGCCGCACCCGGCGAGGACGAGGGCGGCGATCGCGGACAAGGCAAGACTCGGCTTCATGTTCTTCTTCGTCATGGTGGTTTCACTCGTAGATCACGGCATTCGGCACGGCGGTGCCGTCCGGCGCCTGGCCGCCGACGATCAGCACGCGCCCGCCGGGCAGGCGCGACACCGTGTGCCACGCGCGGCCGCTGCCCAGGCTGGCGGTCGGAGTCGCCGGGCGGCCGGGGCGGTACAACTCGCCGGTCGCGGTGTACGACTCGTCGGCCGTGATGCCGCCGAACATCAGCAACCGATCATCCGCGAGCGCCACCCCGGTCATCAACGTGCGCGGGACGAGCAGGCCGGACAGCGGCGTGAACGCCCCGCTGGCGGGATCGAACCTGAGCACCGCCGCCGTCGGCCGCGAGTCCTCGACGACGGCAGGATTGAACAACTCGCCGCCGGCGATCAGCACGGAGCCATCGGAGAGCCGATGCGCGCCGTGCAGCGCCAGCACCTCGACCTGCGGCGTGAAGCGCGGCGCGCCGACCGGCGTGAACTGCTCCGTGCGCGGATCGAAGATCTCGGCCAGCCAGTAAGCATTGGCCATCGTGTACCCGCCGACCAGCAGCACGCGGCCGTCGGCCAGCAGCGTGGCGGTGTGCCACTCGCGCGGATTGTTCATGCGCGCGGCAACCGGGCGCGCGCTGCGCGTGACGGGATCCCAGATCTCCGCCGTGTCCTGCTCCAGGCCGCCGGCGATGAAGACGCGGCCGTCGAGCAGGCGCGTCGCGGTGTGGCCCAGCCGGTTGCGGATCGGGACGCCCGCGGGCGACACCAGTCCGGTCCGCGGGTCGAACAGTTCGTACGTGACGCCGCTCGCGATCGACGTTGCGCCGCCCGCGATCAGCACATTGCCGTCGGCCAGCACGACGAGCCGCGGCAGCGCGCGCCCGGTCGCCATCGCGCCGACCGGACTGAACGTCCGCGTCATGCCGGGTCGAAGTGATCGATGGAGTTCGAGTTCACGCTCGCGCCGCGCCAGCCGCCGACGATCAGCACGCCGCCGTCCGGCAGTTCGACCGCGGAGTGGAGCGTGCTCTCGAACAGCCCGGCGTCGACGAAGCGATCGCGGTGATGCACCGGAAGCGCAAGCGTGCGCGACGCCACCGGCCTCCCGGTCGCCTCGACGATCAGCCGGTACGTGACGTCGCCTTCGAGCACCGGCGTGGTGATCGCCACTCCGCTCTGCACCGGGCCAACCCCCGGCTCGATGCGGCCGCTGCCGCCGCTGAACACCGGCGTCAGCTGCGCGCGTTCGCCCATCAGGAAGGCCGCCTTGTTCGCGTCGAACGACGCGATTGCCGGCTGCGCCGGCGGGGCCGATGGCCCGTCCGAGCCGCCGCCGCACGCCGCGAGCAGCGCCGTGGCGGCGGCCGCCCACACCCATTTCCAGGTTCTCATCTCCATTCCTCTCGGTTCTTTCGTTCGTGTCATCAGTACGGATCGGGAGGCGGCTGATGCCGCGCGCACGGCACGTGCAGGCACCGCTGGCTGCGCCGGCAGTCGATGCGCGGGCACGCTCGCCAGTCGTCGGCCGGAACGCGTTCCTGCGCCGTCCCGCCCTCCGGCGATGCGCACTCGCCCTGCCCGGTCGCCGCCTTCGCGTCCGCGCAACCCCGCGCCACCCCACCTCCCCGCTGCTGTCCGTCCACCACCACGGTGTCGCGGCGCGGACTCTAGGGAGCAACCCGGCTTGGGGGAATTGCGATTTGTGTAATACCTTTTCGGTATGAACCGGACGATCGACCTGCGCCAGCTGCGCTACTTCGTCGCCGTGGCGGAAGAGCTGAGCTTCCGTCGCGCCGCCGAGCGCCTGCACATCACGCAGCCGCCGCTGTCGCGGCAGATCAGCGAGCTGGAGGGCGCGCTGGGCGTCCAGCTGCTCGAACGCAACACGAAGGCGGTTCAGCTGACACCCGCGGGCGAGGCGGCGTTGCAGGAGTTCCGCGCGCTGCTCGCCTCGTGCGACGCCGCGATGGAGCGCATCACCAACACGCAGGCGGCCCCGAAGCGGCGGCTGCGGCTCGGCATGGTGTACTGGTCCGACCTCGCGGGCCTGGCGGCCTTCGAGGAAGCGCTGCTTGCCACGCGGCTGGCCACCGGCGTCGACGTGGTCTCCCTCGCGACCAACGAGTCGATGACGGCGCTCAAACGCGGCGAACTCGACGCCGCGCTCGTCACGGGGCCGCTGGAGACCGATGGCCTGGCGCACCGGACGGTCGGCCGCGAGCGCCACTCCGCGTTCGTGCCGCAGGCGCATCCGCTCGCATCGCAGAATCGCATCTCGCTGCACGACATGAAGCAGCTGCCGGCGTTCTTCCGGTTCCGCCGCACGGACAACCCGCTTCTGTACGACCACTTCGGCCGGCAGTACGCGGCGATCGGCTTCCGCCACCCGCAGGAAGCGCCCGCGTTCGGCGCGATGGGACTGCTCGCCCAGATTGCCGCCGGGCGCGGCGGGACCATCATGCCGCGTGCGATCGCGGCCCGGCCCTACCCCGGGGTGGCGGCGATCGAGCTGGAGGAAGACATCACGGTCGACCTGCTGCTGGTCGTCGGCGCCCACGTGGACGCCCCGCTGCGCGACGCCCTGCTCGCCCTCGGCGCCAGACTGGTCGCGCCCGGACAGACTGAGCCCGTCCGCGTGGCACCGGCGGTACGGAGGCGGCGCGCCGCCACGCCCGCCGGCCGCACGCGGCGCGCCTGATCCCCTCCGCGTAACTACGCAGTTTCACGACCCCTTTCCCGGGGGTGGTCCGAGGCCTGCGCACCCTCATTGCAGCCGCTTTGACGCAAGGCCATGCGCTGCAGCATTCGCGTGCCATTAATGGGTCAAACCCACAGAGAAGTGGAGCGGAGACCATGGAAAGAATCTGGCTGAAGCAGTACCCGGAAGGGATTCCCGCCGAAGTCGACGTCGCGGCCTACGGCTCCCTCAAGGAAATCCTCGAGAAGAGCTGCGCCCGGTTCGCCGACCTGCCGGCGTACGGAAACATGGGCGTGTCGATCACCTACCGCGAACTCGACCAGATGAGCCGGGACTTCGCGGCCTACCTGCAGAAGGTGGTCGGCATGAAGAAGGGCGATCGGATGGCGATCATGCTGCCGAACCTGCTGCAGTACCCGATCGCGCTGTTCGGCGCGCAGCGGGCGGGCGTGGTGGTGGTCAACACCAACCCGCTTTACACGGCGCGTGAGCTCGAGCACCAGCTGAAGGACTCCGGCGCGACGGCGATCGTCGTGCTCGAGAACTTCGCGCACACGCTGGAAGAGGTGCTGCCGCGCACGCCGGTGAAGACGATCATCACCACGCAGATCGGCGACATGTTCCCGGCCTTCAAGCGGATGCTGACCAACCTCGTGGTCAAGCACGTCAAGAAGATGGTGCCGGAGTGGCACCTGGCGCAGACGATCACGTTCAACGACGCGCTCGCCGCGGGGCACGCGCAGAAGCTGGAGGACGTGCCGATCCGCCTCGACGACCTCGCGTTCCTGCAGTACACGGGCGGCACCACCGGCGTGGCCAAGGGCGCGATGCTGACGCAGGCCAACATGGTCGCGAACCTGCAGCAGGTGGCGCCGTGGATCGCGCGCGACCTGCTCGACGGCAAGGAAACCACGCTGATACCGCTGCCGCTGTATCACGTGTTCGCGCTTACCGTGAACCTGGTGTTCATGAAGATCGGTGCCCACATCATCCTGGTGACGAACCCGCGCGACATGCCGGCCTTCATCCACCTGCTGAAGAAGACCCCGATCACCGCGATGATCGGCGTGAACACGCTGTACAACGGCTTGCTCAACGCGCCCGGGTTCGCCGAACTGAACCTGCACAAGCTGAAGATCTGCGCCGCCGGGGGCATGGCCGTGCAGCACGCGGTCGCGCAACGGTGGAAGGCCGCCACTGGCGTGCCGCTGATCGAGGGCTACGGGCTCACCGAGACTTCACCGATCGCCATCTCCAATCCGCTGAACATCCAGGAGTGGAGCGGGAACATCGGCGTGCCGATCCCGTCGACCGACGCCGTCATCCTCGACGACGACGGCGCGACGCTGCCGATCAACGCGGTCGGCGAGATCGCGATCCGTGGCCCGCAGGTGATGAAGGGCTACTGGCACAAGCCGGACGAGACCGCGAAGGTGTTCACGGCCGACGGCTGGTTCCGGACCGGCGACATGGGGTTCATGAACGAGCTCGGCCAGTTCAAGATCACCGACCGCAAGAAGGACATGATCATCGTGTCCGGCTTCAAGGTGTTCCCGAACGAAGTCGAGGACGTGGTGATGATGAATCCGAAGGTGATGGAGGTCGCAGCGATCGGCGTGCCCGACGAGAAGTCCGGCGAGGCGGTGAAGATCGTCGTCGTGAAGAAGGACGACAGCCTCACCGACCGCGAACTGATCGACCACTGCCGGCAGCACCTGACCAACTATAAGGTGCCGCGCATGGTCGAGTTCCGCACCGAGCCGCTGCCGAAGACGCCGATCGGCAAGATCCTGCGGCGCGAACTGCGCACCGCGCAGCCGAAGGAGGCGGTGGCGGCGTAGGCCCGCGTTCGCAGTGGAACGAGCGGCAGCTTCGGCTGCCGCTCTTGTTTTGCGGCGCCTCCCAGCCGGTCCGTCCGCCGAGCACTGCGTGGTTTCCGCGATGGACGCGCCGAATCGTTCCCGATAACGTCCCGGTAACGCGCACGCCCGAGGATCCCTCCATCGCCATCGATGACGGAGCCATGCGTGCGCGATCTCGGGATCCGCCCATCGACTGCAGCCCTCGCGCTGCAGTGCTGGCTGCGCCCCGCGGAGCGGGCCATGCTCGAGACCTCGGCATCGGCGGTGATCCACCTGCGCCTGCTGGCCGTCCCGGCCCTGGTGCTGGGCAGCGGCGTGCCGCTCGCGCTCGAACGCAAGGACGCTGCGCTGCTCGCGCTGCTGGCCGTGGACGGGCCGTTGCCGCGCGCGCGCGCGGCGGCACTGCTGTGGCCCTACGCGGAGCCGCAGAAGGCCCGCAACAGTCTCCGCCAGCGGCTGTTCCGCCTGCGGCGCAGCGCCGGGTCCGAAGTCGTCGTTGAAGGATCGACGCTCGCGCTTGTCAATGGCGTCGAGCACGACCTCACGGCGCTGCCGGCCCGGGTCGCCAACGATCCGTCGGCGGCCGCCGGCGAGCTGCTCGGCTCCTTCGGCTACGAAGACTGCGAAGAGTTCGACGACTGGGTGCGCGGCGCGCGCGAGCGCGTCCGCGTGCTGCGCCGCGATGCCATCGCAGCTGCGCTCGCCCACGAGGAAGCGCGCGGACACGTCGCCCGGGCGCTGATCTTCGCCGAGCGGCTGGTCGCCGAAGACCCGCTCTCGGAGCAGGCGCACCGCGCCCTGATGCGACTGCATTACCGGCGTGGCGATCGCTCCGCGGCGCTCGCCGCCCACGCTCGTTGCCGGCAGGTCCTGCGGGAGGAACTGGCCGCGGAACCGAGCCGCGAGACGCGCGAGCTGGCCCAGCTGATCGAGCGATCGGGCGAACTGCCCGGCGGCGCGGCGCGCCCGGTGCCGCCGGCGATTGCCCGTCCGCCGCTGCTCGTCGGTCGCGAACGCCAGTGGCGCCACCTCGAAGACGCCTGGAACCGCAGCTGCGTGGCCGTCTTGCGCGGCGATGCGGGCATGGGCAAGACGCGCCTGCTGGGCGACTTCGCGCAATCGCGCGGCATCCCGCTGATCGGCGCACGGCCCGGCGACGAGCGCGTGCCGTACGCGCTGCTTGCGCGATTGCTGCGATCGCGACCCTGGGGCCGATGACGCGACAACGCGTCGGGCGCGATCATCGACGGCGAGGTGAGAGCGGAGCTGGCGCGCGTGCTGCCGGAACTCGGCAACGCGCCCACCGATGCGATGAACGAGGCGCGATTCCGGCAGTCGGTGGTGCAGGCCCTCAGCGCGCGGCGCGCGGCGGGTCTCGCGGGGCTGGCCCTGGACGACCTGCATTTCGCCGACGCCGCATCGCTCGAGCTGTTGCCATCGCTCGCCGTCGAGCTGCGGCTGACGCTGGCCGTGCGGGGCGCGGAGACGCCGGCCGCCCTGGCCGCGTGGCAGGGCGAAGAAGACGGCGCGGCGTTGGTCGACGTGACGCTGCCGCCACTCACCGAAGCGGACGTGCGCCATCTGCTGGTCTCGCTTGCCCTCGACGGAATCGATCCCGAGCAGCTGGCGGCGCCGCTCGCCCAGCACACGGGCGGCAATCCGTACTTCGTCCTCGAGACACTCGGCGCGCTCGTGGCGCAGCCCGGCGGCACCACTGACGCTTGCCGACGACGCCGACCGTAGGCGCGCTGATCGAACGTCGGCTGGGTCAGCTCAGCCCGGCGGCTTTGCGACTGGCGCGCGTCGCCGCGCTCGCAGGGGCCGACTTCAACGCCGCGCTGGCCGCGCACGTGCTCCAGTCGCACCCCCTCGACCTGACGGAAGCGTGGGTCGAGCTCGAGCGCGCTCACGTGTTGCGCGGCGACGGTTTCGTGCACGACCTGGTCGGCGACGTCGCGGCGCGCGCGGTGCCCGGCCCGATCGCCGGGTTTCTCCATCGCGGCATCGCCGAGTACCTCGAAGCGCAGTCGATCGCGCCCGCGCGGATCGCCCAGCACTACGCCGAGGCCGGCGCCTGGCATCGGGCGGCGGACTTCCATCTGCACGCCGCCAATGACGCGCGGCGAGCCTCGCGACGGCTCGAGGAAGTCGGGCACCGCGAGTCCGCCTTCGCCTGCCTCGATCGCGCCGGCGACGCAGAGGCGGCGTTCGAGGCGCGTTGCGCCAGCGTCGAGAGCCTGATCCTGGTGCGTGGCGTCGAGTACGCGCAGCGGGTGATCGAGGACATGCTCGTCATGGCACGGACCGACGCGCAACGGGCCGCCGCGCTGACGGCGCGCGCAACGGCGGCGCTGATGGCCGCGGATCACGTCACCGGCGTGGCCAGCGCGCGCAAGGCGCTGGCCCTGGCGCAGGGCCTCGGGACGCCGTGGCCGCGCTTCGAAGCGGCGCGCCTGCTCGCGGTGGGGCTGGCGCAGCAGGGCAGGACCGACGAAGCCGAAGCCGAGTTGACGTCGTTCGAGAACCTGGTGTCGACCGAAGGATCGGTCGAACAGCGTGGCCACTTCTGGTCGGACATGGCGTACGTGCTCAACTCCGCGCGTCGCCTGGGCCGTACGGCCGGCGCCCTTGCGCGCGCAATCGACTGCGCGCGCGAGCAATGCGACCTCGCCGAGCTCGCGATGCTGACCACCAACCTGGCGACCGTGCACGGCAACCTCGGCCACATCGAGCAGGCCTACGAGCACGCACTGCGAGCACGGGCCCTGCAGGTGGAACTGGGAGCGACCGGCGGGCCGATCGGCGGCGTGATCGAAGCCCACGTCGGCCTCTACGCGGCGGCGCTCGGCCACTACGGCAACGCGCTGCAGGCCTTCGAGCGGTCACTCGACGTGTTCCGGCGCGACGGGCAGACGATGTGGATCGCCGTCTGCAGCAACAACCTCGCGATGACGCTCATCGATCTGGGGCAGTTCGCGCGCGCGCGCAAGTCGCTGGAGTACGAGGTGCCGGCAGTCACGCACGTCGCCGCGCGCGGGGCGATGCTGGCCGCGCGCATCGCGCGGCTGCTGGGGTCATCGCCCGCGGCCGAACTGCAGCGCGCGCGCGACTGCCTCGCGCGCGGGGACGACTATTTCATCGGCGCATTGCTCGAGCTCGAGCGTGCCGAATCGGCTCGATGCACGCCTCGCACTGGACATATGCGATGCCGAACTGCAGGCCGCCGAGTCGCGCGAGTTCGGCGGCATCGCGATGAAGGCGCGCCTTCTGGCCGCGCGCGCCTGCCTCCACCTGGGCGACACCACCGCGGCCGTCACGCGCTGGAATGCGCTCGAGAAGCTGCTTGCCGGCGCTGCATGCAGCCGACTGCTGCCCACCGACCGCGGCGGCGATCGGTCGCGAGATCCTGCTCGCCCACGGCGAGGCCGAGCGCGCGGCCACGCTGGTGGACACCGCCGTCGCCTGGATCCGCCAGACGGCACGCGATCACGTTCCCGATGCCTTCCAGGACAGCTTCCTCCACCGGAACCCAGTCAATCGCGCATTGCTGACCGCGCGAACCCGCCAGCGGTAACGACCTGGTAACGGGGTGCTCGCTACGGTGCGCTTGACGCCGTCGGCCGGCGCATCCCGGGAGGCTCACCATGCAACTGAACAGTGCAAACGCGAGTGACACAACCGCATTGGCCGCCGTTTGCCCCGGCCGCAGACTGATGCTCCCGCTGATCCTCGGCGCCGCCCTCGCTCCCATGGCCGGTTTTGCCGCGGACCCGCAACCGGGCGGCGGCCACGCCACGCAGGCGCAGGGCGCGGCGGCCGGCGGCACGAGCACCGAGGCCAACAGCCAGATCGAGTCATGCTCCGAGACGCTGGGGACGATCAGCATCGACGAACAGACCAACGCCGGCTGGTACAGCGCCTACCAGAGCCAGTACAAGATGGGCTCCACGGTCCCCGCGCTGCGCCTGATCATCCAGCAGTCCAACTGCTTCGTGATCGTGGACCGCGGGCGCGGCCTGGCGGCGCGCAACCGCGAGGCGGACCTGATCCGCGGCGAAGAGGGGCGCGCGGGCAGCAACTACGGCAAGGGACAGATCGCCGCGGCCGATTTCACGATGATCCCGGAAGTCATCCTGTCGGACCGCGGCGGCACGCGCGGTGGCGGCGGGCTGGGCGGGCTGTTCGGACGCTCCGGCGCGGGCGCGATCGTTGCCGGTCTCGCCGGGTCCGTGACGACCAACGAAGCGGGTGCGATCCTGACCCTGGTCGACAACCGGTCCACGATCCAGCTTGCGGCGGCCGAGGGCTACTCGAAGAACGTCGACATCGGCTTGATGGGCGGGTTCTTCGGTGGCGGCGCGGCCGGCGGCGCGGGCGCGTACACGAGCACGCCGCAGGGCAAGGTCATCTTCGCGGCGTTCACCGACTCGTACAACAAGATGGTGCGTGCCTTGCGCAACTACAAGGCGCAGACGGTGCGGGGCGGGCTCGGCACCGGCGGCCGGCTCGGCGTCCAGGGCGGAAGCACGGACGCCTCGCGCGAGGTGCCAAGGTAGGCAATCCGCTGCCGTGGCGCGCGCGAAGGCCGTGCGCGTCAACGTCACGTGCCGCGGAAGGGAGAGACGATGACGAAGCGTGGTCCATCTCGCAGCAGGCCGGGCCTGCTCATCCTGGCTGGCTCGCTACTGGCGGCGCCCGGCGGCGCGTCGGCCGACTATTTCAGCCTGTACCTCCGATGCGACGGCCAGGTGACCTCGGCCGCCGGCAAGACCGGCGCCAATCTCGACGTGGCGCTGCGCGACAACAACCAGTCGGCGCTGATCCAGCGATCGAACGTGCTGCCGGTGGGCGAGAAGCTGAAGTACGAGGTTTCGCCGGCGACCTACAGCATGACCTTCCGGTCCCCGCAGGCGCGCACGCAGCTCTTCTACGACTGGTACCGCGGCCAGCTGTTCGCATGGGATCCGAGCCTGAAGCGCCTCGCCTACATCCGGCTGTCGATCGATCGCCAGACGGGCAGCCTCGAAGGCGACATCCGCAACAGCGACGACCAGTCGCTGGCCCGCATCGGCATGCAGTGCCAGAAGGTGGACCAGAAGGACTTGCCGGCGCCGAAGTTCTGAACCTCCCCGGCGCGACGACAACGCGGCGGGCTGCCCAGGAGATCTGAGGCCCGCGACGCTGCAGCGCGACGCGCGCACGCGGCCGTTGTCAACGAGCGAGGAGGCAATGCCGGCGTGATCGGCGTAGAGTGAAACGTTCCGGGCGGGGCCTTGCAGGACCGTCCATCAACGGAACGGCCCACGCTACCCGGCGCGGGCCGTTTCACATCCGGCCGAGGCCCATGGGTCGCACCGCCCGACCGCGCGCCAGGACCGGCCGTGCTGGACGGCGCAGCGCGTCGAATAACGTCCCGGTAACGCCCCCCACGCACGATCGACCCTCCTGCCGAAGATGGAGATCGCGATGACCCTCCCCGCCCGCCGTTGCATTCGCCTGCTCTTCGCCGCGCTCGCCGTCGCCGCCGCGGCGGCAGCCCACGCCCAGAAGGCGAAGGAGCCGTGGGAATACCTGCAGGAGCCCGCGTTCAAGTCCGCCTACATGAAAGCGCTCGGCCCGAAATCGAAGACCCCGTGGCTCGCCAAGCGCGACGGGCCGGCACCGCAAGACAAGTTCATCGACGTCGCCGGCGAGCGCTACGTGATGAACTCGTTCTGCAAGAACCACGACTGCAACAACAACAGCGCCGTGCTGCTGTACTCGCCCGCGAAGAAGGTCGTCTACGGCACGGTGTACGAGAAGGGCAAGACGACGTACATCGGCGACCCGCCGGGAGCAGTGGCGACCGAACTCGCGAAGCTGTGGAAGAAGGAGTGGCGGTCGACGCCGCAGTAGCGCACCGCTCGCAGGAGGAACCAAGAACTCGCGCCGGTCGGCCGCCACGTTCCTTCGGTCCGTGATGGCGATGGCAGTCGGCTTGTCGCCGGCGCAGATCCGCAATCCGCGGGATCCGGCTACTCGCCCACCGAGATCTCGAACCCCGCCGCGCGCAGCCTTGGCACCAGCGCCGCGCCGAGCGCGGTGGCGGGCGTCAGCACGCCGCCGCGGCCAGGGGCGCCGGGCAGCTTGTCGCTATCGAACGCCAGCGCGAGCCCGGACTCGCAAAGGATGCGCAGCGTCGCGCGGTTGCCCGGGTCGCCGCGGTAGGCAATGCGGGCGCGCGCGCTGCGGCCGTCGGCCGTGTGGCCGATCAGCGTGGTCCTGAACCAGCCCCGCGCCATCGTCTGCTCCGACGGTCCCTCGCCCGGCTTCGGCAGCACGGCGCCGAGCAGCGCGCGCGCCGGGCGCAGCGCCATCGCTACGGCGAAGCCCTGCATCGACGCCGCCATCGCGCCCGCCTTCGCCGCGGCGAGCGGCGGGCCGAACTTCGTGTACTCCTGGTACGCGAAGCGCGATGCGTACGGCTCGCCGTAGATTGCGTTCAGCGCAGCGCTGCGGCGGACGACGCGCGTGTTGATCGGGCCCATGATGAACGGCGCGACCCAGGCGCCGAGCGCGACGTCGTAGCGCGCGCCGCGAGGATCGTGGTTCGCGCGCAGCTCGGCCGCGGAGTGCCGCGTGCCGGGATCGAGCAGGAAGGGATGGTTGCCCGCCTTCACCTCGCCCGACTCGTAGCGATGGGCGTTGGACGCGAGCGTGCCGCCATTGAAGCCGCCCATCATCTGGAAGTACGCGTTGACCTCGACGCACGGCGCGCCGAAGGTGGCCTCGATGTGGCGCACCAGCAGCAGCGTGCCGAGGTCCGACGGCACGGAGTCGAACCCGCAGAACGGCACGATGCGCGTGCCGTCGCGCGCGGCGCGCGCGTGGTGGCGGTCGATCACGCGGCGCACCCACGCCGTCTCGCCGGTGATGTCCGCGTAGTGCGTGCGCTCGTGCGCGCACGCGTCGACGATCGCGTCGCCGTACAGCGCGTACGGGCCGGCGGTCGTGATCAGCACACGCGTGGCGGCGGCCATCGCCTCGACGGCGGCGACGTCCCCGCTGTCGGCCACGATCACCTCGGGCAGTGCCTTCGCCGCCGGATCGCGCGCCAGTTCGTCGCGCAAGACCGCCAGCTTTCCGGCATCGCGACCCGCGATGGCCCATTTCGGCTTCCGGCGGCCCTGGGGCTGCGCCAGGTAGGCCGCGGCGCGGCGGCCGACGAAACCGGTGGCGCCGTACAGGACCAGGTCGAACTTGCGGGGCGTCGCGCTCGGCACGTGCCTGCCTTGTTTATCAGTGGGTTGCCTCACTGTAAGCGAAGACGCTAGTCCACCCGGACGGCGGTCCCTGGCCGGTCGATTAATCCGGCGTTAATTTGGCCTTCCTAGCATCGCCTCCATCAACCAGGAGGGCCGATGCAGATCGCCTCATCGATCGCCGCCACGAGCGGGCACAGCGTGCGGGTCGCCAGCCGCAGGCGCGCGAGTTCGCCGCGGCTCGAACCGATCCACCCGACGCATCCGCTGCGCACCCCGTGCGAGCAGTTCATCGGGGCGCGATTCGAGCAGGCCCACGGCGCGCGCATCGCGCACTTCTCGCCCTACCTGCTCGGCGTGCGCGACGCGCTCGACCGCTGGCGCGCCGCCGCGGGCTACACGCCGGCCGACGGCCGTCGCCTGTTCCTCGAGCAGTACCTCGACGCGCCGGTCGAGCACCTGCTCGCGCGTTACGACGTGGAGCGCGAATCGATCGTCGAAGTCGGCAACCTCGCCGCGACCTCTGCCGGCATGGGCCGTACTCTGATCCCGCTGCTCGCGCGCCACCTGCACCGCCTCGGCTACGAGTGGGTCGTCTTCACCGCCACGCGTGAGCTGCGCAACGCCTTTGCCCGGATGGGGCTCAAGCCCCTCGAACTCGCGCCGGCCGATCCCGCGCGACTGCCCGATCGCGGCGCGCGCTGGGGCCGCTACTACGCCAACGATCCGATCGTGGTGGCTGGCCGCATCGGTCACGCGCTGCGGACGGCATAGCCTGATGATTGAAGCGCACGACCGCGCCGCACTCTGCGGCGCCGGCAAGTCGCTGTCCGCGGCCGCCCTCGAGGCGCGCGTGCAGCAGCTCGCCGCCGCGCTCGACCGCGCCGCGCCCGCGCGTGCTCGGCCTGATCGCAGACAACGGCATCGACTGGGTGGTGGCCGATCTCGCCGCGGTGCGGGCGCAGGTGCCGCTGGTGCCGCTGCCGGCGTTCTTCACGCTCGGGCAACTGCAGCACGCGGCCGGCGCGACCGGCATGGACGCGCTGCTGTGCGAGGCGCCCGGCGTTGCCCACGCACTCGGCTTCGTGACGGGCGGCAACCTGCCCGGCACGCTCGCTGCCCTGGTTCCGGCGGACCGCCGCAACGCCGGTCGCGCTGCCCGCCGGCACGTCGAAGATCACGTTCACATCCGGCACCACGGGCACGCCGAAGGGCGTGTGCCTGAGCGCCGCCCAACAGCGCGCGGTCGCCACGTCGCTGGTGGCGGCCACGCAGGGCGTCGGCATCGAGCGCCACCTCTCGCTGCTGCCGCTCGCGGTGCTGCTCGAAAACATCGCCGGCGTCTACGCCCCGCTGGCCGCGCGGTGCGACCTGCTGCGTGCCGTCGCTCGGCGACGGTGGGCGTCGGCGGCTCGACCGGCTTCGACCCGCGCGTCGCGCTCGCCGCGATCGAGCACTGGCAGGCCGACAGCGTGATCCTGCTGCCGCAGATGCTGTCGGCGCTGACCGCCGTCATCGAAGCCGGCGCGCCGCGCGCCGACGCGGCTGCGCTTCGCCGCGGTCGGCGGCGCCAAGGTCTCGCCGGCGCTGATCGACCGCGCGCGCGGTCGCCGGCATTCCGGCCTACGAAGGCTACGGACTGTCGGAGTGCGCCTCGGTCGTCGCGCTCAACGTGCCGGGCGCGAGCCGACCCGGCAGCGTCGGCCGGCCGCTGCCGCACGCGCGCGTGCGGATCGACGACGGCGAGATCGTCGTCGACGACGCGGCTTCCTCGGCTATCTCGGCACCGAACGCCGGGGCCCGAGGCGCTGCGCACCGGCGACCTCGGCCACGTCGACGCCGACGGCTTCCTGCACATCGACGGCCGCCGCAAGCACCAGCTGATCACCTCGTTCGGCCGCAACGTCGCGCCCGAGTGGCCGGAAGCCGAACTTGCCGTGGCGCCGGCCGTCGCGCAGGCGGTGGTGTTCGGCGAAGCGCGGCCGCAGCTCGCCGCGGTGCTCGTGCCCGCGCTGCCTGCCGTTCCCGACATCGCGCTGGCCGCCGCCGTGCGCGCCGCCAACGAACGCCTGCCCGACTACGCGCGCATCGCCGTCTGGGTGCGCGCCGACGCGCCGCTTCAGCACCGCCAACGGACTCGCCACCGCCAACGGCCGCGCCCGTCGCGACGCCGTGTGGCAGCGCTACGGCGCGCAGCTCGAATCCCTCTACGAAGACTCCACAGGAGTGCCCGTCCATGCCGTACTTTGAAGTGCTGGCGCAGCAGACCGCGCCGCGCGCGCGCCGAACTGTTCGCCGTTCCCGTGATCGCCGACTGCCCTCGCGGGCCGGATCACGCGCGCGCAGTACCTCGCCTTCCTGACCGAGGCCTATCACCACGTCAAGCACACGGTGCCGCTGCTGATGGCGTGCGGCAGCCGCCTGCCCGAGTCGAAAGGCTGGCTGCGCACGGCGATCGTCGAGTACATCGCCGAAGAAGCGGGCCACGAGGAGTGGATCCTCAACGACATCGCCGCCGCGGGCGGCGACCCGCGGCTCGTGCGCGACGGCACGCCGTCGGCCGCGACCGAGCTGATGGTCGCCTACGTCTACGACACGATCGCGCGCCGCAATCCGGTCGGCTTCTTCGGCATGGTGCACGTGCTCGAGGGCACCAGCACCGCGCTCGCGACCAACGCGGCGCAGGCGATCCGCACGGCGCTCGAACTGCCGCCGGAGGCGTTCACCTACCTGACGTCGCACGGCGCGCTCGACCAGCAGCACGTGCGCTTCTTCGCCGGGCTGATGGACCGCCTGCAGGACCCGGACGACCAGGCCGCCGTGACGCACGCCGCGAACATGGTGTACCGCCTCTACGGCGACATCTTCCGCGGCCTGCCGCGCTTCGACGCGGTGGCGATCAGGAAGGCGGCATGAGCGCTGCTCCTCCGTACTTCGCGATCCTCACCGGCGGCGGCGGCGGCATCGGCACCGCCATCGCGCAGGCGATCGCGCCGCAGTGCGCGGTGCTGCTGCTCGTCGGCCGCGACGCGGCGCGCCTGGCGGCCACCGCAAGGGCGGTCGAACGGCCGCGGACTCGCCTGCCGCGTCGTGCTGGCCGACCTCACGACGGCCGAAGGCCGCGACGCGGTCGTGCAGGCGGCGTCCGGGTTCGACATCAACCTGCTGATCAACAACGCCGGCACCAGCGAGTTCGCGTGGTTCGCCGACCAGAGCGAAGCGTCGGTCGAGCGCATCCTCGACGTCAACGCGCTCGCGCCGATGCTGCTGACGCAGCGCCTGCTGCCGCAGCTGCAGCGGCGCGCGAGCGCGACGATCGTCAACGTCGGCTCGATCTACGGCTACCTCGGCTACCCGGGCTGCGCCAGCTACAGCGCGAGCAAGTTCGCGCTGCGCGGTTTCACCGAGGCGCTGCGCCGCGAACTGGCCGACGGGCCGGTCCGCGTCCTGTACTTCGCGCCGCGCGCCACGCGCACGGCGCTGAACGACGACGCGCTCACCGCGCTCAACGACGAACTCGGCACCGCGATGGACGCGCCCGAATGGGTGGCGCACGAGCTCGTCGCGTTGCTGCGCCGCCCGGTCCGCGAACGGCTGCTCGGCATGCCCGAGAAATTCTTCGCCCGCGTCAACCAGGTGCTGCCCGGGCTCGTCGACAACGGACTGCGCAAGCAGCTCGACACCATCCGCAACTTCGCGCGTCGCGGCAAGCCGCGGCCGGCGCGACTTCCCACGTCCATTCAATCTTCAGAAGGAGGCTCCCCGTGACGCTGAAACCCCTGGCCATGCTGATGTACTCGCTCGCGGCGCTCGTGGTCCTGTTCGCTTCTCAGGCGAACGCCGCCGTGGACGACGAAGTGCGCGCGCTGCAGCGCGAGTGGGAAGAGATCAAGTACCGCAAGCCGGTCGCCGACCACGAGAAGGCGTTCGAGACGCTGTCGAAGACGGCGACCTCGGTGCGCGCGAAGTACGCCGACCGCGCCGAAGCGGACATCTGGTACGGGATCATCGTGTCGAGCTACGCCGGCGCCAAGGGCGGCGTCGGTGCGCTGTCGCTCGTGAAGGACGCCAAGGCCGCCCTCGAGCACGCGCTCACGATCGACCCGAAGGCACTTTCCGGTTCGGCCTACACCAGCCTCGGCTCGCTGTACTACCAGGTGCCCGGCTGGCCCATCGGATTCGGCGACGACAAGAAGGCGCGCGAGATGCTCGAGACCGCGCTGAAGCTGAACCCGGACGGCATCGATCCGAACTTCTTCTACGGCGACTTCCTGTTCCGCAAGGGCGACTACGCGAACGCGAAGAAGGCGCTGGAGCGCGCGCTGCAGGCGCCGGCGCGGCCCGACCGACCGCTCGCCGACGAGGGCCGCCGCAAGGAGATCGCCGAACTGCTCGCGAAGATCAAGGACAAGTCCTGAGCAGCCACCGGGCGCCCTTCGAGCATTCGTCGATCGCGCGAAGCGCTCGCTGGAACGGCCCGGACGCGGGAGTATTCTCGCGCCGGGCTTTTTTCCTCTCTCACTCGTGCGCATTCTTCTCGTCGAGGACGACGACCTCCTGGCTGCGGGCATCCGCGACACGCTCGAGCGTGCGCTGTACGCGGTCGAGTGGGTGGCGGACGGCGCGCAGGCGCTGGCGGCGCTGAAGTCCAACACCTTCGACCTCGTCGTGCTCGACCTCGGCCTGCCGAAGGTCGACGGCGTCGAGGTGCTGCGCACGGTGCGCGGCGCAGGCGGCACCGTGCCGGTGATCGTGCTGAGCGCGCGCGACACTGCGTCGGATCGCGTGCTCGGGCTCGACGCCGGCGCCGACGACTACCTGGTCAAGCCGTTCGACGTCGACGAGCTGCTCGCGCGCGTGCGCGCGCAGCAGCGGCGGCAGCGCGGCGCGGCGGTCAACGTGATCGAGCACGGTCCGCTGCGGCTCGACCCGGCGGCGCTCACGGTGACATACGAAGGCCAGCCGGTGACGCTGCAGCGGCGCGAGTTCATGCTGCTGCAGAAGCTGCTGCAGAGCGCGGGGCAGGTGCTGTCGCGCGCGCAGCTCGAGGACTCCCTGTACGGCTGGGACAGCGGCGTCGAGAGCAACAGCGTCGACGTGCACATCCACAAGCTCCGCAGGAAGCTCTACCCGGAAGTGATCCGCACCGTGCGCGGCGTCGGCTACATCGCCGACCCGCCGCAGCCTGGCGCGCAGGCATGACCGCCTCCGCGCCACGCCGCGCGCGGTCGATCCGTGCGGTGCTGCTCGCCGGCACCATCGCCACGCTGCTCGCCGTGCTCGGCGTCGCGGCGTGGATGAGCTTCGAGGGCAGCGAGGAAGAGGCGCAGGAGCTGTTCGACGCGCGGCTCGCCACGTCAGCGCGCGTGCTGGAAACCTTCCTCGCGCGCCAGGTCGAGCACGCCACCGTCGCGCGCCGATCGTGATCAAGCTGTCCGGGCCGATCGAGGCGGGCGAGCACGACGCGCAGCGCATCGAAGGCCACTACTACGAGACCAAGATCGCGTTCCAGGTGTGGACCGCCGACCGGCAGCTGCTCGTGCGCTCCGCCTCCGCGCCCGATGTGCCGT
This sequence comes from uncultured beta proteobacterium, assembly GCA_963841815.1. Classification (GTDB taxonomy): domain Bacteria; phylum Pseudomonadota; class Gammaproteobacteria; order Burkholderiales; family Burkholderiaceae_F; genus JAOUJD01. The sequence continues at coordinate 167,380 of CAWJEE010000015.1, read as the reverse complement.
TCGCGCCGCTCGCCGCCGGCTACAGCGACCAGGCCTACGGGAGACCTGACGTGGCGCGTGTTCACTCTGCCCTCCGGCAGCCTGTGGATCCAGGTCGCCGAGCGCAGCGACATCCGCACCGAGCTGTCCGGGAAGCTCGCCTACGCCGCGGCCGAGCCGCTCGTGATCGGCATCCCGGTGCTGCTGGTGCTGCTCGGCCTGCTCATCGGCTACGGCCTCGCGCCGCTCGGGAAGCTGGCGCAGCAGATCGAGACGCGGCAGGCCGACGCGCTGACGCCGGTGTCGCTGCCGCGCGTGCCGGCCGAGATCGCGCCGGTGCTCGACGCGCTGAACGGCCTGCTCGACCGGCTGACCAGCGCGCTCGAGCGCGAGCGCCGCTTCACCGCGGATGCCGCGCACGAACTGCGCACGCCGCTGGCGGGACTGAAGGTGCACGCGCAGAACGCCGCGCGCGCGGGCAGCCCGGCCGAGCGGCAGGCCTCGCTCGACCGCATGCTGGTCGCGCTCGACCGCACGATCCACCTCGCCGAACAGATGCTCGCCTACAACCGCGCGTCGGCGTCCGCGGCGCCCGACCACGAGCCGGTGTCGCTGCGCCAGCTTGCGGGCGAGGCGGTCGAGACGCTGCAGCCGCGCATCGGCGCGCGCGGGCTGAAGGTGACGGTGACGTGCACGCCCGCCGGCGGCACGGCCGAGGTGCAAGGCGATCTCCAGAAGCTCGCGAGCCTCGTCGGCAACCTGCTCGACAACGCCGTGCGCTACGCGCCGGACGCGCAGCGCCATCGACGTCGACGCTGCGCGAGGAGCGCGGCGCGGTGACGCTCGAGGTCTGCGACGAAGGGCCGGGCATCCCCGAGGAACTGCGCGCGCGCGTGTTCGAGAGCTACTACCGGATCCCCGGGTCGACCGGGGGCGGCAGCGGGCTGGGACTGGCGATCGTGCGCGAGGTCGCGCGTGCGCACGGGGCGCGGGTGGAGCTTCGCGACGGACATGCCGGCAAAGGAACTAGCGTTCTCGTCACGTTCCCGAGCCAATAGCCGAAAAAGGCAACGGCGCCGCCGTCTCCCCCGCTCTTCGAGCAGGAGAGGCGGACAGCGCCGCGACCTTGCTGCGCTACTGCTGCTGCGGCACTACCGGTGCGCTACGCGGCCGGTCGACCGGCCCTGCGCACGACAGGCAGCTTCAGCACCCTGCGAGCCGGTGCCATTTCTTGCCACATCTCAACCGCATCGCGGGCGATGTGGCGCCCCGCCAGCCGGAAGTTGCGCCAGAGCGCATGCATCGGCTCGCGCGAGGCTTTCGCGGCGGTGGACACTTCACGCACGTAACTGCGCGCGAACTTCGTCGCGGCCTGGCCGGCGACCTGGAACTTCTCTCCTGCCAGCTGCAACTTGTGCCCCGCCGCACCGAGCCGCTCTTTCACCTCGGCGACCCGGGGTGCTACTTCCGGGACGGTCGGCGCGCGCCGGGGTTCCGGCCGCACTGCACGCCGCCTGGTGCCCGTGGCTTTCGTTTTACGCGTGACCATGGTTCCTCCTTGTCTGCGTACTGTCGCCCAGCGCTTCCTTGCGCCGGACAATTCCATCATCGTAGGCAGCGCGAGAGATGCCATGCCTCGCGTCAGAGCGGGGGCATTGGAGGTAGAACCGTCTAAATGGCGGGCTCCCGGCCCTACTGATTCCCGCCGTAGTACCCGCCGTAATACCCGCCGGACCGATAGCGATGGCGCGGTGGCGGAACGACCACCACCGGCGGCGCCACGCGGACGGCCGGGGGACCGTAGCCATAGCCATTGCCGTAGCCGTAGCCGGGCTCCAGCGGCAGGACCACGCAGCCGGACAAGGCGGCCGCACCGGCAGCCAGCGCGCTCAAAGCCAATAGACGACGTGACATGAAGGTCTCCTCGAAGCACAACGGCGTTGACGCGAAAACGTGCGCCAATGCGCTTACAACGCCTGCCGGTGGAGGCGCGTGCACGACGAAGAAGTAACGAGGGGTAACGCACTCGGCGAACCAGCCGGTGCTTTGCGCCGTTACGGGCTATCGGTACCCCGCCGCCTGCAGCTCGAACAGCTCGGCATAGCGCCCGCCCTGTTGCACCAGCTGCTGGTGCGTACCCTCGGCCTCGACGGCGCCGTCGACCAGCACGACGATGCGATCGGCCATGCGCACGCTGGAAAACCGGTGCGAGATCAGCACGGCCGTCTTGCCGCGGCTCAGTTCCTTGAAGCGCTCGAACACTTCGTACTCGGCGCGCGCATCGAGCGCAGCCGTCGGTTCGTCGAGGATCAGCAGCTGCGCATCGCGCATGTAGGCGCGCGCGATGGCGATCTTCTGCCACTCTCCACCCGAAAGATCGATGCCGGTCCGGAACCGCTTGCCGAGCACCTGATCGTATCCATCCGGCAGCTTGCGGATGACTTCATCGGCCAGGCTGCGTTCTGCAGCCTCGACGATGCGCGCACGGTCGTCGCGCTCCTCGATCCGGCCCACCGCGATGTTGTCCGCGGCCGTGAAGTGGTAGCGCACGAAGTCCTGGAAGATGACGCCGATGTTGGCGCGCAGCGCGAACAGGTCGTATTCGCGCAGGTCGTGGCCGTCGAGCAGGATGCGGCCTTCGTCCGGGTCGTAGAGGCGTGCGAGCAGCTTCACCAGCGTCGTCTTGCCAGCGCCGTTCTCGCCCACCAGCGCGAGGATCTCCCCGGCGCGAAGCTCGAACGTCAGGTTGCGCACCGCCCAGCGCTCGGCGCCGGGGTAGCGGAATCCCACGTTCTCGAAGGCAAAGCCGTGCTCGATCGGCACCGGGAACGGTCGCGGGTTCGGCGGCGGAACGATTTCGGGCTGGATCTCGAAGAACGAAAACAGGTCGTCCAGGTAGAGCGCCTGGCTCGCGACCTGCGAGAAGCCGATCAGCAGGCTCTCGAGCAGATTGCGCAGGCGGCGAAACGAGCCGGCGAGGAACGTCAGGTCGCCGATGGAAAACTCGCCATGCAGCGTGCGCCAGACGATGTAGGCATACGCGACGTAGTAGGCCAGCGTTCCGATCGCGGTGAGCAAGCTGCCCCAGCCCGCGCGCCGCATCGCGATCCGGCGGTTGGCGTCGAAGAAGCTCTCGGCCAGCGTCCGGTAGCGCTCGATCAGGAACGTGTTCAGGCCGAAGATCTTCACCTCCTTGGCCGTCTCGACGCTCGCTCCAGTCTGCCGAACATAGTCGAGCTCCCGCCGCTCCGGAGTTCGGGCGTAGTTGAGCGAATAGCTCTGCGCGTTGAAGTGCGCCTCGCCGATGAACGCCGGCACGAGCGCGATGGCAAGGAGCACGATGAGCCACGGCGCGTACACCAGCAGCCCGGCGGCGAAGCTCACGACGGTGATGACGTCCTGCGCCTGGCCGAAGAGCTGCCCGATCAGGCTGGTGCGCCCGGCCGCCTGCCGGCGCGCACGCTCCAGGCGATCCTGCAACTCGCTGTCCTCGAAGTCCTCGAGGTCAAGCGTGGCGGCGTGTTCCATCAGCCGCAGACTGGTCTCGTTGCTGAAGCGCTCGGACAGCAGCGAGTCGAGCAGGGAGACGACGCGGCCGAGCACGTCGGACGCAACCGCAAGCCCGAACTCCAGTGCGAGCAGCCCGCCGATGCGGTCGAGCGCCCCGCTTGCGAGCCAGTCGCGCAGCGTCTCGTGCGCGGACGGCGCCCCGGCGAGCAGCACCACCTCGTCGATGATCAGCTTGCCGACGTAAAGCGTCACGACCGGCAGCAGGGCACGAACGATCCGCAGCAGGCCCTGGCTCAGCGTCAACGCCGGGCTGGTCTGCCAGACGAGTTTCAGGAACGGGGGCAGGTTGCGCAGCGCCCCCAGGCGCGCGCGCAGGGGCTGCGGCGTTCGCGGCAGGTCGCCGGGCCGCGCCGCGGACACCCGGCCCCCCATTGCGTAGTTCTTTGGCATCTAGCGACTCTGCAGAGGCGCGGCCGTTGCGCTGCGCGGCTGGCGGGGGATCGCAGGAAGCCGCGGCCCCGGCGCGCGAACTACTTCTTCGCCTTCGGCAGCCGGTACTCGACCTTGTTCTTGTCGTTGAAGACGAGCACGCCGTCGCGCTCGAGCTGCGCCATCAGCGTCTCGAGCTGCCCCGGCTCGAGGTTGCGCCCGAGGTGCGATTCGATGTGGCGCTCCAGGCCCTTGCGCTTGGCCGGGCGCTTCTCGCCCATGCGCTGCAGGCTCTCGATCACCTTGGCACGCGCGTCCGGAGTCAACTTCGCGGTCGCGGCCGGCGCCGCCGGCACGCTGACCACGGGCGCCTGGGTGAGCCGGGCCATGCCCCGCGCGCGGGGTGCCGGCACGGGGATCAGCGACTCGACCTTCTCCTTCTTCGCGGCCGGCGCTCTCTTCGCGACGGCCTTCTTCGCGGCCGGCGCCTTCTTCGCCGCGCGCTTCGCCGGTTTCTCTTCCGGCACCGGCGCGGGCGCCGCCTCGGCCTTGCCGCGCCGCGAGCGCGTCTTGGCGGCGCGTGGCTCGGACTTGTCGGCCGCGCTGCCGTGCAGCGCCGCCTTGATCGTCGCCACCCGCGACGCCTCGAAGCCCTGCGCGCGGATGTACATCAGCAGCGGATCGAAGTCCGTGTCCTTCGAGACGATCACGAAGTGGGCGTGCCCGCCCGCGCTGCCGCGACTGGCCGCGACCAGCACGCCGAGATGGAACGCGATGTGCATGTCGACCGCGTTGCGGCCGGCCTTGGCGCAGTGGACGAAGGTGACGTTGCCGCCGAGCGGCTGCCAGGCCTCGGCCACGTCGGCCGAGTACTTCTTCTGGCCGGGGCCGCGGAAGATGGCGAGGCGCACGTCGTCGCCGCGGACGAGGCCGATGTCGACGGCGGTGGGCTGGACGTTTTCGAAATCGACGAGGATGTGAGTGAGGGTCATGAGGTCCGCCGTGCGCGGCAACGAGGCTGCACGGCGCGGGTCGCCAAAGTGGTGGTGCGCTCGATTATCGGCCTTCGCTACGGTCGCAGGCTTGCAGTGCGGGCCGCCCGCCGCTGCTTCGTGCGCGCCACCGGGGCCTGCCGCGCCCGCGTCGCCGCCAGCATCGCCGCGAACGCGCGACTCTCGTTGCGAATCGTCAAGCCGGGCCTTCGAAGCGAACAGATGATGAAGAGTCCGCGGGGCCGCCGCGAGCGCGGTTGACTTGCGGCTCGCTTCCAGCCCGATCGACAGCGACTTCCCGATGAGGCGCGTCATGCGTAGAACACTGGTCGCCACCACGCTCTGCCTGTCCGCGTTCGCACTCTTCGCGTCACCGGCCGCGGGCCAGTCGGTTCCGGTCGACATGGCCGGGATCTTCGGCCGCACCGGGGTGGACCGCGCCGCCATTCGAATCGAGACGCCGGCGGCAGCGACGATGCCGCTGGTCGATGCGCACAATCACCTCAACGGGAACATGCCCGTCGAGCAGCTGCTGGAGGCGATGGACCGCGCCGGGGTCGAGTCGATGGTGCTGATGCCGCGCCACTACCGCAACCCGGGAGCCGGCGGCTCGGCGACCGACGAGCAGGCGCTCGACTACGCGCGAAAGCATCCGGCGCGCTTCATCCCTCTCGTCGGCGGCCAGCGCGACGAGCTTCTCGAGGGTCGCATCGATCAGCCGGGCAACGTCAGTTTCGTGTTGCGCGAGCTCAGGGGCGAGCTTGGGAAGGGCGGGTACCGGGGCCTCGGCGAGTTCATCCTGGTGCACCACGCCTATCCGTCCGTCTCCGGCGGAGAACCCGGCGGCGAAGTACGGATTCGCGTCGATCACGACGCGATGCGGCGCATCGCGGCGCTTGCGGCGAAGCAGCGCCTTCCGGTGGTCTTCCATGCCGAGGCGGAGGAGGCGCCGGCCCGGGAGGCCGAAGCGCTGTTCGCCGCGTATCCCGACACCGTGTTCGTCTGGGCACACGCCTGCGGCCGCGCGAGCGCCGCCGACACGGCGCGACGCCTGCGCACCTTCCCGAACCTGATGTGCGACCTCGGCAGCATGTCCAACGGCCCCCGCAGCCTGGCGGGCTACGGCCGGCAGTGGCCTCGGGAGTCGCCTTGGGTTCACCCGTTCCAGGACGATGCCGGCCGCGTCGTTCCGGAGATGAAGCAGCTGTTCGAGGCGTTTCCGGACCGCTTCATGATCGGTTCCGATGTTGCGCACACGGGCCAGTTGAAGACCTACCGGTACCGGATGGACCTGTTCCGCGTCATGCTGGCGCAGCTTGCGCCCGAGGCGGCGCGCAAGATCGGCGCGGAGAACGCCCGGCGCGTGTTTGCGAACGCCGCGACGCGCGAGTGAGCGCGGCGGGCCTCCCGCGCGCCCGATTCCAGGCCGATGAAGGCGGCGGCGGCGCGATCCAGTCGCTCGCGCGGGGACCGTCGACGGCGTCAGGTAGGCTGGGCCATGGTCACCCCCGCTTGCCGATGACGCGTTCCGCAGTCGTCGTCCTCGTTGCGTTGTTCGCGCTCATCGCGAGTGCGCGCGCGCAATCCGCCGACTGCAACGGCCGCCAGTCCGTCGGCTACCGCGTGCTCCCGCTGCCGAGCGGCCGCAAGGTCGCGGTCTGGTATCCCGCGGCCGCGGCCGAGCAGCCGTTCGTCTACACGCGCGCCAGCGGCGAACTCCCGGGCAGCGTCGCGCGCGACGCGCCGCCGGCCGCCTGCCCGCGCGTTCCGCTCGTTCTCTTCTCGCACGGGCTCGGCGGCTGCGGGCTGCAGTCGACCTTCCTCACGGAGGAACTCGCGCGCCGCGGCTACGTGGTGGCGGCGCCCGACCACGCCGACGCGGCCACGTGCGGCATCGGCGGCGAGGCGCTGCGGCTGCAGAACCTGCGCACCGAGCAGCCGCTGCTCGAGCCCGCGCGCTGGACCGAGCAGAGCGAGATCGGCCGGCTGCACGACCTGCGTGCGGCGATCGCGAAGGTGAACGGCGATGCCGCGCTGGCGCGCATCGCCGACACGTCGCGTGTCGGCGCGGTGGGTCACTCGCTCGGCGGTTACGCCGTCCTCGCCATGGGGGGTGCCTGGCCGGCGTGGCGCACGGGCGAAGTGAAAGCCGTCATTGCGATGTCGCCCTTCGTCGCGCCGTTCATCGTGCACGGCACCCTGCCGCAGCTCGCCGTGCCCGTGATGTACCAGGGCGCGCAGTTCGACTGGGGCCTCACGCCGGTCTTGGAAGGGCCGAAGGGCGCGTTCGCGAGGAGCCCGGCGCCGAAGTACTACGTGCGGCTGCTGGCTGGAACGCACGTCGAGTGGACCAACCTGGGGTGCCTGGGTGCCACGAGCGCGGCCGCCTGCCTGCAGGCGCGGCCGAATGCGGCGCTGATCGCTCGCTACGCCGGCGAGTTCCTGGATCGCTACCTGAAGGACCGTCCCTCTTCGCTGCTGGCATCCGAAGGGCGGGGGTTGGATGCGTATCGGTTCGAGGTCAGGTAGCCGCGGCGGCCCGAGGCCGGGAGCCACCCTTCGAGCAGCGCGAGGCGCGACCGAGGCGTCGGCTCAATCACCCAGGTACTGCCGGCAGAACGCCTCCACGTCGAGGATCGGGCACAGGCCGCGCGCGCCGGCCAGCGCCAGCAGGTCGCGGTCGCCGGACACCAAGACCCGCGCCCGGCCGGCGACGGCGAGGTGAAGGAATGCCGCGTCGAACGGATCGCGGCAGCGCGGCACCGCGGGCGGCGGGTCGGGGATGTCGACCGCACCCACCCACGGCATGAAGTCCGCCAGCAATTCAGACTGTTCTTCGGCCGACAGCCCGAACTTGGGATACGCCAGCACGCGCACGAGCTCGTACGCGGTAACCGCGCTGGCCAGCGGCACGAAGCGCGCGGACTGCCAGCCGACGCGAACGCGCGCGGTCGGGCCGCGGCCGAACAGCAACGCCGACAGCACCACATTGGTGTCCAGGACCACCCGCGGTGGCGGCTTCATGCGCGTTTCGCCGGCTTCTTCCTGGGTGTCGCGACTTTTGCGGAACCAAAGCGTGCTCGCGGCTCGGCGGCTCGCATGGCCGGCGCGCCGGAACGCGCCCAGCGCACCGCTTCGGTCACATCCGACTCGGTCAGGCCGAGTTCGGCCAGCTTGGCGCGCATGGCATCGCCGCGCTGGATGCGCACCGGGGTCAGCACGATCTGCCCGTCGCGCACTTCGACGTCGAAGTACTCGGCCGCGGCCACCGCTTCCACCGCGCTCTTGGGGAGCGTGAGCTGGTTCTTGGACGTGAGCTTGGCGAGCATCGGGAATCCTTCAAGTAAGGATTCCTTACTCTAGCAGACTCCACGCGCCTGCTCACCCGCCTGGCGGTGAGGCGATCACACCCTCAGCCGCTATTGCCTCGGCGGTCGCGGCCAACCGAGAATGCGCGACGCGGACGACCGCGGGACTGACAGGGAGCGCCCTTGAGCGAAGCAACGATGGTCCCATCGATCGCCGAGACCCGCGACGAGATCGGCGCGCGCGCCGCACGGCATCTCGACACGGCCTTCCGCGTCATCATGCGACCGCCCGCGGCGGAGCACCGGCCGGACTTCATGCGCTTCATCACGGGCGAGCTGCACCCGCTGGGCAATGCCGCGATCGTCTCCAATCCGAATGACCCCGCACTGACCCGAGCCGCGGCCGCACCGCTGCAGGAGTCCGGACTGCCCGCCGCCGTCCTCTTCACGGAGGGCGTCACGGCGGAGGCCGCGCAGACGCTGGAGGCGATGGGATTTGCGCACCACGGCGCGATGCCCGCGATGGCCGTCGACATCGACGCGATGGGCGATACCGCGCTGCCCGCGGGCTACACGTGGGCGCGCGTCGGCGCCGGCAGCGACGGCAGCGCGTGGGCTGACGCCATGGCCACGGGCTACGACATCCCGGTCGGCCTGGCGCGGCTCTTCTCGCCGGTGGCCATGGGCGCCGACATGGCGGCCGACGCCGCGATCCAGTTCTTCGCGGTGCTGAAGGACGGCGAGACCGTCGCGACCTCGCTGTTCTTCCTGGCCGACGGCTTGGCCGGCATCTATTCCGTCTCGACGCTGGCCGCCGAACGGGGACGCGGGCTGGGCGCGCACGCGACGGCGCAGGCCCTGCGCGAGGCGCGGCAGCTGGGCTATCGGGTCGGCGTCCTGCAGTCGTCGCCGGCCGGGCACTCCGTCTACCGGAAACTCGGGTTCCAGGACCTCGGCGAGGTGCCGATGTTCGTGCGCATGCCGGGGTGAGGGCGCGGCTCGAGGCGTATCAGTTCGAAGTGCGCGGATCGAATCAAGCGACACCGCCGGGGCGGCAATGAGGACGCGTTAGCCCTCCGTCAAGCAGGCAGCTCCAACTTAGCGCCAAGCTCCGTTCCATGCGGATCCATGGTCTCAGCGCCGAGCAGTCCCTCGCCAACCTGAAGACCACGGCGGCCGGCCTGACCGCGGCCGAGGCGGTGCGCCGCCTCGCCGAGTTCGGGCCGAACCACGTCGAGGAAGTCGGGCGCGAGCCGCTGCTGCTCAGCTTCGCCCGCGAATTCACGCACTTCTTCGCGATCACCCTGTGGATCGGCGCCGCGCTCGCCTTTCTTGCCGACTATTTCGAGCCGGGCCAGGGGATGGCGCGTCTCGGCGTGGCCATCGTTGGCGTCATCCTCGTCAACGGCATCTTTTCCTTCTGGCAGGAATACAAGGCCGAACGGGCCGTGGCGGCGCTGCGTCAGTTGTTGCCTCAGAAGGTGCAGGCACTGCGCGGCGGCGAGAGCGTGGAGCTGCCTGCCACCGAGCTGGTTCCGGGCGACGTCGTCCTGCTCGAGGAGGGCAATCTCGTTGCTGCCGACTGCCGCCTGATCGAGGCCTTCGGGTTGCGAGTGAACACGGCGACGGTCACCGGCGAATCCCTGCCCAAGGCGCGCAACACCGAGCCAAGTTCCGAGGACTCGCCGCTCTATGCAAAGAACGTCGTGCTGGCCGGCACGTCGGTGGTGTGGGGTCGGGCGCGCGCAGTGGTGTACGCCACCGGGATGCGGACGGAGTTCGGCAGGATCGCGCACCTGACGCAAACGGTCGGCAAGGACTCTTCACCTCTGCAGCGTGAGATAGCGCACCTTTCGCGCATCGTCGCCGTGCTGGCGGCGGGTCTGGGCATCGCGCTGTTCTTCGTCGGCGAGGCCATGGGACTGCCGACCTGGGCGAACCTGCTGTTTGCCATCGGCATCATCGTCGCCAACGTGCCGGAAGGCCTGCTGCCGACGGTGACGCTCTCGCTTGCCATGGCAACGCAGCGCATGGCCAAGCGCAACGCGTTGGTGCGGCACCTGCCGGCGGTCGAGGCGCTGGGTTCGACGACGACGATCTGCTGCGACAAGACCGGAACCCTGACGCAGAACCGCATGTCGGTGCAGCGCCTGTGGCTGGGCGGCGGGTTGATCGACGTCGGCGACCTAGCGGCCCAGCCGCGCCTGACGGATGACCACCGCCAGCTGTTCGTCAATGCCGCGCTCTGCCACAGCTTGAAGGAGACCGACGAGCGCGGCCTGCGCAAGTGGGTCGGCGACCCCATGGAAGAGGCGTTGGCCGGCATGGGACGGCAGGTGGCGGGCGAGCTCGCCGACCACGCGCGACTCGACGAGATTCCTTTCGACACCGACCGCAAGCGCATGTCCGTGCTGTGCTCGACCCCTGAGGGCCGCACGCTCTACTGCAAGGGCGCGCCGGAAACGGTCCTTGCGGCCTGCGATTTCGTCCATTTCGACGCCGGCATCGCGCCGCTCGATGCGGTGGCGAGAACACGCCTGCTCGCAGCGCAGCGGCAGATGGCCGAGGCCGGCCTGCGCGTGCTGGCCTTCGCCCATTGCGCGGTCGCGGACGGGATGCCGAGCGAGGAGCAGGGCATGACCCTGACCGGACTCGTGGGGCTGGAAGACCCGCCGCGCGCGGAAGTGCCGGACGCCATCGCACGCTGCGCACTGGCCGGCATCCGCATCATCATGGTGACCGGCGACCATCCGCAGACGGCGCTCGCGATCGCCCGCCAGATCGGCCTGGTGAAGACCGACGAGCCCACGGTCATCAGCGGCGACCAGCTGCGCTCGATCTCGCCGGCGCAACTGCAGCTCGCACTCGACGCGAAGGAGATCATCTTCGCCCGCGTCGCCGCCGATCAGAAGATGTTGATCGTCGACACCTTGAAGAAGAAGGGCGAGATCGTCGCGGTCACCGGCGACGGTGTCAACGACGCACCGGCACTGAAGACCGCCGACATCGGCATTGCCATGGGCATCGCCGGCACCGACGTGGCCAAGGAGGCCGCCGACCTGATCCTGCTCGACGACAACTTCGCCAGCATCGTCGCGGCGGTCGAGGAAGGGCGCGCGGTGTTCGAGAACATCCGCAAGTTCCTGACCTACATCCTCAGCTCGAACATTCCCGAACTGGTGCCGTTTCTCGCTTTCGTGCTGCTCCGCATTCCGTTGCCGTTGACCGTCATCCAGATCCTCGCGGTCGACCTTGGCACCGACATGCTGCCGGCGCTGGCCCTCGGCGCCGAAAGACCCGATCCCGGCGTGATGCATCGCCCGCCCAGGGCGCGCAACGAGCGATTGCTGTCATGGGGTTTGCTCGCTCGCGCCTACCTCTTTCTCGGCGTCCTGGAAGCGGCGGCCGCAATGGCCGTGTTCTTCTTCGTGCTCCACGCCGCCGGTTGGCAATACGGCGTCAGCCTCGACCGCGTTGATCCGCTGTACCTGCAGGCGACCTCCGCCTGCCTCGCAACGATCGTCGTGATGCAGATGATGAATGTCTTCCTGTGCCGCCACCCGACGGAGTCGTCGCTGTCGTTCGGCCTGTTCAGCAACCGCTACATCCTGCTTGGCCTGGTCGCGGAACTCGGGGTGATTCTGCTCATCATCTATACGCCGACCGGCAACTGGCTGTTCGGCACGGCTCCCATCGGCGCCGAACCGTGGCTGCTGGCGCTCGCCGGCGCCGCCTCGATGTTGGCCCTGGAGGAAGTCCGCAAGGCATGGCAGCGGCGAAAGTTGGCGGTGAAGCGACAGAGCGGATAGGGCCGGAGCGCCTTAGAGCAGGCGGACCGGGCGCCGCATCTGTCCGTTCATTGCCTGCGTCAGCGACGCTTCTGCGCGACCCAGATCTCCTCGCACGGCCACTTGCGCGCCCAATCGACCGAGAACGCTTCGTAGTAGGCGTGGTCGACTGCGCCATCGGGTGGGTAGAGTTCGACCAGATCGACGACATCGAAGCCCGCGTGCCGCAGGAGGCGGAACATCTCGCCGTGCGGCAGCTGCCACTCCACCGCAAGCTCGCCGGGCCACTCCAGGCGCCCCAGTCCCCGCTGCGGCCGCTGGAGTGCCGTGGTCGGTGGCCCGACGTCCGGCGCGCACAGGATCGACAAGGTGCTGTTACGGAGGAACCACAATCGGCCGCCAGGCCGCAGCAGTCGGTGTGCTTCCGGAATCCAGAGGTGCGGATCGCACCAGATGCTTGCGCCGTACTCGGAGACCGCCAGGTCGAAGCTCGCCGACGGGAGCGGGACATGCTCGGCGCTGGCCTCGATCAGCGGGAAGTCGATTCCGAACTCGCGCTGGCATCGGCGGGCCGTCGCAAGCTGCGCGGGAGTCACGTCGACGCCGACGGGACGCGCGCCGCGCCGTGCCAGCCAGGCCGAGACATACGCGGTGCCGCAGCCGAGTTCGACGACGTCAAGGTCACGGACTTCGCCGAGGGTGCCGAGCGAGGCCTCCGGCACACCGAAAACACCCCATGTGATTTCGGCCGCTGCCCAGTTGTGGCTCGCCTGCTCGTCCGTGTGATCGGCATTGGCCTGCGTCCAGCCTTCCCGGTTGCGCTTCGCGTCGTCGGAGATCTCGATCATCACGTGCTCCTGCGTTGACTGCCCGTTCGCATGCGGCGGCTCCGAATGATAGGCAGTCGAGGCTTTCCACATTGCCGCTCTTCGGCGAACCCTGACTTCCGCTCTGGCTCGCAAGGCGCCCTCCCTCGGTGTCGGCAAGCCGCTGCGGACAACCAAGCCAGAGCAACTGATCAATAGTTGGTTGCGCGGTTGCCTTCCGTCAATACCGAACGCCGACGGCTCACAACACTAAAAGAGGAGTTTTTTACTTTTGCCAGCGTCGCCCGCCCAGTGTGGAGGTGGCTCATGAGTCGCAGTCGGGTTGGCATCGCTTCGGTGCTTGCCCTGCTGGTGCCCGTGCTCTTGCAGGGCTGCGGCGGCGCCGACGAATACCTGCGCAAGGACGACTGGGCCGAGGTGCACGTCGTGATCACGTCCGCCAACTCGCCGCTGGTCCCGAATCAGCGAAACACGGTACTGATACGCGTCCCGAACGCCGGCAAGAGCGTTGCCCCGGACGTCGTGCTGCAGTTTCCGGCTCCCATCGGATTCCGATACGACAGCGTGACTTGTCGCTCGTCCGGCGCTGTGGTCTGCCCGGCCGTATCCGTGCAGCAGCTGGCGGGCGGAGTCATGGTTCCCTCATTTCCTCCGAGCAGCGAACTGGCCTTCACTTTCGATGGTGTCACGACGGGCGATGTCGGAACGCAAGTCGCCATCACGGGGTACGCGAGATCGGATTACGAGTATTGGGACAAGGACCTGAGCAACAACAGCGCGCTGCTCTACGTTCCCATCGTCGCCCCGGGTGAGGCGCCGGCTCGTTGATCAATGCACCGCCTCCTGCTTCCTTGTCGAGGTGGCCGCATGGCATCGATCGCACCAACAGGCCTCCCTGGATCGCTGTCGAGGCTTGCATGGTCGATCCTGATCGCGGCGCTGGTCGCAGGATGTGTAACGACGTCCAGATTCGAGAAGAACGAGTACTACCCCACAGGCTGGCCCGACATCGCCAGCGCCAGCGAGGACTGCCGAATCATCGAGGGAAGCTACGAGAACAAGGGCCTGCTGTTCGATGAAAAGGGGCAAAGCCGCGAGGTCTGGTTCACCGACCTGTGGACTGCCGACGTCCTGCGAAAGCCGGACGCCTACACCTACAAGCTGAACCGCCCTGAAGCCTTGCGCTCATGCGAGCGCGTGACCCTGAAGATCGAGGAGTTCGCGCATCCGGCCGGATCGCTGATCCCCGCGGCGAATTGGCAGCTTGTCATCAACCCGATCCGCCGAAGCACCGCCGGTGAGCCTGGCCAGTTCGAGCCGTGCGAGAGCCTTCGAGTGCCTGCGTCCCGGGAGGCGGGCATCGGTCTTTGCGCGATGGGCAGTTTCTTCTACCGGTTGAGTGGGGGAGGAGCCGACTACGAGACGACGATCGGACTGGCGAGCGACGGCAGCCTGCTCGCCAAGGTGCACCACTTCAATCTGGGGGCGATTCCTCCCATCATCTTCTTCTGGACCGACGACGCCTGGGCACGCTTCAATCGATCCGACACAGCGCCGGTCAAGCCGGGCCGGGAACTGTCGGCGCTCAGGTCGTACTACGTCGTGAAGCTGGGTCCGGACGCACGGGGCGTCAACCAGCTGATCGCCACCGAACTCCAGCGCAAGGGACTCGAGGCCACCACCGGCCCAGCGGCCGAGGCGCCGAGGAACATCGATGCGATCGTGGCGTACCGCTACAAGTGGATGGGAGATCTCCCCGAGTTCATGAGCGAGTTGACTGTCTTCATCCGGGAGCCCGAGTCACAAGGGTTCCTGGCGACAGCCACCTCCTCCCAGACGCCGCGCACCCGCAAGACCCCCGAGGAAATGGTTGCCGCGGCCCTGACAGACATCTTTTCCGGGCCTCCGAGAACCGCCTCGGGCTCAAGTGGCATGCTCATCGCGCTGCCGCCATATGAATCCACGCCAGGGGCGCGCGTGGCTGCGCCGCGGGAGAAGGCCAGGGTTCGAATCCCCCCCGTCCGAGACGATCGGCGCGATGCCAAGGGGGCTCTCATCGGAGAGCGATCGGCCCTGAGCGTGTCGTTGGGCAAGATCGAAATGGCGCCCACGCCGGTGGAGATGATCGGCCAGTTGCTGCGAGCAGAGTTAGGCATGCTGGGTCACGGCACCGCCGGCACCGGCGCGGAGTTCGTCATCGACGCACGCCTGACCAGGTTCGAGGTACAGACACCGTCAACGCTCCTCTACTGGCACATCAATGGGGTGATCGCGCTTGGCATTGTCGTCACGGGGCGCGACGGACAGAAGCAGGAATTGCATTACGAGACCACCTGCACTGATCGCGCCTACGTCATTCCAAGCGAGTCACTGATCAAGGGAGTGGTCTCGACCTGCCTGGCCAACCTCGGCTCGAAAGTCCGCGAGGATCCCGCGCTGGCCCGGATACTGGGTGATCGAATACCGGGTGATCAATAGTCAGTTGGCCATCTCGCATCGGCCAGCGGCCTTCCTTCGCGCCATACTCGATGCAGCCGGAGTGCCGGCCTCCGCTTCCCGGCGCTACATTGAAGCAACGGCTTTCAACGGGCGTGGAGACGGTTCCGCATGCAACTGTTCGGCCGAAGTGCGAGGAAGGCGCTCCGCCATCCGGGCGTGTTCGCCCTCGCCGTCATCAGGCAGTTCCGCGCCAACCAGGGCCTGCTGCTGGCCGGCGCGGTGGCGTACTACGCGCTGCTGTCGCTGGTGCCGTTGCTGATCCTGGTGGTGCTCGCGCTGACGCACGTGTTCGACGAAGCGCGGGTGCTCGCCACCGTCGGCGCCAGCCTCGAATTCGTCGTGCCGGGCCGGTCGGCCGTGCTGGTCGACGAGCTCCGTACGTTCCTGATGCACCGGGACGTCGTCGGCTGGCTGCTGCTGGCCTTGATGCTGTTCTTCAGCAGCCTCGCGTTCACCGTGCTCGAAAACGCCATGTCGGTGATCTTCTTCCATCGAGTGGCCGTGCGTCGTCGTCACTTCCTGGCGTCGGCGGTGATGCCGTACCTGTTCATGCTGTCCCTGGCCGTCGGCCTGCTGATCGTCACGCTCGTCTCGGGAGCCCTGGAGCAGCTGGGCACCCGCACCGTGGTGATCCTCGGGCGGCCCCATCCGCTCGACTTCGTTTCCTCCCAGTTGCTGTACCTCCTCGGCGTCATCGGCGAGATCCTGCTGCTGACGGCGGTCTATCTCGTGATGCCGGTGGGACGCCTGTCGCTCCGCCACGCGCTGATCGGCGGCACGGTCGCGGCACTGCTGTGGGAAGCGACGCGGCACTTCCTGGTCTGGTACTTCTCGACGATTTCGCAGATCCAGCTCGTCTACGGATCGCTGACGACCTCGGTCGCCGTGATGCTGAGCGTCGAGATCGGCGCCATCGTGCTGTTGCTTGGCGCGCAGGTGATCGCGGAGTACGAGCGAATCGGGCGCGAGCCCATCGACCGCGACCCGGCACCGATGGAGGCCGAGACGGGCTGACGGTCCTTCCTCGGTTCCGATCGGCGAGGAAGGAAGGCCTCAGTTCGGCAACCGCCCCTCCTGCCGCGCGCGCTCGAGCTCGCGCCTGGCTGCGTCCTGCTCCGCCAGTGCGCCCATGTACTTGCCGACTTTGGCGAGCAGGTCGGCCGTGGCCGACGCGCCGCAGCCGATCGCCAGTCGCGCGAACGTCCACGCGAGCACGTCGGCGAGCAGGTGCATTCGTTGCCCTGCTGCGGCGTCCTCGACGAGGTCGTGCAGCGCGTCGAGGTAGCGGTCGTGCGCGAGTTCGTCGGGGGTGGTGTCGGACAACTGGATGACGGCTTGCGGTGCCGGGCTGGAACCGGTTTCGATCTGTTGACTCATGTGCTGCTCCTCACTCGATGCGGCGACTCTCCGGTCGCCCAGCGTCCCGTTTAGCGGTGTTGTTTAGCGTCGCCCGCAAGTGGGACTAAATCGGCGACGGAAGAACATCCATCAACATCCATCGCGGCTTCGTGCGCAACCGGTCACGGAACGCCGCCTCATTGCAATGATCCCGAACGCGAGGTTCACCTCGCGAGCCTCCGTCGACCGCCCGTCACTCCTCGCGGTCGCCCCACACCAGCCGGCGCATCCGGTACGCCTCCCTCACGTCGATCAGTCCCTCGCTGAAGAGATACGCCCACGGCCCGCCGTCGTGCTTCGCCGCCTCGCGCCACCAGCGCACCAGCAGGCGCTTGCTGCCGGCGACGCGGTCCTCGGAGGCGCGGAACCAGCCCAGCGCGAAGTCCGTGACACCGTAAGAATCGGGCGAGTCCGCGGACGCGGTCAGCACGTAGCGCCCGAACCCGGGCAGCAGCGTGACGTTGTATTCCTCCGGCCACGAGAAGCCCGGGCCCGAGTCGGCCCAGTTGATGCACAGGAGCCGCTCGGGATGCAGCGGCGTGAACGTGCGCTCCGGCGCGGCGAAGCGCGCGCGGCCGATCACGACGCCGTTCTCCGCCGAGGAGGACCACCACTGCGGCAGGCGGTCCTGCACTTCGGCCAGGCAGATGCGGGCGACCGCCTCGTTCAGCTCGGTGACCGGCCCGCTCACCTGAAGGTGCCGCAGGCGGATCGGGCCGACGCGCGGTGCGTCCGGGTCGGCGTCGGCGTTCTCGTCGGCCGACGCCTCGTAGAGTTCCATCAGCGGCATGTCGCCCGGCCGCGGTTTCAGGCCGAAGTACGCGCGCAGGATCGCGATCTCACCGGCTTCGTAATAGTGCTCGGGGTCGAGTTGCCGCCAGACCCTGGCAAGGGCAGCCGATTCGTTGCGGTTGGTCATCTGGTGCTCCGGCCTCCCACGGGTCCAACGGGCGGCTTCCGGGGAGGCGGAGACACCCGCGTTTTAGCGGCATTTATGAGTCGCCCGCAATCAGCGGATCAAATCGGCGACGTAACGGTTGCAGTCTGGCAGAAACGGGGCTCACGGCGCGAGCCCGTGTTTGCACTGTGGCCTGGAGTCGAGGTGAGCTAGCGCCACATGACCCTCTTGTCAGAAGCGGCACACTGGCATGGCACGGCTCATGAGCCATTGAAGGGAGACCCATGGAAAGAGCCAGGGAAGCAGTTCCAGGCGGAATCGCCAAAGTCCTCGCCGCCGCGGAGTTCGCCGCGTTCAAGCACCGCGAGCAGCGGCGCAAGGGCGTGCGCGGCAGCCCGTACATCAACCACCCGCTGGCGGTGGCGAGCACGCTGGCCACGGAGGCCGGCGTCGAGGATGCCGACGTCCTGGCGGCCGCGATCCTGCACGACACCATCGAAGACACGGACACGACCGAGGCGGAGCTCGAGCGCGCGTTCGGCCGCGAGGTGGCCTCGATCGTGGTGGAAGTGACCGACGAGAAGACCCAGAGCAAGGCGCTGCGCAAGCGGATGCAGATCGCCCACGCGCCGCACCTCTCGGGGCAGGCCAAGCTGGTGAAGCTCGCGGACAAGATCGTCAACCTGCGGGACATCGTCGCGCGCCCGCCCAACTGGGACCTGAAGCGGAAGCAGGAATATTTCGACTGGGCGAAGCAGGTGGTCGACGGGCTGCGCGGCGTGCATCCGGAACTGGAGGCCGAGTTCGACCGCGTCCACGCGCTGCGGCCGCGGTGAGGCGCCGCGCGACCTTCCCGCCGGCTGAGAAAAGCGCCGCCGGATCGGTGGATCTCCGTCAAGTGGGGCGACGGCACTGTCGACTAAGGTCGCCGGACCAGGAGATGCCATGAGCCAGTTCGAGCGACTGCACCGGATCAAGAACCTCATCGAGGCGCGGCGCGTCGTGTCCTTCGGCGACCTGATGGACGAGCTGGAGGTCTCGCGCGCCACGCTGAAGCGCGACCTCGTGAAGCTGCGCGACAGCTTCAACGCTCCGCTCGTGTTCGACCGCGACGCCGGCGGCTACCGCTTCGGCACGCCCAACAGCGGGCCCTCGTTCGAGCTGCCCGGGCTGTGGTTCTCGCCCGAGGAGATCCTCGCGCTGATGTCGATGTACCAGATGCTCGAAGGCACCGACGAGAGCGGGCTGCTGGGCCGGCACATCAAGCCGCTGATGACGCGCCTGCAGGCGTTGCTGGACGCGGCCGACGGCTCGGCCAACGAGATCCTGAAGCGCGTGAAGCTGATCTCGGTGCAGCGGCGGCGCGTCGAGCCCAAGGTCTTCGAGACGATCGGCGCGGCGCTCGTGAAGCGGCTGCGCCTCGTGATCCGCTACTACGGCCGCGCCAAGGACCGCCACACCGAGCGCGAAGTGTCGCCGCTGCGGCTGGTGAACTACAAGGGCAACTGGTACCTGGACGCGTGGTGCCACCAGTCCGACGGCATCCGCATGTTCTCGCTCGACTCGATCGAGGCCGCGAAGCTCACCGACCAGAAGGCGAAGGAAGTGTCGCTGAAGACGGTGGACGAGGAACTGGGCGGCGGCTACGGCATCTACCGCGGCAAGGACCTGCAGTGGGCGACGCTGGTGTTCAACAAGGACGCCGCGAAGTGGGTGCGCTCGGAGAACTGGAACGAACAGCAGAAGGGGCGCGAGCTGGAGGGCGGGACGTACGAGTTGAAGGTGCCGTACAGCGATCCGGCGGAACTCGAGCTGGAGATCCTTCGGCACGGGGAGAACGTCGAGGTGATCGCACCCGCGAGCCTGCGGACGCGGATCGCGAAGCGTCTGGCCGACGCGGCGAAGGCCTATGCCGGCCGGGCTTGAGGTGGCGACGGCGAAGAAGAAGCGCGGCGAGCCGCGGGCGCCCCGGCTTTCGCACAACGTCTACGTGGTCGAGCTGGCGCTCGACGTGCTTTCAGACCGGCGTTTTCGAAGGCGGAACCCGGGTTACGTCGAGGGCAAGCCGTGCGTGTACGTGGGTATGACCGGGCTCTCCGTGGCGGAGCGGTTCAAGAACCACAAGCGCGGGCACAAGGGCAACGCGTTCGTGCTGAAGCACGGCACGCGGCTGCTGCCGGAGCTGTTCGCGCACCTGAACCCGATGCCGTATGAGGCGGCGATGACGATGGAGCGGGAGCTCGCGGAGGATCTCCGGCAAGCCGGCTATGGGGTGTGGCAGGCCTAGCGTCCCGAACTCCAGCGCGTCGATGTCGCGCACGACGGTGCGGGAGTTCCGGGGCTCTGAACGAGTGAGGAAGTGTTCATGGGGTCTGCGCGCCCATGAGCCCCGCATGCAGGGCTGTCAGGAGCTTGAGAGCACGATCTGGATCGGCCGGACTCAGTTGCAGAACGAGCGTCGACTTGTCTTCCGAGTTCAGTTCTGGCGCAAGCACGGCATCGAGCCTTTCAATCAACTGGTCCAGGCGCACGCTGTGCTCCTGCAACGCCACGCGCGCGTCACGTCCCAGTAGCCAGCTGCCGGTCGGCTCGAAGTCGAACTTCTCCGTGATTACGTGCGGAAATTCTGCATAGAGGCGCTCAAGGTTCCCGGCCTCGAGATAGCTGCGCATGATGAGCCAAAGGTCTACGGCGTCCTTGCCTTGCGTGAACCGGTGCCGGTCTTTCCAGGCCAGCACCTTGAGTACTGTCAGCATGGGTAGCGACACCACTCGGACCGTCTGGCCCTTCGGGAGCTCGACCGTAACCGCGGCTACGGCAGCCTCTGAATAGCCGAGAACGGCCATGACCTCGTCGCCAGTCGGGGGCCATGCGATCGTGCCGTCCATCTGCTCCACGGCACCAAACGGAATGAAGTCGATCGTCCCGGATTTCGCGTGCTGCAACCTATGCGCCATGTTGCGATGGGGCACGAAGAGGCCGCTCGCCACCAGTGCCTCCTTGGCGACCGAAAACCGGCTCCAGTCTTCAACAGCAATCGCGAAGTCCACATCGCTTGTCACGCGCTCGATCGCGAGGCCATGGCCGTAATGCAAAAGGAGATCGCGCGCTTGGGCGCCAACAAGAAGCGGCTTCAGGCCGGGCGCAGCTGATTCGACGTCTGCAAGCAAGACAGACAGCCAGGCGAGCTCCGATCGGCTTGATAGATCTAGCCTCATCGAAAGATCTGCTCGTAGACCAGCTTGGCGGTCTCAATGCACCGGCCATCTCCCGTCGCCATCAAGTCCGCGTAGACCAGGGGCTCTGGCGTCAGGGCAGCGTCTTCGGCATCGAAAGTCCAGAAGCGCCGATAGATCTCGACGTTGCCTTTCGGGTCGGTCCGCAGCCGAAGGTCGACCAGGAGTCGTGGATCGATCTTCTCCACGTAGAAAGTGGCGGCACCCGGGCGCAGGTAGCGCGTGATCCGGCCGCCTGCTGGCTCACCGCCAAGCACGGCGCCGTACCTGGTGGGGTCGATCGTCTCCCACCACTCCAGGGTCTCCGCACGATATCGCCCCAGCGCCAGCCGCGGCCGCAACGTGCGTGGATAGAACTCCGCCCACTGCTGCAGCAGTCGTTCGCGTTGCATCAGTCGCCGCTTGCCCCCTAACTCGGCCACGAAGCCGAGCTTTGGCAGCTCCGCCATGACCCAGCCCACGGTCCCATGCGCGACGTTGGTCCGCTGAGCGATTTCTCGGTAAGGCAGGTCGGCCCACTCGGGGTGGCATATCAGCGCGAACAGCACCTGCAGGCCGCTCGCCTGAAATGCTCGCCCTGCTGGGGGCCGGCCTGCGCCCGTGGCGAGCTGCGGCTTTTCGCCCTTGACCCAGATGAACAATGGCGGCTGTTCGAGAAAGGCGTTGCCCGCCGCATCGACGAACGGAATCCCACGAGCACGAAGTTCTTCAGCCATCGGCGGCGTAACGTAGTCGGCCACCAGGAGTCCTTGTTCACCAAGCCGTTCGAGTTGATGAATGACAGCGGCCAGTCCGTTTGGACGGAGGCCGCGCTTCAACTCGACGGCGTACGTAAGGTCCTGTCCACCGTAGCCGAGCCGCACCATGGCGTCGGCAAAAGTCTTGCGCAACTTGACGTCACGTCCCTCGATCGCGGTCGTAATGCCATAGCCCTGCAGCCGTTCGAGGGCGGTGGCGAGAAGGCCTTCGCGGGCGGTCGGTTTGTCCATAGTTACGGCATTGTCCACGCAGCGTGGACAAAGTCAATACGGTGGACGATGGGCCAAATCTGCTTTACGGGCTGCTCTACCGGTATTTAATGTCCACCAAAATACCTATGTCCACGGACCGTGAACAAAGGTCAAATCGTGGACGAATGGCAGCAAGACACCTCATAGCAGCCGCCGCGCAAGGACGCTGCGCTCGCAAGCCACCCCGAGCAACCAATCGCACTCCAAGCCTAGCCGTCGATGCAGTTCCGGGTGGCACTGACGATGAAGGGGCGTTAACGGAGGATGTGCGACGGCTGAGGTTCGATGCGGAACGCAGGCCCCGGATCGAGCTGAGGCGAACCGTCACCCCGCAGCCGCCTCCGCCCGGTCCGTGTCGGAATCGAATCGCGCGACCTTTTCGACGTAGTCGCAGTAGACGCAATCTGGCGCGGCCTCCGGCGGATCGCCCCGCTCCAGGCAGGCCGCGACTTCGATCAACGTCGGCTCGACCCAGCCGGCGTCGCCGTCGTACGCAATGATCTTCGTGCGGAACCGCAGCACGTCGTCGAACGGCCCGTCGTCCTTGATGCCGTTCGCATAGACGAAGAACGCGCGGTCGGACACGTCGAGGCCGCGCCCGCGCAGCAGCCACTGGTAGAACTCCACCTGCCGCTTGTAGGCGACCTGCCAGTCGGCATCGAGGCTGACCTCGTCCGCCTTCGCCGTGGCCTTGTAGTCGACCACGTAGTGGCGGCCGGCGGCGTCGATCCAGAGATCGTCGATCGCGCCGAAGGCGGTCAGGCCCGAGGCGGCGTGCTCGACGCGCACGCCCTGGAAGTTGTGGCGCCAGGCTGGCAGTTCCGGATGGGCGGCCGGGATGAACGCCAGCCCCTCCTTCGCCACCCGCGGCGGCACCACGTTCCCGCCCCGATAGCGGTCGAACTCGTTCTTCAGCAGGTGATCGACCGCCACGTTCAGGCTAAAGGGCGGCCCGGACGGCCGGCGCAGCTTGGCTCGCACATCGAGCCAGAAGCAGCGTGGGCAATCCAGGAAGAGCTCGACCTTGGAACGGCTGATGGCGTGCGGCATCTTACGTAGAGAGTGACGAACCGCGGAGAACTTTAGTCCAGCCAGCTCCGCGACGGCGTATCGGGACTGCCCGGGAGGCCTACCGCCCACCGCACCACTGCTTCTCGCACGGCACGCCGTCGCCGTCACCGTCCATCTGCGTTCCCGGGCAGTTGCGCAGGAAGAACGTCGCCTCTTCGCAGGACGTCATCTGCGAGCAGTGGGTTCGGCCGTCGCATCGAAACGCAGTGGCAGGCGGATTCGCAGTCAAGGTGCGCGGCGGATCGGGGGTGACCGGGGCCGTCCCAGCCGCCCGGAAACCATAGGAGGCGAACTGTGTGTAGGCGTAGGCACCCAGGGCGACGAGTAGCAGCGCAGCAGCGATGCGTTGCAGTGGGAGACCGCCGCTGCGGCGGCGCTCCCTTGGTTCTTGGCGCCGAGGTTCCGACGGCGCCGGGCAGCCGTTGGCCAGCGCGCTGGACGTTGATCGCGCGCTTCTTGCCGTCACCCGCTGGTTCCACCTCGAACGTCAGCGACTCACCGAGCTTCGGGCGCCGGCCGTCGCGCGGGAAGGCCGAGACATGCACGAAGACCGGCTCGCCGCCGTGCAGCGGCGCGATGAAGCCGAAGCCGCGGTCGTCGTTCCACTTCTCGAGCTTGCCGTCGAAGCGCATTCCTAAGTAGCAGGATGCTGGTCAATGCGTCCCAAGGCGTTTCGCACCCTTCGAACAATCGGGGAGTCCCCGTGGGAAGAGAGCACCAACTCCTGGTTTGCTCTGGTCATGCCGACGTACAGCAGGCGAACCTCTTCCTCCAATGGCTGATCTTTGAACGGCATTGACTGCAGACCCGCTACGAACACGATCGGAAACTCGAGCCCCTTGGAGCTGTGCAGCGTAACCAACTTGACGCTCGGATCGCTCCAATCGAACTCCCTCACCTTCAAGGAGTGCATCGACTGAAACGCGATCTTTCGCTCTGAAAGTGCGCGCTCGATCGCAGGCATCTGATACTTCGTCCTACAGAGCACGGCGATCTGGTGCGGTGCAGTGCCCCGTTCAATTGACTGGCCCACGCGCTCGGCGAGCAAGTCCGCCTCTTGTTGCTCATTGGAGGCCTCGATCAGCACCGGCAGGGGGCCGTGCCGGCCCGCGGAAGCTGGCCTAACGGTCTGCACTTCGCCATCGACAAATTCGCCACCATCCAGGAGCCGCTCAGCGCAACCGACGGCGAGCGACAGCACTTCGGCAGTATTGCGGTAGTTGAGCTTCAAGACGCTCGTTCGGCCGCGCGCCTCGATGCCCACGCTGGCGAAGTTGAACTTGCGCCGCTTCTTCTGATAGATCGACTGCGCGTCGTCGTACAGCACAAGCAGGGAATTCGTCGCCGGGGCCACCATCGAGCTGCCATGGCAGCCAGGCGTCCTCGAAGTCGTGCGCCTCGTCGATCAGAAGAGCGATGTACTGCCCGCCGGGACGAGACCTCGATCAACCGCGTTGCTCGACGTCTCCGCCAGCGCCTTGAAATAGTCGGACGCCTTTCGATTCGCCGGAACTTTGAGCTGGTACGTCCGGACCATGTCCTCGCACCAGCTGTGGAACGTGCGAACGACCACGCGCTCGTCCACTCCGCGCTGGCGCAGCATGCGAGTCGATGCGGTCGGCCAGCGCGCGGTTGTAGCAAAGCACCAGAATCGGTTGGTCGGGCCTGCGCCGCTGCCGCGAGTTGCTCGGCACGGAAGATCAGGATCATCGTCTTGCCGGAGCCGGCCGACGCCATGGATCACGCGGTGCCCTTCGCCCAGCGTTCGCGCGATCTGCTCCTGCTGAAGGTCCATCACCTGCATCAGGTCCGGCAGTTCAACCTTTCCCGACTGGTCGGCAAGGTCCAACGAACCCTGCGCCGCGTTGACGCGGACCTCCGGAAACAAGTGCCAGCGGATCCGATCTCGCTGCGGCAGACTCAACGTCGAACGGTAATGAACGGTGAACATCCCGTAGAGCCGCTCCTGGAACTTGCCTGCGTCCACTTCATCCAGATCGTCCCGCAGCAGGGTCTGGTTCATAGGGAACACCTGGTCGAACTGCTCGGCGGGAAAGTCGGAGCGCTTTATGTTCGAAAGCACTGCGCCCCAGCCATACGGGAAGATCAGTTTGCCTTCGTGGGGTCCGCTCTCGTGTACTAACGCGCTGTCGCGCTGCATGAGATCGACCAGCTCGAGCGTGTAATCGCGCGCCTGACGAATCGGATTGGGGCTGGTCGTCCGCCCTCGCTCGGTCTTGAGCTCAACGGCGTCGCGCGATGCGCGGCCAAGTGTCGAAGGTCTCCAGTCCTTGACCTCGAGAAGCAGAACTCCCCACCGCGGGCTGAGGATCACGAAGTCCGGCTGTCGAGCCTTGGGCCCGATCGGGACGTTGTGCCAAACAAGGAAGTCGTCGTCTAGACAGCGCTTCAACGCATGGAACACCTTCCGCTCGCCGGTATCGCAGCGCTGCTCCACATTTGTCATTCCTTGAGGAAACGTTGCCATGCGCGTCGCTCGGACCAGTACGAAAGACTAACCCGACCTTACCGGCGGCCCTCATGAACAGAAGCGCGGAAAAGGGCCGATTTGGGAGGCGCCGAACTCTTGGCCATCCGCCGATCCGACTGACTCCGGCCCCGTTTTAGGACCGCTCTGAGGGAAACGACTCCGGCCCCTAAACCCGATGCTGTATGAGGCGGCGATGACGATAGAGCGGGAACCGGCCGAGGACCTGAGGCGATAGGGGTAAGGCGTTTGGCAGGCCTAAGCGCCGGACCACCTAGTTCAGCGAAAAGTTCGAGCGAGGACTAACTCCCGACGGAAAACTTCACGCTCATTGGATTGCTTCCGACATGGGACAGATAGGTCGCCTTGCCGTAGTACACAAACTCTGCCGCCTTTCCGCCCGAGAGCTTCGCTTCTCTAACGAAGAGGTGGATGGCAATGCCTTTTGACGCGTGCCGAATAATCTCTTGGCCTCTTTTGCTACTGGGTGAAACTGCGTTCTGGCTTTGCCAATGAAAGGTGTGATCATCAATCCAGTGGTCATGGTATCGGTGCTCCTCAGCCTTTCCTTGCTTATTCAGAGTCACCAGCAGTACATGGATCTTCTTGTCGTTGAGGACCACATGACCGACATTCCAACTTCCGGGGTTAAACGTCTCGCCGAATAACGGAGGTATCTCCTCCCGCTGAAACGACTTCCCAAGAGCCAGGTCGAGCGGGTCCACAAGACACTTCAGCCTCGCCAACGTGCGCATCCCCTCAGTCGCAGAGAGATCCTTGTATTCGGAGTTACTCGCCTTAAGCAAGTATCGCCCGGACTCAGTCTTTGTGACCACACGCAGCAGGTACTGATTCTCGCCCGTCGATTCGTCTTGCCGCTCAATAGCCATCGTCGTTCCGGTTATCGAGCCTGCGTTCGTTGGGCTCACTAGCTCTAAGAGAAGATAGTCGCCGTCGCGAATAGGATTCTTTCCTCCATTCATCGAATTGCCCGACGCTCGCGCGATGAAGTGCCTCGCCGGATCGAGGCTTCCATACGAAGTGGGCAAAGAACGATGCTCCTCAGAGTCAGCGCGACCTGACCGGAAGTGCCCGCATGCAATCTTTAAGTTAGGGAAGTAAGGCAGTTCAACTGCGGCGCGAGTCTTCGGCTTGAACTCAAGCACATTTGAGGGCACTTCGCTAATGGGCCTGCGGCCTTCGTAGGCTGCGAACTTGTAGTCGACGAGTTCTTGAAGCATGGCAGCGAGGGGCTGGATTTCATCACCTCTGACCGCCGACACTAGGGCAAATGTGTCGCCATCGAGACGAAAGAAGTTTGGTCCCGCAGGGCGATTCCCACCGATCCACGCATTGACCGGATTCTTTCGCCAGTACCGACGCCACTCCTCGGAATCGCCGTCGTCTCGTTTGAGGATGTCTTGCGGCACATCGTCTAGCAAGGTTTGTCTGCGCCGCAGAACGTCCCAGCACTTGCTGGATAGGACGCTCAATGCCGGAGGTGCTCGGAGCCCGTCTAGTTCCAGCAGTGCTTCAAGCAACACTATCTTGAAGCTCTTGGTCATTGCTGTGACTTCAACCTCTCGGAGAAGCGGGCCATAGTCAGCCAACGCACGAGTCTCGGGCTCGTCGAGGTCGTCCATTGCCTTTGCGAAGTCGAACCAACCACCGAATCGCTGGCGAACAGACTGGACGCTCGCTCCTCCGCGATAGAACTCGCCCAAGGTCGGACGCCGACCGAGCGTTGCCTTGAGCGCCTCGTATTCCTTCTCAGGCCCGTTGCCATCCAGCGCCTTAAGGAACTCGATGATTCGAAGATCGTAGTTGACGTAGCAGCCGTCAGGTAGTTCAAGTCGATCCTGCTCGACACGGCGGGCGAATTCAGCAAGGGCTCGGTAGCTCGCACCGACGCCGAAGAGCGCCTGCGGCTTCTGCAAAAACGAAAGGTGATTGCCTATGAAGTCGAGCACGACCAGGTGAGTCTTGTCCTCAGATCGACGTAGGCCTCGACCTAGCTGTTGCAGGAAGAGGATCTTTGACTCTGTCGGCCGCAGCATCATCACTGTATCGATGCTCGGCACATCAACACCCTCGTTGAACAAGTCGACGGAAAAGAGCACTGAGAGAAGCCCACCCTGAAGCTGCTCAAGCGCTTCGGCTCGCCCAAGACGAGATCCCGAGTAAACAGCCGCCGCTGCGATTCCGGCTCGATTGAATTGCTCTGCCATGAAATCTGCGTGTGTTACCGACACGCAAAACGCCAGAGTCTTCTTCTGCGCGCGAAGTCGCCACTCCCTAATTGAATGACGTGCCCTCGCAAGTGTTGCCAACTTGTTCGAGAGTTCCTCGGGGTCAAACCGGCCGTTACGCCACGGCACCTCTTTGTAGTCGACTGACTCGTCCACGATTCCAAAGTAATGGAAGGGTGAAAGCAGTTGAGACTCGATCCCTCTAAAGAGATTGCATGTGTAGACAAGGTTGTCGTCGCAAAGGGTCAGGATGTCCGACTGGTCAGTCCGGTCCGGCGTCGCCGTCAAGCCGAGGAGGAAGTTCGGTGCGAAGTGGGAAAGCAAGCGTCGATAGGTCGCAGCCGCGGCATGGTGAAACTCGTCGATGACGATGTAATCGAAGTGCTGCGGGGGAAAACGCTCAAGGTGCGGCGCGCGCGCCAGCGTCTGAACTGAAGCGCATAGGACGTCCACCTCCCCCTCTCGCGATTGGCCCGCGTACAGGCCGACCCTGCTTCTCGGGCGTATGCGCATGAAGGTTTGCGCCGCTTGCGTCAGTATTTCCTCCCTGTGAGCGACGAAGAGGACCCGCCGCGCGCGCATCGCAGCCGAGTCGAACGCGGCAAGCCAAGTCTTGCCCAGACCTGTGGCTAGAACCACGAGACCTCGGCGAAATCCATCATCACGAGAGGACTGAAGCGCAGCCAGCGCTTCACATTGAATGGAGGTCGGCGCCGGGGGTGGTTCCTGCTCCTGGCTTCCCGGTGCTACCGCACGGGGTACAGGCACGCGTCGGCGCTCGTACTCTTCGATCCAGACACTCGTCAGTTCCACGGAGTTTGGGTCGTCGAACAACTCGTCGAAACGGCGTCGTGCCTCCAGAAACCCATTGTCTTCCGGATACAGGACGCGGTAGTTCCACTCAAGGCCGTCTTGAAGTGCTTGGCGGCTTATGTTGCTGGATCCGATAAACGCCGTGCCCTCTATGAGGACAGCTTCGCGCAGCGTCGCAAAGATGTAGGCCTTTAGATGAAAGCTCCCGCTTGATGACGTGTAGACGCGGACATTGGCGCCTCGCTCCTTGAGCAGAAGCAGCAGGCGTAGAGCGTCGGGATCCGTTACATCCAAATAGTCACTTGTTAAGACCCGGACTCTTCGTACCCCCCTAGCTTCCTCGGCGCCTGGCTCTATTGCCTCGAGCAGATCCGGGAGAAGGAGCCTCAAGCCAGTCGTCTTGATGAAGGCGACCGCAATGTCGATTTCAGAGGCGTGCGCAATCGCCTTCGACAGGTGCGGTAAGAAGTGATCCTTCCCGCCTGTGATGAGCTTCGATGAAAAGCGCTTAGCGATCGCGTTTATCCACTTCTGTGAGCATCCGGGACGCTGATCATCGGTAGTCCAAACTTCGATACCTTGGAGGTCTGGCAACTGCCCTACCCAAGCTCGAATGTCGTCCTCGTCCGCATCCGTAAATTTCCGCCCCCCTTCACTCCGCTCACCCTTCCCCAGCTTGAAGCTGACGTAGATGCGACCTCCGGCGCGGAGAGCACGCCAAAGGCGTTGGAGCACCTGCGGCAATTCGGCGAGAGGCACATGGAGCAGGCTTGCGCAACACCAAATGCCATCGTAGGCCCCGACTTCGTGCACATCGGTGAATGACCGGACTTGGACCGGCTGTCCGCAGTGCGCAGATGCAAGAGAGGCCAGCTCAGTCGACACATCAAAGGCTGAGACTCTGTAGCCCCTTTCTAGGAATGCCTTGGTATCCCGACCAGAGCCACAGCCTGCGTCTAGCAAACACGAACCTACGGGCAGTTGTGACAGAAACTTCTCATGGAGCGACGACATATCGACGCCCGCAGTGCCATCGAAGAAGGCCTTCGCGTTCCGATCGTAAAAGGCCGCGTTGTCGTCCATTTTTGATGCGATTGCTCAGGTACCCCGAGCCGCCAGATACTCGTTCGCCAACCGATCAACGATCCCATGTACCGACACCACCGCCTCCACCTGCCCCACCCCCTGCCCCGCCCCCCAGATATCCCTCCAGGCCTTCGCCTTCGCTGAGCCCGTCCCGAAATCCATCTTCGATTTGTCGCTCTCCGGCAGGTTCTCCGGATCCAGCCCCGCGTTGACGATGCTGCCCTTCAAGTAATTGCCGTGCACGCCCGTGAAGAGGTTCGTGTACACGATGTCCTCCGCGCGGCTGTCGATGATCATCTGCTTGTATTCGGCCGGCGCATTGGCTTCCTCGCTCGCGATGAAGCGCGTGCCGATGTACGCGAGGTCGGCGCCGAGCGCCTGCGCGGCGAGGATCGCGCCGCCGCTGGCGATGGCGCCGGAGAGGATCACGCAGCCGTCGTAGAACTGGCGCACCTCGGGCACGAACGCGAACGGCGACAGCCGGCCCGCGTGGCCGCCGGCGCCGGTGCAAACGAGGATCAGGCCGTCGACGCCGGCTTCCAGCGCGCGCTTGGCGTGCTTGATGGTCGTCACGTCGTGGAACACCAGGCCGCCGTAGCTGTGCGCGGCCTCGACCACCGCGTCCGGCGCGCGCAGGCTGGTGATCATGATCGGCACGCGGTGCTTCACGCACACGTCCAGGTCCTGCTGCAGCCGGGTGTTGCTGGTGTGGACGATCTGGTTGACGGCGAAGGGCGCGACCTTCGCGTCCGGGTGCGCCGCCTTGTACTCGGCCAGCTCGCGCTCGATGCGCGTGAGCCATTCGTCGAGCACTTCCTGCGGGCGGGCATTGAGCGCGGGAAAGCTCCCGACGATGCCGGCCTTGCACTGCGCCAGCACCAGCTCCGGCCCGCTCACGATGAACATCGGCGCGCCGATCACCGGCAGGCGCAGGCTGTCGCGCAGCAATGGCGGCAGGGCCATCGCGGTCCTTTCTTCGTTGGCGTGGCCGCATCCTAGCTGCCGTGGGGTGCGGCAGCGCGTGGAGGAGTGGGACTGTTGAGCGGCGTCACGCCGCTGGGTGTGCGGCTTTTAGCGCGTGGCGGGAAGACGCGGCAGGCGTTGGCCGCCGTGCGGTCATCGCGGGGCCACGAACTCGGCCAGGGGGACGGCCTCGATGCGGTCCGCAAGGCGATAGCGGCGGTTGCCCGGATAGACGACATAGAGCGCGTCCAGCCTGAGGTCGCCCATGGCAATTCGCATGGAAGGCGTCAGCGATGGAGCGTCCATGTACTTGAACTCGACACCGATGCGCTTGCCGTACTTGAACATCAGGAGATCCAGCTCGGCGCCGGCGTGGGTCGCCCAGAAGTAAGCCTGGTCCGGCTGCGACAGCCTCAGGACCTGCTCGAGCGCGAAACCCTCCCAGGAGGCGCCGAGTCGCGGGCTCCGGACCAGTTCGGCCTCGTTGCGTATCCCCGCCAGGGCATGGAGAAGGCCGGTATCGCGAAAGTAGATTTTTGGCGACTTCACCTGCCGCTTCCCGAGGTTCTCGTGCCACGGCTGCAGCTGGCGAACCATGTATGTCTGCGTCAGCCAATCGAGATAACGGCGCACGGTGCTCTCGTTGACTCCCAGCGACCGCGCCGGATCCGCCGCATTCCAGGTCTGGCCGTGATAGTGCGTCAGCATCATCCAGAATCGCTGCATCGCGGGCGCCGGCACATTGACCCCGAGCGCGGGCAGGTCCCTCGCGAGGAAGACTTCGATAAATCGTGTCCGCCACTCGAGGCTCTGCTCGTCGTCGCTCGCAAGGAAAGAGAGCGGCGCGCCACCCCTGAACCACAGGGCCCGTGTCCGTTCGACGCCCACTTCTTCCAGGTCGAACCCGCCGACTTCGACGACGGCCACCCGGCCCGCCAGCGACTCCCCGGCTTGCCGCAGCAAGGCCATCGACGCGCTTCCCAGCAAAAGGAACTTTGCTGGTTTCGCCTCGCGGTCCATCAGGACGCGCAGTTGTGGAAAGAGCCCCGGTGCGTGCTGTACCTCGTCGATGACGACCAGCCCCGTCAGCGCCGAAAGGAGTTCCTTGGGTGCGCGGAACTGTGCCGCGACCACGGCATCCTCGAGGTCGAAGTAGTTCGGGGAATCCGCGGCGACGAAGGAGCGGGCAAGCGTCGTCTTGCCGACCTGGCGCGGACCCACCAGCAGCACGCCGCGAAACTGCTCGAGCAGCCGCGCGACCTGGGCGCGGAGCCGGCTTCGCTGGATGACCTGAGGCATGACCGGATGCTACCTTGAAATTCCCGCTTTCTGTGCGGGAATTTCAAGGTCGCTTCGGCTCAATACCCTGCAATCCCGGCGACGGACGCGGCCGTGCGCAACCTCACACAGCGCCCCCATGCAATCTCCGTGCTAATCGCTGCGCAGCATAAAAAAATAACTTCGCGTCGCTCCGGTGCGCTTCCGTGCGGACTACTCTCATCGCGCGATCCGCAGTCCTGCGAACCACTCACGCGGGATCGCGCGATCCGTGTGTGGTGCTTAGTGTCACACCACCGTAGCGGGAGGCGTGCAGCCTGCGCTGCACGAGCATCAATAGCTGCCAGGCGGGAGGAGAGCCCATGAGGGCCGAAGAGAGAGACAGGCGCGCCGCACTCGTCGCGCGCAAGGACGCCGCACTCCGGCGCTGGCCCAACCGGGCGGACGAGGAGTTCAAGGCGGAACTGAACGAAGTGGCCCACGAGCTCGACCAGCTGGCCCGCGCGCTCGACGAAGCGCAGGCCGACGGGCTCGACCGGCTGCGCACCTGGTGCGCGCTGGGCGAGGCCTACCTGCTGCTGGGACAGAAGCACTCGCTGCAGGCCGCGTCGGAGGCGTTCCGCAATGCCGAGGCGCTGTCGTCGCTGGTCGAGGCGCAGGCGCACGAGCTGATGAACCTGAAGCACGGCTATGGCTGCGCGCTGCTGGAGCTGGCCGCCGGGCACGACATGAACCTTGCCTCCGAGGCCGCCACGCGGCTGTCCGGCGCGCTGGCGCTGGCGCGCAAGCACATGCCGGTCGGCGTGGCGAGCATCAAGTACGAACTCTTCCGCGCCGAACACACGGTGGCGCAATTGCGCGGCGCGCCGCACGCGCGATGCGGACCGCGCGCGCGAGATCGAAGAAGCCGCCTGATCCTCTCCTTGGGGAGCGGGGCGGAAACCGCCTCGCCCCTTCAGACCCGCGGCCGGACGCCGCGGGTTCCCTTTTCCGCAGCAAGAGCCGGGGGCGCATCCCCGGTCTTTTCCGCGCCGTGCGGGCCCGCGTCTCGTGGGATTCTTGCCGGGCCGTGAATTCTCCCGTCCCGCCCCCGCATCCTCCGCATCCGCCATCGCCGCGCGCGCAGCGGGCGGCCGCCGTGGCGCGCGCGCCATCGGTGTCGGCCCCTGCGCCGGGCCCGGCCCCGGGCGCGCCGCGCGTCGGTTACCTGCGGCTGCACTGGCATGGCCGGCTGCCGCTGGCGGTCGCCGTCACCGTCAGCACGGCGCTCGTGTGGGGGCTGGTGCAGGCGGTGCGGTTCGCGGGCCACTTCTTCCCCAACACCGAGGCGCCGTGGACGGCCGCGCTGCTGTGGCTGGTGGAGGTCGTCGTGCTGGTGGTCGGCGTCAGCTGGTGGGGCATGGGCGTGCAGCGCTCGGCCATTCGCAGCGTGGACGACGGCGGCTCGACGTTCGTCGCGCTGCTGACCGGCGTGGTGGGGTTCGGCGCGTTCATCTGGGTCGGGCTCTTCTGGCTCAACTCGGCACGCCACGTATGGCCCGACGTGAAGGCGACGCTCGCCGGCGACCTGCGGCCGGCCGCGGTCGCGCTCGAAGCGCCCGACCTGCTCGCGGTGCAGGGCGACCTCGAGTTCGGGTCGATGCGCGCGGTGCGCGAAGCGCTCGCGGCCAACCCGGCGGTGCGCACGGTGCGGCTCGAGAGCCGCGGCGGCCGCGTCGCCGAGGGCCTCGCGCTCGGGCAGCTGATCGCCGACCGCAACCTCGACACGCTGGTCACCGGCGAGTGCAGCAGCGCCTGCGCGACGGCGTTCGCGGGCGGCAACCGGCGGCTGATCGGGCCGGCCGCGCACATCGGGCTGCACAGCGCCGGCGGCTCGGGGGTCAGCGCCGAACACGTCGACGAGGCCAACCGGCGCAGCGACGAGTTCATGGCCACGCGCGGGGTCGACGCGCGGGTGCTGGCGATGGGCGCCGCGACCGGCCACGACTCGATCTGGTTTCCGTCGCACGGGGTGCTGCTGGCGTCGGCGCTGGCGACGGATCGGACGGATCGGCTCGGGCAGTGACCCCGCGGCCGCGCCGGTGCTCGTTTGCGCGCCGAGGGGCGGCGCGGTGTGCGCCAAGCGTCACACGCGCCTGCGCGCGCTTACCTTTGATCAACACCGCCGGGGCCGCGCGTGGCAGAGTGACCCGGTGTGGCCTCGTGTCGTGCCCGGGGCCTGTCCACTCACCTGGGGGATGCCATGTCCGCAGCACCGTTGACCTTCCTGATCGCCGCTGCGTTCGGCCTGTCGGTCGGAGCCGCGGGCGCGCAGACCACGAAGGCCCAGCAGGAAACCGGCAAGCAGGAGTACCTGGCCAAGTGCGCCCCGTGCCACGGCCCGTCCGGCAAGGGCGATGGGCCGCAGGCGGCGGGGCTCAAGGAAAAGCCGTCCGACCTCACCACCTACGCCAAGCGCAACGGCGGCAAGCTACCCGAGAAGCAGGCGTGGGCGACCATCGACGCCCGCCAGCTCGACGACCGCGTCCAGCAGGACCGCGCGATGCCGGTGTGGGGCCACATGTACAAGACCCAGGCGCGCGCCGACGAGCGCAAGGACGTCGAGCCGTACGTGCGGGCGCGCATCGCCGCCGTGCTCGAGTACCTGAAGACGCTGCAAGTGAAGTAAGGAATCGGGGTCTGACCCCGTTTTTCGCGCACCCCCGACACGTGTCGGGGAGAAATCGGGGTCTGACCCCGATTTTCACTTCCACGCGGCCTGCACCTCGGCGATCACTTCCGCGCTGCGGCCTTCGTAGCGCGGCGAGAAGTGGAAGGGCACCACCGCCTTCGCGCGCACGCGGCGCGCGATCTCGCCGGCCTGGCGCGCGGTGAGGTGGTTCTTGCGTTCGGCGTGCGCGACGTCGGCGTGCAGGAACACGCTCTCGATGAAGAGCAGGTCGACATCGGCCAGCAGGCCGTCGAGCGCGGCGAGGTTGGCGTCGGTGCAGCGCGTGTCGGTGACGTAGCCGATGCGCGTGCCGGGCACGCACTCGAAGGCGGCGCGCAGTTCGCCGAGCGGGCGCACTTCGCCGTGCTTGCCGCGGTGGTCGTTCCAGCGGATGTCGATCGGCGTGCCGTCGGGCGCGCCAGCGAGGATCGCGCGACGCGCCTCGCGCAGCCACGGGCCCGTCGGCAGGTTCATCTCGGCCAGGCGGTTCTTCCAGACGTTGACGTGCATCGCCTCCTCGAGCGCGAACGCGAGCACGACGATGTCGTGGTCGAGGAAGCGCGCGCGGACGCGGAAATTCTCCTCGGCGAGCAGCACGTCGCCTTGCCGCGGCCACGGCGCGTCGTGCGCGCGCTCGAAGCGCGCGAGGCTGCTGAACTCGGCGCGCCGCCCGCCGCCGCCCGGCAGCGCTTCGCGCGCCTCGATCACCAGCGGCACGTCGTAGCGGTGCACGACGTTCCACGTGTAGGCCGCGAGCTTGTGCCCGACGCGGTCGATGAAGCCGGGGCCGCCGGTCAGCACGATGCGCTCCTTGCGCCCGAGCACCACGCGCAGCCACTGGTCGAACCCGGCGAAGTGGTCCATGTGCGTGTGGCTGACGAACACGTGCGACAGCCGCAGCAGCTTGCGCGGCGGCAGGCGGCCCAGGTCGCCGAAGTCGAACAGCAGCGCGCGGCGCTCGTCGCGGAAGTCGACGTACAGGCCGGGGTCGCCGAACGAGTCGTTCAGCAGGCTGGGTTCGAAGAGCGGGCGCATACCTCTCTTTAGAGCCGTTGCCCGCCCCGACGCGTTGCCTTTCATCAATACCGCGGGTGAATCCGCAGCCAGAGTGAAGCTAGCAATTCATGCGCAACGCGAGCCTGCCAGGGTGCCGGTATGCGGGGCGCTGTTCAGAGCCGACTGGCAGGCGTTCGATCACCGAAAGGAGTTCGTATGTCCTCCAGAACACTCGCCGTCCTCGTCGCCGGAATCTTCGGGTTCAGCGCCGCGGCGCTCGCGGCCGATCCGCCTGCCAAGCAGGGCTGGAGCTTCGGCAAGGACCAGTTCAATGCCCGCTGCGCGCCGTGCCACGGCGCCAACGGCAAGGGCGCGGGGCCGGCAGCCAAGCAGGTCGGCGCCACGGTGCCCGACATCACCACGTACGCCAAGCGCAACGGCGGCAAGTTCCCGACCGAACTCGCGTGGCAGAAGATCGACGGCCGTCCGGCCAGCTTCGACGCCGAGCGCAGCATGCCGGTGTGGGGGCGCGACTTCCGGCACGAGGCGATGGCGAACGTGAACGCGACCGCCAAGCCTGAGTCGTACGTGGCCGCGGAGATCTTCGCGATCATCGAGTACATGAAGGGCATGCAGGTGAAATGAGCGCGCCGCGCACGTCGGCGCAGCGAACACGAACACGCGCGGGACCGCCACGCAAAGCGGCGCGTCCCGCGGAACGCGGGAGGTCATATGTCCAGCAGAACGCTCGCACTCGTCGCGATCGCCCTCTTCGGGCTTTCGTCGGCGGCGCTTGCCCAGGATCCGCGCAGTGAAGGCTGGAGCTTCGGCGCAGCCCAGTACCAGGCCCGGTGCGCCGCGTGCCATGGCGCCAAGGGCAATGGTGACGGCACGGCCGCCAAGCAGGCGAAGCTCACCGTGCCCGACCTGACGACGTACGCCAGGCGCAACGGCGGCGCGTTTCCGGTCGAGCTCGCGTGGAACAAGATCGACGGGCGTCCAGTGGCGTGGGACTCGAAGAGCCAGATGCCCGTGTGGGGCCACACCTTCCGCCACGAAGTGACCGGCGCGCCGTACACGGCGAAGGATCCCGAGACCTACGTCGCCGCGGAGATCCGGGCGATCCTCGAGTACGTGAAGACGCTGCAGGTGAAGTGAGCGGCACGCGAGGGCCATCGACCGGAAATCGGGGCGGAAATCGGGGTCAGACCCCGATTTCCGCGTAGCCCCGTCGCCTGTCGGGGAGTAATCGGGGTCTGACCCCGATTTTTGGGGCGAGGGCGTGCCGTACATGCAGTTCCTCTTCCAGTCGGCCGCGGGCAATGACGCACTACGATGCCTGCAACGGTGACGCCGACGGGCTGTTCGCGCTTCGGCAGTTGCGGCTGGCCAATCCGGTCGAGTCCATCGTCGTCACCGGCATCAAGCGCGACATCGCGCTACTTGAGCGCGTGCCGGCGGTCGCGGGCGACCGCGTCACCGTGCTCGACATCGCGCTCGGCCGCAACCGCGACGCGCTCGAGCGGCTGCTCGCGGCCGGCGTCACCGTAGCCTGGTACGACCACCACGACCCGGGGCGCATCCCATCGCACCCGCGCCTGACGACGCACATCGACACCGACCCGGAGACCTGCACCAGCGTCCTCGTCGACGCGCACTGCCACGGCCGCTTCCGCGCCTGGGCGGTGTCAGCGGCGTACGGGGACAACCTGCCGCGCGCGGCAGAGCGGCTCGCCGACACGCTTGCGCTGGCGCCGGCCGCGCGCGCCCAGTTGCGAACGCTCGGCGAGGCGGTCAACTACAACGCCTACGGCGACAGCGAGGCGGACGTGCGGCTCCACCCGGCCGCGCTGTACCGCTGGCTCGCGCACTACGCCGATCCCTTCGAGGCGATGGCGAACGCGTCCATCGTGCGCGAACTGGACGCGCTGCGGCTGGACGACCTGCGCCACGCGCGCGAAGTGCCGCCGCGGCACAAGGACGATCGCTGCATGGCGGTCGTGTTGCCCGACGCGGCGTGGAGCCGGCGCGTGCTGGGGCCGTTCGCGAATGAACTCGCGCTGCGCGATCCGCAGCGCGCGCATGCCGTGCTGAAGGCGCTGCCCGCCGGTGGCTACGCGATCAGCGTGCGCGCGCCGCAGGCGACGCTGCGTGGCGCGGAGGAACTGGCACGGGAATTCGGCGGCGGCGGACGTGCGGCTGCCGCAGGGATCGATCGGCTGCCGCAGGAAGAACTCCCGCGCTTCATCGCGCGGCTCGCGGCGGCCTGGCGAGCCGGCTAATCGATCCGGCGGGCGTCGACGACGTCCTTCACGAGGATGGCCACCATGAAGACGAAGGCCATCACCAGCATCGCATTGAGTATCAGCATGACGTGCCTTGCCTTTCCGCAGGCTCTACTGCCTCAGAAATCGGCACTCCTCGGCCGAAGGCAAGGGGCCGGTCGTCGGAGCAACAGGAAATCCGGGCGGGAAATCGGGGTCAGACCCCGTTTTTCGCGTGCCCCCGACAGATGTCGGGGAGAAATCGGGGTCTGACCCCGATTTCAGCCTTTGCCCCGATTTCAGCCTTTGATGCAGACGAGCGGGCGCAGGGAGGCGACGCGCTTCGCGAGGCCGGCGCGCTCGGTGGCTTCGGCGACGTCGTCGATGTCCTTGTAGGCGCCGGGCGCCTCTTCGGCGATGCCGCGCATCGAGTTGGAGCGGATCACGATCCCGCGCGCGCCGAGTTCGTCGACGACCGCGCGGCCGTGCCAGCGGCGCAGCGCCTGGTTGCGGCTCATCGCGCGGCCCGCGCCGTGGCTGGCCGAGCTCCACGCGCGCGCTTCGCTCTGCTTCGTGCCGGCGAGAATGTACGAGCCGGTGCCCATGCTGCCGCCGATGATCACCGGCTGGCCCACCTCGCGGTAGGCGGCGGGGATTGCCGGGTGGCCCGGGCCAAACGCGCGCGTCGCTCCCTTGCGGTGCACGTACAGCAGCCGCTCGCGGCCGTCGACCTTGTGGCGCTCGGCCTTGCAGGTGTTGTGCGACACGTCGTACAGGGTGTCGAGCTTCGCGAGCGGGAAGCGGCGCGCGAACGCCTGGCGCGCCAGGTGCGCCAGGATCTGGCGGTTGGCGAGCGCGCAGTTGATCGCCGCGTTCATTGCGCCGAGGTACTCCTGCCCTTCGGGCGACTTGATCGGCGCGCACGCGAGCTCGCGGTCGGGCAGCACGATCCCGAGCCGCGACGCGGCCTTCGCGAGGCTCACGAGGAACTCCGTCCCGATCTGGTGCCCGAGGCCGCGCGAGCCGCAGTGGATCGACACCACCACCTGGCCCTCGAACAGGCCGTAGGCGGCCGCGGCGCGCTCGTCGTGCACGCGCTCGACCTTCTGCACTTCGAGGTAGTGATTGCCGGAACCGAGCGTGCCCATCTCGCCGCGCTGCCGCCGTTTCGCGAGCGACGACACGTTGCCGGGGTGCGCGCCGTCGATGCAGCCGTGCTCCTCGATCATCGCAAGGTCCGCGGCGACCCCGTAGCCCTGCTCGACGGCCCAGCGCGCGCCGCCGCGCATCACGGCGTCGAGCTCGCGCTCGCCGAGCTGGATCGCGCCCTCGACGCCGACGCCGGCCGGGATGTCGCGCAGCAGGACGTCGCCGAGCCACTCCGCGTGCGGCGCGATGTCGGCGGCCGTGAGGTCGGTGCGCAGGCAGCGGATGCCGCACGAGATGTCGAAGCCGACGCCGCCGGCGCTGACGATGCCGCCGTGGTCGGGATCGAAGGCGGCCACGCCCCCGATCGGGAACCCGTAACCCCAGTGCGCGTCGGGCATCGCGAGCGCCGCCCCGACGAGACCCGGCAGGCGCGCGACGTTGGTGATCTGCTCGAGCACCTTGTCGTCCATCGCCTCGAGCAGCGCCCGGCTGCCGTAGAGGCGCGCCTCGTGCCGCGTGTCCACGGCGGTGCGCGGCACCACCCACGTCCAGTCGTCGATCCGGGTCAGGCGCGACAGGTCCATCCGCAGCTCACAGGTCCACCACGCAGCGGGCTTCCCAGCCGTCGTCGTCGCGCGCAACCTTCAGCGCGGTCAGCGTCGCGCCCTTCACCTGCGTGCCGCGCTCGAGTCCCGGATGCCAGCGCTCGCCGCGCGCGCTGCCGCACCAGCGATCGCCGGACTGCACCAGCGCGAACCGCCCGAGCGCCAGGCCCTGCGCGTTGGCGTGCGCGAGCAGCAGGTTCAGCCAGGTCACGAGCGCGAGTTCGGGATCGGCTTCGGCGAACTCGACGTCGATCCGCTCGGTCGGCTGCACCGCGTCGGTGTCGCACATCAGCGCGAACGTCGCCTCGGCCGCCTGCACGAATGCCTCTGCGAGCGTCTCCCCGCGACCGATCACGCCGGTGTCGGCGTCGTGGTCGAAGTACGCGAAGCGCGGCGCTGCCGAAAATCGGGGTCTGACCCCGATTTCGGGGCCACCCCCGTCAGGTGTCGGGGGGAAATCGGGGTCTGACCCCGATTTTTTCATCGGACGGACTCCGGCTCGGGGGTGTCGGTGCGCTGCCGCTGGTCGACCTCGTCGGCGAGCATGCGCACGGCGGGCGATATCGAGACCGGGTAGCGCGGCCACGGCGGATCGAGCGTCTTCAGGTGGGTCGGCAGTGCTTCGAGCTGAGCGTGGCAGTGCGCGCGCACCCGCGAGAGCGCGGGCGAGGGTGCGACGCGCCGGCCTTCGCGCATCACGCAGTCGAGCAGCGGGGTACCGACACCCCGTTCGTCGACCAGCCGCACGCTGTCGCCGGCGAACGTCCGGTCGGCGTTCGAGCGCCGCCAGACCTGCTTGCGGCCGGGCCACGTGGCCTTGCCGCCCGAGCGCTTGCGGCGCGCGACGCCGTCGTACTCCTGCAGCTTGTAGACGGCGTCGAGGCACGGCGCGTCGCTGCTGGTCGTGAGGCTGGTGCCGATGCCGAAGCTCGCGATCGGCGCGCCGGCATCGACCAGGGCGCGCACGCGGTGCTCGTCGAGGTTGCCGCTCGCGAAGATCGCGCAGTCGCGCAGCCCGGCCGCGTCGAGGATGCGGCGGACGTCGCGCGACAGGGCGTCGAGGTCGCCGCTGTCGAGCCGCACGCCGCGGATGCGGATGCCGCGCTGCGCGAGCTGCGGCGCAAGGGCCGCCACCTTGCGGGCCGCCGCGACCGTGTCGTAGGTGTCGATGAGCAGCATCGCGTTGTCCGGGAACGACTCGGCGAAGTCGATGAACGCCTGCGTCTCGCTGTCGTGCGCCTGCACGAACGAGTGCGCCATCGTGCCGAACACCGGGATGCCGAAGCGCGGCCCCGCGTACGCGGTGGCCGTGCCGGCGAAACCGGCGATGTAGGCGGCCCGCGCCGCGAGCGCGCCCGCCTCGCCACCGTGCGCGCGGCGCAGGCCGAAGTCGATCAGCGAGCGCCCTTTCGCGGCGATCACGGAGCGCACGGCCTTCGAGGCCACGACCGTCTCGAAGTGGACCAGGTTGAGGATGCGCGTCTCGAGCCATTGAGCCTGGGCGATCGGGGCCACCACGCGCAGCACGGGCTCACTCGGGAAGAACACCGTCCCTTCCGGCATCGCCCAGACGTCGCCGCTGAAGCGCAGTCCGCGCAGCCAGTCGGCGAAGCCGGGCGCGAACTTGCCGCAGCCGTCGATCCAGGCGAGTTCGTCATCGGTGAAGCGCGCCTGCTCGATGAAGTCGAGCGCCTGCTCCAGCCCGGCGGCGACGAGGAAGGCGCGCTCCGCGGGCAGCTTGCGCACGAACAGCTCGAACGCCGCCACCTTGTCCATCCGGTGCTGCCAGTACGACTGCAGCATCGTCAGCTGGTAGAGGTCGGTCAGCAGCGGAGAGTTGGAGGCGAGCGTCATGCAGCCGCCGAAGGCTCCTCGTTCGCGCGCGGCGCCTGCCGCATCAAGGCGACCACCTCGTCGTCCGTCAGCTGGTGGAAGTCGACGTAGAAGTAGCCGATCGCCCCGAAGAACCCGGGCTGCATCAGGCAGACGACGTCGTCGACTTCGGCGCGCAGCGCATCGATCGTCTCGGGCGGCGCCACCGGCACCGCGAGCACCAGCCGCGCGGGCTGGCGTTGCCGCAGTCCACGCAGCGCGGCCCGCATCGTGGTGCCGGTCGCGATGCCGTCGTCGACGACGATCGCGGTCCGCCCGGCCACGGGTTCCGGAGCGCGGTGCGCGAGGTACACGGCGCGGCGCCGCTCGATTTCCTTCAGCTCCTGCTGCGCGCATTCCTCGATGTACTGCCGGTCGATGCCGGTCTCGGCCATCACGCGCGGCTCGACCACGATCACCGGCGCGCCGCCGTCCATCACGGCGCCGACCGCGAGTTCGGGCTGCCACGGCACGCCGATCTTGCGCACCAGCAGCAGGTCGAGCGGCGCGTGCAGCGCGCGCGCCACCTCCAGCCCGACCGGCACGCCGCCACGCGGCAGCGCGAGCACGACCGGATCGGCCAGCTTCATCCGCGCCAGCCGCTGCGCCGAGCGCGCGACCGGCGACCGTGCGGTTCTCGAACGGCGAGCGGAATTCTTCAGGCATGGGCTTCCGCCTTCATGTGCTGCACGAACCAGTCGCCGGCGAGCGTCGCGACCGCGGCGAGCGCGCCGCGTTCCTCGAACAGGTGCGTCGCGCCTGGCACGACGCGCAACGCGTTCTCGCAGGTCATCTGCGCCGCGGCCCAGCGGTTCAGTTCGAGCACCTCCTCGGTCGGCCCCGCCGACGATCAGCAGCGTCGGCGCGCGCACTTTCGGCAGCGCTGCGTCCGCGAGATCCGGCCGGCCGCCGCGCGAGACCACCGCGGCCACGCTGTCGGGCGCCGCCGCCGCTGCGACCAGCGCGGCCGCCGCGCCGGTGCTGGCGCCGAAGAGGCCCGTGGGCAGGCCCGCGATCTCGCGCACGCCCGCCTGCCACGTGATCGCCTCGCGCAGGCGCCCCGCCAGCAGCGGGATGTCGAAGACGTTGCGGCGGTCGAGCGCCTCCCCGTCGGTCAGGAGATCGAACAGCAGCGTCGCGCAGCCCCGCTTGCACAGTTCGTCGGCGACGTAGCGGTTGCGGGGGCTGTGCCGGCTGCTGCCGCTGCCATGGGCGAACACGACCAGGCCGCGCGCCGGGCCCAACGGCAATTGCAGGCTGCCCGGCAGGCGAAGCCCGCCAAGCGTGACGTCGAAGGTTGTCATGGGGTCTCCTTGCCGTAGGCGCAAGCGCCGCACGACACACACGTGTACAAATCCAGCATCGGTGGCGCGGCCGGTTGGCCCTTGACGGCGGTCAACGGCGCGCCGGCGAGCAAGGCATTCTCCCCATGCAGCCCGGCTTCCCCTTTCCGCGCACGGTCTCGACCGAGGACAAGGTCCGCTTCCTGGCGTCGCCCGCCGCCCACGAAGGAGTGCGACCGGACGTGGTCGAAACCCACATGTCGTGGCTGTTCGCTGCCGGCGACCGCGTCCTGAAGCTGAAGAAGCCGGTCCGAACCGATTTCCTCGACTTCTCCACCG
The DNA here is from genome assembly GCA_963841815.1 of uncultured beta proteobacterium. Taxonomy (GTDB): domain Bacteria; phylum Pseudomonadota; class Gammaproteobacteria; order Burkholderiales; family Burkholderiaceae_F; genus JAOUJD01. Next base: position 124,340 of record CAWJEE010000015.1, on the reverse strand, counting down.
TGGCACTGCGCGCGCTCAACTGCGGCGAGGAGGTCCGGCTGAACCGGCGGCTGGCGCCGGACGTCTACGACGGCGTCCTGCCACTGGTGGCGCGCGCCGGCGGGACACTGGCGATCGGCCCGCAGGCGGGCGCGGAGACGGTCGACTGGCTGGTCGCGATGCGCCGGCTCCCGGCCGCGCGCATGCTGGACGTCGCGATTCGCGCAGGCACGCTGAGCCCGGCCGACATCGACCGCCTCGGTGACCGGCTGGCGCGCTTCTTCCGCGAAGCGCGCCGCGTGCCGATCTCGGGCGATGACTACCGTGGACGGTTCGAGGCGCTGCAGGCGGCCAACCGCTCGATGCTGACGCTGCCGCGCTTTGCGTCCCTCGAAGCCGCGCCGCTGCTCGATGCGGTCGACGCGGCCCGCGGGCGGCACGCGGCCGCGCTGCGATGCCGCGCCGAGGGCGGCCACGTGCGCGAAGGCCACGGCGACCTGCGACCGGAGCACATCGCCCTCGACGGGATCCCGGTGGTCATCGACTGCCTCGAGTTCAACGCGCGCCTGCGCGAGGTCGATCCGTTCGACGAACTCGCGTTCCTCGGCCTCGAGTGCCGGCTGCTGGGCGCGCCGTGGATCGAGCCGCGGCTGCTGGCGCACGTCGCGCAGGCGCTCGACGATGCGCCGCCGCCTGCCGTGCTCGCGCTGTACACCGTCCACCGCGCGCTGCTGCGCGCCCGACTGACGGCAGCGCATCTGCTCGATCCGCACCCGCGGCGGCCGGAGCACTGGCTGCCACAGGCCGCGCGCTACCTCGCCGAGGCGCGGACGGCGCTGCGCGCGCTGGGCTAGCCCGCCAGTTCGTGCCGGATCGCGTCGGCGAACAGCACCGCGCACGGCAAGACGTCGACGCGCCCGCGCGCGGGCCGATCGTCGAGGCGAAATGGGGGCACGGTGTCGGTCACGAAGACGCGCTCGACCGCGGTACGCTCGAGCACGTCGGCGGCGGGGCTGACGAACAGCCCGTGCGCCGCGAACGCGAGCACGCGGCGCGCGCCGGCCTTGAGCAGCGCGCCGGCGGCGCGCTCGATCGTGCCGAAGGTCGCGATCAGGTCATCGACGATCAGCACGGTCGCGCCGGCGATGTCGCCGGTGACGATCTCGCCGCCGCTGACCACGCCCAGGGCGCGCCGCTTGTCGACGAAGGCCTGCGCCACCGGCCGCTGGAGCGTGTTCTCGAGCGCCTCGCGCCACAGCTGTGCGCGCTTGACGCCGCCGACGTCGGGCGAGGCGACCGCGATCGGCTCGTCACCGACGAGCTTCAGCGCCGCGGCGCTGAACAGCGCGTTCGGCGACAGCGTGACGGCGCGCAGGCGGAAGGCGTTGTCGAAGGCGGCGACGTTGTGCGCTTCGAGCGTGATCAGCGCGTCGCATCGGACAGCCTCGAACAATTGCGCCACCACGCGGATCGACACCGGGTCGAACGGTTGCGTCCGTCGGTCCTTGCGCGCGTAGGCGAGGTAGGGAACGACCGCGACGACGCGGCGCGCGCCGTGGTCGCGCAGCGCCGCGACGAACATCAGCAGGCGGACCAGCTTGTCGTCGCCGCTGACGCCCGGCTCGCCGTGCAGGCTCTGCACGACCACGCAGTCCTGACCGATGGGATCGACCAAGGGGCGGATCTTGTGTTCCGCGTCCTCGAACGTGCGCTCCTCGTGCCGCGCCAGCGGCTCGTCGAGCGCGCTGGCGACGCGCGCGCCGAAATCGCGGGTCGCGTCGAGGGCGAACAGCAGCATCGGAACGTGCTCCGCCTACTCCCCGGGCACGCGGTCGTCGGCCTTCGGGTCGACGAAGCCGATCTCTTCCTCCGCTTCCTCCAGGGTCTCGTCGGGCTCGAGTCCGGTGTCGATCCCCGAGCGCAACGCGAGCAGCGCGTCCATCGCGGTGGGGAACGGGCCGAATTCCTGGTGGCCGTCGTCGGCGACCCAGTAGAACCCGTCCGGCCGGGCGACCACGCGTGAGCTCTCGTCGTCGCCGGGCGCGCGCGGCTCTTCGCGCGAGGGCGCCGCCTGCCTGGTGCTGTCTGGCCGTGTCATGACCTCTCCTGCCGTTGAACTGCGTTCACTTCACGCTAGGAGTATGAGCGTCCTGCCCGTTGATGACCGTCAACGGGTCATAACGCGCGCCCGCGACGTGCTTCATCGCATTGCGCCCGGGCAACGGGGCTGTTCAGCGCGGCCTGAACACCAGGAAGTACTGGTTCGGCAGGAACGCGTGCTCGGCCGCGAGTTCGTAGCCGGCGGTCTTCATCTCGGCCTTCACTTCGCTCGCGGCAATGCGCGATGCCGGCGGCGGACCGACCGGCGACTCCTTGGTGAAGTCGACGATCGCGATCGCGCCGCCCGGCTTCAGCGAGCCGGCGAGCTTCCGGAAGTACGCGGCGCGCTGGTCGATGTGGTGGTAGACGTCGACCATCAGCACGAGGTCGACCTTCTCGGGCAGCTTCGGGTCGGCGGGCGCGCCCTGCACCGGCACCAGGTTCTTCACGCCGGACTTCTGCGCGCGCTCGCCGAGGTACTTGACCATGTCGGGCTCGGTGTCGACGGCGTAGACGCGGCCTTGCGGCGTCATGTGCGCGAGGCGGACCGCGAAGTAGCCAGTGCCGGCGCCGATGTCCGCCACGACGGCGTCGGGCACGAGCTTCAGCGCCTGGATCACCTCGTGCGGCTTCTGCCAGGCGTCGCGCGCCGGGTCGTCGAACACCTTGGCCCAGTGCTCCGCCCCGCCGAAGCCGTGGTCGTGCGTGTGCGGCGTCTGCGCCGCCGCGAGGGCCGCGACGGTTGTAATCACAACTGCGAACCACAACCGCGTCATTGGAAGCTCCCGTCGAAAGGCGGAGTATTCCAGTTCCCGTTCCCCCGGGAATCGCTGCCTCGAGCCGGCGTCGCAGCGCGAACCGCCCCCCTTGTTCGACGTGCGACGTCCGGCGCAGCGATTGCCCGTGGTGCGGGCCTGGCGCCCTGGAGCGGCGCCGGCGCGACGAACCTCAGCCGAACGGATCGATCGGCGTGAACGCGCCGAGGCCGGTGAGCTTGTAGCGTCCGCCGAGCGGCCGCATCACGCGCTCCGGCGGGCCTTCGACGATCCACTTCTCGGCGTGCAGAATCGTCCAGACGCGCCGCTCGGCCATCACCGAGATCATGTAGCTCGGCAGCCCGAGCGTCGGCATCTGGTAGCCGCTGACGACCACGCGCTTGATCGTCGGCAGCGCCGCGAACGCTTCGCCGAGCAGCCGCACGACGAGGCCGAACGCGTGGCGGTTGTGCAGCATGGCCTGCCGCACCGGCGTCATCGGCTTGACGGCGATGCGGTGGCCGTAGCCGACGGTCGCTTCGCGATCGGGCAGTTCCCCGGCGACCGGGATGCGCACGTCGAAGCGGACTTCCTCGCTGCCGATGAAGCCGTAGTTCATGAAGATCGGCGCCGGCCACAGGACGTCCTGCAGGCAGCTGACCAGGTGCGCGCTCATCGCCGCCGGCTGGCCCGCGGCCGCGCGCTCGCTCAGTTCCCGGATGGCGCGCTGGCCGTTCTCCCACGCGAAGCGGCGCTTGAGCCAGGCGGCGCGCGCGTCGAGGTAGGCGTTGATCTCGTCCAGCGTGCGATGCGAGCCTGGCCGCTTCTTCGGCGGCGGCGGCGGCAACTCCGAGTACGGACGCGCCGACAGCGGCACCAGCTGGGCCGTCGGCGGCGGGGTGTAGCGATACGCCTCGCCGATCGCGTCGACGTGCTGGTTCATCTGCCGGCAGACCGCCTCGGCGACGTCGCGCTCAACGCCGTGCAACTGGTCGAGGTCGGTCATCGGACCGCGCGGCTCAACGCGGGCCGGGCGGTCGAGGCGCACGAAGCCGAATTCGTCGATCCGCGCCCGCATGCCGGTGGTGGCGATGGAGAAGTGCGCGGGGTGCGTGAGCGGGGACGTGTCCGTCGACTCGGAGAGCTGGATCTGCGAACGGCGGCGGTAGATCGCGCACTGTCCGTCCGCGCTCGCGAACGACGGGATCAGCCGATGCGGGGGAAGCCAGCGGACGCGCTTTCCGAAGAGGGCGGTGTGCCTGTACCGCGTGGAGACGAGCTCCGCGGCAGCGACGGGTGAATCGACAAGATCGAACTGCCCGTGACTCAATGCCCACCTTTGGCCGTGAAGAGCGCTGCGCTTCGCGGTCTGTTCTTGTTGTGTACCCGGTGCGTCTCCGCGCGCACCGCCGTTGCGGGCGCGAGTGTAGGACGAGCGCGGGCGTTTGTGTGGACAAGTTCGATGCGCGCGCGTGCCGCGGGCGACGCCGCCCTCGCCGCGCGGGATTGCCGTGCGTCAAACGCCGGGGGAGGACTGCCCGGCGCGCTTTCCGTAAGCTTCGCGCCATGTCGCTCGTTTCCACCGCCAAGGGCGCGTTCGCGTCGGTCACGCTCGCGCTCAACGTACTGATCCTCGTCAGCGCGATGGTCCCGTTCGCGCTCGCCAAGCTGCTGCTGCCGTTCACGGCCGTGCGCCACGTGACCGACCGCGCGCTGAACGCGATCGCCACCGAGTGGATCGCGATCAACAACTGGTGGATCGGCGTGGTCGGCGACGTCCGCTGGGACGTGCAGGGCGACGAGGGCCTCGACCCGAAGGGCTGGTACCTCGTGGCCAGCAACCACCAGAGCTGGGTCGACATCCTGGTGCTGCAGAAGGTGTTCAACCGGCGCATTCCGATGCTGAAGTTCTTCCTGAAGCGCCAGCTGATCTACGTGCCGGTGATCGGGCTGGCGTGGTGGGCGCTCGACTTCCCGTTCATGCAGCGCAAGGGCGGCAACTCCGGCCCGAAGGACCTCGAACGCGCGCGCAAGGCGTGCGAGAAGTTCCGCGTGGTGCCGACCTCGGTGATCAACTTCCTCGAGGGCACGCGCTTCACGCAGGAAAAGCACGACCGGCAGCATTCGCCGTACCGGCACCTGCTGAAGCCGAAGGTGGGCGGCATCGCGACCGCGCTGACCACGCTCGGCGGCCAGTTCCACCGGATGCTCGACGTGACGATCGTCTACCCGGAGGGGCCGCCGACCTTCTGGGACATCCTGAGCGGGAAGGTGCGCGCGGTGACCGTGCGCGTTCGGCAGCGCGAGATCCCGCCGGAGCTGATGGTGGGCGACTACCTGGCCGACAAGGCGTTCCGCGGGCAGATGCAGGCGTGGGTCAACGAACTCTGGGCCGACAAGGACGCGCTGCTCGGCGAACTCAAGCAGCAGTCCGCGGCACCCGCGCGCTGAGCGACGGCGTCTCGCCGCGCCGGTAGCGGCCCGGCGACTCCCCGGTCACGCGCTTGAACGCCTTCGCGAACACCACGTCCGACTGGTAGCCGACCGCCTCGGCCGCGCGCGTCAGGCTCAGCCCTTCGGTGCGCAGCGCGTTCGCCGCGCGCAGCACGCGCCAGCGCTGCAGGTACGCCATCGGCGACTCGCCGACGAGTTGCCTGAAGGTCACCGCGAACGCGGTGCGCGACATCCCCGCCTCGTGCGCCAGCGTGTCGAGCGTCCACGGCTCGGCGAAGTGCTCGTGGATCGCCGCCAGCGCGCGTGCGATCCGCTTGTCGGTCAGGCCGCGCAGCCAGCCGCGCGTGCGCCGGTCCTGGCCCGCGACGTGCGCGCGCACCGCCTGGATGAACAGCACGTCGGCCATCCGCCGCAGCACCGTGCGCGCGCCCTGCTGGTCCGACGCGATCTCGGCGTCGATGAAGGCGAGCGTCGGCTGCAGCCAGCGCTGCACGTGCGGATCGCTGCCGCGCAGGTGGATCACCGGCGGCAGCGCCGCGAACAGCGGGTTGGCGCGGACCGACTGCGTGGCGAAGAAGCCACCGGTGACGCGCGCGGCCGGACCGCTGCCCGTGTGGCGCACGAACCCGCGATGGTCCATCGGGTGCGTCGCCAGCCACTGGTCGAAGGGCACGACCTTCGCCTTCGGGCCCGAGCGCACGACGTGCGGGGCGCCGCCGGGCAGCAGGATGAAGTCGCCCGCGCGCACCTTCCGTTCGGCGCGGTCGCCGACCTTGAGGAGGCTCTCGCCCGAGCGCATCGCGTAGAAGGGCGCGCGGCCCTCGCGCACGACCGAGATGCCGAAGGGCGCTGCGAGGTCCGCCGTGAAGAACACCGGCGCCTCCAGCCGCACCTGCTCCATCACGTCGGTGAGCAGGTCGAAGCCCGCGTCCACCGGCCTGGTTGCCGCTTTTGAACGAATCGACATATTTCCTGATTGGATGCGTCTTATCTTTCTTCCCGATGCCGCGCACGATACGCCTCGTCAAGTCGCCGGTCACAACGGCCGGAGTGCCACACCAGAGGAGTCGATATGCGCACGAACCAACTCGCCCTTGCCGCCGTCCTTGCCGCCACCGCGCTGTCGGTGAACGCCGGCCCCCGGATGGAAGCTGCCACCGGCCCGTTCACATACGAAGCCGTGGGTGCCACGCCCGTCGTGACGATCGGCCGCGCCAGCGCCGCGCCGAAAGCCGCCGAAGCGCCGAAGCCGGCCGCGGCGACCAGGGCTGCTTCCACCCGGCCCGCAGGCGCCGCCACCTCGGCGTTCACCTATGAAGCCGTCGGCGCCACGCCGCACGTCGAAGTGCGGAAGCAGCCGGCCCGCAGCGAAGTGCAGGCGCCCGCGCCGGCCCACTGAGGGCCGTTGCTGACCTTGGGCAAGGGGCTCTCAGGCGGGCCCCTCGTCCCCGACGGAAGGTGCTAGAACGTCACCACCTGCCTGGGAAAGGGTGGTGACATGCGTGGTGGATGGCTGGCCTGCGTGGCCATTGCAGCGGCGCTCGCCGGGTGCGGCGCGCCGGAAGAGACGTCCGGCGGAGGCACGACTTCCTCCGCGTGGACCCAGACCGACATCGCCGGCGCGGACCTCGATGGCGACGGCCGGACCGACGTCGTCACCATCGCCACGCTGCAGCAGAGCTTCGGCGTGTCCGACGGCACGCTGAAGATCTACCGGCAGACCACGCCAGGCACGTTCGTCGCTTCGACGATCCGGGTCGGCAGCTTCCCGTGGCGGCTGAAGATCAGGGACGTCAACGGCGACGGCGCGCCCGACCTGCTGGTGCTCGACGTGATCGGCGGCTCGGGCGCCAACGACGACGTGCTGTACCTGCTGCTGCAGGACACGAACAGCCGCGGCAGTTTTCTCGCGCCGCGCGTCGTCGCGAGCGGCCTGTCGGCCAGCGACTTCGTCGTCACCGACGCCAACCTCGACGTCGCGCCGGACATCGTGACGGCGGGCGTGCCGGGCGGCGGCGACGGCGCGGCGCAGTACCTGCAGCGCCTCGCTTCGCGTGCGACATTCGAGGCGCCGTCCCTGCTGAACCTGGCCGGCCGCGTCCAGAGCGTCGTCGCGGGCGACGTCGGCGGTTCCGGGCGCCTGGACCTGGTCGCCTACTCGATCCTCGACACCAGCGCGACCGCGAATTCGCCGGGGCAACTGGTCGTCGCGTACTCCACGCTGTTCGATGCCGCCGGCTCGTCGGCGTTCTACCTGACGCCCGGGCGCGTGATGGCCTCGCACGTCGGCGTGAACGCGCAGGCGATCGCGGTGGCCGACGTCGACGGCAACGCGCTGCAGGACATCGTCGTGTGCTTCTCGGCCGCGTCGAGCGCGTTCCAGCCGAAGATCTCGGTGGTCCTGCAGTTCGTGCTCGGACAACTGGAGGTCGTCGACACCAGCCTCGCGAACCTGAACGGGCTCGACAGCTTCGTGATCGCCGACATCTTCGGCGACGGCCGGCCCGACGTGGCGACGACCGGCTCCTACCTGGTCGGCTCGACGCGGCGCTCGCGCACGAACCTGCTGGCGCCGACCGTCGCCGGCCGCTACGCGCAGACCGCCGCGATCGACATGCCGGTGCCGATGTCGCGCATCAACGCGATCGACGTCAACGGCGACACGTTGACCGACCTGATCCTGCTCGGCGAAGGCAACCGTGCCTTCGTGATGTTCCAGTCGACGTCATCGCCAGGCACGTTCAGCGCGCCGCGCCAGTTGTAGCGCGCCGTCAGCCGGTCAGGATCCGCGTCAGCCACTCGGCGACGAGCACCGGCCGGCCGGTGTCCTCGCTCTCGACGGTGGCGTTCCACGTGAGTTGCGCACCGCCCGGCACCGGCTTGACCTCGAGCAGCGTGAAGCGGCCGCGCACGCGGCTGCCGGAGGTCACGGGCCCGGTGAAGCGCACTTTGTTGAACCCCACGTTGATGCCGGTCTGCCGGTCGGTGACCTCGATCGCGTTCTCGAGCAGCCGCGTCAGCAGCGACAGCGTCAGGAAGCCGTGGGCCACCGTGCGCCGCTGGCCGGACGCGTCGCGGAACGGCGACTCGCGCGCGGCGCGCTCGGGGTCGACGTGGATCCACTGGCGGTCCTCGATCGCGTCGGCGAACTCGTCGATCATCGGCTGCGAGACGGCGATCCAGTCGCTGACGGCGACTTCGGTGCCGGCGCGCGCGGCGAGCTGGTCGAGGGAGGTCAAGGCTGGCATGCGCTCATGCTGGCCGCGGCTGCGCGGCCGTGGCATCGAGTAGCGAGCGAAGGCAGGTCTCGCACAGGCAGCCGGCCGCGGCGTCGTAGCTCTCGGGTGGCAGCGTGGGCAGGCGGGCGCACCAGCAGCCGGCGCGGTCGTCGCGACCGCAGTGAAAGGGGGCGCCGCAACGGGAGCAGCTGGATTCCAAGGCGGACGAGAACGATGGCACGACCGGCTCCGGAGACAAGCGCCGCCAAGCGCGGCGTGCCCGGAATCGTAGTCGAGCGGCGCTTCCCGCACCCGGGCCAGCCGGACGCTCCGGCGCGCGGCACGCGGCCATTCGAGCGCGGCCTCATCGCCGCGACGAGGGAGCTACTTCTTCGAAGGCAAGGCGTACGTCCCGGTCCACTGCATCTTGCCGGTGAGTCCGACCCCCGACACGGTGCCCGTCATGCCCTCGAAGCGACCCTTGCCACCCTTGAACGTGCCGCTGGCATTCGCCGCCAGCGTCTTCTCGTCGTGGCGGACGTTGTAGCTCATGAGGATGCGTGAGCCGTCGGCGAAGCGGAACTCGGCCTCGCAGGTCGAGGTGGCCCACCCCTTGTCGTCGAGCGGGCCTACGTCGCAGGCGCCCGAGACATCGGCTTTGTCGCCGTTGGTGAACGCCGCCTGGCTCTCGCTGGTTCGCTTGCCGGTGGCCAGCGTCGCCGAGATGCGGGTCGACGTCCACGCAATGTCGGCGGCGGCGGCAATGGACGGCAGGCAGATCGCTGCAGCGGCGCAAGCGGCGGCCGCGGCGTGGAGCATCGGATGTGGATGAACGGTCCTGCGCATGGCTCCTCCCGGTGACCTATCCCCATGCAACTTAGCCCGCGCCGCAAGGATGGTCTTGCGCGCGCTCAACGCGCCCACTTGGGGGCGGTTCGACCGGACGCCGTGGCCGCCCATCGGGTTACACATTGAAACGGCATTTCCGGTCAGCCCCAACTAGGATGAAAGCGTTCAGCGTGATAGAGGATCGCGTTTCCTCGGAGAGAACGACGATGAAAGCATCCAGGGCATTTCTCGCGGGGGTTCTTTGCATCCTTGCGCTTGGCGCCGTCGGCGAGTCCGCACTGGCCGGTGGCCGAGGCGGTCACGGCGGCGGTCACGGCCGCGGTCCGAACGTGTCGGTCGGCGTCTGGGGTCCGGGTTGGTCGGGCGGCGGGGCTTGGCGTGGGGGCGTCTGGGGTCCGGGCGTCTGGCGCGGGGGCGTCTGGGCTGGTCCCGGCTGGTGGGGTCCCGGAGTCTGGGGTCCCGGCTGGTGGGGCCCGAGTGTCTGGGGTCCAGGCGTCTGGGGTCCGGGGGTGTGGGGTCCCGGTGTCTGGAGTACCGGCGTCTGGGGTCCGGGTGTGTGGGCTCCCGGCGTCGCGGTGGTTCAATCCGAACCTCGCGTCTTCGTCGAGCGCGATGCCCCGGCGGCCCCGGCCAGCCAGGGCCAGTGGTGGTACTGGTGTCAAAGCGCCCAGGGCTATTACCCGTATGTGAGCACCTGCTCCGAGGGGTGGCGGCGCGTGGAACCGCAAGTCCCGCAAGGCCAGCAATGACCACGTCGCTGAAGCGCGGATCGCTGGTCGCGGCACTCGTAGGCGTGCTCTGCCTCGCTGGCTGCGTGACGATCCCCGAGGGGCCGACCTACGCCGCGCTGCCGGGCAGCCGCGCGACCTTCGACCAGTTCCAGGTCGACGACGCGGCATGCCGCCAGTTCAGCACGCAGGCGATCGGCGGCATGACCCCACAGCAGAACGCGAACAACGCCGCGGTCGGCAGCGCCGTGGTCGGCACTGCGGTCGGCGCCGCAATTGGCGGGCTGCTCGGCGGCGGCGAAGGAGCCGCGGTCGGCGCCGGCATGGGCCTGTTCACCGGCGCCGCGGCCGGCGCCGGCAACTCGCAGGCCGCCGGCTTCAGCTCGCAGCAGCGTTACGACAACGCGTACTACCAGTGCATGTTCGCGCGCGGCCACCGCGTGCCGGTGCCCGCAAGCGCGGCGCGGTCGATGCGCCAGGCGAGCGTCGGCGTTCCGCCGTCCAGCGCGCCCGCGCCGTATCGCGGCGCCGCCGCCGAACGCGGCGTTTCCGCCGCCGAACACTCCGCCGCCGCCGGGCTTCGCGAATCCCACTCCGGGCGCGCCGCCGCCGAACGCCGCGATCCCGCCTCCGAACACGCCGCCGCCTCCGAACGCGGCAATACCTCCCCCCAACGCGCCGCCGCCGCCCGACGCTGCAATGCCGCCGCGCAACGCGCCGCCGCCCTACCAGCCGCGTTGATCGCGTGATGCCCGCGGCCGTCCGCCGCAGGGCGGGCCGCGGGCGCTTCCTCCCCGGACGGTACGCTGGCCAGCCATCGATGCCCGCGCGCGGCGGTATGCTCGGCCCGCAATCAACCCCTGCACGGCCCTTCCAATGAGCCAGAAGCACGCGAAGCTGCTGACGGAAATCTTCCACGACCCGATTTCCACCAACATCCACTGGCGCGAGATCGAATCGCTGCTGAAGCACCTGGGCGCCGAGGTCGAGTCGCTGTCCGGCGCGCGGATCCGCGCGAAGCTCGGCCACGCCGAAGGCATCCTGCACCGGCCGCACCACGGCAGCAACGCGCTCGATCGCCACTCCGTCCAGATGCTGCGCGAGTTCCTCGCGCGCGGCGGCGCCACGCCCTCGCAGTACGCACTGCGCAAGGAAGACTGACCGGTGTCGCGGCGCACGTTGACGGTCGACGAGGCGCTGCACGACTACGTGATCGAGCACGGAGTGCGCGAGCACCCCGAACTCACTGCGCTGCGCGAGGCGACGCGAACGCATCCGCGCGCCGGCATGCAGATCAGCCCCGAGCAGGGGCAACTGATGCGACTGCTGGTGCAGACGATCGCGGCGCGCCGCACGATCGAGATCGGCGTGTTCACGGGCTACAGCGCGCTGGCCGTGGCGCTCGCGCTGCCCGACGACGGCCGCATCCTGGCGTGCGACATCAGCGACGAGTACACGCGCGTCGGCCGGCCGTACTGGGAGCGCGCGAACGTCGCCCACAAGATCGAACTGGTGCTCGGGCCTGCGCTGGCCACGCTCGACGCGCGGCTCGCCGCCGGCGAGGCCGGGCGCTACGACTTCGCGTTCATCGACGCCGACAAGTCGAACTACGCGCACTACTACGAGCGCTGCCTCCAACTGCTGCGCCCCGGCGGGCTGATCGCGATCGACAACGTGCTGTGGAGCGGGCGCGTGGCGAAGCCGGCCGAGCCCGGCGACGCCGACACGCTGGCGCTGCAGGCACTCAACCGCGCGCTGCACGACGACGCCCGCATCGACCTCGCGCTGCTGCCGATCGGCGACGGCCTCACGCTCGCGCGCAAGCGCTGACCAAATCGGGGTCTGACCCCGATTGCTCCCCGACATCTGTCGGGGGTGCGCGAAAAACGGGGTCTGACCCCGATTTTCCGGACGGCGGCCAAGCCGCGCCGCGGCGCGGATACAAACACACAACAAAGCTGCGACGGTGCGACACGGCGCCGATACCTCCGCTTCCTAGCATCCCTCTCATCCGTCGCCTCGCGCGACACCAGGACTGGATGTGGAGGTTGCCGTGTTGTTCGATCGCAGCGCGCCGCCGGCCTCGCCGGCCGCGGTCATCCTGGCCGCTTCGCTCGTGCTCGCCGTTGCCGCGGGATCGCGCTCGTCGTGGGGCCTGTTCATCGGCCCGATCAACAGCGCCAGCGGCTTCGGCCCGGCGGCCGTCAGCCTGGCCGTCGCGACGAGCGCGCTTACGTGGGGCTTCGCGCAGCCCGTGTGCGGGGCGCTGGTGCGACACCTCGGCGCGCCGCGGCTGCTGGTGGCCGGCGGCCTCCTCGTCGCCGCCCTGACCGCGCTGGTTCCCCTCGCGGGAAGCGGCGCCGAACTCGTCGTCCTGATGGCCGCCGCCGGTGCCGCGGGCGCCGCCGCGGGCAGCGCGCCGTTGCTGCTGGGGATCGTCGCGCAGCGCGTGCCGCCGGAGGGCCGCGGCTTCGCGCTGGGCGCCGTCAGCGCCGGCGGCTCGGTCGGGCAGCTGGCCACCGCCCCGCTGCTCGCGGCGGCGATCGCCGCCGTCGGGTGGCAGGCCGCGGTGTTCGGCCTCGCCGCGAGCGCGCTGCTCGTCGTGCCGCTCGCGCGCACGTTCCGCGCGAGCCCGGGCAGCGTCGGCGATGCGCGCACACAGACGTCGGCCCCGTGGTCACGCTGCGGTCGGCCCTGGCGAGCCGCAACTACTGGCTCGTCACCGCAGGCTTCTTCGTGTGCGGCTTCCACGTCTCCTTCCTGACGACGCACATGCCGGGCGTGATCGACCTGTGCGGGCTGCCCGCCGGCCTGTCGGGCGCGTGGCTTGCGGTCGTCGGCGGCTGCAACATCGTCAGCAGCCTCGGCGCCGGGTACCTGATGCAGCGCATGCCGATGAAGTCGCTGCTCGCGACGGTGTACGCGCTGCGCGCGCTCGGCGTGGTCGCCTTCATCGTGTTGCCGAAGAGCGAACTCGTGCTGTTCGGCTTCGCCCTGTGGATGGGACTCACCTACATGGCCACGCTGCCGCCGACGACCGGCCTGATCGCGCAGCTGTTCGGCGCGCGCAACGTGGCAACGCTGTTCGGCGTCACGACGCTGGTGCACCAGGTCGGCAGCTTCCTCGGCGCGTGGCTGGGTGGGGTCGAGGTCGAACTGACGGGCGGATACGCAATCGTGTGGTGGATCGACGCCGCGCTCGCGTTCGCCGCAGCAGCGGCGCACCTGCCGATCCGCGCGACCGGACGCGCGCAGGTGCCCGCGCCCGGAGCGCTCGCGCCGGCGGCATCGCGCTAGGCGAGGCGACGCCGCCGGCCTCGTCAGGCCGCGTGCGGCCCGACGATGGCGTCGATCGCGGCCACCACCTCGGGCGTCAGCTTCGCCGCGACGTCGAGCGCCTTCATGTTCTCGGCGATCTGCTCGACGCGCGTCGCGCCGGTGATCACGGTGCTCACGTTGCGGTTCAGCAGGCACCACGCGAGCGCGAGTTGCGCGAGCGTGCAGCCGACGTCCTTCGCCACGCCGTCGAGCTGGCCGACGAGGCGATTCTTGTCCGGGTCGGTCAGGCTGTCGCGCAGGAACGCATACGTCTCGAGCGCGCCGCGCGAGCCGGCCGGCACCCCGTTGCGGTACTTGCCGGACAGCAGGCCCGAAGCGAGCGGGCTCCACGTCGTCAGCCCGAGCCCGATGTCCTCGACCAGCCGCGCGTACTCCTTCTCGACGCGCTTGCGATGCAGCAGGTTGTACTGCGGCTGCTCCATCACCGGCTTGTGCAGGTTGCGCCGGTCGGCAATGTCCCACGCGGCGCGGATCTCGTCGGCGCTCCACTCGCTCGTGCCCCAGTAGAGCGCGCGGCCGCGCTCGATCATGTCGTGCATCGCCCACACGGTTTCCTCGATCGGCGTCTCGGGGTCGGGCCGGTGGCAGAACACGAGGTCCACGTAGTCGAGCTGCAGGCGCTTGAGCGAACCGTCGATCGCCTGCTGCAGGTACTTGCGGTTCAGCGTGTTGCGCTCGTTGGGGAACGCGCCCTTGCCCTGCGCGAGGCCCCAGTAGAACTTGGTCGAAACGACGTACTTGATGCGCGGCCAGCCGAGTTCCTTCAGCACCGCGCCCATGATCTCCTCGCTCTGGCCGCGCGCGTAGATCTCGGCGTTGTCGAAGAAGTTCACCCCGGCGTCGAACGCCGCGGCCATCAGTTCCCGCGCGGCGCGCGTGTCGACCTGGTTGCCGTAGGTGACCCAGGAGCCAAAGGACAGTTCGGAAACCTTGAGGCCGGAGCGGCCGAGGCGGCGGTAGTTCATGTGCTTTCCAGGGGAATGATGCGAGAGGCGGGACGAGGGGGCGAAGTCTAGACCGTCGCGTCAGTGCGAGTCGCCCGAACGGTCTGGATCACTCGCTCGCCCTGTCCGAGCCAGCTCCAGCCACTCAGCTGGCGGCGCGCAGCGCAGGCACCGGGCAGGGTGGTCGGCGCTCTGCGCCGACTTCGCTCCGCTGCTCGCCACCCCACTACGGTGCCTGTGCCGCGCGCCGCCAGCCGAGTGGCGTCCCCCTGGAACACGAGAGACCAAACACACCAAACGCGTAGACGTTCGCGACGCCGCGAACGTCGCTCAGGCAACCGGCGACTTCAGCGCGCACGCGTCAGCGGCACGAACCGCACCGGCAGACTCCGCTGCGTGACCGTGCGCCCGTCGGGCTCCTTGCGGATCACGCGCAACTCCTGCGAAAGCCAGTTCGGACCGACCGGAATCACCAGGCGGCCGCCTGGCTTCAGCTGCTCCACCAGCGCGGGCGGCACGTGGTCGGGCGCAGCGGTCACGATGATGCCGTCGAACGGCGCGGCGTCCGGCCAGCCCTGGTAGCCGTCGCCGATGCGCGTGACGACCGACGCGTAGCCGGCGGCGTCGAGCGCCACGCGCGCGCGCTCGGCCAGCGGCGCGACGATCTCGATCGAGTACACGCGCGCGCCGAGCTCGGCGAGGACGGCGGCCTGGTAGCCCGACCCGGTGCCGACCTCGAGCACGCGCGCGCCCGCAGGCAACTGCAGCAACTCTGTCATCAGCGCGACGATGAACGGCTGCGAGATCGTCTGCCCGTCGCCGATCGGCAGCGGGTGGTTCTCGTAGGCGTCTGCGGCGAGGGCGGGCGGCACGAAGCGCTCGCGCGGAACCGCGGCCAGCGCGCGCCGCAGCGCGGGGCTCGGCGCGGACACGCCGGTGTCGGACGCGGTCGCGCGGAAGTCCGACTCGATCTCGCGCAGCATGCGCTCGCGCGCCGCTGCATAGTCCGACCCACGCGCGCGCGCGCGATCGACGAGCGTCGCCAGGCCACTGAAGGCCAGGAGTCGAAGCAACGCGCGACGCATTGGCATGGGGACGAGAGAACGGGAAAGCATCGCCACAGTGAAGACCCTTTCTTTGCAGTCTAGAAGCCGGCACGCGACGTCGCATCCCGCCGATTGCAGCTCGCGTGCCGCTCCGGCCATTCATCCGAACGCGGACACATGACGGCGCGACCGCAAGCCATCGCTGCTCGGCGCGGCCGGCATCGACCGCTGCAGCCTCTCGCAGGACGATTCCCCTGCCGGCCGCAGGCGCATACGGATATGCCGGATCGGTCCGAGGGTCGCCTCGAGACTTCGGCAAGATGCGCTCTCGATTTCCCCTGAGTCCGCCATGTCACGCCTGTTCGCCTTGTTTGCGCTGCTGCTCGGCGCTCCCTTGCTCGCGGCCGCGCAGCCGCTGGTCACGCCGGCCGAACTGTCGGCGCGGCTCGCCGAGCCGCAACTGCGCGTCGTCGACATCCGCGACGGCAGGAACGACGCGGGCAAGACGCCGTACGAAGTCGCCCACATCGCCAATTCGCTGGCCGCGCCGTACGCGAAGTGGCGCGGACCGAAGGACAACCCGGGCAAGCTGCCGAGCGAGGAGGCGCTGACCTCCCTCGTGCGATCGCTGGGCATCGATGCGGCCACGCCGGTGGTGGTGGTCTACGAAGGCAGCAACTCGACCGACTTCGGCGCCGCGGCACGCGTGTACTGGACGCTGAAGGCGGCCGGTGTGAAGAACCTGTCGATCCTGAACGGCGGCGTGAAGGCGTGGCGTGCGGCGAACCTGCCGCTGGTCACCGAGGTGCCCACGATCGCACCGTCGACCTTCACCGTGAAGATCGACCCGAAGCTGGTCGCCACGCAGGACGAAGTCGCGGGCGTGATCGGCAAGGACAGCGTGCGGCTGCTCGATGCGCGCCCCGCCAGCTACTTTCTCGGCGAGACGCGCCACGCCGCGGCGAAAACGCCCGGCACGCTCGTCGGCGCGAAGAACGTCGACCAGGCGGTGTGGTTCGCGAATGGCAGCGGCGCGCTGCTGCCGGCGACCGACGTGAAGCGCATCGCGCAGGAATCCGGCGTGCAGACCGACCAGCCGACGGTGTCGTTCTGCAACACCGGCCATTGGGCCGCGACCAACTGGTTCGTGCTGTCCGAAGTGCTGGGGCAGAAGGACGTGAAGCTCTATCCGGAATCGACCGTCGGCTGGTCGCAGGCAGGGCTGCCGATGACGAACGTGCCGACCCGCCTCGCCCAGTTCTGGCTGCAGCTGAGAGAGGCAACGGGTAACCTCTGACCCGTTTCGTAGGCGGCATGGCAGGGGTGATGACTTCGGTTCCGGGCGACGGCACGTCGTCGGTTGGTGGCGCGCGGGCAGCGCACGGCGCGCGCCTGGCGAACTGGCCGCTGGTGGCGGGCGCGGTCGCGGCCTGGGCCGCCATCACGTGGCTCGTCGGGCTGCGGCAGGGCTTCCTGTTCGTGATCGGGATCGGCCTCGGCGCGGTGCTGGCCGGCGTCTCGTTCGGATTCACCACCGGCTGGCGCGCGTGGATCCGCGACCGCGACCCGACCGGCTTCTTCGCGCAGTTCGTGGCGATCGGGCTGGCGATGGCGGTGTCGATCCCGCTGATCGCGTCGCACGAGGAACTCTCCGGCGCGATCGCGCCCCTGTCGGTGAGCCTGCTGATCGGCGCCTTCGTGTTCGGCGCGGCGATGCAGGTCGCCGACGGCTGCGGCTCGGGCACGCTGTACAAGGCCGGGCTCGGCAACGGGTTTTCGCTCGCCGTGCTGCCGGGCTTCGTCTTCGGCAGCTTCCTCGGCGCGGCCCACCTCGACGCGTGGCTGGCGCTGGGCAGCCTGCCGCCGGTGTCGCTGCCGGAGAAGCTCGGCGCGGCTCCTGCGCTGCTGCTGCAGCTCGCGGCGTTCGGCCTGCTGGCGCTCTACTTCTGGAAGAAGCGCGGCCCGCGCATCGACACGCGCTGGAAGGGCCGCGCGGTCTACCTCGGCGCGATCGTGATGGCGGCCTTCGCGGTGCTGAACCTGCTCGTCGCCGGCCAGCCGTGGGGCGTTGTGTACGGGCTGGGGCTGTGGGGCGCCAAGGTCGTTTCCTGGCTCGGCGTCGACCTGACGGCCAATGCGTTCTGGGGCCGCGAGGCGCAGCAGGCGCACATCCACTCGTCGCTGCTGGCCGACGTCACGTCGATCACCAATCTCGGGCTGCTGGTCGGCGCGCTGCTCGCCGCGAACGTCCGCGGCACCGCCTGCCCGAAGACGCGCGCGACTCCGAAACAGTGGATCGCAGCGGTCGTCGCCGGCCTGCTGCTCGGCTACTCGTCGCGGCTCGCGTTCGGCTGCAACGTCGGCGCGTACTTCTCGGGCATCTCGACCGGCAGCGTTCACGGCTGGGTGTGGTTCGCGATGGCGTTCCTGGGCTCGATGCTCGGCGTGCGCGTGCGCGAGCGACTGGGGTTGAAAGCATGAAGCGCCGCACGCTCGCCTTCGCCGTCGCGTTCTGGCTCGCGGCCGTCGGCTTCATCGCGGTCGACTGGGTGCGCGCCCAGCCGCACAACCGCTTCGACGAGCCGCCGCCCTGGCAGTTCGGCCAGGAGAAGGTGGAAGGCGCCGGTCACTGCGCCGCGCCGCTGAAGTAAATCGAAGTGAAATAAATCGGGGTCAGACCCCGTTTTTCGGGCGCCCCCGACAGATGTCGGGGAGAAATCGGGGTCTGACCCCGATTTTTCTTGCGCGCCGGCTCACGCCGCTTCGCGCCAGGCGCGTGCTGCGCTCGTCGCCAGGGGCAATTCCGCGCGGACGACGCCGGGATCGTCCAGGTCGTGACCCATGCGCCAGCCGCGCGCTTCGAGCCAGCCGCTCATGCGCACGTTGTTGCGCAGGACGTAGCCGCACAGGCGGTCGATGCCCCGCGCGGCGGCGCTGCGCTGAAGCACGTCGAGCAGCGTGTTGCCGAGGCCGCTGTGCTGGCAGTCGTCGGCGATCGCGATCGCGAAGTCGGCGGTGTCCGGATCTTCCTCGCGCCGGACCCAGCGCGCCTCGGCCACCTGGCGCACGCCGGTCGCCTCTTCGACCTCGCCCACGAGCGCAAGGTGATCGACGAAGTCGACTTCGGTCAGGTAGCGCAGCACGGCGTCGGGCAGGTCGGCGACGCCGGCATGGAACCGGTTCCGGCGCGTCGTCGGCGACATCGCCTGCACGAACGCGCGGTGCATCGAAGCGTCCGGCGGAATGACCGGGCGCACCAGGACCGAGCGCCCGTCCCGCAAGCGGACCTCGTCGATCAGTTCCGTCGGGTAGTGCGGGGACAAGCGCAGGCGCCGCTCGAGGTCCTTGATCGTCGTGGCTTCGGCGAGATACGCGTGGACTTGCAGCGCGACGCGGCTCACCGCCCGGCTCGCCCGGCTGGCCTGGCGCTTCGGAAACAGGCGGCGCATCGCCGCGCCGCGCAGTTCCTCGACCCGCGGGTCGGGCCGCGGCTCGGGCAATGCCGCCGCAGGCGCCACGGTGTGGAGTTCGCTCGCGCGCGGCTGGAGTTCGACTTGGCTGTCCATGGCGGCCCTCCTCGATTCGAGGAGCCATGGTGGCGCCGCGCCGTATCGACCGTATGTCGGCCGTGCAACGGTGTGTAACCGGCGCGATTCAGCGCGCGCGGCCTTGCATGAACCGCTACTCGGTGGGCAGGAACCCTTCGATCGACAGGTAGCGCTCGCCGGTGTCGTAGTTGAAACCGAGCACGCGCGTGCCCTTCTTCAGTTCGGGCAGCTTCTTCGCGATCGCGGCGAGCGTCGCTCCCGACGAGATGCCCACGAGAACGCCTTCCTCCCGCGCCGAGCGGCGCGCCATCTCGCGCGCTTCCTCGGCGTCGACGGTGATGACGCCGTCGAGCAGTTCGGTCTTCAGGTTGGTGGGGATGAAGCCGGCGCCGATGCCCTGGATCGGATGCGGCGACGGCTGCCCGCCGGAGATCACCGGTGACGCGGCCGGCTCGACCGCGAACACCTGCAGGCCTTTCCACTGCGGCTTCAGCACCTGCGCGACGCCGCTGATGTGGCCGCCGGTGCCGACGCCCGTGATGATGGCGTCGATCCCCTCGGGAAAGTCCTCCAGGATCTCGCGCGCGGTCGTGCGCGCGTGCACCTCGATGTTGGCCGGGTTGTCGAACTGCTGCGGCATCCACGCGCCCGGCGTCTCGGCGACGATCTGCGTCGCGCGCTCGATCGAGCCTTTCATGCCTTTCTCGCGCGGGGTCAACTCGAACGTCGCGCCGTACGCGAGCATCAGCCGGCGCCGCTCGACCGACATCGAGTCCGGCATCACCAGGATCAGCTTGTAGCCCTTGACGGCCGCCACCATCGCCAGCCCGATGCCGGTGTTGCCGGAGGTCGGCTCGACGATCGTGCCGCCGGGCGCGAGCCGGCCGTCGCGCTCTGCGGCCTCGACCATGGCCAGCGCGATGCGGTCCTTGATCGAGCCGCCGGGATTCGCGCGTTCGGACTTGATCCAGACCTCGGCGCTGCCGAACAGGCGGTTGACGCGGATCGACGGCGTGTTGCCGATGGTGTCGAGGATCGTTCGGGCGCGCATGGGGATCTCCTTCGGTTCTCTTCGTGGCCGACGTTACGCCCGAACGGCGCCACGCGACATGCCGCGAAGCGATACGCATATCGACGCGCAGCATGTCGGATCGTTCCCGCCAGGACGCCGCGCGGGCGCGGACGATCCGCCGCGGCGCGGAGCGATTAAGCTTCGCGCATGGCCCTCGCCATTTCCTTCGACGACGTCGCGGCCGCGGCCCAGCGGCTGGCGGGCGTCGCGCACCGCACGCCGGTGATGACCTCGCGCACGGCCGACGCCCTCTGCCGGCGGCACGCTCTTCTTCAAGTGCGAGAACCTGCAGCGCATGGGCGCGTTCAAGTTCCGCGGCGCCTACAACGCGCTCGCGCAGTTCACGCCCGAACAGCGCCGCGCCGGCGTGATCGCGTTCTCGTCGGGCAACCACGCGCAGGCGATCGCGCTGTCGGCGCGCCTGCTCGGCATGCCGGCCGCCATCGTGATGCCGAAGGACGCGCCGCAGATGAAGATCGACGCCACCCGCGGCTACGGCGCGGAGGTCCTGCTGTACGACCGCTACACCGAGAACCGCGAGGCGCTCGGCGCGAAGATCGCCGAGGAACGCGGCATGACGCTGATCCCGCCGTACGACCATCCACACGTGATGGCCGGGCAGGGCACGGCGGCGCTCGAGCTGATCGAAGAAGTCGGCGCCCTCGACCTGCTGTTCGTCTGCGTCGGCGGCGGCGGACTCATCTCCGGTTGCGCCACGGCGGCGAAGCACCGGCTGCCGGCGTGCGCGGTCATCGGGGTGGAGCCGGAAGCCGGCAACGACGTGCAGCAGAGCCTTGCCCGCGGCGAGATCGTGCACATCGACGTGCCGCGCACCATCGCCGACGGCGCGCAGACGCAGCACGCCGGCCGCTGCACGTTCCCGGTGATCCAGGCGCTGGTCGACGAGGTCGTCACCGTGACGGACGAGCAACTGGTGAAGGCGATGCGCTTCTTCGGCGAGCGGATGAAGATCGTCGTCGAGCCGACCGGCTGCCTCGGCGCCGCCGCCGCGCTCGACAACGTCGTCGACGTGCGCGGCAAGCGGGTCGGCGTGATCCTCAGCGGCGGCAACATCGACCTGCGCCGCTACGCCGAACTGGTGGCGCCGGCGCGCTGAGGCGCCGGGCCGTCTCGCTACTCTCAGTCGGACGCCGCGCGGATCAGCCCGCACGCGATGCGCGGGCCGGAGTTGCCGGCCGGCTGCGACGTGTAGTCATCCGGGTTCGCGTGGATGACGACGGCGCGGCCGACGACCGAGTTCGGCCCCTTTGTGACCGTCAGCAGCGTCGTTTCGAAGACGTAGATGGCGTTGCCTTCGGAGTTCGCCTTCAGGTTCTCCAGGTCCCCGGCGTGGCGCTCGGGCTTGCCGTGATGGGCGTGCGGCTTGCCGCCCGGATTGAAGTGGCCGCCGGCGCTCATGAAGTCGGCCGACGAGCAGTCGCCCTTCTCGTGGACGTGGAAGCCGAACTCGCCGTTGGCACGCAGGCCGCGCACGTCCGCGCGCACCAGCACGCCGCCCTTGGTCTCGACGAACGACACCGAACCCCAGGCCGGGTTGCCCTTCGCGGCTTCGAGTTCGCCACGGCGCGCGGGCCTTGCGCCTCGAAGGTCGAGCATCCGCTCGCGAGGATCGCCGACCAACGCCGCCGCCATCGCCACTCGTTTCATGTCGCGCTCCGTCGTCTGATCGAGCGGGCGATGGTAGCGGCAAACGCGCGGGCTGCGGCACCTGAAAGCGTGACCGCCGCGCGCTCGGCGCCGCCGGCACCGGCCGATCCGGCCTATCCGGCGCGGCCGACGATCTGCGCGGTGGCGATCAGCTCTTCGAGCAGGGCCATCGACGCCTGGCCGGAGGCCGCGAAGGGGTCGAGCACCGGCCGGTCCGAGTACTTCAGCAGCAGCGACGGGTTCACCTTCGTCAGGTTCACCTGGCCCATCGTCCAGCCTGCGAACTTCCGCTCGGCGACTTCCTCGTAGTGCAGCAGCGCGATGTCGCGATGGCGCGCGTCGCGCACGATCTTGTTGTACAGCGCGTTGACCGCGTCGCGCCCGCCCTCGAGCACCTGCATGTAGACGTCGCCGCCGTGGCACAGCACACCGGTGATCCCGAGCGCCGGGTTGTGCTGGCGCGACGACATCAGGATCGACTCGATGATGTCCTGCGTGACCGCCTCGGCGGCGCGACTGGCGTACAGCAGACGAACGAGCATCGGACTTCTCCGTGGATCAGGTGTTCTTGCCGTTGAGCAGCGAGAGGAATTCCCGGCGCAGGTTCGGATCCTTCAGGAACGAACCGCGCATCACGCTGTTGATCATCTTGGAATCCGTCTCCTTCACGCCGCGCCACTGCATGCAGAAGTGGTCCGCCTCCATCACGATGGCGAGGCCGTCGGGCTGCATGGCGTCCTGCAGCAGGTCGGCGAGGTGCGTGACCGCCTCCTCCTGGATCTGCGGCCGGCTCATCACCCAGTCGGCCAGCCGCACGTACTTCGACAGGCCGATCAGGTTGGAGTACTCGTTCGGCATCACGCCGATCCACACCTTGCCGAGGATCGGGCACAGGTGGTGCGAGCACGCGCTGCGCACGGTGATCGGGCCGACGATCATCAGCTCGTTCAGCCGCTCGACGTTGGGGAACTCGGTGACCGGCGGCCGCTCCGCGTAGCGGCCGCGGAACACCTCGGTCAGGTACATCTTGGCGACGCGGCGCGCGGTCTCGCGCGTGTTGTGGTCGCCTTCGGTGTCGATGACCAGGCTGTTCAGCACGCCGAGCATCTTCTGCTCGACCTCGGAGTGCAGCGCCTCCATCTCGCCGGGCTCGATGAAGCGGGCGATGTTGTCGTTGGCGTGGAAGCGCTCGCGCGCCTGCTTGATCCGCTCGCGGATGCGGACCGAGACCGGAACGCCTTCGTCGCGGTCGTCGGACGGGGGAGGGGGCGTGTCGCTCATGGGAGTCGGCCGGAAGCTACCTGGAAGGGGATGCTAGCCCGGAACGCGCCCGCCCGTCGCGCAGCGCGGCGCACCTGGGGTTCACTCGGGCGGCACCGCGCCCTTGCGCTCGACGATCATCCGGTACTGCTCGCGGCTCGCGGTGCCGGGCGAAGTTGAACGTCGTCGACTTGTACGAGTTGCACGAGGTCGAGGTCGCAGCGCGCGATCGCCAGCTCGTCGCCGCTGGTCGTGCAGGCGGCGACGATCTCGCCGCTCGGCGCGACGATGATCGAGTTGCCGATCTGCTCGACGCCTTCCTCGTTGCCGGCCTTGGCCACGCCGACCACCCAGGTGCCGTTCTGGTAGGCGCCCGACTGCATCACCAGCTCGTTGTGGAAGTGCGAGAGCGCGTCGTGCTCGGGCGCCGGCGGGTTGTGCACCGGCGTGTTGTAGCCGAGCAGCACCATCTCGACGCCCTGCAGTCCCATCACGCGGTAGGTCTCCGGCCAGCGGCGGTCGTTGCAGATCGCCATGCCGACAGCCGATGCGCGCCGAACGCCCAGCGCACCACCGGCGAAGCCGAGGTTGCCGACCTCGAAGTAGCGCTTCTCGAGGTGCTGGAACGCGCCGCCACGGCTCGTGCTCGGCGTGGCCGGGCAGGTGGACCTTGCGGTACTTGCCGACGATCGCGGCCCTGCTTGTCGACCAGGATCGACGTGTTGAAGCGGCGCGTGCGGTCGTCCTCGTCGGCGAGTTCGGCGTAGCCGAGGTAGAAGCCGATGCCGAGCTCGCGCGCGGCGTCGAACAGCGGCTGCGTCTCGGGGCCGGGCATCGCGCGCTCGAAGAACGCGTCGACCTCCGTCCTGCTGCTCGAAGTACCAGCGCGGGAAGAACGTCGTCAGCGCGAGTTCCGGGAACACGACGAGATCGCAGCCGTGGCGCTGCGCGCCTGTCGCATCAGCGCGAGCATGCGCTCGACCACCTGCGCGCGCGTCTCGCTGCGCGCGATGGGCCCGAGCTGGGCGGCGCCGACGGTGACGATGCGGGCCATGGCCGGGCGCCTACGCCGGCGAGCTCGAGCAGCGTGTGCAGCAGCACGTTGGCGCCGGCCGCGAGGTCGGCCGGCTCGGTGTGCTCGGCCGGGTTGTGGCTGATGCCCTTGACCGACGGCACGAAGATCATCGCCGTCGGGCAGACGCGCGCCAGCATCTGCGCGTCGTGGCCGGCGCCGGACGTCATCGGGCGGCACGAGTGGCCGAGCCGCTGCGGCGGTGCGCGCGACCAGCGCCGCGATCGCCCGTGTCGAACGTGCACCGGCTCGAAGCGCGCCAGCGAGTGCGTCGTCGATCGTCACGCCCTCGTCGCGCGCCAGCTGCTCGAGGAACGCGTCGAGCCGCGCCTCGGACTGCTTCAGCACGCGCGTCGTCGGTGTTGCGCAGGTCGACGGTCACGCGCGCGCGCGCCGCGACGACGTTGATGAGGTTCGGGTGCAGCGTGATCGACCCCGACCGTGCCGACCTGGCGGCCGCCGATCTCCGTGACGAGATTGCGCACGAACACGCCGATCGCCGCCGCGCAGTAGCCGGCGTCGTGCCGCATGCCGCATCGGCGTGGTGCCGGCGTGGTTCGACTGGCCGGTGATCAGCGACCTCGTTCCACGAGATGCCCTGCAGGTCCTCGACCGCGCCGATCGTGATGCCTTCGAGCGTCGAGCACCGGGCCCTGCTCGACGTGCAGCTCGACGTAGGCATGCGGCCGGTACAGCGGGCACGGGCGCGTCGCCGAGGTAGCCGATGCGCTCGAGCTCGTCGCCGAACACCTTGCCGTCGATGCCCTTGGTGGCGTACAGCTCGTCGAGCGCCATCCCGCCGACGTAGACGAGCGAGCCCAGCCATGTCCGGGTGGAAGCGTGCGCCTTCCTCGTCGGTGAAGAACGCCGACCACGAACGGCCGCCGCGTCGCCGAGCCCGGCGTCGTTCAGCGTCTGCACGACCTCGAGCCCGCCGAGCACGCCGAGGTTGCCGTCGTAGCGGCCGCCGGTGCGCACGGTGTCGATGTGCGAGCCGCACATCACCGGCGCGCACGTCTCGACGCTCTCGCTTCCCTTGCGCAGGCCGAAGATGTTGCCGATCGGGTCGATGCGCACCTCGAGCCCGAGTTCGCGCATCCAGCCGGCGACGAGGTCGCGCCCCGCCTTGTCCTCGTCGGTCAGCGCGAGGCGGCAGCAGCTGCCGTCCGCCGTCGCGCCGATCTCGGCGAGCCGGTTCAGGCGGTCCATCAGGCGGGCCGGGTTGATCCGCAATTGTTCAGCTTTCATCGAGAACCTCCTCGGCCGTGCGACCAATCACTTCGAGGTAAATGCGGGCGTCGGTGTCGCCCTCGCTGCCGAGCAGCAGCACGCGCGACTGGTCGTCCAGCGCCAGCGTCGCGCGGATCGCGGGATCGTCGGACGCCGCCAGCAGCGCCGCGAGCCCGGTGCCGCCGGTCTCGCCAGCGACGATGGCCGGGTCGCCCGTGGCTGGGAAAGCGAGCGCGCGCATCGCGGCGAGCGCGTAGGCGTCGTCCACGGCGACCGCGGCGTTGGCGCCGTGATGCAGGATCTCCCACGCGAGTTCGGACACTTCGCCGCACGCGAGACCGGCCATCACCGTGTCGAGCGAACCGCCGACCACGACCGGGCGGCCCGCCGCCAGGCTCTGGTAGACGCAGTCGGCGCGCGTGGGCTCGACCACGACGAACGACGGCCGGCGCGCCTCCCAGCGCAGCCAGAAGCTGGCGCAGATCGCCGCCGCCAGCGCGCCCACGCCCGCCTGCGCGAACACGTGCGTCGGCGGCTCGTTCATCTGCTGCGCGACCTCGGCCGCCATCACGCCGTAGCCGTGCATCACGTCGAGCGGGATGTCGCGGTAGCCCGGGTAGGACGTGTCCGACACGACGGTCCAGCCGTTGGCGGCAGCCGTCGCGGCGGCGTGCCGCACGGCGTCGTCGTAGTTGCCCTTGACCTCGCGCACCTCGGCGCCGTAGTGCGCGATCGCGTCGCGCCGGCCCTGGCTCACGTGCTCGTGCACGAAGATCACGCAACGGCAGCCGAAGAGCCGCGCGCCCCAGGCTACCGAGCGGCCGTGGTTGCCGTCGGTCGCGCAGGTGACCGTCGCCTGGCCGACGATGCCGGCGAACTCGCCCGACAGCAGGTCGCGCGACCCGATGTCGTTGCGCCCGGTCGCCGCGGCGACTGTCTTGCGCAAGACGTTGGCGACGGCATAGGCGCCGCCGAGCGCCTTGAAGCTGCGCAGGCCGAAACGGCCGCGCTCGTCCTTGTAGTGGATGGCGCCGACGCCGAGCGAGCGCGCCAGTGCCGGCAGCTCCACCAGCGGGGTGGGCGCGTAGCCCGGCCAGCTCGAGATCTCGGCGAGCGCCGCGCCGAAGCCCGAGTGACTCAACACCTCGGAGCGCGCGGCGCCGTAGTGTTCGGCGGCCGGCGCCGCGGCCGGATTGCGAATGGCGCGCGCTTCGTGCCTCATGCCGCAATCTCTCTCGCGCTCGTCACCGCGAGCGGCTGCCGCAGGTGGCACGCGACCCACTGGCCGGGCGCGACCTGCTGCAGCGGCGGCTCGTCGACCTTGCAGCGCGCCTCGACGTACGGGCAGCGCGTGTGGAAGCGGCAGCCGGGCGGCGGGTTGATGGGACTCGGCACGTCGCCGGTCAGCACGCGGCGCTGCTTGCGGCGCGTGGGATCCGGCACCGGCACCGCCTCGAGCAGCGCCTCGGTGTACGGGTGCTGCGGCCGCGTGAAGATCGCCTTCTTCGGCGCGATCTCGACGATCTTGCCGAGGTACATCACCGCCACGCGGTGGCTGATGTGCTCGACGACCGCGAGGTCGTGCGCCACGAACAGGTAGGAGAGGTGGAACTCCCTCTGCAGGTCCATCAGCAGGTTGATCACCTGCGCCTGCACCGAGACGTCGAGCGCGGACACCGGCTCGTCGCAGACGATCAGCTTCGGCTGCACCGACAGCGCGCGCGCGATGCCGAGGCGCTGCCGCTGCCCGCCGGAAAACTCGAACGGGTACTTGACCATCTGGTCAGGCCGCAGACCCACGCGCTCGAACAACTGCGCCACGCGATCCCGCCCGGCGGCTGCCGACATGTCCTCGAAATTGCGCAGCGGCTCGGCCACGATGTCCGCCGCGCGGATGCGCGGATTGAGCGACGAATACGGGTCCTGGAACACGGCCTGCAATTCGCGCCGCACCGGCCGCATCTCGGAGGCGGACAGCTTCTCGATGTGCCGGCCGCGCCACAGGATCTCGCCCGAGGTCGGCTCCTGCAGGCGCAGGATCAGCTTGCCGGTCGTCGACTTGCCGCAGCCCGATTCGCCGACCAGCCCCAGCGTCTCGCCGCCCGCGATCGAGAAGCTGACGCCGTCGACCGCGTGCACCTTGGCGCCGGACGCGCCGAACAGGCCCGGCTTGGTCGGGTAGTACTTGCGCAGGTCGCGCACTTCGAGCAGCACTTCGCCGCCGGTGGTCGCTGGCGCATTCATGCGGCCCCCTTGGCGCTGCGCGCCGTCCCCCCGAGGGGGAATTCGCCCTTGGGGCGGCCCGGCGGGCTCATGC
Source organism: uncultured beta proteobacterium (assembly GCA_963841815.1). Classification (GTDB taxonomy): domain Bacteria; phylum Pseudomonadota; class Gammaproteobacteria; order Burkholderiales; family Burkholderiaceae_F; genus JAOUJD01. Next base: position 96,761 of record CAWJEE010000015.1, on the reverse strand, counting down.
GACCTCCTCGGTGGCTGCCGCCGAGCGCGGCGCGGCGACCGGGTTCCAGCACGCCGCCCAGTGGCCGGGCGCGTGCAACTCGAGCGGCGGCGCCTCCCGCACGCAGCGCACGGTCGCGTTCGGGCAGCGCGGCGCGAACAGGCAGCCGGGCGCCGGGTCCTTCAGCGACGGCACCATGCCCGGGATCTCGACCAGTCGCTTGCCGGTCTCGTTGACCGAGTCGCCGAGGTGCGGCATCGACCCGAGCAGCCCGCGCGTGTACGGATGGCGCGGCGAGGCGAACAGTTCCTCGATCGACGCTTCCTCGACCTTGCGGCCGGCATACATCACGACGACGCGGTGGGCGATCTCCGCGACGACGCCGAGGTCGTGCGTGATCAGGATGACCGACGCGCCGGTCTCGTCGCGCAGCTCGTGCATCAGTTCGAGGATCTGCGCCTGGATGGTGACGTCGAGCGCGGTCGTCGGCTCGTCGGCGATCAGCAGACGCGGCCCGCAGGCGAGCGCCATCGCGATCATCACGCGCTGGCGCATGCCGCCCGACAGCTCGTGCGGATACTGCGCGAGGCGTCGCTCGGCCTCCGGGATGCGAACCTTGCGCAGCATCTCGGCCGCGCGCACCAGCGCCGCCTTTTCCGTCATGCCCCGGTGCAGCACCAGCGCCTCCGAGATCTGGCGGCCGATGGTGAGCACCGGATTGAGCGACGTCATCGGCTCCTGGAAGATCATCGAGATCGCGTTGCCGCGCACCTTGCGCATCTCCGGCTCGGAGAGCTCGAGCAGGTTGCGGCCTTCGAACTCGATGCGGCCGCCGGCGATGCGGGCCGGCGGCATCGGCAGCAGGCGCAGGATCGACATCGCCGTCACGCTCTTGCCGCAGCCGGATTCGCCGACGATCGCCAGCGTCTCGCCGGGCATCACGTCGAAGCTGACGCCGTCGACGGCGCGCACGACGCCGTCGCGCGTGTGGAAGTGCGTCTTCAGGTCCTGGACGCGCAGCAGCGGTGTGGCGTTGGTGCTCATCGCTACAGACGCCTGGCAAGCCGGGGATCGAGCGCGTCCCGTAGCCCGTCTCCGAGGAGGTTGACCGACAGCACGGTCAGCGACAGGAACAGGCCCGGGAACAGCAGGATGGTCGGCGCGACCTGGATCAGGCTTCGGGCCTCGGCCATGATGTTGCCCCAGCTCGGGATGTTCGGCGGCGTGCCGGCGCCGATGAACGACAGGATGGCCTCGGTGATCATCGCCGACGCCCAGATGTAGGTCGCCTGCACCAGCAGCGGCGCCAGGGTGTTCGGCAGGATGTGGCGCATCAGGATCGCTGGCAGCCGCGTGCCGGACGCGATCGCCGCCTCGACGTACGGTTGTTCTCGCAGCGTCAGCACCAGCGAGCGCACGAGGCGCACCACGCGCGGCACTTCGGCGATCGCGATGGCGATGATGACGTTCTCGAGGCTGGCGCGCGTCAGCGAGATCAGCGCGATCGCCAGCAGCACCGACGGGATCGACATCAGGCCGTCCATCACGCGCATCATCACGGCGTCGAGCCAGCGCAGGTAGCCGGTGACCAGCCCGATGGCGAGTCCGATCGTCGTCGCCAGCAGCGCCACCGCGAGCCCCACGGTCAGCGAAACGCGGGTGCCGTAGACGACGCGGCTGTAGACGTCGCGCCCCAGCATGTCGGTGCCGAACCAGTTCTCGGCGCTGATCGGCCGCAGGCGGCGGATCGGCGACAGCGCCTGCGGGTCGACCGTGCCGAGCCAAGCCGCGAAGATCGCGACCAGCATCATCAGCAGCAGCACGATCCCGCCGGCGATGGCGGTCGGGTGCCGGCGCAGCGCGTCCTTGAAGCGCTGGACGGTCGGCGAAACCGACTTCGGCGCGGCAATGGCCTGGGCGACGGCAGCCATGTCAGTGGCGCCCGGCCGCCCGAAGCCACTGACGCGCCCCCTCGGGGGGCAGCGAACGAAGTGAGCGTGGGGGCCGAGTCATGCTAGTAGCGGATCCGCGGATCGAACAGCGAGTAGCTCAGGTCGACCAGCAGGTTGACCAGCACGTAGACCGCCGAGAACAGCAGCGTCACGCCCTGGATGATCGGGTAGTCGCGCCGCAGGATGGCGTCGACCGTCAGGCGCCCGAGCCCGGGGATGGCGAACACCGTTTCGGTGACGACCACGCCGCCGATCAGCAGCGCGACACCGATGCCGATGATGGTGACGATCGGCACCGCGGCGTTCTTCAGCGCGTGGCGGACGAGCACCGTGCCGGGCGCGAGGCCCTTGGCCGTGGCGGTCCGCACGTAGTCCTGCGAGAGGACGTCGAGCATCGTCGCGCGCGTGATGCGGGCGATCAGCGCCATGTACACGAGGCCGAGCGCCAGGCTCGGCAGGATCATGTGCCGGATGAACGGCACGAAGCCCTCGGTGATGCTGCGGTAGCCCTGCACGGGCAGCCATTCGAGCCACACCGCGAACGTGAAGATCAGCCCGTAGGCGATCACGAACACGGGCACCGAGAACCCCAGCACCGAGATCGCCATCACGATGCGATCGACCCAGCCGCCGGCGCGCGCCGCGGCCAGCACGCCGAGCGGCACCGCGAGGCCCACCGCGACGATCAGCGTGCACAGCGTCAACGCCAGCGTCGGCTCGATGCGTTGCCCGATCAGCTTCGACACCGGCAGCTGCGTGAAGATCGACGTGCCGAGATCGCCGCGCGCGAGGTCGCCGAGCCAGCTGCCGAAGCGCACCAGGTAGGGCTGGTCGAGGCCGAGCTGGGCGCGGATCTTCGCGATGTCTTCCTCGGTGGCGATGTCGCCCGCGATCACCGCCGCCGGGTCGCCCGGGCTGAGGTAGAGCAGCGAGAAGACGAACAGCGCCACGATGGCCATCACGGGGATGGTCGCGAGCAGGCGTTTGAGCGCGTAGCGGAGCATGCGGGGAAGCGGGACCTGCAGAAGTCCCGGCGAACCGGGACCGTATCACGGCGAAAATGAAATCGCCCCGGCTCGCGCCGGGGCGAGGTTCAGGCGAGCGTTACTTCTTCTCCACGTTCCAGATGAACGTCACCGGCGAGATGATCACGCCGGAGAGGTTGCTGCGGTACGCGGTCGGGATGATGAACTGCGCGGTCGGAATGTAAGGCACCGTCTCGAACGCGCGCCTCTGCATGTCCTCGGCGATCTTCTTCTGGGCGGCCACGTCCGGCGCGTTGAACCACGCGTCGCGCAGTTCCTCGAGCTTGGCGTCGGTCGGCCAGCCGAACCAGGACTTCTCGCCCAGGCCGCGCAAAGGCGAGTTCAGCGCCGGCGTCGTGATGTCCGGGCCCACGAACCAGGTGTGGAAGACGCTCCAGCCGCCCTTTTCGACCGGCTCCTTCGAGCCGCGGCGCGTGATCAGCGTGCCCCAGTCGCTGGCTGCCAGTTCGACATTCAGGCCGATCTTCTTCAGGATGTCCTGGGTGACCAGCGCCTGCGAATGGACGATCGGCTGGTCGGTGGCGGACATCAGGATGACCTTCTCGCCCTTGTAGCCGGACTCCTTGACGAGTTGCTTGGCGCGCTCGAAGTCGCGCTTGCCGGTCAGGGCTTCCGACCCGACGGTGTTCGCCATCGGCGTGCCGCAGGTGAAGAACGACGGGCACGGCTTGCCGTTCTTGGCGTCGCCGGCAATGGCGATCGCGTAGTCGTTCTGGTTGACCACGGCCAGCACCGCCTGGCGCAGCTTCACGTTGTTGAACGGCGGCTGCAGGTGGTTGAAGCGCAGCAGGCCGATCGAGCCGAGCGGATCGACGCTCTCGACCTTGACGTCCTTGTTCTTCGCCAGCACGGGGATCAGGTCGGTCGGGACCTGCTGCCACCAGTCGACCTCGCCGCTGTTGAGCGCGGCGGCGGCGGTGGCCGCATCCGGAATGTAGATCCACTCGACGCGATCGACCTTCACGACCTTGCCGCCGGCGCCCCAGGACGGCGCTTCCTTGCGCGGCACGTAGTCGGTGTTCTTCACGTACACGACCTTGTTGCCCGGGACCCACTGGTCCTTGACCATCTTGAACGGGCCGGAGCCGGTCGGGTCGGTGATCGCGGTGTTCGCGTCGGTCTTCGCGATGCGCTCCGGCATGATGAACGGCACGTTCGACGACGGCTTGGCGAGCGACTCGAGCACGTACGCGAACGGCTTCTTCAGCTTCAGGCGGAAGGTCTTGTCGTTGACCGCCGTCCAGGACTCGGTCATCTCGGCAAGGCGCTGGCCGAAGACGTCGCGCTTGGCCCAGCGTTCGATCGAGGCGATGCAGTCGGCCGACTTCACCGGGGCGCCGTCGTGGAACTTCAGGCCGTCGCGCAGCGTGAACGTGTAGGTCAGGTTGTCCTTGCTGACCTCCCACTTGTCGACCATCTGCGGCTGGACCTGGAACTTGGCGTCGGTCGCGAACAGCACGTCGTACACCATGTAGCCGTGGTTGCGCGTGATGTAGGCGGTGGTGGTGATCGGATCGAGGATCCGCAGGTCCGCCTCCGGCACGAACTTCAGCACCTTGCCCTGCGCCAGGGCGGGCGAGGAAAACACAACGCTGGCGGTCATCGCCAGGCCTAGCGCCAGGGCAAGCCCGGAACGCCGCCAACCGGTGGTGCGCATGCTCATCACTTACGTCTCCTCCTCAGAATGAAAAAAGGGCCGATCGCCCGGCCATGCGTTCGGCGCAACGAAGCGTCTTCAACGCAAGAAACGTTCCAGAGCGAATGCGGACGATCCATCACTCGGCGGCAGCGCGCGGGGTTCGTGGCCCCGTCTGCAGCGCATCCACCAAAGCGGTGCACGGATGCGCCGTCTGCGTGCAGCGCGCGAGCGCTGCGATTTGCCGAGCGTGAAGCGAAGGGACAGACTACACGGAGCCGAACGACAAGGGAAACATGCCAGGGACCAGCGTAGTTCTACGTGGCGGACTCGTGATCGACGGGACCGGCGCGCCGGCGCGGCGCACCGACGTCGCGCTGCGCGATGGCGTGATCGCGGGATTCGATGCGGCCGCCGCCGGCGCAGCGGCCGAGGTGATCGACCTCGAAGGCCTGGCGCTCGCGCCCGGCTTCATCGACGTCCATACGCACGACGACCGCCTGCTGCTCGCCGACCCGTCGATGACACCCAAGCTCAGCCAGGGGGTGACGACGGTCGTGACCGGCAACTGCGGCGTCAGCCTGGCGCCCCTCGGCGACCGGCCGGCAGTGCCGCCGCTGAACCTCGTCGCCGCCGATGCGGCCGAGTTGCCGTCGCAACGCTTCGGCTCCTTCCGCGACTACTTCGCGGCGCTCGAAGCGCAGCCGCCCGCGATCAACTGCGCCGCCCTCGTCGGCCACACGACGCTGCGCGTGATGGCGATGAGCGCGCTCGACCGGCCCGCGAGCCCATCCGAGATCGCCGCGATGCAGGCCGGCGTTGCCGAAGCGCTCGCAGCGGGCGCGATCGGCGTATCGACGGGGACCTACTACGCACCCGCGAACGCCGCCACCGCCGACGAGATGCGCCAGGTGTTCGAGCCCCTGCGCGGCACCGACGCGCTGATCGCCTCGCACATCCGCGACGAGGGCGAGCGCGTGCTCGAGTCGATGACCGAGGCGATGGAGATCGCCGGCCACCTCGGCGTGCGGCAGGTGCTCTCGCACCACAAGGTGATCGGCCGCGCGAACTTCGGCCGCTCGCGCGAGACGCTCGCGCTGCTCGACGAGGCGCGCCGCACGCGCGACGTGTGCCTCGACTGCTATCCGTACACCGCGTCGTCGACCGTGCTGCGCAAGGACGCCGCCGCGCAGGCGCAGCGGGTGCTGATCGCGTGGTCGAAGGCGCGGCCCGCAGCGGCCGGCCGCTATCTCGACGAACTCGCCGCCGCCGACGGCCTGGCGGTCGACGCGATGATCGACGCCCTGCAACCCGCCGGCGCAATCTACTTCTCGATGGACGAGGCCGACGTCGAGCGCATCCTCGCCTATCCCGAGACGATGATCGGCTCCGACGGCCTGCCGCACGACGAATTCCCGCACCCGCGGCTGTGGGGCGCGTTCCCGCGCGTGCTCGGGCACTACGCCCGGCAGCGCCACCTGTTCACGCTCGAAGAGGCCGTGCATCGGATGACCGGACTGCCGGCCGACCGCTTTCGGCTGGCCGGCCGCGGCCGCATCGCGCCAGGACTGGCGGCGGACCTCGTCGTGTTCGATCCCGCCCGCATCGCCGACGCGGCCACCTATTCCCGACCCAAGGCCCCGGCCGCCGGCATCCACTCCGTGTACGTGAACGGGGCGCTGGCGTGGCACGCGAACCACGCCACCGGCGCGCGCCCCGGCCGCGTGCTCCGTCGCGCTCACTGAACTACCTGGTCAACCGCCCTCGATGAAGATCGTCGCCGCCCGGCTCAACCACGAGACCAACACCTTTTCGCCGGTGCCGACGCCGCTCGCGTCGTTCGGCCCGGACGGGCCGACCTTCGGAGAGGCCGCGTATCGCCAGGCGAAGGGCAGCCGCACCGCGCTCGGCGCGTTCATCGAGGCGGCGGAGCGCCGCGGCGCGGACGTGACGGTCGCGGTCAATGCCACCGCGAATCCCAGCGGTCGCGTCGACGCCGCGGCGTACGAGCGGCTTGCGGGCGCGATCGTCGAGGCGGCGCGCGCGGGTTGCGACGCGATCGTGCTCGACCTGCACGGCGCGATGGTGTCCGAGCGGTTCGACGACGGCGAGGGCGAATTGCTGCGCCGGATCCGCGACTTCGCGCCGAACACGCCGCTGGCGGTCGCGCTCGACCTGCACGGCAACGTCACGCAGGCGATGGTCGACGCCGCCGACGTCATCGTCGGCTTCAAGACCTATCCGCACGTCGACATGTTCGAGACCGGCGTGCACGCGGCGCGGCTGCTGTTCGACTGGATCGACGGCGGGCCGCGGCCGCACGTCGCGTGGGCCCAGCCGCCGCTGCTGTCGCACACGCTGCGCAGCGCGACCGGCGAAGGCGCGATGCAGCGCGCGGTGGAGCGGGCGCGGAGCCGCGAACGCGACGGCCTGCTCGCGGCCACGGTGTTCGCCGGCTTCTCGCTCGCCGACTTCCAGGACGCCGGCGTCAGCGTGGTCACCGTCGGCTGCGCGCAGGACGAAGCGCAGCGCGCCGCGGACGAGCTGGCGCACGCGATCTGGCAGGAGCGCGACGGTTTCGTCTACGCCGGCACGCCGCTGGCCGACAGCGTGGCGGAAGCGAAGAGGCTGAAGCCGCGGGCAGGCGGGCGTCCGGTGCTGCTGCTCGACCACGGCGACAACGTGATGTCCGGCGGAACGTGCGACACCACCGACGTGCTTGAGGAGTGCCTGCGCCAGGGGTTGTCGAACATCGGCGTCGGGCCGTTGTGCGATCCGGCCGCGGTCGAGGTCGCCACGATCGCGGGGCTGGGCGCGACGCTGGACCTCGAATTCGGCAACGTCCGGCCGCTCGGCCTGGGCACCGATCCGCGGCCACGGCTGCGCGCACGCGCGCGGGTGCGCGCGCTGACCGACGGCCGCTTCCGCATCACCGGCCCGATCTACACCGGCGAAACCTGGGCGATGGGACGCACCGCGGTGCTCGAGGCGGATGACTTCACCGCGGTGGTCACCGAGCGACCGATGGAGCCGCTCGACCTCGGCGTGTTCACCAGCACCGGCCTCGATCCGGCGCGGTTCGACTACCTGATCCTGAAGTCGCGCATGTACTGCCGTCCGAGCTTCGCGCCGATCGCCGGCGGCCTGGTCGAGTGCGACAGCCGCGGCGTGACGAGTTCCGACTACACGCTGTTCCGCTTCGAGCGGGTGCGGCGGCCGATCCATCCGCTGGATGCGGACGCCCGCTACGCTTGATCCGCCATACGCCTGCGAACTTCCGATGTCTCTCGATCCCTTTGCCTCGCTGGCCGAACTCGCCGACGTGCTGGCACGCGGCGAGACCAGCGCGCTGGCGCTTGCCGACTCGTATCTCGAGCGCATCCATCGCTTCAATCCGGCACTGAATGCCTACGTCCACGTCGACGACAACCTTGCACGGCGCCACGCTCGCGCGGCGGACGAGCGCCGCGCGAGCGGGCTGCGGCTCGGCCCACTCGACGGCGTGCCGGTCGCGCTGAAGGACCTGCTCGAGGTCGAGGGGTTTCCGACTGGCGTCGGCTCCGCGCTGTGGAAGCAGCGAATCAGCACGACTACCGCGGCGGTGGTCCGCCATCTGCTGGCGGCGGGCATGGTGCCGCTCGGCAAGACGCACATGGTCGAGTTCGCGTTCGGCACCTGGGGCGCCAATCCGCACCTCGGCACCCCATGGAACCCGTGGGATCTCGCCACGCACCGCGTGCCCGGCGGATCGTCGAGCGGATCGGGTGTGGCCGTGGCGGCGGGGCTGGCGCCGGCGGCGGTCGGATCCGACACCGGCGGCTCGGTGCGGATCCCCGCGGCGCTCAACGGCATCACGGGACTGAAGACCAGCGGCGGCCTCGTCAGCACCGACGGCGCGTTCCCGCTGTCGACCACGCTCGACACGATCGGCCCGATGACGCGCAGCGCAGCGGACGCCGCGCTGCTCGCCGCCGCCATGCTCGGCGAGGGCGCGTCCGCCCGCGCCTTCGCCGCTCTCGCGGCAGCGGAGCCCGAACCGTCGCTCGCAGGCGTTCGCATTGCCGTGCTGCCGGCCGACCAGTTTCCGATCGCGGTCGAGCCCGACGTTGCGGCGGGGGTCGAGGCGGCCGCAAGCGTGCTGCGCGCGCTCGGCGCCGACGTCGCCGAACGCCGGTTTCCTTTCGACTTCGACGACCTGATGCGACGCAACGGCCAGTTGACCGCGGCCGAGGCCTGGTCCGTCCACCGCGCCTACGCCGAGGACGAGCGGCTGCCGATCGGACCCGGCGTGCGTCGGCGCATCCTCGGCGGCAAGGCGATCACGGCGGCGGACTACATCGATGCGCTGGCGCACCGCCGCGCGGCGCGCGCGCGGTGGATCGACTGGATGGAGTCGTGCGACGCCCTGCTGACGCCGACCGTGCCGATGACGGCGTGCCCGGTCGAGGCGGTCGACGAAACCGCGACGCCGCTGGCGAGCTTCACGCGCGCCGGCAACTACCTCGACACCTGCGCGCTGTCGCTGCCCGCCGGCTTCTCAGGCCGAGGCCTGCCGGTCGGCGCGCAACTGCTCGGGCGGCCCGGGACGGACGCAGCGCTGCTCGGCATCGGCATCGCGTTCCAGCGCGTCACCGACTGGCACCGGCGCACGCCCGATCTCGCGCCGATCGCGCGCGGCTGAATCAAACCAGGGGAGACACCATGTTCGAAGCGACGATCGCAGGCAGCCTGCCCAAACCCTCGTGGCTGGCGGAGACGCACAAGCTGTGGCCGCAGTGGAAGGCGCAGGGCGCCGAGCTGGCGGAGGCGAAGCGCGACGCGACGCTGGTCTGGATCAAGGCGCAGGAAGACGCGGGCCTGGACATCGTGACCGACGGCGAGCAGTCGCGGCAACACTTCGTGCACGGCTTCCTCGAGGCGGTCGACGGCATCGACTTCGAGCACAAGGTCGAGATGGGCATTCGCGGCGACCGCTACAAGGCGATGGTGCCGCAGGTCGTGGGCCCCTTGAAGCTGAAGGGCCGCGTGCACGGAACCGAGGCCCGGTTCGCGCGCGCACACACGAAGAAGAAGCTGAAGATCACGATGCCCGGCCCGATGACGATCGTCGACACCGTGGCCGATCGGCACTTCGGCGGCGGGCCCGAGGGACGCGTCGCGATGGCGATGGCGTTCGCGGACCTGCTGAACCAGGAAGCGCGCGCGCTCGAGGCCGACGGCGTCGACATCGTGCAGTTCGACGAGCCGGCGTTCAACGTCTACATGAAGGACGTCAACGTGTGGGGCCTGAAGGCGCTCGAGCGCGCGGCCGCCGGGCTCACGTGCACGACGGCGGTCCACATCTGCTACGGCTACGGCATCAAGGCCAACATCGACTGGAAGAAGAGCCTCGGCGAGGAGTGGCGCCAGTACGAGGAGATCTTCCCGGCGATCGCGAAGAGCTCGATTGCGCAGGTGTCGCTCGAGTGCCAGCACTCGCACGTGCCGATGGACCTGATCCGGCTGCTCGAGGGCAAGGACGTGATGGTCGGCGTCATCGACGTCGCCTCCGACGAGGTCGAGACGCCCGAGGAAGTCGCGGACACGATCGGGCGCGCGCTGCAGTTCGTCGCGCGCGAGCGGCTCCTGCCGTGCACCAACTGCGGCATGGCGCCGATGGATCGCGACATCGCCGTGCGCAAGCTTCAGGCGCTCGCGCAGGGCGCGGCGCTGGCGCGGCAGCGCTACGGCTGACGCGCCGCGCGCTGGTCAGCCGGGTCCGGCCCGGGCGCGGGTCTTGGCGGCGATGTAGTCGCCGTGCGGGATGTGCAGCAGCTCGGCGATCCGGCGCAGCGCGTGGTGTTCGTGCGCGCTGATGTGCGCGTCGGCGAGCGCCGCGCGCCACATCAGCTCGATCACGCGCAGTTTCTGCTCCTGGGTGAAGTCGCGGTTGATCAGCGAGGTGAACTGGAACAGGTCGTTGGCCTGCCCGACCTCTTCCTCGGCCAGCCGGATCAGCGTTTCCGCTTCGTCGGGCGACAGGCCGAACTTCTCGCGCACGGCCTGCTCGACCGACCGGCGCTCGTCCTCGGTGACGCCGGCATCGCAGCGCACGACTTCGATCAGCAGCGCGGCGGTGGCCAGCTCGATGGTGTGGCCCGACGGCGCGCGGTCGCTCCCGGGCGCGAGGTTGCGTTCGAAGAAATCACGGATGGACTTGAGCACGGTGGAGTGCGCCCCGGAAGGAGGCGGTCAGGGCAATCGACGCGCCGAGGATAAGGCCTTGCGCAGGCCTACTGCAGCGTGCTGCCGATCTGTTCCGGCGTCGATGGGCGGCGGCTCAGCAGGCGCGGAACGTCGGGCTCGTCCTTGTGGAGCTGCGCGCCCACGAGGTTCGCCTGCTGCACGACGATCGCACCGATGCGCTCGATCTCCCGGTCGGACAGCGGCGCCGGAAGGCTCACGCCCATGCTGCCGCGCACCGTGCCTGCGCAGACCACGGGCGCCGCGATGCCCACGCGTCCCTTCACGACGGCCGAGTCGGCCGCCGCCCAACCCCGCTCGCGCAGCGCCTTGACGTGCGCGCGGAACTCGCGCGCGTCGTCGCCGAGACCCTGCGCGGCGACGTCGGCCGCGTGGCGCTGGTACAGCGTGCGCAGCGCGCGGTCCGGCAGCGCGAACAGCATCGCGCGCGCGATGGCCGCCGGGCTGAACAACGAGATCTGCTGGCCGCGGACCGGGGCGTTGGGCACGTCGCGCGCGCGGTCGAGGTGCACGAACATGACACGATCCTGGTAGTAACGCGCGAGCGCGGTCGTCGTCTCGCGGCCAAGCACGTCGCGCAGTTGCGCCATGTGCGGCCGGGCGGCGCGCAGCAGCGGATCGCTCAGGCGCATGCGCAGGTCGAGTTCGGTGAACGCAGGGCCGAGCACGTAGGCGCCACCCGAAACCGGCTGCAGGAACCCAGCGCGCGCGAGGTCCGCGACGCACCGGTACGCCGTCGACGTCGACACGCCCATGCGCGCCGCGATGCGCTCGACCCGCCAGCGCGGAGCGTCGACCGTGAACAGCAGGAGTATCTCCAAGACCTTCGGCGCAGCCATCGATCCCCTCGGAGGCCACCAAGGACAGCGGCTCTGTTCCGCTAAGTGGACCCATTCTGTCGCCCAAATTGCGTTCTGGCTAGCCCCCTTACGTACTTTCCCCGACTGCTGCGCAACGACCCGTGTCTTTGGCGAAACCGGCTGGAAGGCGCCGAAGGCCATGACAACGAAGGGCCTGAGCTTCCCGGCGGGCCTTGCAGTCGTACCCCCACGACCACGGCGGGCTCGCCGCTCACCCGCGTGCTAAGTTGACCCTCCACCCCTCGTGGTCCCTGGAGGACTCCCCGCCTGATGTTCCCTAGCGCGAGCAGCTTTCGAGCCAGGATGAGTGAACTCGCCGGGCGCGTGTGGGAACACGCTTGGCTGGTCGAGGGTGATGGCGGACCAACGCCGCAGGAGGAGCCGCTGCGCGCCGAGCTGCTCAACGCGGAGCAGATGGAGCGGCACGGCAAGCGTCTGGCGGCGCTGCACGTGCTCGGCGCCCCGCGCGTGCCCGACCGCCTGCTCGCCCGACTGGCGTCGAACGAGCGCGTGCTCGTCGCGCTCGGCCGGCAGCTGGCCGCGGCACCCGAGACCGAGAGGCGGTTCTCGCCGGCGGCCGAGTGGCTGCTCGACAACTTCTACCTGATCGAGGAAGAGATCCGAACCGCGCGGCGACACCTGCCGCGCGGGTACAACCGCGAGTTGCCGCGGCTGGCCCGAAGCCCGGACGCGACCGGCGCGGCAGGCATGCCGCGCGCGTATCACCTCGCCCTGCATCTCGTCGCGCACGGCGACGGCCTGATCGGCCGCGGCACGCTGATGCGCTTCATCGCCGCCTATCAGTCGGTGCAGCCGCTGCTGCTGGGTGAACTGTGGGCCATTCCGATCATGCTGCGGCTCGCGCTGATCGAGAACCTGCGTCGCGTCGCGTCGCGCGTCGCCGCCGCGTACACCGAACGTGAAACGGCCGGCACCTGGGCCGACAGCATGCTCGAGGTGGCCGAGAACGCGCCCAGCGACCTGATCCTGCTGGTCGCCGACATGGCGCGCTCCGCGCCGCCGCTCACCAATGCCTTCGTCGCCGAGTTCGCCCGGCGACTCCAGGGCCACAGCGCCTCACTCGCCCTGCCGCTCACCTGGATCGAGCTGCGCCTCGCCGAGTCCGGCCAGACCCTGCAGGAGCTCGTGCAGATGGAAGGCCAGCAGCAGGCGGCCAACCAGGTGTCGGTGAGTAACAGCATCGGCAGCCTGCGCCTGCTCAGCACGATGGACTGGCGCGAGTTTGTCGAGGCGCTGAGCGGCGTCGAGCAGACGTTGCGCGACGACCCGAGCGGCGTCTACGCGCAGATGAGCTTCGACACGCGCGACCGCTATCGCCACGTCGTCGAGGCGATCGGCAGGGTCTCGGACGCCGCGGAGGTCGACATCGCGCGCCAGGCGGTCGCGCTGTGTGCCGCGGCGAGCGCCGCTGAAACGATCTCCCCTGCAGCGCCCGACGGCAGGCGTTGTCACGTCGGGTTCTACCTGCTCGGCGCGGGGCGGCCGGTCCTCGAGCAGGCGGTGGGCGCGCGACTGCCGCGCGCGCAGCGGCTCGCGCGCGCGGCACGGTCGCGAGCATTGCCGCTCTATGCAGGCGCCATCGCCTTGGCCACTCTTGCGCTGGCCGCGGGGCCCGTGGTTCACGCCCAGCAGGACCTGCTGTGGCCCTGGTGGGGCGTGACGGCACTCGCCGCGGCCCTGCTGGTGGCATCGAGCCAGCTGGCCATGGCGATCGTCAACTGGATCGTCACGCAGTTCGTCGCGCCGGAGCCGTTGCCGCGGATGGACTACAGCTTCGGCATCGCTTCCGCGTCGCGGACTCTGGTGGTGGTCCCGACCATGCTCGGCAGCGCCGCGGGAGTGGAAGCGCTGGTCGAGGCGCTCGAGGTGCGCTTCCTCGCCAACCGCGATTCGAACCTGCACTTCGGCCTGCTGACGGACCTGCACGACGCGGCGAGCGAGCATCTGCCCGAGGACGCGGCGCTCGTCGAGCTGGCGGCGTCGCGCATCGAAGCGCTCAATGCCAGGTACCTCCCGGCGGCCGACGCTCAAGGCGCCACCGCCTTCTACCTGTTCCACCGTCCACGCCGCTGGAACGCGCGCGAACGCGTGTGGATGGGCCACGAGCGCAAGCGCGGCAAGCTGGCCGACCTGAACGCACTGCTTCGGGGCCAGGCCGGCGTCGGGCCGGGAGAGGCCTTCGCACGCCTCGTCGGCGAGCCGCTGTGGTTGTCGGCGGTGCGCTACGTGATCACGCTGGACACGGACACGGAGCTGCCCCGCGGCGCCGCAGCGCAGATGGTGGCGACGATGGCGCATCCGCTGAACCGGCCGCGCTTCGGCACCGGCAGGCAGCACGACCTCGTCGTCAACGGCTACGGCATCCTGCAGCCGCGCATCGCGTCGAACCTGCCGAGCACGAACCGCTCGGCGTATGCGCGCCTGCACGGCGGCGAGCCGGGCATCGACCCGTACACGCGCGCCGTCTCAGACGTCTACCAGGACCTGTTCGGCGAAGGCTCGTTCATCGGCAAGGGCATCTACGACGTCGATGCGTTCGAGCGCGCGCTGGCCGACCGCCTGCCCGAGAACCGCATCCTCAGCCACGACCTGCTGGAAGGCTGCTACGCGCGCTGCGGACTACTCAGCGACGTGCAGCTGATCGAGGCCGCGCCCGCGAGCTATGGCGCCGACGTGGCGCGCCGCTACCGGTGGATCCGCGGCGACTGGCAGCTCGTCGGCTGGCTGCGCCGTCGCGTGCGCGCGCTGCCGTCGGCCCCGCTCAACCAGTTGTCGGCGCTGTCGCAGCTGAAGATCTTCGACAACCTGCGACGCAGCGTGGTGCCGGCCGCGCTCGTATCGCTGCTGCTCGTGGCCTGGTGGCGGCTGCCGGAGCCGGGCTGGGTGACGCTCTTTGCCGTCGGCATCGCGGCGCTGATGCCGCTGGCCGCGCACTTCGCCGGGTGGCTGCGGCGGCCGCTGCAGCAGCTGCGCGTCGGGACTGCGCCGGTGCCGGCGGCCGCTGCCGATCTGCCGGTGCCGCGCCTCCTTCAGCAGGGACTGCACGCGCTGGCGTGCCTGCCCTTCGAGGCGACCTACAGCCTCGCCGCCATCGCGCGCACCCTGTGGCGAGTGCTGCTGTCCAAGCGACGGTTGCTGGAGTGGCGCCCGTCGGCCGATGTGTCCGTCGCCACCCGGCCGGGGACGCTGGCCGACCTGCTGCGCAACATGCGCATGCTGGCGGTTGCCCCTGCGCTGGCGATCGCGTGCGCGGCCGGGCTGTCGTTCGTGCGTCCCGAAGCCTTGCCCGTCGCGGCCCCCGTGCTGCTGGCGTGGCTGCTGTCGCCGCTGCTGGTCTGGTGGTTCGACCGGCCGCCGGCGCGCACGCGCGCCGCGCTCACCGCAAACCAGGTCGTGTTCCTGCGGCGGCTTGCGCGCCGGACCTGGAGCTTCTTCGAGCTGAACGTCACCGCCGCCGACCATCACCTGCCGCCCGACAACGTGCAGGAGCACCCGGTGGCGCGCGTCGCCCACCGGACGTCGCCGACCAACATGGGCTTCGCGCTGCTGGCGGGGGTGGCGGCGCGCGAATTCGGCTACCTCGCCACGGGCCGGCTGCTGGAGCGGCTGGACGCGGCCCTGACGACGATGGAGCGCATGCCGCGGTATCGCGGCCACTTCTACAACTGGTACGACACGACGACCCTCGAGCCGCTGCGTCCGCGCTATGTCTCGACGGTCGACAGCGGCAACCTCGACGCGCAACTGATCACCTTGCACTCGGCACTGCTGGCCGTGGCCGACGAGCCGCTTCTGCCCGACGCGTGGCGCGAGGGTGTGCATGACACCTTCGGCGTCCTGGGCGAGTCGCTCGCGGCGAGCCCGCGCAAGGGCGACACGGCGTTGCGGGACGCGCTGGTCCGGTTCAGCCGGATGCTTCTGGAGTACCGCAGCCGCCCGCCCGTCGCGCTGCGCGACTGGCTCGCAATGCTGGACGCGCTCGAACCGGGCGCGGGCTCGATCTGCAGCGCGCTCCGCGCCACGGTCCCGCCGGCCGCCGCCGTTGCGGTCGAGGACGACGAGGCCGAAAGCGATGCCGCGACGTGGGCCCGCCTCCTGCTGGAACAGTGCCGCGCCGGTCGCGACGAACTGCGCGCGCTCGGCCTGGACGAGCAGCCGGGCACGCTCGATTCGACCGGCATGCCGACCCTGCGGCAGCTGGCCGCCGGCAGCGACGCCCTCGACCCCGCCGCCGAAGCCACGCGGGAGGCTGCGCGCGCGCGACTCCAGAAGATCGAAGACCTCGCCGGACGCGCTGCGGCGCTGACCGAAGCCGAGCACGGCTTCCTCTACGACGACTCGCGCCACCTGATGACGATCGGCTACAACGTCGACGAGCGGCGCGCCGACACCGGCTACTACGACCTGCTCGCCTCCGAGGCGCGGCTGGGCGTGTTCGTCGCGATCGCGCGCGGACAGATCGGGCAGGAAAGCTGGTTCGCGCTCGGCCGCCTGCTCACCTCGGCCGCCGGCGCACCGGTGCTGCTGTCGTGGAGCGGCTCGATGTTCGAGTACCTGATGCCGATGCTCCTGATGCCGAGCTACGAGCACACGCTGCTCGACCAGACGTGCCGCGGCGCCGTGCAGCGCCAGATCGAGTACGGCAGGCAGCGCGGCGTTCCGTGGGGCATCTCCGAGTCGGGCTACAACGCGACCGACGCCGCGCTGAACTACCAGTACCGCGCGTTCGGCGTGCCGGGACTCGGCCTGAAGCGCGGCCTGGCCGACGACCTGGTGGTCACGCCCCACGCGTCGATGATGGCGCTGATGGTCGCGCCCGAGCCGGCGTGCGACAACCTGCAGCGGCTCGCGGCCGCGGGCGCCGCCGGCAGGCATCGGCCTGTACGAGGCGATCGACTACACCGCGGCGCGGTTGCCGCGCGGCCAGAAGAGTGCCGTGGTGCGCTCGTTCATGGCGCACCACCAGGGCATGGGCCTGCTGGCGCTGACGCACCTGCTGCAGGATCGCCCGATGCAGCGGCACTTCGACGCCGACCGCCGGATGCAGGCCACCCTGCTGCTGCTGCAGGAACGCGTTCCGCGCGTCGTCACCTACCAGCCCGAGCTCGAGGAGCGCGCCGGCACCCGCGGCCCCACGGTCAGCGTCACCGCGCCGACCCGCGTCATCCGCAGCGTCGATCAGGTCGCACCAGAGGTCCAGCTGCTGTCCAACGGGCGCTATCACGTGATGGTGACCAGCGGCGGCGGCGGCTACAGCCGCTGGAAGGAGCTCGCCGTCACACGCTGGGCCGAGGACACCACGCGCGACGCCTGGGGTAGCTTCTTCTACCTGCGCGACACGGTGTCCGGCGCCGCGTGGTCGGCGGCGCACCAGCCCACGCGCACGAGCGGGGAGCACTACGAAGCCATCTTCACCGAAGGCCGCGCGGAGTTCCGGCGCCGCGACGACGGCATCGAGACGCACACCGAGATCGTCGTCTCGCCCGAAGACGACATCGAACTGCGGCGCGTGCGCATCACCAACAGCGGCGCGACGCGGCGCATCGTCGAGGTCACGAGCTACACCGAGGTCGTGCTCGCCAGCGCGGCGGCCGACGCGCTGCATCCCGCCTTCAGCAAGCTCTTCGTGCAGACGCGAGATCGTCGAGCGGCCGGCCGCCGTCCTCTGCACCCGCCGCGCGCGCTCGCCCGACGAAGTGACGCCGTGGATGTTCCAGCTGATGGCCGTGCACGCCGTGCGCGGACCAGCCGCGCGCCGCACAGGCGGCGGGCCCGATCACGCACGAAACCGATCGCGCCGCGCTTCATCGGTCGCGGCAACACCCTGGCGGCGCCGGATGCGCTCGGCGCCGCCGGGCCGCTGTCGAATCGCGCCGGACCGGTCCTCGACCCGTGCGCGGCCAGCCGCTGCACCCTCACGCTGGCGCCGGACCAGAGCGTGATCGTCGACGTGGTGGTCGGCGTCGGCGACACGCGCGATGCGTGCGTGGCGCTGGCCGAGAAGTACCAGGACCGGCGCCTGGCCGAACGCGTGTTCGAGCTGGCGTGGACGCACTCGCAGGTGGTGCTGCGCCAGCTCAACGCGAGCGAGACCGATGCGCAGCTCTACGCGCGCCTGGCCGGCGCGGTGATCTACGCGCAGCCGGGCTGGCGCGCCGACAACGCGGTGCTGCTGCGCAACCGTCGCGGGCAGTCGGGGCTGTGGGGCTACGGCATCTCGGGCGACCTGCCGATCGTGCTGCTGCAGATCGGCAACGCCGACAACATCGAGCTGGCGCGCCAGCTGGTCCAGGCGCACGCCTGGTGGCGGCTGAAGGGCCTGGCCGTCGACCTCGTGATCTGGAACGAGGAGCGCGACGTCTACCGTCACCGCCTGCAGGAGCAGATCACCGGGTTGATCAGTGCCGGCGCGGAAGCGCACTTCATCGACCGGCCCGGCGGCATCTTCGTGCGGCATGTCGACCAGATCGCCCATGACGACCGCATCCTGCTGCAGTCAGTCGCCCGCGCCGTGTTCAGCGACAGCCGCGGCAGCCTGGTCGAACAGATCAATCGCCGCGCGGCGCGGCCGCACCGCCCCGCGCTGTTTGTGCCGACGCTTCCCGCGGCGCGTGAAGTTCGCGCGCGCGCCGCAGGGCCGGTCACGACAGGCGCCTGCGAACGCGCGCGCTGCGACCGGCCACAACGGCATCGGCGGCTTTTCCGCGGACGGAAGCGAGTACGTCATCGCGCCGCCGGCCGGCGAGCGGCCGCCGGCGCCGTGGGTCAACGTGCTGGCCAATCCGCGCTTCGGCTGCGTGATCTCGGAGGCCGGGAGCGCCTACACCTGGTGCGAGAACGCCCACGAACTGCGACTGACGCCGTGGCACAACGATCCCGTCAGCGACGCCAGCGGCGAGGCGATCTACCTGCGCGACGAGGAGAGCGGCGACGTGTGGTCGCCGACCTCGCTTGCCCTGCGCGCCCGGCGGACCACGGGACGCGGAGTTCAGGACCCGCCACGGCTTCGGCTACAGCGTGTTCGAGCACACCTCGCACGGCATCCGTGCCGAACTGACGATCTTCGTCGCCCTCGACGCGGCGGTGAAGTTCTCGGTGCTGCGGCTCACCAACGTGTCGGGCGGCCCGCGCAAGCTGAGCGCCACCGGCTACGTCGAGTGGGTGCTCGGCGACCTGCGGGCGAAGACGGCGCCGCACATCGTCACCGAAGTGGCGACCGACAGCGGGGCGCTGTACGCGCGCAACCCGTACAGCTACGACTACGGCGACTGGATCGGCTTCTTCGACGTCGACGACGACCGGCGCGTCGCGGGCAGCTTCACGTGCGACCGGGCCGAGTTCATCGGGCGCAACGGCTCGATGCAACGGCCGATGGCCCTGGGGCGCGCGCGACTCGGCGGACGCGCTGGCGCCGCGCTCGATCCGTGTGCGGCGTTGCAGGTGAACGTCACGCTGCTGGACGGCGAGTCGGACACGGTCGTGTTCCGCCTTGGAATGGGCCGCAGCACCGACGAGGCCGAGCAACTGGTGCAGCGGTTCCGCGGTCCTGCCGCGTGGGCCGACGCGCTCGCGGCCGTTCGACTCCACTGGCGAACGACGCTCGGTGCCGTGCAGGTTCGCACGCCCGACCCGGCGGTCGACGTCCTCGTCAACGGCTGGCTTCTCTACCAGACGATCGGCTGCCGCCTCTGGGCGCGCAGCGGCTACTACCAGTCGGGCGGAGCGTTCGGCTTCCGCGATCAGCTGCAGGACGCCATGGCGCTCGTGCACACCCAGCCGCAACTGCTGCGCGAGCAGCTGCTGCGCTGCGCCGGGCGCCAGTTCGTCGAAGGCGACGTGCAGCACTGGTGGCACCCGCCGCAGGGCCGCGGCGTTCGCACGCGCATCTCCGACGACTACCTGTGGCTGCCACTGGCGCTGGCGCGCTACGTCGAGACGACCGGCGACACGCGCGTGCTCGCCGAGCAGGTCCGCTACCTCGAGGGCCGCCCGGTCACTCCGCCCGACGATTCGTACTTCGACTTGCCGCTGCCGTCAGGCACGGAGGCGAGCCTGTACCAGCACGCCGCGGAAGCCCTGTGGCACGGCCTGCGCTTCGGCGAGCACGGACTGCCGTTGATCGGCACCGGCGACTGGAACGACGGCATGAATCTCGTCGGCGCGGCGGGGCGGGGCGAAAGCGTCTGGCTCGGCTTCTTCCTGTGCGAGGTGCTGGGCCGCTTCGGCGCGCTGGCCGAACGGCATGGCGACGCGGCCGGCGCGGCCCGCTGCCGGAGCGAGCGCGCGCAACTGACCGCCCGCCTCGAAGCGCATGGCTGGGACGGCGCCTGGTATCGCCGCGCTTACTTCGACGACGGCACGCCGCTGGGCTCGGCGGGCAATGCCGAGTGCCAGATCGACTCCATCGCGCAGAGCTGGTCGGTGCTGTCGGGCGTCGCCGCGCCCGACCGCGCGCGCCTTGCGATGGACGCGATGCACGCGCGCCTCGTGCGAACCGACGCAAACGTCGTTCTCCTGCTGGACCCGCCGTTCGATCACAAGGGACCGAGCCCCGGATACATCGCGGGCTACCTGCCGGGCGTGCGCGAGAACGGCGGCCAGTACAACCACGCGGCGATCTGGGCCTCCATGGCCTTCGCCGCGCTCGGCGACAGTGCGCGCGCCTGGTCCCTGCTCGGGATCATCAATCCGGTGAACCGCGCCGCGACCGCCGACGACGTGGCGCGCTACCGGGTCGAGCCCTACGTGATGGCGGCCGACGTCTACACCGTCGCGCCGCACACCGGACGCGGCGGCTGGAGCTGGTACACCGGCTCGTCGGGCTGGATGTATCGATTGATCGTCGAGTCGTTGCTGGGACTGCAGTTGAAGGCCGACGGCGACGGCGCTCGCCTGATGCTGTCGCCCTGCCTGCCCGACGACTGGCCCGGCTACGCGCTGGAGTACCGCTTTGGCCGGACCCAGTACCAGATCGAGATCACCCAGGACCGGCCCATGGCCGACGCGATCGAAGTGCGGCTGGATGGAGAACTTCAGGCCGGCCGGTCGGTGCCGTTGGTCGACGACGGCAAGCCGCACCGGGTGGAGATGCGCTGCTGAGCTCCGCTACCGGGCGGCGCGCGGCTGCATCTGAAGCGCCACCATGCGCCACTGCCGATCGCGCTTCACGTACGTCGCGGTGTATCGCAGCGTGGAGATCGCGTCCTCCTTGCCGGGCACGGCCAGTTGCAGCTCCGCCGTGCCGAAGACGATCGCCGTGTCGCCCTCGACGAGCACCGATCTCTCGCTGATCGCCTGGCCCACCATGCGCATCCCGAGCACGGCCTGGATCAACTCTTCCTTTCCGGTGGTCGTGCCATTGGCCCGGTTGAAGACGAAGCGGTCGTCGACGATGCGACGAAGCGCTGCCTCGTCGCGACTGATCTCGGCGGCGACATAGTCGTCCTCGACGGCCAGGACGCGCTGCTCTTCACTACCTGCCGGTGGAGCGGACATGGTCTGGGCAAAGCCTCCGGCTGAAGTCAGGACACCGACTGCGAGAAGGCTGGCGAGCGTAGCGAAGCGCATCTTGCGAGACCTCGAGAACCTTCAGGACAGACCGCACATGGCTTCACCGCATGAGTTGCCGGATGGACCCGCACACGGAAAGCAGTTGCGGGCCATCCATGCGGCCGATGACCTGGCGGATGACCGTCCCCATGACCTGTTGCGTTCCAACCATCCCGAGGTTCGCCGACTGCTCCACGAGGAACCCCGGCTTGGCGAGCTTGAGCTGCTTCATGAAGTAATAGTCCAGGCCGCTGTTCGTCAACTCCACCACGAGATCCGCAAGCGCGTCGCGGTGAGTCGCGGGATCGTCGGCCTGTTCGACGGCGCCGATGACCGCAAGCGTCTTCTTGCGCAGCGCCTCGGAGTGATGGAAGCGCAGGAAGGGTTTGGTGTCGGGAGAAGGCTGCCCGGATGGCGGCTTGGCGGCCCGCCCGGTCTTCGACACGGGCGTGCGCCTGGAGGGAGTGGTCATCGCCACAGGATACGGCGTGACGCGGGGCTGCGGCTTGCGCCCGGCGACCGGGCCGTCCCGGATCAGTTCAAACGGACAGCCACGTCGAAGTGCCACGTCCGACGGATTTCGACCACGTCGTACTCGCGGGCCAGTGCCGGCGGGAATGCCTGGTAAGGCTGGTGGCTGTGAACGATGCGCCGTATCGCTTCATCGACTTCCGCCACACCGCTGGAGAGCACGAAGGTCACCGACTCCACGGATCCGTCGCTTCGAACGGCTACGGTCACCACGGGATTGACGCGAAGCTGCCTCGCCACTTCCCGGACAGTATCCACAGGCGTGTTGAACTGGATCTTTCGCGCCCACGCCTCCGCGTACAGGACGAGTTCGACGTTGGGGTCAGCGCGCCCCCACAGCCTGGCGCGACGTGCGGTGCTCAGCGACAGCGGCAGCGTTGAAGACTGGCGAGCGGCATTCGAGGCTTCTTCGCGCCGCGCAGCCTCCTCGTCGAGCTGACGTCCAATTGCGCGAAGCACCGCTTCCCGTCTTGCCGCGTCCTCCTGTCCGGCCCGGACGCGCGCGGCTTCCTGGCGTTCGGCCGCCAGTCGTGCAGCGTCGGCGCGGGCCGCTTCCTGCTGGCGAGCCGCCTCCCGGCGCTGCGCCTCCAGTTGTGCCGTGGCCTGGCGCTCGGCTTCCTGGCGCTCGGCGTCCCGTCGCGCGGCCTCGGCGCGGGCCGCTTCCTGCTGGCGAGCCGCCTCCCGGCGCTGCGCCTCCAGTTGTGCCGCGGCCTGGCGCTCGGCTTCCTGGCGCTCGGCGTCCCGTCGCGCGGCCTCGGCGCGGGCCGCTTCCTGTTGACGCGCCGCCTCGCGGCGCTGCGCTTCCAGCTGTGCCGTCGCCTGCCGCTCGGCTTCCTGGCGTTCGGCGTCCTGTCGCGCGGCCTCGGCGCGGGCCGCTTCCTGCTGACGTGCCGCCTCGCGACGCTGCGCCTCCCGAAGCGCCGCGTCCCGTCGCGCCGCCTCCTCTTGTTCGGCCCGGACACGCGCGGCGTCCTGGCGTTCGGCCTCGGCGCGCGCCGCTTCCTGCTGACGTGTCGCCTCCCGGCGCTGCGCCTCCAGTTGCGCCGCGGCCTGCCGCTCGGCTTCCTGGCGTTCGGCGTCCAGTCGCACGGCCTCGGCACGTTCAACTTCCCGCTGATGAGCGGCCTCCTGACGCTGCGCCTCCAGTTGTGCAGTGGCCAGTCGTACGGCCGCCTGGCGTTCGGCCTCGGCGCGCACCGCCTCTTGCTGACGAGCGTCCTCCCGACGCTGCGCCTCCAGTTGTGCCGCGGCCTGGCGCTCAGCCTCCAGCGCGAATTCGCCGGCATCTCGAAACGCCGACGTCACGGCCTCCTGGCCCGAAGCGCTCGGCGCTGCCGCAATGACCGGCGGCGAGACCGAAGGCGCTGCGTGAGCGACGTTCGCGGGCCTGTCGGATGACGCCACATCCCCAGCGGCCGGCTCCAGCTTTCGCGCCGGCGCCACGCGAACAGGTCCATCGGCGGGCGGCGCCGTTTTCGCAGCGACCGCGGGGGCCGCGGCGATCTGCTCCGGCTCTGCCACTGCCGAAGTCCGTGCCGCGGGCAAGATCGCTACGGCCTTCGCCCCCGGGGACGGCGCAGGGGAGCGGATGAAGTCGGGGCCGGTTCACCGGCGACAGGCGGCTCGTTCGATGCCTGCTGAGCAGGCTCCGCGACCGGCGTGATCGCAGACTCCGCGCCCGCGACACGCACCGGTGCGAGCACGACGCGCAGCTCGGGCGCCTCGATCCGTCGCTCGAGCCATGGGAAGCCGAAGCCCGGAAGCCCAAGTCCCTGGCCGCTGAAGATCAGGCTCAACAGCAGCGCGTGAGCCAGCAGCGAGAGCAGGAGTGCCAGGGTCAGCCGCCTGCAATCAGCACTCATGCGTTGCCTCGTCCGCTGCGGTCGACGTGGGGCAGGATGGTCGCCCGCCCCTTGCTCCGGTGCAGGTCGTCAAGCTTCGAGATCCGACCGGGGATTCTCGATCAACCGGCTGAGGGGGGTGCAGGGCGACAAAGTCGACGGAATGCCGGTCGCAGGAAAGGCGACGACTGGGCGACAAAGGCGTCAATCAGAGACCAGAGCCTTCGTCGGAGTTGCTGGATCCGCCTTCTGCGATCCGCCCCATGACCTCCGTCGCCAAGCCAGGCCGCGATCGGCGGCGCGACTATTTTTGCTGGCTGCCGACCTGGCCACCAACCACCGTTCCGATCACCGCGCCCGATGCGATCGCCACGGTGCGTCCCGTGCCACCGCCAATCAGCGAGCCGAGCGCGGCGCCGGTGACCCCTCCCACGATCTGACCGGTCGCCTTGTTCTGCTCCTGCGGAGTCATGTTGGCGCAACCGCCCAGACCCAGGACCGCGAGCCCGGCGACGAACGCGACTTCCAAGCGCTTTGTGCTCTTCATCGTGAGTCTCCTACTTGCGCGCGCTGCGCAGCTTGATGATGTAAAGGCGGACTTCCTCGAAGGTGACGACTCCGTCCCGGTTTGCATCCGCCTCGAAGAATTCCCAGACCCGATCGGATGCGACCTCTCCAACGGAAAGCTTGCCGTCATCGTTGCGATCGGCGCGCTTCAGCCGGTTCGGGTCGTAGCCCGGCAGTTCATCGAACGAAAGGAATCCGTCCTTGCTCTTGTCGAGGGCGGCAAAAATGAGTATCGAATTTCCCACCGATTCGTCGACATCGATCACGCCGTCCTTGTTCACGTCGGCGGCATCGAATGCCCTGCGCAACTCGTCGTCGGTCGGCATCGGGGGGAGCGCCTGAGACTGCGCGGCGCCGAAGGACAGTGCCAGCAAACCCGCGACGCTGGCGCGACATGCAGCGGAATACCAAGTCTTCATGATCTTCTCCTGGATGGGTCCGCCCGCCGACGGATGCAGGCGCGCAGTATCGCACCGCCGCGAATCAGACACCTGCCCGCAAGAACCTGCAACGTCTGTCGGCTCTCGGCAAACACGTGCAGGCGCCGCTACGCGCGCAGAGGGCGCCGCGCATCTGCGACGAGACCCGGACTGCAGCCGCGCTCGGGCTTTGCCCGGGAATACCTCAGGTCCTCCCCCCCTTCGACAGCAGGACAGCCAGCGGTCGCGTGGCAGGGAACTCGGAAAACACGATCGTGATGATCGCCGTGATCGGCACGGCGAGAAATGCGCCCGGGATGCCCCAGAGCTCGGTCCAGACCGCCAGGCTGATGAGGATGGCGAACGGGCTCAGGTTCAGCGAGTTGCCCATCACGTAGGGGTCGAGGAAGTTGCCGATCGCGAACTGCGCCGCGGTCAGCGCGAGCAGCAGCGTCAGGATCGGCCCGGCTCCTGGAATTGCACCACCGCCATCAGCACGGGCAGCGCAACGCCGAGCACCGAGCCGACGTAGGGCACGAAGTTCAGGAAGACCGTGAGCACCGCCCACAGCGCGGCGAAGTCCAGGCCGCAGAGCGCCATCACGCCGTAGCTGACCGCGCCCAGCAGCAGGCTGATCAGCGTCTTGAGCGCCAGGTACGAGCCGATCCGGCGGTTGATCGCCTCGATCACCCCGCGAATGCGCGCCACGCTGCTTCGGGTCGTCGGACAGGTTGGCCAGCTTCGCGTCGAACGTGCGGCGCTCGATGAGCAGGAAGGTGGCATAGAGGAAGACGACCACGAAGCTCACCAGGATCGATCCCACCGAGGTCATCAGCGAGGTCAGCAGCCGCTGCAGGTTGACCTGCGCCAGCAACTCCTGTCGCAGCGTCGACCAGGTCGGCTCGGTCTCGACGCCGAAGAACACGGCGACCTGCTGGATCGCCGCCAGCAGCGACTGCTGGTACTGAGGCGCCAGCGCGAGCGCGCGCTCCTTGTTGGCCATGATCAGGTAGGCGAGCAGGAAGAAGGCCAGGCCGATGACGACCACCGAGAACAGGTTGCGCAACTGCACCGGCAGCCGCGGCCCGACGACCGGCAGCCGCCCGAGCGTTCTCTGCGAGTCCGACGATCACGTAGACGATCACGGCGCCGAGCACGGCGGGCACGAAGATCGACTTGCCGATGTAGAGCACCCAGCCGATGATCAGGATCAGCACGGTGCTGTGGACGGCGACGCGGAGGCGATCCATGGGTACGGGAGGGGCGCGAAGGCGGAACGAGTGCGCAGTGTGCCGCATGGCCGTACGGCGGCGACTCGTCCGGCCCGAGCCTGCCGCCGCGGCCGCCTAGAATCACGCCGCTTTCACCACGAACGAGGACACATGCTCACGCACACCCGGCTCGACTCGTCATGGATCGCCTGCACATCCGCGATCCGCAGCGCCTGCTGGCGCCGCTGGCGGCCGGGCCAGCCTGCTGCCGGCCCACCGACCAGCGCGTCGACGCCGACGCCGCCGCGACGCACCGCCGACGCCTCGCTGGTGCGCACGCTGCAGGACCACGACTGGACGCTGCGTGCGGCCGTCGATGCCTCCGGCGAGCCGGTCGAGGCGTTGCTCGTGCCGGGTCATCCGTTCGCGATGCGCTTCGACGGCGCGCGCATCGCCGTGCGGGGCGGTTGCAACCTGCTGTCGGGCGCCTGGCGGCTGAGCCCGCAGAACCGCCTGGAGATCGGCCGCGTCGCCTCGACGCAGAAGGCGTGCGAGCCGCCCCTGATGGCCGCCGACACGGCCATGGCCGCGGCGCTGGCGGCGCCGCTGGAAGCACGCGTCGAAGCGGGCCAGGCGCCGACGCTGCACCTCGTGTCGGCCGAGCGGCAGGCGCTGAGCTTCAGCGGCCGGCGCACGTCGAAGAGCCTGTACGGCGCGCCGACGCGCATCTTCCTGGAGGTCGCTGCGCAGCGCGTGGCCTGCACGCCGGCGCTGCAGCCGCCGAGCACCTGCCTGCAGGTGCGCGAACTGCGCTTCGACGACAAGGGCCTTCGCGTCGGCGCAGCCGGGCCCGTGGAAGGTCTTCTACGACGAGATCGTCGGCTACACCCACGAGCCCGGCGTGAGCAACGTGCTGCGCATCAACCGGTTCAAGCGGCCGCGGCCGCCGGCGGACGCAGTCGGCGTACGTCTACGAGCTCGACCTCGTGGTCGCGTCTCGCGGAGAAGAAGTAGCGCCCGATCGCCGGAAACGTAGCCGCGGCGGCCATCGTTGCCAAGCGCCGTGCTGCCGTGTCGCGAACGCCGCGCCTGATGGGTCTGGGTCGTCGACGCCGCTTCGCCGTGATGATCGCGGCACTGGTCGGCGTGCCGCTGGGCGTGGTGCTGATGGCCATGGGCCTGGCCGTGGCCGTGGCGCTGTCCGGCATGTCGATCGACGCCTCGCGCTGGCGCGACGCGGTCGCGCAGCGGGCCTCCGCCGCGCTCGGGCGCCCGGTCATCCTGCAAGGCGCCATCGTGCTCGAGCCGAGGCTGGGCCGCGAGCTGGGCCTTCGCATCGGCCCGCTGCGAATCCTCAACCCGCCCGGATTCGCGGGGCCGGAGTTCCTGGCGATCGGTCGAGCTGCATGCCCGGATCGACCTGTTCGAGGCGCTGCGTGGCCGGCTGCGGTCAAGCAGCATCGAGGCCCGCGAAGTGGGGCTGTGGCTCGAACGAGACGCCGACGGCCGTGGCAACTGGACGCTCGACGCCGCCGCGAGATTCCGGCCCATCGCAGCCCGGGATCGACCTTGCCCGCATCGTGCTGCGCGGGCTGGACGTTCACTACCACGACGCGCGCTCGGCGACGCGCCGCTTCGTCGCGCTGGACGAGTTGTCCGGCAGCGCCGGCCCCGATCGGCCCCTGCGCCTGGCCGCGCGCGGCCTCGCTTTGGAGCCGCGCCTCGCCTATTCGCTCACTCTCGAAGGCGGGCCGCTGCGGCTGCTGCAGGACGACGCCGAGGCCTGGCCGTTCACCCTCGACGTCAAGTCGCGCGGCGCACGGCTGCATGCCCGCGGCGCGCTCGACGCGCGCCAGCGCACGGCACGCTTCAAGGTCGAAGCCGATGCCGAGGATCTGGCGCCGATCGAGCGGCTCGTGGGCTCGGCGCTGCCGCACTTCGGCAACGCGGCCGTGCACGGCACGGTCAGCATTGAGGCCGATTCCGTGCGCGTCAGCAGCCTGCACGCCTGGCTGGGCGAAACCGAGTTTTCCGGGCAGCTCGCGCTCGCTTTCGGTGGCGCACGGCCGCGCGCTGAGCGGCGCGCTGAGCGCCGCCGCGCTCGACCTGCGCCCGTTCCTGGCGGCGCAGCCGCCGGCCCACGGCCAGGCGCTCGAGAGTGACGCACCGGTGCGGCAGGCGCCGCCCCTGCGCGATCTCGCTGCGCTCGACGTCGAGGTCGACCTGAAGGTCGAGCGGTGGCTCGGGCTGGGCGTCGACATCCGCGATGCGAGTCTTGCGTGGCGTGCCGACATGCGAGCGGCCTGCGCGTCCCGATGAGCGCGACGATCGCCGGCGTGCCGTTCGCCGGCGGTCTGGAGCTCGACACGTCGGCGCCAATGCCGACGCTTGCATTTCAGCTCGACGCGAACAACGCCGCGCTCGGCGACCTGGCGCAGGGCCTGGGCGTTGCGGGCGACGTCGAAGGCACGGTCGGGCGCCTCGGCCTGCGCATGGATGGCCGCGGCGAAACGCTGGCTTCGCTGGCGCACGACCTCGAGTTTTCGCTGGCGCTGGCGGCTGCGCAGTTGAGCTTCGACGGCGCCGCGGGCGCAGGTCGCATCGCCGTCTCGCTCGACACGCTGGAGCTTGGCGGCGCGCCGCGGCGAGCGCCTGCGCGGCCACGCGCGCGGCACGCTGCTGGGTCAGCGCGCCAGGCTGAGGCTCCGCGGCGGCACGGTGCCCGACATGCTGCGCGAACGCGTGCTGCCGCTCGAACTGGATCTGGCGCTGGCGCAGGCCAGGCTGCAGGTCGAAGGCACCCTCGCCCTTGCGGAGTCGACGCGCGACACGGCATTGCGCTTCGACTTTCAAGCCGAGCGCGCCGGCGATCTGGCGCGCTGGGTGGGCGTTGCGCCGCAGGCGAGCCTGCCGGTGGCCCTGCGCGGCCAGGTGCGCCTGTCGGACGAGGCCTGGTCGCTCGACAGGACGACGCTCGAACTTGGCCGCAGCCAGCTGACGATCGAGGCCCGCAGCACGCTGGTCGACGGCCGCTCGGGCATCGTGGCGTCGGTGCGCAGCACGCTGATCGATGCGCAGGAGCTGTCGACGCTGCGTGCCGGCAGCGTCGACCGCCGCGCTGGTGCACGCGGCGACGCGGCCGTCCTTCCCGCCGCCATCGAGCTGGCCGACGCCGACATCGATGTCAGGCTGCAACGGCTGCGGCTCGGCCGCACCGATCTCGAGGACCTCGCGTTCGTCGCCAGCACGCGCGACGGGCGCTTGTTGCCCTTGTCGGCCACGGGCAAGGTCGCCGGCGCGCCGTTCACGGCAGGCGTCGAGCTGGACCTGCAGGCCGAGCCACCCATGGCGAACCTCGATCTGTCCGCCGGCGCCATCGACATCGGCGAGCTACTGCGCGGGCTGGGTGTCGCCGAGGACATCGATGGACACGCGCAGGCCTTTCGGCTCAGCGTGCGGGGGCGCGGCAGCAGCCTGAGCGAGTGGGTCGGGCACTCGGCCATCGACGCGCGGGTGTACGGCGGCAGCCTCACCGTGCTCGGCGCGGCGCAGCGCGCGGTCGCCGAGATCCGCGTCGACGAGGCGCGCATCGGCGCGAGTGCGGGCGAGCCGGTGCGGGCCCGGCTCGACGGCGAGATCGACCAGACCCCGGTCAGGATCGAAATCTCGAGCGGCACGCTCGCCGACTTTGCCAGCGATGCCAGTCGCGTGCCGTTCGCCCTGGCGGCACGGGCCGCGGGAGCGCAGCTGACACTCGACGGCGAGGTGACACTGCCCCTCGGCAGCGGCGGGCAGCTGAGCTTCGAGATGCGCGGCGAGCGGCTCGATTCGCTCAGCGGCCTGGCGCGGGTCGAACTGCCCGCGTGGGGCCCGTGGTCCTTCGGCGGCCCGATCCGCATGACGCCCACCGGCTACGAGCTGCAGGGGCTGAACGTGAGCGTGGGACGCAGCCGGCTCAGCGGCACCGGCAAGCTCGACCTCAGCGGGCCGCGGCCGCTATCTGGACGTGCAGGTGGCCGCACCCAGCATTCAACTCGACGACTTCCCGATGCCGGAGCGGCTGACCGAACCGCCCGCGCCGACCGGCGATGGCCGCGGCCTGCGCGACGCGGCGAGCCGGATGGCCGGGCGCACCGACAAGCTGCTGAGCGCGGCCTTCCTGCGCCGGCTCGATGCGACCGATCGACGTGAAGGCGAAGGAAGTGCTCTCCGGAAACGACCGCCTGGCGGACGGCGCGCTGCGCGTGAAGCTCGAGGGCGGCCGCCTGCACCTCGACCCCGTCGTGGTCAACCTTCCCGGGGGGGCGGTACGGCTGTCGATCTCATACGACCTGAAGGAAACCGAGGTCGAGTTCGCGGCAGCCGCCAGCATCGAGCGTTTCGACTACGGCATCATCGCCCGCCGCATGGGCCGCGCGAACGACCTGCGCGGCCTGTTCAGCCTCAACCTGGAGCTTGCGGGCACGGCGCCGTCGCTGGACACGATCATGCGCAACGCCAACGGCAGGGTGGACTTCGCCGTCTGGCCGACCGAACTGCGCAGCGGCGTCTTCAACCTCTGGTCGGCGAACCTCGTGCTGCAGTTGTTGCCGCTGATCGATCCGCGCGTGCGGCCCGAGGTGAACTGCATCGTCGGCCGCTTCGACCTCGAGCGACGGCCACTTGAACGATGACAAGATCCTGATCGACACCTCCGCGGTGCGCATTCGCGGCGTGGGCCACGCGAACCTGGCGACCGAGGAACTCGAGTTCGTCTTTCGCCCGCGCGCCAAGGGCTTCGCCTTGTTTCGCCTGCAGACCCCTTTGCGGGTGACCGGCACGCTGGACGACCAGCGCTTCGGCTTCGAGCGCAGCGACGTGGTCGAGTCCGTGCTGCGGCTGATCGCTTCGCCGATCCTGCTGCCGATCGAGTGGCTCACACTGGGTCCGCTACCGCGCGACGGCGCCGACGTGTGCACGGATCCGCTGCGGGCGATGGCCCGCTGACCCGCGGCCGACACGAACCTCCGACCGAACCATGAGCCTCTTCAGCTACTTCGAATCGCGCGTGCCGAACGCCACGGCGGCGCCGCCAGCGGCAGTCGAACGCGACGGTCCACCGCCCGGGCTGCTGCCCTTCTACCTGCACTTCGTGCGCCAGTCGCCGCGGCTGTATGCCGCGATGTTCGTATTCGGCGCCACGGTGGCTCTGCTGGATACGGTGATTCCTCTTTTCATCGGAAAGCTGGTCGGGCTGATGACCACGCCCGACCCGCGCGCCGCCGTACTCGCGCAGGCGCCGCTGCTGCTGGCGATGGCGGCCCTGGTGCTGATTGCGCGGCCGCTCGCGATTCTCGCCGACTCGATGGTGCGCAACAACGCGGTGATCCCCGGCGTGACCACGTTGATCCGCTGGCAGAGCCACTGGCACGTGATCCGGCAGAGCTGGAATTTCTTCCAGAACGACTTTGCCGGCCGGATCGCCAACCGCGTGATGAACACCTCGAACTCGCTGCGCGAAAGCGTGGTCTCGAGCATTCGCGCCGTCTGGTACATCGTCGTGTACGGGATCACCGCGCTCCTCCTGGTCAGCTCGGCGGACTGGCGGCTCGCCACGCCAATCGTCCTGTGGATCGTCGCCTTCGTGTTCTTCCTGCGCTACTTCGTGCCGCGCATGCGCGACCTGTCGCGGCTGAGCTCGGAGGCGCGTTCGCTGGTCATGGGAAGGGTGGTCGATTCCTACACCAACTTCCCGACGGTGAAGCTGTTTGCGCGCGCGGCGGACGAAGACTCGTACGTGCGCGAGGCCATGGTCGAGCACCGCGAGCGCATCGCCGCGCACATGCGCATGACCACCCGCTTCATGGCCACGCTCACCTGCATGAATGCCGCCCTGGTCGTAGGCACGGCCGCGCTCGGCGTGTGGCTGTGGCTGGCCGGCCAGGCGAGCGCGGCAGCGGTCGCCACCGCGCTGCCCCTGGCGTGGCAGATCGCCAACATGGCGGGCTGGGTGTCGTGGGAGGTCAGCGGCATCTTCGAGAACATCGGCGTCGTGCAGGAAGGCATGGAGACGATCGCAGTGCCGCACGCGTTGACGGATCGACCCGCTGCGCGCGAACTCGAGGTCGGCGGCGGCACCATCCGCTTCGACCACGTGGGCTTCAGCTACGGCGCCCTTGAGCGCGGCGGCCGCCGGGTGATCGACGATCTGAACCTCGAAATCGCCGCCGGCGAGCGTGTTGGCGTCGTGGGTCGGTCAGGCGCCGGCAAGTCGACCCTGGTGAGCCTGCTGCTGCGCTTCCATGACGTCGAGGGCGGTCGCATCACGATCGACGGCCAGGACGTGCGCGACGTGACGCAGGAATCGCTGCGCGCGGCCATCGGCGTGGTCACGCAGGACACCTCGATGCTGCATCGCTCGATTGCGGCCAATATCCGGTACGGCCGGCCGCAGGCGACGGACGCCGAAGTCGAAGCCGCGGCGCGCCAGGCGCATGCGCACGAGTTCATCGTCGGACTGCGAGACTGGAAGGACCGTGCCGGCTACGAGGCTCACGCCGGCGAACGCGGCGTCAAGCTTTCCGGGGGCCAGCGCCAGCGCGTGGCACTGGCCCGCGTGATCCTGAAGAATGCGCCGATCCTGGTGCTGGACGAGGCCACCTCCGCGCTCGACAGCGAGATCGAGGCCGCCATCCAGGAGCAGCTTGAAACGCTGATGCAGGGCAAGACCGTGATCGCCATCGCGCACCGGCTGTCGACGATCGCACGCATGGACCGCCTCGTGGTGATGGACGCCGGCCGCATTGTCGAGCAGGGCACGCACGACGAACTGTTGCGCGCCGGCGGCCACTACGCGCTTCTGTGGAAGCGCCAGTCCGGCGGATTCCTGGCCAACGATGTGCCGGATGTGATCGCCGAGCCGGATGACGACGTGGCGATTGAAGGCGCCACCGATGTTCGTCCCGAGGCCCCTGAAGTACCGCAGGTCCGGACCTGAGCTGGAACCGTAGGGTGGCAGATCAACTAATTTGGCGTGCCAGCGGGAACAGTCACTTAGCGGACGGTATGCCAGCCGGGTGGCCGAAGACAGGACCGACCTCCTGCATCTGGCCTACTGACACGCCACAAATTTAACAGCGGGGCGCACTTGGCAATCCAAGGCGTCAACGCGCTGATGGGCCCGCAGCCTTGAAGTTGAACTTCTGTCCGCCGATCGTCGCCTGGTACATCAGGCCGCCCTTTGCGACAGTGAAAGTGGCCATCCCCCGATGGTAAGCGCCGGTTGCCTTCGCAGCGTGCTGTCCAGCACTCGCCCCTGCAGAGGCTCCGGTCGTCTGGGCCTGTGCTCCCGCCGCGGCCGTGATCGCCACTGCAGATGCTTCAGCGCCAAATTCAAAGTTGCCTCGTGTGAACTCTTTGAAAGCACGCTCGTCCTGAAAGAAGATAATCTGGCTATACGCTTGGCCCCCAAGTTGCATGCCAGCAGTCAACTGCGTCATCGAAGTGTCGCCCACATACCTGCCTTTCGCGTACACGCGCCCCTTGCCGTACGCACCGCCGACTACGAAGCCCGCCTTGCCTATGGTGGGAAACACCGCGTAACCATAGGAATTCTTGAAGAACTCAGAGCTCTCGATGGCTTTTCGGAAGACGTCAATGGCGCTCTGGTAATCGTCCGCTAGCGTTGGTGAACCGAAGGACCCGAGCGCGCAGACGACAAGGATGGAGAGCAACCGCTTGATCATTTGTTCCTCTCGTTCAACTTACACGCGTCCGTGCTCTCTGGAATCTTTGGATGTCACTGGATCCTTCATAGCGACTGCCAAAAACTTGCGCGAGTGATCGTGCCATACGTGAAACACGCGCGACCGCAGTCCATCCACGGCGACCCCTTCGGGTCGAAGACCTCCTACCCCGTCGCCGGACGTAGGCGTTCCCGACAAAACGACATCGACTACCGTCCCGCAACGCTGCGCTACCGCCACGTTCCACTAGAAACGACGTCCGCTCTGCACCCGATCCTTTGACTGCATGAAGGTCCATGTCAAGAAGAAACCGGCGGTCACGTTGTGTCGCGTTTTTACGAGGGGACTGTCTTCAAACGTCGCTCCAGCCAGGTCATCGCCGCGTACAAACCCAATGATCCTGATGTCCCCGAATCTACGTGAAAGCGCAACCTGCGCCATGCTGCCGGCGAACCCTGAAGTCGCGTGATAGGCAGGCCGACCGGCTGTCGCATATTGGGCATCTACGCTGTAGAAGTACTGGTTGTAGCGCTGGCTGCCGTACATGGCGCCGGCTTGGACGATTAGATTCCAGTCGCTGTGGTTGCTGGGCCTATAGTTCCAGGTCAGGCGGGGCGTAAAGATCCAGCCTTGGTAGCGCAGGCCTCCGTCAACTTCGAGCGCGGCCCGGACGGGAAAGACAAGCCCCAATCGTTGATTTCCGCCGGCACTGCGCCACAGCTTCACATCGAGCGACGGGCCAAGTTCCAGCATGTAGTTAAGGTCAGGCATCCCTTCGCGCGCCTCGTTGTCGTCGCTGAAGAAGGGCGCGAAGCCGCTGACGCTGAGCGTCACCTCGAACGCATCCGACTTGTAGAAGTCAGCCCGGAGACCTTCGCGGTCCGCGTTCAACCATTCCAAGCGATAGACGAAATAGGGAAGCGGCACGGCACGGTGAGACGACTCGTCTGATCCACGGTAGTCCGGTAGGGAAAGCGCTCCCAAACCAACACCGAGTTCCCAGCGCGGCAACTCTTCAGCGTCTGTCGGATTGCTGACTGCGATGCCACATGCCAAAGCGAGATTGACGCAGCAAAGGCGTCCTAAGACCTTCTTGAGCAACATTCATCCCATCCTGCTTGTGACTCGCCCCTGCCGGCGTGACCTGCCCTGTTTCTTCGGCCCACTGATTTCTGGAAAGATGGCAGAACCATTCAGCCCTCGCTGCGATTTGACTAAGAGATGCCAAACCCAACTGAACTTAGCCTCTTCGAGAAGATCCTTCTCGCGACCGATGGCACAGTCACGGATCTAATCGCCCTGTTTGCGGGCGAGCGGATCCTGGTGCAAAAGCTCGAGCAGACGATTCACGAAGGATTAGCCCCGCTGGACCTGCAGTGCGCAACGCCCACTCGCCTGCTGCGCCGACGAATCCTGCTCAGCGGCAAGACGAGAAGCTTTCTCTATGCCGAGTCTCAGTTCTTGCTTGATCGCCTCCCGCAAGCAGTCCGGGAATCGATGTTGCATACCGATCTGCCGGTCGGATTGTCGTGGAAGGAGGCGCGGCTAGAGACGTTCCGCGAAGTACGCGGACAGTCAATCGGACCCAGGGCCGCGATCGCGCAGCACTTCGACGTGTCGATCTCCGCTAACTTCGTGTCCCGCACCTACCTGGTCCACCACGCAGGCAGGCCGCTCGGCATGATCACCGAAACGTGGCCAATGAACTCCTTTCGCTGAAACGCTCCCCGAAATCGTCTTGAGAGCATTCGCAGCGTGAGACCTAACCCCCTCGGCCGTGACGTTTCGGGCGGGTCAGCCTACTTCCGCCACCGCCGCCACCACAGCCCGTCAAAACGACGGCCGCTGAGAAGAAGATGACATCCCACGCAGTCAGTTGCCTTGGTTCCATTGGGCACCGTCTTCTTGTCCCGGGCACGCCAGACGCGGGGCCAGTGTCTATGCAAGGCTTCGGCCCTGGTTGCCGCTCGTCAAGTCGCCGCCTCTTCTCAGATGGTGAGAAAACGAAGAATGAGAGCCATGCAAACCACGGCAGACTGAGAGTGGGTACCTCCACTTACCGAGCGAAGCATCTTCGCAACACCCTCCTTTGATGCTCAACCATTGACATAGCTAGGCTCGCCCCTGCGAGGGGTCGCCATTAGACTTGTGCAGCGGTCAGGGAGGGAACCGGCCGCACCTGGGAGCATCGGCTCCTCGTTCGCTGAGGTTTTCAAGGGAGACCAAGAAAAATGCGTCGCCTCTATTCGATTGTCACTGCACTGCTTGCGAGTCTGGTTCTAATCGGCTGCATGTCAGTCCCGATCATGAATGTCGACAATGCTGCAGTGCCAACGACCTCCGGCAAGCCGCTAACCAAAGAGCAAGTTCGCGCGGCGATCATCCGCGCCGGTGGCGGGCTAGGCTGGCAGATGAAGGACGAAACGCCCGACATGCTGGTTGGAACTCTGATGCTGCGGTCGCACACAGCTGTCGTTGAAATTCCCTACTCGGCAACGAATTTCAGCATCAAATACAGGTCAAGCATCAACCTCGACCAAAGCGGGGGAAACATCCATAAGAATTACAACGGCTGGATACAGAACCTCTACAAGGGCATCAATACGCAATTGGGCCTTGTGTAAGGCGGGGGAACAAGATGTCGGCAGTGTCAGCGCGTGAACTCGCTGCTTTGGTTGTCGAGGCAGTCAACTTGGAGGACCAGGATCCAGCGACGCTGGATCTTTCCGCCCCACTCTTCGGTGACGGCCTCGGTCTCGACTCCTTGGACATGCTCGAGATCTCGCTGGTAATACAGCAGAGGTACGGCGTGAAACTGAAAGCCGACGACCCGAACAACGACTCGATTTTCGCTTCAATGCAGAGCTTGGCCGATTACATCGGAGCTAGGCAGGCGGCGAACGGCTAGGGCGAGCGTGCAGGCGCTCGAGGTGGTGGATGTATGGCGAGTCTTGCCCGTGCTTGTACTGGGCTGGCTCGCATATTTTTTTGGTCGCACGCTATTCGCAGGTAGGGTGCCACTGATCGAGCGAATCGCCCGTGTAGGAGATCCAGATCTGCCACCACCCCTCTGTCGCTACACGCGCCAGCTCACGACCCTTTGGTGCGCGTACTTCCTGATTGCGGCAGTGTTCTCATCCGCAGTTGAGTTACCACCCGGGTGGGCAGGCTCTCTCGTGTGGGTAGGTGCTGTCGTTCTTTTCATCGGGGAGCATTGGATCCGTCCACGCCTGTTTCCCGGTCGATCTTTCCCCAGACTTGCGCAGCAGCTCCGAGACACTCTAAGCGTCTGGCGGCGCACTCCGTGAGTCCAACAACGCCGCGGGCGAGGCTGGATGGGCCACTTTGGGGTGATGACGCGTGGCTCGACAAGCCGGCAATCGTTCGAGCCGATGGCGTTTGGGACTGGAAGCGAGTCCACAGTTCCGCGATGGCACTGGCGGCAGCGATCGATCCGCGTGAGACGACTTTCAACCTTTGTGACTCCCGCTCGGGCTTCCTGGTCACTTGGCTGGCCGCACTGCGCAGCGGATCCTTGCAGTGCCTGCCGCCATCGAGCGGCCGTGGCGACCTGGTCACGATACTCAATTCAAGCGCGCGTCCGTGTCTTGTCGCGGACGACGCTTCATCGCTGCACTCGGAGTGGAAAGCCCGCGCCCGAACCCTTGACTGGAACCTTGGCTCAGCAAGCGAGGCAACCGACCCACGTTGGTCTCCGGCATGGGACAGCGAGGTCGTTCGGCTTTACACGTCGGGCAGCACTGGGAAGCCTCAGGCCCATGCAAAAACGCTCCATCAGCTCGCCCTTGGTGCAGAGTTCCTGGCTAAACGGCTGGAACAAGAGCTTGGCAAGCCGCTCAGTGAGGGCTCGTCGATCGTGTGCAGCGTGCCGCCTCAGCATATGTTCGGACTCGAGGCGTCGGTCATGCTCTCTCTTATTAGCGGGATCCCGGTGCTCGACAGGCGTCCGCTACTGCCGGCCGATGTCAGCGCCGCTTTTGAGGCCTGCCCGCAAGATTGCATATGGGTGACGACGCCCCTGCACCTTCGTTCCTTGGTTCGTGCGGGCGAGCGCCTGCGCAACTGCAGAGCCGTTGTTGCATCAACGATGCCTTTGGCGGCGACCCTGGCCCATCAGGTCGAAACGCTGCTGGAGGCCCCCGTATATGAAATTTATGGGTCGACCGAGACGGGGGCGATTGCGACTCGGCGCACCACTGAGTCTCCCTCATGGCGCCCACTGCCGGGGGTGAGACTCGATTCAATCTCCTCCTGCACTCAGGTGTGGGGCAAGCACTTCTCGTCACCCCAGCGTTTGGGGGATCACGTAACGATCGATGACGCCGGTTCGTTTGTCCTGCTGGGCCGGGAAGCCGACATGATCAAGATTGCGGGTCGGCGCGCTTCGCTCAGCGGCCTCAATGAACTACTGCAGGAAATGCCCGGCCTGAGCGACGGGGTCTTCTACCTCCCATCGACGGACAACCCGGCCGAGCGACTCGTCCTCATCCACTCGGGGCAGGCGTTGGACCGGGCGTTCATAGACGCGTGGCTCAGGGAGCGTATGGATGCTGCGTTCCTGCCTCGCACGATCATCCGCGTCGATCGTCTTCCTCGTGGCGGCGCAGGAAAGATACCCCGCGCATCTCTGGACGAGATCTATGGCGCATGGGCTCGGGGAAGGGTGTCATCATGAGACGACTCGAATTCGACGTTCGGGTAGCCGCTGACCATCCTTCTCTTGAAGGCCACTTTCCGGGCAATCCAGTCGTGCCAGGCGTCGTCTTGCTCGATACCGTCATCGCGAATGTAGAGTTGGCGACAGGGTGCCGAGTCCGTCGTGTGCAGCAGGCCAAATTTCACTCAGTGCTACGCCCCAATGAAAGTGCTGTCGCCGAGTGCTTTCTCAACCAGGTCGCCGTGACTTTCCGCGCATCGGCGCGACGTGGCTCGGACATGGTCCAAGTGCTTAGCGGCTCGCTGACGCTGCAGTCAGCGCAGTGCGACGGTCGATGAAGCGCTGGACCGACAAAGCCGAAAGGGGCAGCGTCTGGCTGATCCGGCTGATCGCCTGGTTAGCGCGCACCGCCGGTAGACCGCTGTGTCGACTTCTGCTCTATCCGATCGTCCTCTATTTCGTGTTGTTCGATCCAACCGCGCGGCGCGCTTCAATGCAGTTCCTGGAGGCGGCCCGCGGCCGTCCTGCGCGGTGGAGAGACGCTTTCGCTCACATCTACTCCTTCGCCGCCACACTTCTGGACCGCGTCTACATGGCCGCCGGTGACTTCGGCCGCTTCCAAGTGACTATCGAAGGGCTTGACCGACTCGAGAATGCCTTGAAGTCGGGCCGCGGCTGCCTGCTTCTCGGATCGCACCTCGGCAGCTTCGACTTCATGCTGCTCGCGCAGCGGCAAATGGACGGCCGCCCCGTCAATGTGATGATGCGCGTGGATCCGCGCGCGCGAGTGCGACGCATCGCGGGAATCGATGACACGTCGCTCAAGATCATCCCGGTTGGTCGTCCGGATAGCTACGTCCGAGCACATGAGGCGCTCGCCGCGGGCGAGATAGTCGGTGTGCTTGCAGATCGGATCGATGGCGGCGCCACGCTACCGGTCACTTTTCTGGGCAAGTCGACTTTGCTGCCTTCGGCCCCTCACATCCTGGCCGCACGAAGCCAGGCCCCGATGATCATGTGCTTTGGACTTTACGAGGGCGGCAACCGCTATCGCGTGGAATTCGTTGACTTCGGCCCTACGCCGCCCGTCACTGGGCGCGGCAGGCAACTGTTGCCCGCAGTCGAGCGGTACGCGCAGATACTTGAGCGCTACGCACGAAGCTACCCCATGAACTGGTTCAACTTCTTTCCGTACTGGGAACACGAGGAATGCGCATGACGGCGTCCTCGATTCGCGTCGTGGCCTTCGTGGGGCTCGCCATCCTCAGCGGTAGATCGATGGCGCTCTCTGTTCCCGAGTTAGAGCGCCTGCTTCAAGCCTCACCGCGGGAGTCGGTGTCCTTTGTGGAAACAAGGGAGTCGCCCTGGCTGACTCTCCCGGTTCAGTCGACCGGAACGATGCGCTCCGGACCGGATGTACTCGAGAAGCGCGTAGAGACACCGCGGCTAGAGACATGGCGAATGCTGCCGGATCGCGTGGAGTGGCTAGGACCGGACGGGACGACAACCAAGCAGATACTGTTCAGCCAGTCGCCGGGGCTGGCAGTTCTCGCTGACACCCTGCGTCGCGTTGTCGCAGGGGACCTCGCGAACCTGGATCGGACCTTCAGAATGGAAGCGCGCGGAAACGACGCCAACTGGAGCCTGCGACTGAATCCGCGAGGCGGCGACGCTGCCCGTTACCTTGACCACGTCGAACTCGAGGGCGGACGCGGCGAGATAAGGGTGATCAGCGTCGTAGAGCGCCAAGGCGAACGAACAACAACGCGACTTCAACCTCGATGAAGGCCGCAATGTTCGACAGGGATCCACTCAGCGCGCTCGAGGCGATCTCGGCAGCGCAGTGGCTGGCGTTTGCGCCACTAGCCTTCCAGGCCGTAACCGTGATGCGCGACCGCGGTGTCCTTGCAGCGCTCGACGACGCGCCGCACGGTCGATCCATCGATGAAGTGGCCGCCGCGACGGGGCTCTCGGTCTACGCCGTGCGCGTCTTGCTCGAAGCCGGTCTCGGACTTCGCATTGTCTGGCGTAGGGACGGTCGCTTCTACCTTGGCAAGTTGGGACGCGTCCTTCTCGAAGACGACATGACACGGGTGAACTTCAACTTCAGCCGTGACGTCTGCTATCGCGCAGCTGCGCACCTTGATGCCTCTCTTGCGGAGGGGCGGCCGGCAGGTCTGCGCGAACTTGGCCCCTGGGGAACGCTGTACGAGGGGCTTTCTGTACTACCAGAGCCTGCCCGGTCGAGCTGGCATGCCTTTGATCACTTCTACTCTGACCTTGCTTTCCAGTCGGTCTGCGAGAGACTCGAGCGAACGCCCCCGTCACGCCTCCTCGACATCGGGTGTAACACCGGCAAGTGGGCCGAGCTCTGCTTGAACCGCCTGCAGTCGATCGAGATCGGTCTCGTGGACTTGCCGC
The DNA here is from genome assembly GCA_963841815.1 of uncultured beta proteobacterium. Lineage (GTDB taxonomy): Bacteria > Pseudomonadota > Gammaproteobacteria > Burkholderiales > Burkholderiaceae_F > JAOUJD01. The sequence goes on along the minus strand of CAWJEE010000015.1, from coordinate 56,083 downwards.
TTCAACTCGACCGTGCGCGTACGAGGCTCTCGAGCAGTGGCCATCTTCATCGCGTTCGATTCCATCCCGTGGACCTCCTCGACCCGGGGACGGAGTTACCGAGTGGATACGACCTCATCTGGCTGAGCCAATTCCTGGATTGCTTCTCCGAGAATCAGATCGTCGCAATCCTCAGCAGAGTGCGGGCGACTATGCCGCCAGATGCGCGAGTCTGGATACTCGAATTGTTCTGGGATCGCCAGCGGTTCGAGGCGGCCGCGGTCAGTCTGCAACTCACTTCTCTCTACTTTGCCTGCGTCGCCAACGGCAACAGCCAGATGTACGACTCCAGCGTCTTTTTCAGCCTGGTTGAACGCGCTGGTTTCGAGATCTGCGAAGTCACTGATCACGTCGGCGAGTTCCACACGCTTCTCGAGTGCAGGTCAGCCTCATGACCGTCCCGCTCGCCTTACGCCACTCGCCTGCTCTCGGAGTGCCGGCGGTAACCGTAGTGCATCCGAGTGGTTGCGATGCACAGGCGCTCTGGAAGGCATTGGCGACCAATACAACCGGCTTGGCCCGCAATGGATTGGAGTGGTGCGACTTGCCATGTTGGATCGGGACTGTGCCAGGGGCCGACGCAGGTCTGCCGAACGCGCTCAAGCAATGGGATTCTCGAGCGCATCGGTTGGTCTGGCTCGCACTGCAGGATGCCAGCTTCCGGAGCGCGATCGACGGTGCGATCGGCCGGTACGGACAGCACCGCGTGGGCCTCTTCATCGGGACAAGCACATCCGGGATCCGAAGCACTGAAGAAGCCTACGGCGTACGTCGGTCAAGCGGACAGTGGCCGCCAGCGTTCAGTTATCGCCACACTCACTCCGCTGACTCGCTGTGTCGGTTTGCGGCTGAAATCCTGCACCTACGCGGCCCAGTCGCGGCCATTACAACGGCGTGCTCGTCAAGCGCGAAGGGGTTTCTCGCCGCACAGCGGTTCATTCGCGCAGGCTTGATTGATGCCGCCGTCGTTGGAGGATCGGACAGTCTGTGCTTGTCTACTCTGCACGGTTTCGCCTCGCTGCAACTTCTCTCGGAAGACATTTGCCGACCCTTCGATGTCGATCGCAAGGGAATCTCCATCGGCGAAGCTGCCGGCTTCGCGCTGCTCGATAAGGCGCCCTCAAAGATCAACCTTGTAAGTGGCGGAGAGTCGAGCGACGCCTGGCACATGTCCACGCCCCATCCCGAGGGCGTTGGGGCCCGCCAGGCCATGGTTCAGGCGATCACAGCCGCGGGCCTTACGCCAGCCGAGATCGGGTACGTCAATGCTCACGGCACCGGGACTTCGGCCAACGACGGCTCCGAGGCGGCGGCACTGAGGGACGTCTTTGGTCGTCAGGGTGTTCCAGTGTCTTCCACCAAAGGGTTGACCGGACACACCTTGGGCGCCGCAGGCATCGTCGAAGCGATCGTCACCATGCTTGCACTCGAGCATCAGACGTTGCCGGGGTCACCGACCCTCGTGTCGCCGGACTCCACGCTGGGTTTGGATACGGTCCTCCAGCCGCGCACCGAGCGCATCCGATTTGCGATGAGCAACAGTTTCGGCTTCGGCGGCAGCAATTGCTCTCTGGTCTTCGGCGTGGACGGTGTGCAATGAGCTCGCTGTCGTTCGACCTGCATGCAGCTGGCGTGCTGGCACCGGGGCTGAGCTGTCTCGACGACCTCAGAGCCGCCTGCCGCAGCGGCCAACTGCACGAGGCAGTTCAGCCGGCACCAGCCCCAAGCCCAGACGTCCTTCCCGCAAACGAGCGCCGTCGGGCAAGTCAGGTCGTCCGACTGACGCTCGCCTGCATCGAACAGGCGCTGACGTCGAGCCCGTTTGAGGCTGATTCCCTTCGCTGCGTCTTTGCGACAGACGAAGGTACCGGCGAGATCTGCCAGCAGATGCTCCATGCATTGGATACAACGCGGCAGATGTCCCCGTCGCTGTTTTCGAACTCGGTCCTCAATGCGCCGTCCGGATACTTCTCGATTGGATATCGCAATCGTCAGTCCGCGACAGTGATCAGCGTTGGTCTCGAGAGTTTCGCAGCGGGGCTGGTCTTCGCTGCCACAGAAGCATGGTCTGCGGGGCAGCCTGTCTTGCTGGTTTCCTACGACCCGAGGATGACGCCCCCTATGGACGAGTTGCTGCCCATCACGGTTTCGACCGCGTCTGCTTGGGTTATCAGCGCCGGGATGGAGCAGCAGTTTCCAAAGCTCGCGTCCTTCTCCATTGATGTTGTGGAAGCCGGAAATGCCAGGCCGACTTCGCTTCCCAGTTGGATACCAACCGCCTGGAGCGGCCAGGGCAGTGCCCGCGCATTTGCTGCCCTTGGTCTACTGGAGGAACAGGAGACGGCAGAACTGCGCCTGCGCTGGAACGAGTTGATGCTGCGTGTCCGACGTAAGAGTGATTGAGGATGATGCTCGATCGCGCCACGATTGAGCGTTGCATGCCGCATACGGGTCGCATGGTTCTACTCGACTCCGTCGTTCGTTGGGACGCCACGCGCATTGCGTGTTTGGCCATGCCGCCCACGGCGCATCACCCGCTTGCACGCGACGGCGCGGTCCCGTCGGTGGCTGCAGCCGAATACGCAGCACAAGCGGCCGCCGTGCATGGCTTTCTCATCGACCGGCCCGAATCTCCTCTCCAGGGACTGCTAGCAAAGCTCACTGACGTCGAACTCACAGCAGCCTGGATCCCCGACGACCGGGGTAGCGTCCTGGTGAAGGCTGAACTCTTAAGCAGGACTGCAGGGGGATGCCTATATGATTTCGAGGTCGCATGCGATAGGACGCCGATCGCGCGCGGACGACTGATGGTCGCCTTCACACAGCACACGACACAGTGATAGCAGATTCTGTCTCCTCAAGGCGGCGCGCACTGGTAACAGGCGGCAGCGGTGAAATCGGAAGGGCCGTTTGCCGAGCCCTCGCCGCGACAGGAATTGAAGTGATCGTGCACGCCAACCGTGGAGTGGACCGGGCGCAGGCAGTAGTCGATGAACTCGTGAAGGCTGGCGGCCTCGCATCGGCCATCGCGTTCGATTTGCAGGATGGTGTGCAGGTCAGTGCCGCTACGGACCGCCTTCTCTCAGCCGGGCCAGTCCAGATCCTCATCAACAATGCAGGTGTTCACCGCGACGCTCTGATGGCGGGCATGGGTGAAGACGACTGGACTGATGTCGTCGACATCAACCTGAACGGCTTCTTCCGTGTGACCCAGCCTCTGCTACTGCCGATGGTGCGAACGCGCTGGGGACGAATCGTCAACATCACTTCCGTCTCAGGACAGGCCGGGAATCGTGGGCAAGCCAATTACGCAGCGGCAAAGGCCGGCTTGCACGGTGCCACCAAGTCATTGGCCAAAGAGGTGGCGAGTCGCGGGATTACGGTCAATGCAGTCGCTCCAGGCATCATCGACACCGACATGTCATCCAAGAGCTTCCCGCCCGAGAAGCTGAAGGAACTGGTTCCGATTGGCCGGGCCGGTCGACCAGAAGAAGTCGCAGGACTGGTGGCGTTCCTCGTATCCGACGCTGCAGGCTATATAACTGGTCAGGTGATCGGCGTGAACGGCGGACTTTACTGAGACATGGAGTCTCCTTCCGCCTCGGATTTTTGGGCCCGCGTCTGGATCGCGATCCCAGCCTACAACGAAGCCCGAACGATTCGCTCGTTGGCAGAGGCTTCTCTGTCGCTCTGCCCTCGCGTAATCGTCGTCGACGACGGCTCGACAGACGAGACCTGCTCGCAGCTCGGTGGCCTGCCCATAACGCTGCTCCGCCATGAGACGAACGAAGGCAAGGCGGCGAGCCTGAAGACGGCCTTCCGGCACGCGCTCGCACATGACGCACGATGCGTCATCACCCTGGACGGCGATGGTCAGCATGACCCATCCGATGCGCCGAGTCTTCTGGACGCGTGGGAAGGACACACTGATCGAATCGTGATCGGCTCACGACTACATGACCGAACGCAGTTTCCGCCTGCCCGATATCGGGCAAATCGCTTCGCCTGTTTCTGGATCTCCTGGGCGTCAGGCCACCCGATCGCCGATTCCCAGTCAGGCTTTCGCATCTACCCGCAAGAAGTGATGCGCATCGCATTGAATCGGGTGCGCAGCAGCCGCTTTACCTTCGAAAGCGAAATCCTGATCGACGCTGCATCGAAGGGGTTCCGTACTCTCGCGGTCGCCATCCCGGGGCACTACCCGGAAAACGCGAGGCAGAGCCACTTCCGACCGGTCGTTGACATAACGAAGATCGTCCTGATGGTGGCAGGACGCCTGCTGCGTCAAGGCATGGCGCCCCTTGGGTTGTGGCGTAGCCTTCATCGCCCTCAGGTTCTCCTTGGCCGTCAGGCAAGCACCCCACCGGCCCATCGATACGGTGATCCTTCTCGAGAAGTTGCAGTGCGATGACCGGGGAGTTGCCGCTCATTAGCGCGGAGAAGTTGGTCTATCGCTATCCGGAGCAGTCCGAAGCCGCGCTAGATGGCGTGGACCTGCAGCTTATGCGCGGACATGCCGTGGGACTGCTCGGACCGAACGGCTCGGGCAAATCGACGTTGATCAACGTGCTGATCGGCCTTCGTACTCCTCAGTCCGGCGCGGTCGTCTACGCCGCCAATGAGAGGCCGACTGTTGCTTGGGTCCCTCAGGACTATGCGTTCTATCCAGAATTGACGTGTCAGGAGAATCTCGCGCTCTTCGCCAGCATGCTCGACATGCCGAGAGGTGAAGCTATAGCGCGCGTCGAACGTGCAACGGCTGACTGCGTTCTCCAAGAGTTTCTGGACCGCCGCGCAAAGCATTGCTCGGGCGGCGTACGTCGCCGTTTGAACCTCGCCATCGCGTTACTTCAGCGACCTGATGTGTTGCTGCTCGACGAGCCAACTGCCGGCGTCGACCCTCAGTCCCGCGCCTTCTTGCTCGATCGTGTTCGAGAGTTTGTCAGCCATGGCACAGCCGTTCTCTACGCCACGCACTACATGGAGGAGGTGAGCGCAGTCTGCTCTCATATCCTGCTGCTCGATCATGGCCGCGTAGTTGCCAGCGGCGACCTTGCATCGCTTCTTCTCACTCCATCTCATAACGGTCCGTTTGACAACCTAGAGCAGCTTTTCATGCACTACACGAACCGGCGACTCAGGGATTAGGGTGCCGCTCATGTCCTGGCTAGTTCGACGACGAGCACAGCTACTCCGCTTGGCTGCAAAGGAGTGGCGGCTGCTACTTCGCAACCCGCACGGATTGGCCGTCCTGTTCGTGATGCCCGCGCTCTTCCTGTTGGTAATGTCTTTCACGTTGAAGAACACACTTGTCGAAACGGTCGAATTGCCGACGACCGGCTGGGTACTGGAAGACGGTAGCGCTTCGGCACGGCAGTGGCACCAGGACTGGATTCAGAGCCGCGGTGGTGGGCAAACATTCCCTTCGCGAAGAGATCTGCAGGCCGCACTGAAGGCACGCCAAGTCGAGGCTGGAGTCATCGTGAAGGCGCCCTGGTTGGGTCCGGACAGGCGTCCTCAATTGAAGCAACTCGAGCTATGGCTGGGTAATCGGGTTCAGCCTGCCGCCGCCGCCAGGCTCCGTGCCGAGCTCAGCTTTTCAATCCTTCGGGCTCAGATGCAAATCGCTGCCGCGGAGGCTGGGCCATTCTCGAGCGTGTTGCTGGAAGGTGCCACGAGTGCAGAGTCAATCCTCGCACCTGGAGCCTTGGCAATCCGGTATCTGTACGAGATCGAGTCCGGCCGGAGGATGACCGCTGTTCAGCAGAGCGTGCCGGCGTGGCTGATCTTCGGCATGTTTTTCGTCGTCATCCCGATTTCCGGCGTCCTCATTCAGGAACGCCGCGACGGCACGCTCGCGCGGATGGCAACATTTGGAGTCGGGCCAGAAGTCGTTCTAGGAGCGAAGCTCGTCGCTTTCATGCTCTTGAACTGGGTTCAACTAGCTTTGATGCTAGCTGTCGGACGATGGCTCGTGCCACTGCTCGGGGGCGATGCTCTTCACTTAGACATCGCACTGGGCTGGTTCCTACTGATAGTGGTAGCGACAAGCGCGGCCGCTGTATGCCTAGCGCTCCTCATTGCATCGTATTCTCGAAATTTTGAGATAGCAGCCGCCTTGGGTGGCGGCGTAAACGTTCTGCTCGCTGCTATCGCAGGAGTGATGGTGCCTCGGATGCTGATGCCCCCAGACCTTCAGATCGTGTCCGAGTGGTCACCGATGGGCTGGGCGCTCGATGGGATGCAGTCCGTATTCCTTGGCGACCCAGACGCTCAGTTCATGCTCCCGCGAGTGGTTCTACTTGGGACGTTCGCGGCCGCATGCTTCCTGCTTTGCCGGCGCCCCCTCGGCATCACAAGAGCAGCGACCTAGACGGTCGGCCGCTGGCACAGAGCCAGCGGAGTAGACAAGCCCACTCGCTTGCACACGGAAGGTCATCCATCGCCGGGCCTTAGGTACTCAGCTGCAGCCGGGGTTGACTCCTGTCAACGACGATGGCGGTTTGCCGCCGAATATGAAACGGCTTTAGACATTCTCCGTCGCTGCCGTGCGCTATCCAGGCCGGCATCCGAAAGCCGGCCGTACTGAATTCACCTTTCCAGACCCCAGAAGCAAGAAGAGAGGCATACCAATGAACGCAAGGAAGTGCGTGGCGATCTCCGCCTTGGTATTTGTCGGGCTGTTCTCGGGCTGCGCGACGACGACTTCGACGATCGACGTGCAACATGCACAGACGCCGGCCGTTGCGGCAAAGGGGTTCGCCAAGATCGCGGAAGTGCGAGACATCCGGCGCTTCGATGCGGCGCCCAAGGATCCTTCGACGCCATCCCTGGAGAATGCGCAGGAGTTGAAGAATGCTGCGATCACGTCCCGCGCTGTTGCTCGCAAGCGTGGCGGCTACGGTATGGCATTTGCCAACGTCCTGCTGCCGGAGGGCCGGACGGTCGAGCTCGTGGTGCGCGAAGCGGCGGCGAGGGCGCTGACCGAGCAGGGCTACGAAGTTGTGGACGCAAAGTCCCCGCACTTCGAGAACGCCCTTCCGATGCAGATCGACATCGACCAGTTCTGGGCGTGGTTCACGCCGGGGTTCTGGCAGGTCACAGTCGAATTCCGCAGTCTCCTGCTGGTGAAGGGAGAAGGCCTTACCGGGCGCAAGGAAGTCAGCGTCCGCGGCAACGCAGTGGTCAAGGGCATGGCGGTGACCGATTCCGAGTGGAAAGAGGTTGTCGTGGCCGGCGTCAATGACCTGACGAAGAACTTGAAGGCGGTACTCAAGCCCGCAAACTGATTCCTGCCGCTCGACGGGCGGGGTCAGGAACCTACAAGCTCAGACGTCGATGTTCCCCGCGTACAGCGCGTTCGTCTCGATGAACTGCCGCCGCGGTTCGACATCGTCGCCCATCAGCGTCGTGAAGATCTGGTCGGCGCCGATCGCGTCCTCGATCTGCACCCGCAGCATGCGGCGCACGGCGGGGTCCATCGTCGTTTCCCACAGTTGGCTGGGATTCATCTCGCCGAGCCCCTTGTAGCGCTGGCGGCTGACCGCCGCGTCGGCTTCCTTCATCAGCCAGTCCATCGCCTCGGCAAAGCTCGCGACAGGCGCCTGCTTCTCCTTTTCTCCGCTGCCGCGGATGACCCTGGCGCCGGTGCCGAGCAGGCCCTTGAACGTGCGCGACGCGGTGTTGAGCGCCGCGTAGTCGGCGCCGTGCACGAAGTCGACGTCGATCACGCTGACTTTCGCGTTGCCGTGATGGCGACGTTCGATGCGCAGCCGGTGCTTGTCGGTCACCGCGTCGTGCTGGGCGTAAACGTGGACCGTCGAGTTGCCGAGCGCCTTCGCCAGGCGCTGCGCGGAGGCCTCGGCGCTGGTGGTGTCGTCCAGGTTCAGTTCGACCCCGGCGAGCAGCGCTTCGAGCGCGCGGCGATCCATCACGCGGGCCAGGCGGCCGATGATCGCGTCGGCCACCAGGTACTGGCGTGCGAGCGCTTCGAGCGCGCTTCCTTCGATCGGCGCCGCGCCTTCGGCCGGCAGGAGCCTCGCGTCCTTGAGGGCCACCGTGACCATGTACTGCGCGAGTTCGGCGTCGTCCTTGATGTAGCGCTCGTCCTTGCCGTTCTTGATCTTGTACAGCGGCGGCTGCGCGATGTAGATGTGCCCGCCCTCCACCAGCTGCGGCATCTGCCGGTAGAAGAGCGTCAGCAGCAGCGTGCGGATGTGCGCGCCATCGACGTCCGCGTCCGTCATGATGATGATGCGGTGGTAGCGCAGCTTCTCGATGTTGAAGCCGTCCGGCGTGTCGGGCGCGCCGATGCCGCTGCCGAGCGCGGTGATCAGCGTGGTGATCGCCTCGGACCCGATCAGCTTGTCGAAGCGCGCCTTCTCGACGTTCAGCACCTTGCCGCGCAGCGGCAGGATCGCCTGGAACTTGCGGTCGCGTCCCTGCTTGGCCGAGCCGCCCGCCGAGTCGCCCTCGACGATGTAGAGCTCGGCCTGCGCGGGATCCTTCGCCTGGCAGTCGGCAAGCTTGCCGGGCAGGCCGACGCCGTCCAGCACGCCCTTGCGGCGCGTCATCTCGCGTGCCTTGCGCGCGGCCTCGCGCGCGCGGGCCGCCTCGACGATCTTGCCGCAGATGATCTTGGCGTCGGCCGGCCGCTCGAGCAGGTAGGACTCGAGCGCGCGCGCCACCACTTCCTCGACTGCCGGCCGCACTTCGGACGACACCAGCTTGTCCTTGGTCTGCGAGCTGAACTTCGGTTCCGGCACCTTCACGGACAGCACGCAGGTCAGGCCCTCGCGCATGTCGTCGCCGCTGGTCTCGACCCGGGCCTTCTTGGCCAGTTCGTTTTCCTCGATGTACTTGTTCAGCACCCGCGTCATCGCCGCGCGCAGGCCGGTGATGTGCGTGCCGCCATCCCTCTGCGGGATGTTGTTGGTGAACGCGAGCAGGCTTTCGTTGTAGCCGTCGTTCCACTGCATCGACACCTCGACGCCGACCGGCACTTCGCTCACCGAGTCGCCGCTGGCGTAGAAGATGTTCGGGTGCAGGACGTTCTTGGCCCTGTTGATGTACTGGACGAAACCCTTGACGCCGCCGGAGAACGCGAAGTCCTCCTCCTTGGCGGTACGCTGGTCGACCAGCTTGATGCGCACGCCGTTGTTCAGGAACGAGAGTTCGCGCAGGCGCTTCGACAGCACCTCGTAGTGGAAGTCGACGTTGAGGAAGATCTCCTCGTCCGGCAGGAAGTGCACCTCCGTGCCGCGGCGGTCGGTCGCCCCGATCACCTTCATCGGCGACACGGCGACGTCACCCTCGGGCGTCGCCACGGTTTCGACCACGCGTTCCTGCACGACGCCCTGGCGGAACTCCAGGTAGTGCACCTTGCCGTCGCGCCGGATCGTCAGGCGCAGCCACTTGCTGAGCGCGTTGACGCACGAGACGCCGACCCCGTGCAGGCCGCCGGACACCTTGTAGCTGTTCTGGTTGAACTTGCCGCCGGCGTGCAGTTCGGTCAGCGCGATCTCCGCGGCCGAGCGCTTGGGTTCGTGCTTGTCGTCGAACTTGATGCCGGTCGGGATGCCGCGGCCGTTGTCGACCACCGAGATCGAGTTGTCGGTGTGGATCGTGACGATGATGTCGTCGCAGTGGCCGGCCAGCGCCTCGTCGACCGCGTTGTCGACGACCTCGAAGACCATGTGGTGCAGCCCGGTGCCGTCGTGCGTGTCGCCGATGTACATCCCGGGCCGCTTGCGCACGGCTTCCAGCCCCTCGAGGATCTGGATGCTGCTGGCGCCGTAGTCGGCCATGCCGTCGGCTTCCTGGTTGGGATTGGGTTGATTCATCGGCGGATTCGGTACAGCTGACATCAGTGATACACCTTCGGGTTCTTCGTGCATTTGTGATCAAGAACGGGCGCCGGGCCGCCCCAAGCCCGTTCTTCAAACTGAGCGCCGAGGGTGCACGTGCGAGGGCGCAGCCCTCGCGTACACCCGAGGCGATCAAATTCTCATCGGCATCACGACGTACTTGAACCGTTCGGAGTCCGGCATCGTGATCAGGGCGCTGCCCAGCGCATCGCCGAGCGAAAAGCGGATCTGCTCGTTCTTCAGGTTCGCCAGCACGTCCAGCAGGTAGTTGACGTTGAAGCCGATGTCGAGCCCGTCGCCGGCGTAGTCGATCTCGAGTTCGTCCTGCGCGTCTTCCTGGTCGGCGTTGGTCGACGTGATCTTCAGGCTGCCGCTGGCGAGCACCATTCGCACGCCCTTGAACTTGTCGGTCGTCAGGATCGCGGCCCGCTGCAGCGCATGCTGCAGGTCCTCGCGGCCGATCGCGAACACCTTGGTGTTCGCGGCTGGCAGCACCCGCTGGTAGTCCGGGAACTTGCCCTCGACCAGTTTCGACACCAGCTCGATGTTGTCGAAACTGAACTTGACCTGGTTGGCGGCCATCTGGACACGCACGGGATCGTCGGAGTCGGGCAGCAGGCGCGACAGTTCCAGCACCGTCTTGCGCGGGATGATCGCCTCGATCTTGTTCGACGCGCCGTCCTTGGCGACCTCGCACAGCGCGAGCCGGTGTCCGTCGGTGGCGACGGCGCGAACCGTGGTGCCGTCGACCACCAGCAGCATGCCGTTCAGGTAGTAGCGGATGTCCTGCTGCGCCATCGCGAAGTGGACCATCGACAGAAGGTACTTGAAGGTCGACGCCGGCAAGGTGAAGTCGGCGGTGAACTCCGCCTGCGCGACGGTGGGGTACTCCTCGGCGGCCAGCGTTTGCAGGTTGAAGCGGCTCTTGCCGCTGGCGATCGCGAGTTTCTTGTTGGAGAGCGACAGCGCCACGTCGGCGTCGGGCAGAGCACGCAGGATGTCGACGAGCTTGCGCGCGGCCACCGTCGTGGCGGCGGCATCCTTGCCGGCGCCGATGTCGGCGCTGGTCTGGATCTGGATCTCGAGGTCGGTTGCCGTGAACGACACGCGCTCGCCGTCCTTGCGCACGAGGATGTTGGCCAGGATCGGCAACGTCTGCCTCCGCTCGACGATGCCGCTGACGACCTGCAACGGCTTCAGCAACGCATCGCGGGACGCTTTGACCAGTTGCATTTCTTCTTTCCTCTTTCTTCTCTAGGTAATGATTAGTAACTAATAAAGCAGGCTTCAGGTGTGGACAACAGCGACAGTCCCTGCCGCTTCATGCACTTGCCGCGTCCGGAGCCCTGTGCATACCCGTGCACGGAAGGTGTGGGCCGGGTGTGGAGCGAAAGGACAACTCGGCATGCCGGGCCGACCACAGGGCCGGCCATCCACACTCATCCACAGGTCGGGCGAACCTATCCACAGGGTTGGCGCGTGCCTTCTCAGCCCTTCAGCGTCTGCTCGAGCACGTGCAGCGCGTGGTTCATTTCGGGATTCTTGTTGCGCTCGCCGCCGATCTTGCGCACCGCGTGCAGCACGGTCGTGTGGTCCCGGCCGCCGAACAGTTCGCCGATCTCCGGCAGGCTCTTCTGCGTCAGTTCCTTCGCCAGGTACATCGCCACCTGGCGCGGGAGCGCGATCGCGATCGGGCGCCGCTTGCTGTACATGTCGGCGACCTTGATCTTGTAATAGTCGGCAACGGTCTTCTGGATCAGTTCGACGGTCACCTGGCCGGTCGAGGCGGACAGCAGGTCCTTCAGTGCCTCGCGCGCGATATCGACCGTGACCACGCGGCCGTGGAAGGACGAATAGGCCATCACCTTGCGAAGCGCGCCCTCCAGTTCGCGGACGTTGCTGCGCAGGTTCTTGGCGATGAGGAACGCGACGTCTTCCTTGAGGTCGACGCCCTCGGCCTCCGCCTTGCGCAGCAGGATCGCGACGCGCATCTCGAGTTCCGGCGGCTCGATCGCCACGGTCAGCCCCGAGGCGAAGCGGGAGACCAGGCGGTCTTCCATGTCCTTCAGTTCTTTCGGGTAGGTGTCGCAGGTGATGATGATCTGCTTGCGGCCAACGACGAGCGCCTCGAACGCGTAGAAGAACTCCTCCTGCGTGCGCGCCTTGCCGGCGAAGAACTGGATGTCGTCGATCAGCAGCAGGTCGAGCGAGTGGTAGTAGCGCTTGAAGTCGTCGAACGCCTTGCGCTGGTACGCGCGCACCACGTCGCTCACGTACTGCTCCGCGTGGATGTAGCGCACCTTCGCATTGGGCTTGCGCGCCAGGATGCCGTTGCCCACGGCGTGGATCAGGTGGGTCTTGCCGAGGCCGACGCCGCCGTACAGGAACAGCGGGTTGTAGGAGCCTCCGGGGTTCTCCGCCACCTGCATCGCGGCGGCGCGCGCGAGCTGGTTCGCCTTGCCGGTGACGAAGGTGTCGAACGTCAGGTTCGGGTTCAGCCGGCTGCGCTCGAACCGTTCCGAGTTGCCCGCGACGCTTTCGACGACCGGGCCCGGGCTCGGCCGCCGGGCCGTCGCCGGCGCCATCGCCGTTCGGAAACCGCATGGCGGACGCCAGCGCCGAGGCGCCGTCGACCGCGAACACGATCGCGACCGGCCGCTGGACGATGCGCGATGCGGCTTGCGCGATGCGGTCGGAAAACTGCGAGCGAATGGCGTCCAGCTTCAGCCGGTTCGGCGCACCGATCGTCAGCGTGGCGGTCGACTCGTCGAAGTCGAGTGCCTTCAGCGGTTTGATCCAGGCCGAGAATTGCTGCGGGGTCAGCTCCGTCTCGAGGAGGCGCGAGCAGTCTTGCCAGATGTGCTGCATTGAGGTGTGGTCTCGTCTCTTTTTGTACTTTGCGCAAGCATCGGCCCGGTCCATCGCCGCCCTGCTCCGCTCCGGTCGCGCCGGCCGCCAGTGGTTCGCATCCCCTCGGTACGATGACCCCGACGAAGCTCGGCATTCTACCCGAAGTGACCCGGTTATCCACAGGCTGTAGCCCCGGCGAGACGGTCTCTCCGTGTGCTCAAACCCGCGCCAATCTTCGCTGTTCTACGATAGCGTGTGCTTACATGCAGAAGTCGTCGCGTGGCACCGCAAGAGAGTTCTTATTCTGCGCCGCACAACGGACTTATCCACAGGGCTATCCCCCGCTTTGTCCACTTTTGACGCGCGGAAACCGGACGTCGTCCGCTCGCACAGGGCGCGGTTTGACAGTGTCTCGCTGCATCGCGTCTAATACCGCGCTTTTCTCCGCGGCCTTCGCTGGCCGGCGAACGCGGCAGGTTTCCTCGATGCCGCCTCGTGCGGCGTGCCGTCCTCCGGCGCCTCGGCAAACAGCGGCGAGGACAAGCGTGAGCGACTGCAGGCGAGGGACGCCGCTCCTCTCGCACCACTCCGGCGGCTCGCCTCCTCGCTTCGGCGCAGTCACCGTCAAGGAAGAACAATGTCCACCAAACGCACCTACCAGCCCTCCAAAGTCAAACGCGCGCGCACGCATGGCTTCCTCGTTCGCATGAGGTCCCGTGGCGGCCGGGCGGTGATCGCCGCCCGTCGCGCCAAGGGGCGCAAGCGCCTGGCGGTCTGACGCCGGATGCGGCTCGCGTGCCGCTTTCCAAGTCGATTCGGGATGAGCCACCTGCTGAGGCGAACAGGACCGGCCGGTTCGGTCGTGCCCGACGCCTGCGGCGCCCGTCCGAGTTCGCGGCGGTGCTCGCCGCGCCGCGAGCGCAGGGGTTGCGCGCGGCCCGGCATTGGCTGTCGATGACCGCCGCGTGGTTTCCGAGCGAGCAGGCGTCCGTGCGCTTCGGCGCCACCGTCGGAAAGCGCAATGCCCGGCGCGCGGTCGACCGGAACCTGGTGAAGCGGGTCCTGCGCGAGGCGGCGCGCCGCGCCGCGCCGCCACTGGAAGCCGCGTGCGCACAACGGGGGCTGCGGCTCGACGTTTCGTTTCGGCTCAAGTCGTCGCGCGACCGCGCGGCCGAGGGGCCGCGCGCCTCGCTGACCGTGTGGCGCCGCGCGCTGCGCGAGGAAGCGGACGCTCTGCTGGACCGCCTCGGCCGGCACCTTGCGCAACTCGACGCCTGACCCCACACGCCACGACCCGATGATCAAGCGCGTCCTGCTCGCACTGATCCGTGCCTATCAATACGTGCTGTCGCCGTGGGTCGGCGGCGGCTGTCGCTTCTGGCCGACCTGCTCCGAGTACGCGCGCGAGGCCATCGAGCAGCACGGCGCGCTGAAGGGCAGCTGGATGATGGGGGCCCGCCTGGCACGGTGTCATCCCGTATGGCCGCGGGGGGGTCGATCCCGTCCCGGAGCAATTCCGTTGGCGCTGCTGGTGCCAGGAAGACCCGGCGCAGAGCGCGCCACGCACGTTCACCGATCAACTGAAATCGCAGTAGGAATCGAGCGCCCGATGGGTACAGATTTTCAGCGCACCGTCTTGTGGGTCTTCTTCGGCATGTCGCTGTTCCTGTTGTGGGACCGGTGGCTGGTTCACACGGGCAAGCCGTCGATGTTCGGCGCCACGCCGACGCCCCCGCCCGTTGCTGCGCCGGCGGACGCTTCGAAGGCGGCGGTGCCGCCCGCCGCGCCGGCCGCGCCCGGGCGGTGCCGACCGTGCCGCCACCGGCCGCCGCCGTATCCGCCGTGGCGCCGGGCGCCGTGCCCGCGCAGGCCCCGAGCGCCGAGTCAGCTGCCAGGGCGGCACCGGTCGTGATCCAGACCGACGTGATGAAGGTCGCGATCGATCCGGAAGGGGCCGTGGTGTCGCGCGCGGAACTGCTGACGGAGAAGGTCGCCCCGGACTGGACCGCGAGTGGATTGCTCGGTCTCGTCACCGGCAAGAAGCACGACGCCGACCGCAACACCGTCCTGCTTGAAGTGAGCCCGAACCGGGTCTACGTGACGCAGAGCGGCGTGGTCGGCGGCAACTTCCCCAACCACCGCACGCCCTTCACGGTCGTCGACGGGCCGCGCGAACTGGCTCCGGGCCAGGACACGCTGCCGGTGACTTTCGTGTCGGAGAGCGACGGCGTGCGGGTCACCAAGACCTACACGTTCCACCGCGGTCGCCACGACATCGAGGTGACGCACGAAGTGGCCAACGTCGGCGACGCGCCGGTGACGCCCTCGGTGTACCTGCAGATCGTGCGCGACGGCAACAAGCCCGAGGGCGAGTCGTCGCTGTACTACACGTACACCGGCCCGGTCGTCTACACGGACCAGGAGAAGTTCAAGAAGGTCGAGTTCTCGGCCATCGAGAAGAACAAGCCCGAGCTGCCGAAGGCGGCCGACAACGGCTGGGTCGGCATGATCCAGCACTACTTCGCCACCGCGTGGGTGCCGGAAAAGGGCGAGCGCCAGTTCTACGCGCGCAGCGTCGACAAGAACCTGTACTCGATCGGCACGCTGCTGCCGCTCGGCACCGTGGCACCCGGCGCGGCGGCGACCGGCAAGGCGACGCTGTACATCGGCCCCCAGAACCAGCAGACGCTGGCGGCGATCGCGCCGGGGCTGGACCTCGTCGTCGACTACGGCTGGCTGACCTTCCTCGCGAAGCCGATCTACTGGCTGCTGGAGTTCCTGCACCGCATCGTCGGCAACTGGGGCTGGGCGATCGTGCTGCTGACGGT
Source organism: uncultured beta proteobacterium (assembly GCA_963841815.1). Taxonomy (GTDB): domain Bacteria; phylum Pseudomonadota; class Gammaproteobacteria; order Burkholderiales; family Burkholderiaceae_F; genus JAOUJD01. The sequence goes on along the minus strand of CAWJEE010000015.1, from coordinate 40,500 downwards.
CCTGATCAAGGCCGCGTTCTATCCGCTGTCGGCGGCGAGCTACAAGTCGATGGCGAAGATGAAGGAAGTGACGCCGCGGCTGACGAAGCTGCGCGAGCAGTACGGCGACGACAAGCAGAAGCTGAACACGGCGATGATGGAGCTGTACCGCAACGAGAAGATCAACCCGCTCGGCGGCTGCCTGCCGATCCTGGTGCAGATCCCCGTGTTCATTTCGCTCTACTGGGTGCTGCTCGCCAGCGTCGAGATGCGGAATGCGCCGTGGACGCTGTGGGTGACGGACCTCGCCACGCCGGACCCGTGGTTCATCCTGCCGCTGCTGATGATGGCCACGATGTGGATCCAGTACAAGCTGAACCCCACGCCGCCCGATCCCGTGCAGGCGAAGGTGATGATGTTCATGCCGCTGATCTTCGGCGTGATGTTCTTCTTCTTCCCTGCGGGCCTGGTGCTCTACTGGCTGACCAACAACATCCTGTCGATCGCGCAGCAGTGGTACGTGACGAAGCAGATCGCGAAGGCGAAGAAGCCGGGCTGACCGGACGGTGCCAACGGAGACAGCGGGCCGCGGCGGAAACGCCCCGGCCCGTTTTTTTCAGCGGCGCTGCCAGGCGAGCAGCGCGAACACCGGCCACAGCCAGATGGTGGCGGTCCACAGCAGCACGCGCCCGGGTGACAGGCGCCCGCCCTCGGAGCGGTGGGCGAGGATGAACATCACCGCGGCGCCGACGAGCACCCACAGCACGAGGCCCGTGTAGATCGCCGCGCGCGTCGAGTAGTCGCCTTCGAACTGGCCCGCCGCCAGCGCGGCGACCATGATCGACAGCACGACCGCCAGCAGCACGGCGGCCAGCGGCGCGCCGTAGCGGATCAGCGGGTCCTGGTCGTCGGGGTCGGGCACGGTGGGAAGCTGGGCTTCAGCGAGAGGTGAAGGACGAAGAGTGCCAAAAAACGGCGCGGGCCGGGCGCTCCGGGACTTCCTCGATGGCACCGTACACTCGGTCGCATGGCCGCAGACCCCATCGTCGCCATCGCCACGCCGCCTGGACGCGGCGGCATCGGGATCGTTCGCGTGTCCGGCGGCGACCTGGGGCCGGTGATCGACGGCCTGCTCGGGCCGAAGGCGAACCGGTTGGCGCCGCGCGTGGCGCTGCACGCACCGTTCCTCGACGCCGACGGCGCGCCGATCGACGACGGCATCGCGCTCTTCTTCCCCGCGCCGCATTCGTACACCGGCGAGGACGTGCTCGAACTGCAGGGCCACGGCGGGCCGGTCGTGCTGCGCCTCGTCGTCGAGCGTTGCCTGCAGGCCGGCCGCGCGCTCGGCGCGCGCATCGCCGCGCCGGGCGAGTTCACGCAGCGCGCCTTCCTCAACGATCGGCTCGACCTCGCGCAGGCCGAGGCGGTCGCGGACCTGATCGATGCCTCGACCGAACTGGCGGCGCGCAGCGCGGTGCGGTCGCTGGCGGGCGAGTTCTCGCGGCGCGTGCACGCGCTGCACGACGGGCTGGTCGAGCTGCGCATGCTGGTCGAAGCCACGCTCGACTTTCCCGAAGAGGAGATCGACTTCCTGCAGAAGGCGGACGCCGGCGGAAAGCTGGCGCGGCTGCGTGAAGACCTCGATCGCCTGCTGGCGCAGTCGAAGCAGGGCGCGGTGCTGCGCGAAGGGCTGGACGTGGTGCTCGTCGGCGCGCCGAACGTCGGCAAGTCGAGCCTGCTGAACGCGCTCGCGGGCGAAGAGATCGCGATCGTCACCGCCGTGCCGGGCACGACGCGCGACCGCATCGCGCAGACGATCAGTGTCGACGGCATTCCGCTGAACATCGTCGACACGGCGGGACTGCGCGCCACCGCCGACGAAGTCGAGAAGATCGGCATCGAGCGCACGCTGGCCGAGCTGGCGCGGGCCGATGCGGTGCTGCACCTCGTGGACGCCACGCACCCGGACCGCGACGAGGACGTCATGCGGCAGGTCGAGGCCCGCGTCGGGCGCGGTGTGCCGGTCGTCACGGTGCTGAACAAGATCGACCTCGCCGGGCAGCCGCCCCGCGTCGACGGGTCGCGCGTGTGGCTCTCGGCGAAGAGCGGCGCCGGCGTCGACTTGCTGCGCGCGGAGCTGAAGCGCGTCGCCGGGTGGGAGCGCGACACCACGGGCGAGAACCTGATCCTCGCCCGCGCGCGCCAGGTCCAGGCGCTCGAGCTTGCGCGCGAGCACCTGGGTGCCGCGGCGGCGCACGCCGCGCAGCGCGACGCGGTGCTCGACCTGTTCGCCGAGGAGTTGCGCCTCGCCGGCAACGCGCTGGCGGAGGTCACCGGCGAGTTCACGGCCGACGACCTGCTCGGCGTCATCTTCAGCCGGTTCTGCATCGGGAAGTAAGAGCACAGCGCGGCGGGCGGCGCCGCGCGGACCCGGCCTGGCGATACGGGCCCGGGCAGCGCGGCCGCTCGGGCGCCGGCGCCAGCGGCGCGATGCGGGGCGCGAATCGCCGGGCCGGTGGTGCGAAACGCGGCGGGCCGGGCGCATGCATCCGATAGCATTGCGCCGCTCCCCCACTTCGGATCCGCAATGGCCGACCAACCCGCCAGCAACCCCTCGTCCTCCGCTTCGCTGTCGCGGCTCGCGATCGATCGCAGCGCAGGCCCGGCGCTGCGCCGCCGTCGTCCGCTGTGGAAGCGCTGGTGGGTGTGGCTCATCGTGCTGGGCGCCGTGGCTGGCGGCGGCCTTCGCGGTGCGCGGGCGGCAGGCGGCGGTGGCGGTCGACATGGCGACCGTCGCGTCGGCCTATCCGTCGACGTCCGTTGCCGTGCTGAACGCGACGGGCCGGGTGGTCGCCGCCCGGCGCGCGTCGGTGTCGTCCAAGGGCACCGGTCGCCTCGAGTGGCTCGGCGTGCAGGAAGGCCAGATGGTCAAGGAAGGCGACGTCATCGCACGCCTCGAGAACCGCGACGTCGCGGCGCAGCGCGAGCAGGCGCAGGCGCAGGTGCAGGCCGCGCGCGCCAATCTCGCGCAGGGCCAGGCCGAACTCGACGACGCCCAGGCGGCGCTGAAGCGAGCGCAGGACCTCGCGAAGCAGAACTTCATCTCGGGGTCCGCGCTCGACACGGCGGAAGCGCGCCACAACAAGGCGCGCGCCGCGATCGAGTCGCTGAAGGCGCAGATCGCCGTGGCGGAGGCCAACGCCCGCGTCGCCGGCGTCGCCTACGACCAGACGCTGATCCGCGCGCCGTTCACGGGCATCGTGCTGACGAAGAGCGCGAACGTCGGCGACATCGTCACGCCGTTCTCGTCGGCGTCGGGCACCACGGGCGCCGTGGTGACGATGGCCGACATGGAAACGCTCGAAGTCGAGGCCGACGTCTCGGAGGCGTCGATCGCGAAGATCACGGTCGGCCAGCCGGCCGAGATCCAGCTCGACGCCTTCCCCGACCTGCGGCTGCTCGGGGAGGTGAGCCGCGTCGTGCCGACCGTCGATCGCAGCAAGGCCACGCTGCTGGTCAAGGTGGCGTTCGTCGAGCGCGATGCGCGAGTGCTTCCCGACATGAGCGCGAAGATCGGATTCCTGTCGCGTGCGCTCGCGGCCGACGAACGCAAGCCGGTGCCCGCCGTGCGCCCGGATGCGATCGTGAAGCGCGACGGCCGCGACGTGGTGTTCGTGGTCACGCGCGACGAGAAGGGCGGCGACGAGCGGGTGAAGTCGCAGCCGGTGACGGCCGGCGCCAAGGTCGGGGACCTGGTCCGCGTCGACCTCGCGCCCGGCACGCGCGTGGTGTCGGCGCCGAACGAGCGCCTCGCCGACGGCGCGGCCGTGACGGCGGCGAAGAAGTAGGGCGATGGCCGCCGCGCCGCATCCGGCGGGTGAACGCCCGCTGCTGGTCGAGATCGTCGGCCTGAGCAAGTCGTACGTGCGCGGCGACCAGGTCGTGCCGGTGCTCACCGACATCAACCTGACGATCCGCGAGGGCGATTTCGTCGCGCTGATGGGGCCGTCCGGGTCGGGCAAGAGCACGCTGCTGAACCTGATCGCCGGCATCGACAAGCCGGACGCCGGGCGGCTGGCGATCGCCGGCGAGGACATCACCCGCTTCGGCGACTCGGAACTCGCCGACTGGCGCGCGCGCAGCGTCGGCTTCGTGTTCCAGTTCTACAACCTGATGCCGGTGCTGACGGCGTTCGAGAACGTCGAGCTGCCGCTGCAGCTCACCGACCTGTCGCGCGCCGAGCGCCGCGAGCGCGTCGAGCTGCTGCTGGACATGGTGGGGCTCGCCGACCGCATGAAGCACTACCCGAACGAGCTGTCCGGCGGGCAGCAGCAGCGCGTCGCGATCGCCCGCGCGCTGGTGACCGACCCGCTGCTCGTGATCGCCGACGAGCCCACGGGCGACCTCGATCGGCAGTCCGCGGCGGACATCCTGAAGCTGCTCGACCGGCTCAACGTCGAGCTCGGCAAGTCGATCGTGATGGTGACGCACGACCCGCGCGCCGCGGAGGCCGCGCATCACCTGATCTACCTCGACAAGGGCCAGCTGACCGACACCGCGCCGGCGCACTGATGTTCTTCCTGAAACTCGTCGCGCGCAACGTCTTCCGGGCCAGGCTGCGTTCGACGCTGACCATCGTCGGCCTGGTGATCGCGGTGCTCGCGTTCGGGCTGCTGCAGACCGTCGTGCGCGCGTGGTACGCCGGCTCGGACGCCGCCTCGGCGACGCGGCTCATCGCGCGCAACGCCATCTCGCTGACGTTCTCGATGCCGGTGTACTACCGCGAGAAGATCCGCGCGGTGCCGGGCGTGACCGGCGTGTCGGTGTCGAACTGGTTCGGGGGGATCTACAAGGAGCCGAAGAACTTCTTCGCGCAGTTCGCCGTCGATGCGCCGACGTACTTCCCGATGTACCCCGAGTACATCTTCGACCCGGACGAGTACGCGGCCTTCCTGCGCGACCGGCGCGGGGCGGTCGTCGGCCGGCAGCTCGCCGACCTGTACGGTTTCAAGGTGGGCGACACGATCCCGCTGAAGAGCTCGATCTACCCGGGCAACTGGGAGTTCACGGTGCGCGCGATCTACGACGCCAGGGACGAGACGACGATCACGCGCCAGATGTACTTCCACTTCGACTACCTGAACGAGCAGATCAAGAAGATCTTCCCCCGCCGGGCCGACCAGGCCGGCGTGTTCATCGTGAGCATCGCCGACAGTTCGGCTTCGGCCGACATCGCGCGCACCATCGATGCCGAGTTCAAGAACTCGCTGGCCGAGACGCTGACCGAGACGGAAAAGGCGTTCACGCTCGCCTTCGTCGCGATGATCGAGACCATCATCGTGGCGATCGAAGGCGTCAGCTACGTCGTCATCCTGATCATCATGGCGGTGGCGGCGAACACGATGGCGATGACGGCGCGCGAACGGCTGTCCGAGTACGCGACGATGAAGGCGCTCGGCTTCCCGCCGCGCACCATCGCCCTGCTGATCCTCGCCGAGGCGATGCTGCTCGCCGCCCTCGGCGGCGCCATCGGAATGCTGCTGACGCCGCCGGTCGTGCAGGTGTTCCACGCCGCCACCATCAGCGTGTTCGCCAAGATGCCGCTGGTGCCGCAGACGTTCTACCTGCAGGCCGGGTGCGCGCTGGTGGTCGGGCTCGTGGCCGGCGTCATCCCGGCGTTTCGCGCCTCGCGCATCAAGATCGTCGACGGGCTGCGCCATGTGGCCTGATCGGCGCTCGGGCGGCGAGGGCGCGACGGCGCCGCGGTGGCGTGCGCCACGCATGGAGCCATGAAGATCCCGCTCAGCTACGTCGCGCGCAACCTGTGGGTGCGCAAGCTCACCACGGCGCTGACCGCGGGCGGCATGGCTCTGGTCGTGTTCGTCTTCGCGGCCGTGCTGATGCTGGATGCGGGGCTGAAGACGACGCTGGTGTCGACGGGCTCGGTCGACAACGTCGTCGTGATCCGGCAGGGGAGCCAGACCGAGGTGCAGAGCGGCATCCTGCGCGACCAGGCGGCGCTGATCGAGACCGCCCCGGAGGTCGCGCGCGGACCGGACGGACGGGCGCTGGTCTCGAAGGAAGTCGTGGTGCTGAACTCGTTGCCCAAGATCGACCAGCCGACCAAGCGCAGCAACGTCGTCGTGCGCGGCGTGCCGGAGATGGGAGTCGTGCTGCGGCCGCAGGCGAGGATCGTGCAAGGGCGGATGTTCCGCGCGGGCTCGTCGGAGATCGTCGTCGGCGCTTCGGTGGCGCGCGGGTTCGCCGGCGTCGAGCTCGGGCAGCAGCTGTCCTTCGCCGGACGGGCCTGGACGGTCGTCGGCGTGTTCGATGCCGGCAAGAGCGGCTTCGACTCCGAGATCTGGGGCGACGTCGACCAGATGATGCAGGCGTTCCGACGGGCGGGCTACTCGTCGGTGATCGCGCGGCTGGCGACGCCGGATTCGTTCGAGCCGATGAAGGCGCGGCTGGACGAGGACCCGCGGCTGAAGGTGAGCATCAAGCGCGAAACGAAGTTCTACGAGGACCAGTCGGCCGGCCTGTCGACGTTCATCACGCTGCTCGGCATGGCGTTGTCGGTGATCTTCTCGCTCGGCGCGATGATCGGCGCGACGATCACGATGTACGCCGCCGTCGCCACGCGCACCGGGGAGATCGGGACGCTGCGCGCGCTCGGCTTCCGGCGTCGCGCGATCCTCGCGGCCTTCCTCGGCGAATCGCTGCTGCTCGCGCTGGTCGGCGGCCTCGCCGGGCTCGCGGCGGCGAGCTCGCTGACCGCGATCACGGTGTCCACCACCAACTTCCAGTCGTTCTCGGAACTCGCGTTCTCATTCACGCTGACCCCGCGCATCGTCGCGCAGTCGCTCGCCTTCGCACTGCTGATGGGCTTTATCGGCGGGTTCCTTCCGGCGATCAAGGCGAGCCGGATGAAGATCGTCGACGCGCTGCGGGCGGACTGACGCCGCGCGTCGCGGCGGCACGCGCGCCGACGGGGCGCACGGCGTGTGCCGGCGCGGGTGCGGGCGGGTATGCTTTCGCGGCCCAGAGGGCGAATCAGAAGAAGAGGAGGCCTCCATGAAGCGTCGCGAGTTTTCCATCGCCGTGGCGGCCGCGTTCGCGGCGGCCCCGTTCGGCCTGTCGAGTCCGGCTTTCGGGCAGGCGGTCGGCGCCCTGAAGATGATGATTCCCGCCAATCCGGGCGGGGGCTGGGACCAGACCGGCCGCCAGCTCGCGGCGGCGATGCAGAGCGCCAAGCTGGTGCAGTCGGTGTCGTTCGAGAACAAGGGCGGCGCGGCGGGCACCCCGGGCCTCGCGCAATTCGTCAACAGCGCGAAGGGCGACCCCAACGCCGTCATGATCGGCGGGCTCGTCATGGTCGGCGGGATCATCCTGAACAAGTCGCCGGTCGACCTGACGATGGTGACGCCGATCGCGCGGCTCACCAGCGAGTACGAAGTGATCGTGGTGCCGGCCTCGTCGCCGCACAAGACGATGGGCGACCTGGTGAAGGCGTTCAAGGCGAACCCGGGCTCGATTTCCTGGGGCGGCGGCTCGGCCGGCGGCACCGACCACATCCTCGTCGGCATGATCGCCAAGGCGGTCGGCGGCGACGTCTCGAAGATCAACTACGTGCCGTTCAAGGGCGGCGGCGACTCGATCGCGGCCATCGTCGGCGGCCACGTCACCGCGGGCGTGTCGGGCCTCGGCGAATACGCGGAGCAGATCAAGGCCGGCCGCATGCGCGCGCTCGCCGTGTCCGGCCCGAACGCCGAGGAAGGCATCAAGTCGCTCAAGGAGCAGGGCATCGACGTGGTGCTCGGCAACTGGCGCGGAATCTTCGGCGCGCCGGGCCTCACGCCGGCGCAGCGCGACCAGCTGGTCAAGCTCGTCCAGGCCGCGACGGAAACGCCGGCGTGGAAGGAGACGCTGGGCAAGATGGGCTGGTCCGTCCTGGTTCCTGCCCGGCGATCAGTTCAAGGCCTTCCTCGAGGAAGACACGCGCCGGGTCACGGCGATCATGGAGTCGCTCGGGCTGAAGAAGTAACGTGACGCCGGGTCTCGCGGCGGCATCGCGCCGCGGCGCGCTGATCGACCTCCTCCTGTCGCTCGGGGTGATGGCGCTCGGCATCGCCGCGGCCGTCGTCGCCCTGAGCCTGCCGAGCGCCGGCGGCTACTCGCGCGTGGGGCCGAACGTGATGCCGGTGGTGGTCAGCTTCGGGCTGATCCTGTTCGGCGGCCTGCTGCTGGTCGAGTGCTTCACCGGGGGCTGGCGGGCGCGCACGCCGGACGATCCGGCCGAACGCGTGGGAGCACGGGTTCGTCGCGAGCGCCTTCGGCTGGGTCAGCGCCGGTCTCTTCGCGCAGATGGCGCTGATCCACACGGCGCGGCTTCGTGCTCGCGGCGGCGGTGCTGTTTGCCTGCGTGGCGCGCGGCTTCGGCAGCGGACGCTGGCTGCGCGACGGCGCGATCGGCCTGCTGCTCGGGCTCGGCGTGTTCCTGTTCTTCGTGCGCTTCCTCAACGTGAACCTTCCGGCGGGCTGGCTGCGGCCGATCCTCGGCGGAGCGGGACTGTGATCGATACCTTCGGCGCCCTGCTCGACGGCTTCGGCGTCGCGCTGACGCCGTTGAACCTGCTCTGGGGGCTGGTCGGCGTGACCCTGGGCACCTTCGTCGGCGTGCTGCCCGGCGTCGGCCCGGCGCTGACGGTCGCGATGCTGATGCCGATCACGGCGAAGCTCGACCCGACCGGCGCGCTGATCATGTTCGCCGGCATCTACTACGGCGCGATGTACGGCGGATCGACGACCACCATCCTGCTCAACACGCCCGGAGAGTCGGCGTCGATCGCCACCGGGCTCGAGGGCAACCAGATGGCGAAGCACGGCCGTGCCGGCCCGGCGCTCGCGACCGCCGCCATCGGCTCGTTCGTCGCCGGCTCGATCGCGACCGTGCTGCTGACCCTGCTCGCGCCCGTCGTCGTCGAGATCGCGCTGAAGTTCGGGCCGGCCGAGTACTTCGCGCTGATGGTGTTCGCCTTCGTCACCGTCGCCGCCGTCCTCGGGCAATCGACGACCCGCGGCCTGACGATGCTGTTCCTCGGCCTGCTGTTCGGCCTGGTCGGCATCGACGAGCAGACCGGGCAGCAGCGTTTCGCGTTCGGCGTGCCGGAACTGCTCGACGGCATCGACGTGGTCGTGCTCGCGGTCGGCCTGTTCGCCGTGGGCGAGGCGCTGTACGTCGCCGCGTACAGCAGCCGGCAGCGCGAGCGAGATCGAGCGACTGTCCGGTTCGCTGATGATGTCGAAGGAGGACTGGCGGCGCTCGTGGCCGGCGTGGCTGCGCGCGACGGCCGTCGGCTTCCCGTTCGGCACGATTCCCGCCGGCGGGGCCGAGATTCCGACGTTCCTGTCGTACGCGATGGAGCGCAAGCTCAGCAAGAAGCCGGAGGAATTCGGGCACGGCGCGATCGAAGGCGTCGCCGGGCCCGAGGCCGCGAACAACGCGGCCGCCACCGGCGTGCTGGTGCCGCTGCTGACGCTCGGCATCCCGACGTCGGCCACCGCGGCGATCCTGCTCGCGGCGTTCCAGAACTACGGCATCCAGCCGGGCCCGCTGCTGTTCCAGACCCAGGCCAGCCTGGTGTGGGCGCTGATCGCCAGCCTGTACGTCGGCAACGTGCTGCTGCTCGTGCTGAACCTGCCGCTGATCGGGCTCTGGGTGCAGGTGCTGAAGATCCCGAAGCCGCTGCTCTACGGCGCGATCCTCGTGTTCGCGACGCTGGGCGCGTACAGCCTGCACCAGTCGGTCGTCGACCTGGTGACCCTCTACGTCTTCGGGCTGCTGGGCTTCGGGATGCGGCGCTGGGGGTTCCCGGTCGCGCCGGCGGTGATCGGCCTCATCCTGGGACCGCTGGCCGAGAGCCAGATGCGGCGCGCGCTGTCGATCAGCCAGGGCGACCCGTCGGTGTTCATCACGCAGCCGATCTCGGCGTCGCTGTTCCTGCTGACCGCGATCATCCTGCTCGCCCCGCTGGTCGCGCGCGCAATGCGGCGGCGACGCGGCGGCTAGACGGCGGCGCGGACGTCGAAAGGGCCGTGACAACGTCTGCGCCATGCGCGCGGGCCGCCGCTGATGGTCCACGTCCTTCCCGTTCTTCGTTCACTCGTCGTCGCGCTGGCCGGTGCGCTCATCTGCGCCTGGATCCGGGCGCCGCTGCCGTGGCTGATCGGGCCGCTGGTGGCGGTGGCGCTCGTCAGCATGCTGCACGGCCGGCTCGCGTCGCCGCCCGGCGGGCGCCAGGCCGGGCAATGGATCATCGGCGTCGCGCTCGGGCTGTACTTCTCGCCCGATGTCGTGCGCGAAGTCGTTCGGCTTGGGCCGTGGGTCGCGCTGGCCGTCGCCTTCGCGCTTGCGCTCGGCGTGCTCGGCAGCTGGCTGCTGGGCAAGATGGTCGCGACCGATGCGCCGACGTCGTTCTTCGGCATGGCGATCGGCGGCGCCAGCGAGATGGCGGTCCTGGCGGAGCGGCACGGCGGGCAGGTCGAGCGCGTGGCCGCCGCGCACAGCCTGCGCATCATGCTGGTCGTGCTGATCGTGCCGCTGCTGCTGAATGCGTTCGACATCCGCGGCCTGGATCCCTACGTGCCGATCGCGCGCGACTTCTCGTGGGGCGGATTCGCGCTTGCTGGCGGGCGTGACGGGCGGGGCGGCGATCGCGCTGCGCCGCGTGGGCTCGCCGAACGGCTGGATGATCGGGCCCCTGCTGGCCGCCGCGGTCGTCACGTCGATGGGCCTCACCTGGTCCTCGCTGCCCGCGCCCGTCGTCAACGCCGGGCAGCTGCTGATCGGCATCGGGCTCGGCACGCGCTTCACGCCCGAGTTCTTCGATTCGGCGCCGCGTTTCCTCGGCGCCGTGGCGGCGATCACGCTCGTGTACCTCGTGATCGCGGCCGTGTTCGGCTGGCTGCTGTCCGTCGGCTCCGGCCTGCACTGGTCGACCGCGATCGTGGCGACGACTCCGGGCGGCATCGGCGAGATGGCGCTGACCGCGAAGGCGTTGCGGCTCGGTGTGCCCATCGTCACGGCGTTCCACGCGATACGGATGGCCGCCGTCGTGTTGAGCGTGGGGATCACTTACCGCACGTGGAAGCGCTGGAAGGCCCGGCGCGCCGACCTCGCCTGAGGTGCCGGCGGCCGCTCTCGCCAGGCCGCCCATCGCCGAGCTGCACGCGCATATCACGCGCTTCCGCGACCCGCGCGACGCCCGAGGTACGTGGGCGCCCTGATTGCCATCGGCGCCGCACGATCTACAGTTCGGGCACGGCGCCAGGACTTTCGATGGGCGCTGAAGCAGCATGCAGAGGCAGTCGATTCGGGCTGTGAACCTTGAAACTTCGCTTGCCAGCCGCCCGGTAACACGAGACGGGCCGTTCCTGTCGCATTACCTGCTCCCGGCAATCAGCACAGCGAGATCGTTTGCGCGTCGCGGGCGCATTCCCGCGTCAACCCCCGGAGTGAAATCGCATGGCGACAGGCACAGTGAAGTGGTTCAACGAAACGAAGGGTTTCGGCTTCATCAAGCCCGACGATGGCGGTTCGGATCTGTTCGCCCACTACAGCGGCATCAAGTCGAAGGGCTTCCGCACGCTGAAGGAGAACCAGCGCGTCGAGTACCAGGTGCAGCAGGGCCAGAAGGGGCCGCAGGCGGTCGAGATCGACGTCATCGGCTGACGCCCCGCGCGGCGTCGGGCGTTTCGTCCGCCAGCGTTGCCGCGACGGTCTGGTTATCGGGACGCGAGGGCGGCGGCGTTGACGATGTTGCGCGGCTCGCCGGCGGCAAACGCGACGACGTTGTCGAACGCGCCGCCGAACATGCGTCTCGTAGGACGTGCGCTCCACGAACCCGAGGTGCGGTGAGGCGACGACGTTCGGCAGCCGCAGCAGCGGTTCGTCGCGCACGGGCTCGCGTTCGTAGACGTCGACGGCGGCCATCCCTGGCCGTCCGTCGCGCAGGGCTTCGACAAGCGCGCCGGGCTTCCACCAGTTCGGCGCGGCTCGTGTTGACCAGCAGCGCTGTGGGCTGCATCCGCGCCAGGTCCTGCCGCGTCACGCATCCGCGTGTGGTTTCGGCCAGGCGCAGGTGCAGCGTCAGCACGTCGGCGCGCTCGAACAGCGCTTCGCGGCTGGGCGTCGTTGCGTGGCCGTCCGCGTCCGCGCGACCGCGCGCCTGCTCGCTGCCGTGAACCAGCACCTTCATGCCGAAAGCCCTGCCGTAGCCGGCGACCAGCGCGCCGATCTTCCCGTAGCTCCACACTCCGAGCGTCTTGCCGGCGAGCGCAACGCCGAGGCCGGCAAGCGGCCAGTCGGGTCGCGCCGGCACGCTCTGCTGCCACGCGCCGGCATAGAGGTTCGCCATGTACGACGGCAGCCGGCGCATTGCGGCGAGGATCAGCAGCCACGTGAACTCGGAGGTCGCCACCGAATAGCCCGTCCCCTCGGCGACCGCGACGCCGCGGCGGCTGCAGGCCTCGACGTCGATGTGCGGGCCGACCTTGCCGGTTTGGCTGATCAGCCGAAGCTTGGGCAGGCGGGCCAGCAGCGCGTCGGTGATCCGCGTGCGCTCGCGCGTCAGGACCAGGGCCTCCGCGTCCTGCAGGCGCGACGCGAGCTGCCCCAGGCCCGCGGCCGTCGCGGTGAGCACCCGAGCGTCGTGACCGTGCAGGCGGGCGAAGCAGTCGAGGTGGCGGACGACGTCCTGAAAGTCGTCGAGGATGAGGATCTTCATCGTGGGGTTCCGGGGTTGTGTGGGAGCGGGGGCCGCCGTTCGTCGGATCCGGCCCGGGGCATGCTCGTTCGCCTGCCTTGGTCGGGTCGGGGGCCCCGGCTAAAATAACCCGCTTTCCCGCAACCCGTCGCTCCGCGGCCATCCGCCGCCCGCCGGTTGCTCGCGGCCACAAGCCACGAAGTGGCAAGAATCACGATCGCTTCGCCCTCGCCGAGGGACAAGGCGACGACCTTGGAGGCAGGACCAATGAGCGCAGTGCTATCGGGGCAGGCGGCCGCCGCCCCCCCGTACGTCAGGAACAAGAAGCTGATCGCCTGGGTGGCCGACATGGCCCGCCTGACCCGGCCCGATCGCGTCGTGTGGTGTGACGGCTCGCAGGCCGAGTACGACCGGCTCTGTGAAGAGCTGGTGCAATCCGGGACGTTCACGCGCCTGAACCCGGAGAAGCGTCCCAACAGTTATCTGGCGCTGTCGGACCCGAGCGACGTGGCGCGCGTCGAGGACCGCACCTTCATTTGCAGCGAGCAGAAGGAGGATGCCGGTCCCACGAACAACTGGATGGCGCCGGCCGAGATGCGCGCGACGCTGAACGGCCTGTTCGCCGGATGCATGCGCGGCCGCACGATGTACGTCGTGCCGTTTTCGATGGGGCCGCTCGGCAGCCACATTTCCCAGATCGGGGTCGAACTGTCCGACAGCGCTTACGTGGCCGTGAACATGCGCATCATGACGCGCATGGGCCGCGCAGTGATCGACCTGCTCGGCACCGACGGCGCGTTCGTCCCGTGCGTCCACTCGGTCGGCAAGCCGCTGGCGGAAGGCGAGAAGGACGTGCCGTGGCCATGCAGCGAAACCAAGTACATCGTGCACTTCCCGGAAACGCGGGAGATCTGGTCCTACGGCTCCGGCTACGGCGGCAACGCGCTGCTCGGGAAGAAGTGCCTGGCGCTGCGCATCGCATCGACGATGGGCCGTGACGATGGCTGGCTCGCCGAGCACATGCTCATCCTGGCTGTGACGCCGCCGAAAGGAAAGAAGTACCACATCGCCGCGGCTTTCCCGTCGGCCTGCGGCAAGACCAACTTCGCCATGCTGATTCCGCCGCCGGCGTTCGAAGGCTGGAAGGTGACGACGATCGGCGAGGACATCGCCTGGATCAAGCCGGGCGCAGACGGCCGCCTGTACGCGATCAACCCGGAGGCTGGCTGCTTCGGCGTCGCGCCAGGCACGTCGGAGAAGACGAACCACAACGCGATGGCCATGCTGCACGAGAACGTCATCTACACCAACGTCGCGCTGACCGACGACGGCGACGTGTGGTGGGAAGGCATGGGCCCCGCGCCGGAGCACGTGATCGACTGGCAAGGCAAGGACTGGACGCCGGAAGACGGCAAGGCGGGCCGGAAGGCCGCGCACCCCAACGCGCGCTTCACGGTCGCCGCCAGCCAGTGCCCGTCGATCGACGTGGACTGGGAGAACCCGGACGGCGTGGCGATCGACGCCTTCCTGTTCGGCGGCCGTCGGTCGACGACCGTCCCGCTCGTGACCGAGGCGCGCGACTGGGTCGAGGGCGTCTACATGGCCGCGACGATGGGATCCGAGACCACGGCGGCCCAGCAGGGTGCCCAGGGCGTGCTGCGCCGCGACCCGTTCGCGATGCTGCCGTTCTGCGGCTACAACATGGGCGACCACTTCGGCCACTGGATCGCGCTCGGCGAGAAGCTTGGGCGCAGCGGTGCGAAACTGCCGAAGATCTTCACCGTGAACTGGTTCCGGACCGACGAGAACGGCAAGTTCGTGTGGCCCGGCTTCGGCGAGAACATGCGGGTGCTCAAGTGGATCGTCGATCGCGTCGAGGGGCACGCGGGCGGCGCTGAGCATCTGTTCGGCGTCTCGCCGCGGTATGAGGACCTGCTGTGGACGGGCCTCGAGTTCCCACGCGCGCAGTACGACCGCATCACGGCGGTGAACCTCGACGACTGGCGCAAGGAGATTGCGCTGCACAGCGAGCTGTTCGCGAAGCTGGAGCCGCGCCTGCCGCGCGAACTGCAGGCGACGCGCAGCGCGCTGGAGCAGCGGCTCGCCGCCTGACCTGGCCCGCCGCAACGAGAAAGGCCGCCCGCGGGCGGCCTTTTCTCTATCCCGGGCGCTACGCCTTCGGCTGCAGCACGTACAGCAGGTAGCGCTTCTCGCGCTTGAACACCTCGGGGTCGAGCGTGTCGAGGCGCATATTCGAAAGCTTCTCGCGGACGCTGGGCTGGAACAGGTAGCCCAGGAACGGATGACGCAGGAAGAACTTCTCGCTGAAGAAGTGGGCGACTGGCAGCGCGAAGCGCTCGGCGAGCACGCGGGCGTAGGCGAGCGATGGCACGACGTTGTCCGTGACATCGACGCGCTCGACGACCTCCAGGCCGTGCCGGGCGATCGCGGAGTCGAAGTCCGTGAGTAGATGGCCCGACCGGTTCTTCGAATCGGGCCTCAGCCGGAAGTAGTCGATCACGATCCACCGCCCGCCCGGCGCGAGGAATGCCTTCACTCGCTCGATGCCCTCGTCGAGCGCGATGTACTGGAACGACTCGGAATTGATGACCGTCTCGAAGCGCTCCGGCCGCTGCCGCGGGTCGAACGATTCCAGCGTGCCTTCGAGCAGCGGGATGTGCGGCCAGTGGGCGCGGATGTGCGCGGCGTGCGAGCGGTTCGGCGTGAGTCCGGTGGGACGGGCGCCGGCCGCGTCGAGTCGCGCCAGCAAGCCGCCCATGCCGCAGCCGATGTCGAGCACGCGCTCTCCCGGCTGCACCCGCTCGACCAGCAGCGACGCATAGTCGTCCATCGCCTGCTTCGCATCGGCGAGGCTGATCGACTCGGGATCGGCGGGCGGCTCGGGGAAATAACCGTAATGCAGGAAGTTGTTGCCGAAGACCGCCCCGTACAGCGCGAGTTCGAGGTCGTCCGCCGGGTCCCACACGGAACGTCCGGCCCGGTTCTGGCTCAGGTGCCGGATCAGCGCCGGCACGTTCAGCAGTCGCGTCAGTGCACCCATGTTGGCGATCCGCTGGGCGCGTTCGTTGAGGTCATCGGGAAAGCCGTGCGAGGTTGCGGCCGGAACAATAGCAAGCCTGTTCGGGTTTCACCTTGACCCGTCGCCTTGCACCGATGTTGCTTTGCGAAGATACTGGCCGGCCCCCGCAAGGCCCGATACGAGGCCAGTCGGGCGGGCGTCATCGATTGCAGTGCCCATACGCAGGAGACCGTATTGGGGCTGATCTACTACATCACGCAGGTCCAGTTCGACTTCGGGGCGATTGCGCTTGCGCGCTCCGAGTGCGAGCGCGCCGGCATTCGTCGTCCGCTGGTCTGCACCGATCGCGGTGTGGTCGCCGCCGGGCTGCTCGAGCGACTCGAGTCGGCCCTCGGTGACCTGCCCGTCGCCGTGTTCGACGAGACGCCGTCGAACCCCACGGAGGCGGCCGTGATGAAGGCGGTCGAGGCCTACCGTGCCCACGATGCCGACGGGCTCGTGGCGCTTGGGGGCGGCAGCCCGATCGACCTCGCCAAGGGCGTCGCCATCATGGCGACCCATCCCGGCGCGCTGGCCGAGTACGCGACCATCCTCGGCGGCAGCCCGAAGATCACGCCGGGCGTTGCTCCGCTGATCGCCATTCCGACGACGGCGGGCACTGGCAGCGAGGTGGCGCGGGGGGCCATCATCATCCTCGACGACGGCCGCAAGCTCGGCTTTCACTCGTGGCATCTGGTGCCAAAGACCGCGATCTGCGACCCGGAACTGACGTATGGGCTGCCGCCGAAGCTGACGGCCGCTACCGGCATGGACGCAGTGGCGCACTGCGTCGAGACCTTCCTGTCGAAGGCCGTGAATCCGCCGGCCGACGCGATTGCCCACGATGGGTTGGTGCGGGCGCTGAAGCACATCGACCGGGCGGTGAACCAGCCAACCGATCGCGAAGCGCGCTGGAACATGATGAGCGCTTCGATGCAGGGAGCGATGGCCTTCCAGAAGGGGCTCGGCGCCGTCCACTCGCTGTCGCACGCCCTTGGTGCGCTGCCGATCGGTCCGCATCACGGCACGCTCAACGCCGTGCTCCTGCCCGAGGTCGTCAAGTTCAACGAGGTCGTCGTGCCGGAGAAGGTCCAGGCCATCGCCGATGTCTTCGGTGTGCGTGGCGGCGCGGCACTGGCCCGCTCGATCCGTGATCTCAACCGACGGCTGGGGCTGCCGTCCGGCCTCGGAGCGATGGGAATCGGCTCGGAGCTCTATGAAGACATCGCCTCTCACGCGCTGAAGGACCATTGCCACGTGACGAACCCGCGGATCGCCTCGCACGCGGATTACGTTGCTATGCTCGCCGCCTCCGCCTGAGCGGACGGGTGCCGGTTACGGAAGACAACAACGAACGCGATGAACGCCTCCGACATCATCCTCGAAACGCGCGGCCTGACGAAGGAGTTCAAGGGCTTCGTCGCGGTGAGCGACGTCAACCTGAAGATCGTGCGCGGGACCATCCACGCGCTGATCGGCCCCAACGGGGCCGGCAAGACCACCTGCTTCAACCTGCTGACCAAGTTCCTGACGCCGACGCGCGGGTACATCCTGTTCAACGGCGAAGACATCACGAAGGACACGCCAGAGCACATCGCGCGGCGGGGCATCGTGCGTTCGTACCAGATCTCTTCCGTGTTTCCGCACCTGACTGCGCTGGAGAACGTGCGGATCGCGCTGCAACGGCCGACCGGCCTGTCGTTCCAGTTCTGGCGCAGCGAGCGTTCGCTCGACCACCTGAACGACCGTGCGCTCGCGCTGCTCGACCAGGTGGACCTTCGTTCGTTCGCCTCGACGGAGACGGTGTCGCTGCCATACGGGCGCAAGCGCGCGCTCGAGATCGCGACCACGCTCGCCACCGAACCCGAACTGATGCTGCTCGACGAGCCGACGCAGGGCATGGGTCACGAGGATGTTGCCCGCGTCACTGAACTGATCAAGCGGGTGGCTGCGGGGCGCACGGTGCTGATGGTCGAGCACAACATGAACGTCGTCTCGAGCATCGCCGACACCATCACCGTGCTCGCACGGGGCGCCGTCCTCGCGGAAGGGCCGTACTCGAGCGTGTCGAAGAACCCGGCCGTGATGGAGGCCTACATGGGCACGTCCGATGCGCAGCTGGAAGGCATCGGGCACTGACATGGCGACGGCGCTCGAGATCAAGAACCTGCACGCCTGGTACGGCGAGTCGCACATCCTGCACGGCGTCGACCTGCACGTGAACGAGGGCGAAGTGGTCACGCTGCTCGGACGCAACGGGGCCGGACGGACGACGACGCTGCGCGCGGTCATGGGGTTGACCGGCACGCGGAAGGGCTCGATCAAGGTCAACGGCGCCGAGACCATCGGAATGGCCACTCACCGGATCGCCCACCTCGGCATCGGCTACTGCCCGGAGGAGCGCGGCATCTTCGCCAGCCTCTCGTGCGAAGAGAACCTGCTGCTGCCGCCGCGCGTCGCGGCCGAGGGCGGCATGAGCATCGAAGAGATCTACGGGATGTTCCCGAACCTGAAGGAGCGGGCGAAGAGCCAGGGCTCGCGGCTGTCCGGCGGCGAGCAGCAGATGCTCGCGGTGGCCCGGATCCTGCGCACCGGTGCCCACCTGCTGCTGCTCGACGAGATCTCGGAGGGCCTCGCGCCCGTCATCGTCGCCAAGCTCGGCGAGATGATCCGGATGCTGAAGGCCAAGGGTTACACGGTCGTGATGGTCGAACAGAATTTCCGCTTCGCGGCGCCCCTGGCCGACCGTTTCTATGTCATGGAGCACGGACGCATCGTCGAAACCTTTGCCGCGGCCCAGCTGCGGGAGAAGGAATCGACGCTGCACGAGCTCCTTGGAGTTTGATCAACCAACACTTCCCTTTGAGGAGGAGACAACGTGAAGATGAAGAAAATCTGTGCCGCGCTTGCAATGTGCGGGTTGGCATTCGGCGTCGGCAGCGCGCAGGCGCAGAAGCTGTCGGGCGACAAGATCGTGATCGGCTTCGTCACCGACATGTCTTCGCTGTACTCGGACATCGACGGCCAGGGCGGCGTCGAGGCGATCCGCATGGCGATCGCCGACATGCAGAAGGAGTTCCCCGGCAAGAAGATCGAACTCGTCTTCGCCGACCACCAGAACAAGGCGGACATCGCCTCGTCGAAGGTGCGTGAGTGGATCGACCAGGCCGGAGCGGACGTGATCATCGGCGGGACCAACTCTTCGACCGCGCTCGCGTCCGCCAAGGTGGCGGCCGAGAAGAAGCGGCCGTACTTCTCCGTCGGCGCGGCGACCTCGCGGCTGACGAACGAGGACTGCACGCCGTACACGGTGCACTACGCGTACGACACGGTCGCGCTCGCCAACGGCACCGGCGCGGCGGTCGTCAAGAGCGGCGGCAAGACCTGGTACTTCCTCACCGCCGACTACGCGTTCGGGCACTCGCTGGAGAAAGACACAGGCGACGTGGTGAAGGCCAACGGCGGCACGGTGGTCGGCGCGGTGCGCCACCCGCTGAGCGCGTCGGACTTCTCCGCGTTCCTGCTGCAGGCGCAGAACAGCAAGGCGCAGATCCTCGGCCTCGCGAATGCAGGCGGCGACACGATCAACTCGATCAAGGCGGCCAACGAGTTCGGCATCACGAAGAACATGAAGCTTGCCGGCCTTCTGATGTTCATCAACGACATCCACAGCCTGGGCCTGAAGACCACCCAGGGCATGTACCTTACCGATGGCTGGTACTGGAACCAGACGCCCGAGTCGCGTGAATGGGGCCGCCGCTTCTTCGACAAGATGAAGCGGATGCCTTCGATGCTGCAGGCCGGGGACTACTCCGCGGTCACCACCTACCTGAAGGCGGTGAAGGCGGCAGGGACGGACGACGCCGATGCCGTCATGGCGCAGCTCAAGAAGGCGAAGATCAGCGACATGTTCACCAAGAACGGCGTGATCCGCGCGGACGGCCGCATGGTGCACGACATGTACCTGATGCAGGTGAAGGCGCCGGGCGAGTCGAAGGAGCCGTGGGACTACTTCCGGCTGGCGCAGACGATTCCGGGCGACGAGGCGTACACGAAGCTCGCGAATTCGAAGTGTCCGCTGGTCAAGAAGTAATCGTGTGAACGCACCGGGCGGGCAACCGCCCGGTGTCTTTTCTGACGGCTGCAATGACTGAACTCTTCGGCATTCCACTGCCCGCGCTGCTGTCCCAGCTGCTGCTGGGGCTGGTCAACGGCTCGTTCTACGCGATGCTGTCGCTCGGACTCGCCGTCATCTTCGGGCTGCTGAACGTCATCAACTTCGCCCACGGCGCGCTTTACATGATGGGCGCGATCTTCGCCTGGATGGGCCTGACCTACTTCGGCCTCAATTACTGGGTGATGCTGGCCGTTGCGCCGCTGCTGGTCGGCGTGTTCGGCATCATCATCGAGAAGCTCCTCCTGCGGCACCTCTACAAGCTCGATCACCTTTACGGGCTGCTGCTGACCTTCGGTCTGGTGCTGCTGATCGAGGGATTCTTCCGCTCCTTCTACGGCGTGTCGGGCCTTCCCTACAGCGTGCCCGAACAACTGGAAGGCGCCACGAACCTCGGGTTCATGATCATGCCCAACTACCGGGGGTGGGTCGTGGTCGCGTCGCTCATCGTGTGCTTCGGGACCTGGTTCGTCATCGAGCGCACCAAGCTCGGCGCGCTGCTGCGCGCCGGGACCGAGAACGCGCAGCTGACGCAGGCGTTCGGCGTGAACGTGCCGCTGATGGTCACGCTGACTTACGGCTTCGGCGTCGCGCTCGCGGGCTTCGCCGGCGTGCTGGCCGCGCCCATCCTCCAGGTGCAGCCGCTGATGGGGAGCAACCTGATCATCGTCGTGTTCGCCGTGGTGGTGATCGGCGGCATGGGCTCCATCATGGGATCGATCCTCACCGGCCTGGGGCTCGGCGTGATCGAGGGTTTCACGCGGGTCTTCTACCCCGAGGCCTCGTCGACCGTGGTCTTCGTGATCATGGCGATCGTGCTGCTGATCCGGCCCGCCGGCCTGTTCGGCAAGGAGAAATAGCGTGCGGCTCTCGAAGGAGTTCGTCGTCTACCTGGCGCTGTTCGCGATCGTCGCGATCCTGCCCTTCTTCGGCGCCTATCCCGTGTTCGTGATGAAGGTGATGTGCTTCGCGCTGTTCGCGTGCGCCTTCAACCTGCTGATCGGTTTCACCGGACTGCTGTCCTTCGGCCACGCGGCGTTTCTCGGCGGTGCGGCGTACGCCGCTGGTCACTCGCTCAAGTACTGGGGCGTACCGACCGAAGTGGGGCTGCTTATAGGCCTGTTGAGCGGCGCGGCGCTGGGCTTCGTGATTGGTGCGCTGGCGATCCGACGCAGCGGCATCTACTTCACCATGATCACGCTCGCTCTTGCGCAGATGCTGTTCTTCTTCTTCCTGCAGGCGCCGTTCACCGGCGGCGAGGACGGATTGCAGAGCGTGCCGCGCGGCAAGTTCCTCGGGGTCGTCGATCTCGAAAACGACCTCGCGCTGTATTACCTGGTGCTGGGAATCTTCGTGCTGTCGTTCCTGCTGATCTACCGCACGGTGCATTCGCCGTTCGGCCAGGTGCTGAAGGCCATTCGCGAGAACGAACCGCGTGCGATGTCGCTCGGCTACGACACTGCGCGCTTCAAGTTGCTCGGGTTCGTGCTCTCGGCCGCCCTTGCGGGCCTGGCCGGCGCGACCAAGACCCTGGTCCTCGGCTTCGCCACGCTCACCGATGCGCACTGGGCTACCTCCGGGCTGGTGGTCCTGATGGTGCTTGTCGGCGGCATGGGAACGATGCTCGGACCGATTCTTGGCGCGGTGGTGATCGTCGCACTGGAGAACAAGGTCGGCGACATCGGCATGTTCCTCGGCCGCACCACCGGCATCGAATGGTTCAACGGCCTCGGCGAATCCGTCACCGTCGTGACCGGCCTGATCTTCGTGATCTGCGTGATGTCGTTCCGGCGCGGCATCGTCGGCGAGTTCAACGAGTGGTGGACGCATCGCCGCGCGGCGGCCCAGGCTTAGTGCCGGCGGACGCAGATGCAAGGGCGGCAGCAGTGCCGCCCTTTTTGTTTGGCGCGCCGGAGCGGGCGGCATTGGCCGCGCTTATCGAGCGAACGAGAACGACGAGCGCGGTGTGACGGTAGATACAATCGATCGCCTCGATCCTCTGACCTGCCCGCGGCAGGTACCTAGAGTCACGCAATGTCGTTGAACTCAGCGATGGTCTATCGCCGCACCGATCGAGGGCTGCGCGAGGTCTATGAGAAGTCGCACCAGTTCACGCAGAGCGAGAGGCTGGTCCTGATTCTCCTGGACGGCCGGTTGACCGTTGAGGGGCTCCGGGCGCGGCTGCCCAGCCTCGACAACGTGCGGATCGAGGGAACGATCGTCAAGCTGGAGGAGGCCGGCCTCGTCGAGCCGGCGGGGTCGGTCGACAGCCTGCAGTCGCCGAGTCGGGCCGAGGAGGTGATGCGGCTCGAGCCCGATGTGGTCGCGGAGTTCCTCGAACAACTCGACTTGGATCCCGTCACCGCCTCGGCCGGCGCGAGTGACGACGTGGCCGCCGAACTGGTCCGGGCGAGCGTGGACCGCGCCGCGGCACAACTGGCGAAGGAGGAGGAGCAGGGGGCGTCCCAACGCCGCTGGGGACGCTCTGCAGATAGCGTTTCCGCCGAGAGTGGCCGCTCACATTACGCGTCGTCACCCTCTCCATTTGCCGACCACGAGTGGGACCCTACCGAGGCCTCCAGCTTCGCAATCACGACCGTGAACGTCCCCGACCGCCTCGACTTGCAGGAAGAGCGCGACCGGGCCGAGATGGAGGAGTACACCGAGCGTCGCCGGCAGGGCGTATTGCAGACCTGGATGAAGCGGCTGCTCGTGGTGGCCGTCGTGATCGTCTTCGGCGGCGTGGTCTATGGGGTCCTGAAGCCGGTCCTGGATCAGGCGTCCGCATCGCGCGTCGGCGAGCGGCTGACCGATGCCTTCAAGGTTCCGGTCAAGGTCGCCGAAACCGAGTTCAGGTTCCTGCCGTCGCCTCGCCTTGTCCTGCGCGGTGTCGACGTCGGCGGAGAGTTCGGCGCGGAGCAGGTTGCGCTGCTGATCAACTGGAAGGACCTCTGGCTCGCCCTGAACGGCGGGCAGTGGGTGTGGGGAGAGGCGACCGTCGCGCCCACGGCGATGTCGGCCGCCCAGGCAATCGCCGCCGTCAAGAGGGTCCCCGGCGGAACGGCAGGATTGCCGCAGACGATTTCAACGATCCGGTTCGAGTCCATCCAGGTTTCCGGCTCACGCCTGTTCCCGGCACGGTACGAAGCGACGATGCGTCGCGGCGACGACGCGCGCTTCGGCCCCTTGGTCCTGAAGGAACTCGCGAACGACGACAGTACGATGCAGTTGCAGTTTCGGCCGTCGACCGGCGATCCGGGCGCGATCGACTTCACGCTCGAGGCGCAACGCTGGGCGGTGCCCGTTGGCCCGCGGACAAGGTGGGGCAATGTCCGGGCCAGCGGAACCCTCCGGGGCAACGTCCTCGAAGTGTCGAGTTACGCCCTCACCGGCTACTTCGGGATCACCACCGGTACGGTCTTCGTCGCCGGCGACGTCGAGTGGGTGGTGACCGGCACGGCCGATGCCGGGAAAGTCGACGTCGAGACGGTCCTCGATTCCTTGCCCGGACAGAAGCTGGGATCGTCCGAGGGACGACCGGCGGCGATGCAGGGCACGGCGGCCCTGAACCTCGTGATGCTGGGCCGCGGCGCAACGCCAGAGGATGCGATCTTGCACAGTGCTGTCGCCGGTCCGTTCACCGTCAGGTTCGCCGTTCTCAACGGCATCAATCTTGGCCTTGCGGCGACCCAGGGTGTGGCCGCATCGGGCGTGACTCGCTTCACCGATTTTGGCGGCACCGTGGTCGCGTCGGCCAACGGCGTCCGGTTCGAGGAAACGGGCGGCCGCGCGGGCGCCATGGTCGCCCGCAGCAACTTCACCGTGGCGCCCGATGCGTCGATCGCGGGGGTCGTTCGTGTCGAACTGGGCGGGCAGAGGATCCAGGCGCCGATGACACTGCGAATCAGCGGCACGGCCGCCCAGCCCCGTTTCGGCCGTTGACTGTTTCACGTGGAACCACGTTCCACGTGAAACAGTCACTCCGGGAGCAGGCGCCGCTCCGTATACTCGCGCGCTCCCGGCTTTGCTTTCCGGCCCCGCGCGATCCTCGGTTCTTCTCTGTCAGCCATGCTGTACCCCGAGTCATTCGACGTCATCGTTGTTGGTGGTGGCCACGCCGGGACCGAGGCCGCGCTCGCCGCCGCGCGGACGGGCTGCCGCACGCTGCTTCTCACCCACAACATCGAGACGCTCGGGCAAATGTCCTGCAACCCGTCGATCGGCGGGATCGGCAAGGGTCATCTTGTCAAGGAGGTGGACGCCCTGGGTGGCGCGATGGCGGCCGCCACGGACGAGGCAGGGATCCAGTTCAGGATCCTGAACGGCTCGAAGGGTCCGGCGGTGCGCGCCACCCGCGCTCAAGCCGATCGTCTCCTGTACAAGAAAGCGATCCGCGGGCGCCTCGAAAATCAGCCCAACCTCTGGATTTTCCAGCAGGCCGTCGACGACCTGATGCTGGAAGGGGAGCGAGTCGTCGGCGCCGTCACTCAGTCCGGCATTCGTTTCCCGGGCCGGGCTGTGGTCCTGACCGCCGGAACGTTCCTGAATGGCCTGGTGCACATCGGCCTGCAGAACTACGCGGCGGGACGGGCGGGCGATCCGCCGGCGATCTCCCTTGCCGCGCGCCTCAAGGAACTGCAGCTTCCGCAGGGCCGCCTGAAGACTGGGACGCCGCCTCGCCTCGACGGGCGGACCATCGACTTTTCCGCGTGCCAGGAGCAACCGGGCGATCTGGATCCGATTCCCGTGTTCTCGTTTCTCGGCACGCCGGAGCAGCACCCCGCGCAGCTTCCTTGCTGGATCACGCACACCAACGCTGGGACGCACGAGATCATCCGGGCGAACCTCGATCGGTCGCCGATGTATTCGGGCGTGATCGAGGGCGTCGGCCCGCGGTACTGTCCATCGATCGAGGACAAGATCCACCGGTTTGCCGACAAAGCCAGCCACCAGATCTTTCTCGAACCCGAAGGCTTGACGACCCACGAGTACTACCCGAACGGCATTTCCACCTCCCTGCCGTTCGATGTGCAGATCGCGGTCGTCCGGTCGATGCGCGGACTCGAGAACGCGCACATCCTCCGGCCGGGCTACGCCATCGAGTACGACTACTACGACCCGCGCGCGCTGAAGAGGTCGCTCGAGACGAAGGCGATCCGCGGGCTGTTCTTCGCCGGCCAGATCAATGGAACGACGGGCTACGAGGAAGCGGCCGCGCAAGGACTGCTGGCCGGCCTGAATGCGGCTCTGCAGGCGCAGGGGCGGGAGGCCTGGTGTCCGCGTCGCGACGAGGCGTACCTTGGGGTCCTCGTCGACGACCTGATCACGCGCGGTGTGTCCGAGCCGTACCGCATGTTCACGAGTCGCGCCGAGTACCGCCTTTCGCTGCGCGAGGACAACGCCGACATGCGGCTGACCGAAGCGGGGCGGCGCCTTGGTTGCGTCGACGACCGCCGGTGGGACCACTTCAACCGCAAGCGCGACGCCGTTGCGCGCGAGCTCGAACGCCTCAAGTCGACCTGGGTGAATCCTCACATCGTCGATCCAGCGGAGGCAGCTCGCGTCCTGGGAAAGGGCATAGAGCGAGAGTACACGCTCACTGACTTGCTTCGCCGACCGTTTGTCACGTACGACGCGCTCGTCTCTCTTCGGGACGTCGAGGGGCGGCCCCTCGGTGAGCCCGCCTCGGATGATCCGGTCGTCGCCCAGCAAGTCGAGATCGCCGTGAAGTACGCCGGCTACATCGCGCGCCAGGAAGAAGAGGTCTTGCGGCACGAGGCGCACGAAACCACGCGGATCCCCGCCGACGTCGATTACGACGCGGTGCGGGGGTTGTCGGTCGAGGTCCGGCAGAAGTTCAAGCAGCAGCGACCCGAGACGGTGGGGCAGGCTTCCCGGATCTCGGGAGTCACGCCGGCGGCGATCTCGCTGCTGCTGGTCCACCTGAAGCGACTGTCGAGGACCCGTGGCTCGGGCCAACTCGCGGCCTGACGCCGACTCGCCGCTTGCCCCGACTGATGTGCTGGCCGGGGCGGCGGGGCTCGGAGTCGAGCTGTCGGGTGCGCAAGCCGGCCAGCTGGTCCGCTTCGCCGCGCTTCTGGTCCGCTGGAACGCTGTCCACAACCTGACGGCGATCAGCTCTCCGGCCAGCATTCTCTCTCATCATCTGCTCGATTCACTCGCCATCTTGCCCCCATTGACGCCGATCTTCGGCGAAAAGCAGTGTCGAGTGCTCGATGTGGGCTCGGGTGGCGGCCTCCCCGGGATCCCGCTGGCGATCGCGCGCCCGCACTGGCAAGTGACGGTGGTCGACAAAGTCGAGAAGAAAGTGGCGTTCCTCACGCAGGCGAAGCTCGAACTGGGCTTGTCCAATCTCGGCTGCCTGCATGCGCGGGTCGAGGACGTGGACGCGCCGCCATTCGACCTGATCGTTTCGCGCGCATTCTCCTCGCTCGAGGCCTTCGTTCGCGTCAGCGCACACTTGCTGGCGCCCGGCGGCTGGTGGGCGGCCATGAAGGGTGTCTATCCGAATGCGGAACTGGCCGAACTTGCGCGGGCGATGCCCGACGTCCGGGTGGTCGACGTCGTTAAACTCGCCATCCCCCGGCTCGACGCCGAGCGCCACTTGATCCTGCTGCAACGTCCCTGATGCTGGGAATCTCCGACTACTGGGCCTTCGTCGCCGCCGTGCTGGTCTTCCTGGCGCTGCCCGGTCCCGGCACGTTCGCGCTCCTGAACGCGACGGCAAAAGGCGGATTCCGCGCCGGCGCCGCAGCCACGTTCGGACTCATCGGTGGCGACCAGGTGTTGATGTGGCTGGCCGCGATCGGGGTCGCCGCGGTGCTGCAGGCCAACGAAGCCCTGTTCAAGGGGCTGCAGTACGCGGGTGCGGCGTACCTGGCCTGGATCGGCCTGAAGCTGCTGTTTGCCAAGGCGGGGGCCGCCCACCCAATCAGCCTCAGGCCGGGGCACTTCGCCCGGCAGGCGTTCTTCATCACCCTGATGAATCCGAAGGCCATCGTCTTCTACATGGCGTTCTTCCCGCTGTTCATCGATGCCGACCACCATCGGGGCTTCGTGACGTTCGTCGCGATGGCGGCGACGATCGCGATCGTCACGCTGGCCTACTGCCTGACCCTGTGCGCGTTCGCGAACGCCATCAGCGAACGCGTGCGCGCGCATCGCCGGCTGTCGCTGCTGCTGCAGCGCGCCGCGGGCGTCGCCTTGATCGGTTTCGGCCTGAAGCTCGCGCGATGAAGCACGCCTTGCTCGCGGTCATGCTCGCCGCCGGCGCCGTGTCCGCCGCCGAGCCGCTGCAGACAGTGGGCAACATCGACCTGGCGCGCTACGCCGGCCAGTGGCACGAGGTCGCCAAGTATCCGAACCGGTTCCAGCAGCAGTGCGTCGGCGACACCACCGCGACCTACGCGCTGCGCGACGACGGCAAGGTTTCGGTCGTCAATCGCTGCCGGACGCGCGACGGGCACGACGAAGTCAGCGGGGTCGCGCGCCGTGTCGACGGGCGAACCGACCGCCTGCAGGTGAGCTTCCTGCCGGCGGCGTTGCGCTGGTTGCCCATTGGCTGGGGCGACTACTGGGTGATCGAACTCGCGCCCGACTACCGCTACGCCGTCGTCGGCGAGCCGTCGCGGCAATACCTGTGGGTGCTGAGCCGGACCCGCACGCTGTCGCCAGAAGATCGGCGAGCCATCGAGGCCCGCCTGCCGGCGCACGGCTACGACGCCGCGCGCCTCGTCGATTCGCCCCCGGAAAAGAACTAGATGGCCCGCATCTTCTGCATTGCCAACCAGAAAGGTGGAGTCGGCAAGACCACCACGGCCGTCAATCTTGCAGCCGGGATTGCGGCGCACGGCCGGCGCGTGCTGCTGGTCGACCTCGATCCGCAGGGCAATGCAACGATGGGCAGCGGCATCGACAAGCGCGGCCTGTCCTCGTCCGTTTACCAGGTTCTCCTGGGCCTCGCCGACGTGCACCAGGCCTGCCTCGTCTCCGAGCATGGCGGATTCCACGTGCTCGGCGCCAATCGCGAGCTGGCGGGCGCCGAGGTGGAGCTGGTCGACTTCGACGACCGCGAGAGCCGGTTGAAGAGTGCGCTGGCCGCCGTCTACGACGACTACGACTTCATCCTGATCGACTGCCCGCCGTCGCTGTCGATGCTGACGCTGAACGGCCTGTGCGCCGCGCACGGGGTCGTCATCCCGATGCAGTGCGAGTACTTCGCCCTGGAAGGCCTCGCCGACCTCGTCAACACCATCAAGCGCGTGGCGGCGAACCTCAACCCCGAACTGCGCGTGATCGGCCTGCTGCGGGTGATGTTCGATCCCCGGATGACGCTGCAGCAGCAGGTTTCGGAGCAGCTCGTCGCGAAGTTCGGCGACAAGGTCTTCGCGACGATCATCCCGCGCAACGTGCGGCTGGCCGAGGCGCCGAGCTACGGCCTGCCGGGGGTCGTATACGACCGCAGTTCCAAGGGCGCGCAGGCGTACCTGGCCTTCGGCGCCGAGATGATCCAGCGCATCGCGACGATGTGACCGTGCTGGACCCGCAGGCCGGCGCGGGCGAGGCGCCGGCCTGCGCATGTTCGAAGTTCGGAGTCAGGGACGGCTGCGCGTACGGATGCCGCTGGTCGCCGGAGAAGGGGAAGACTTGATGATGAAACGACCGAAGGGGCTCGGGAGAGGCCTCGATTCGCTGCTCGGCGAGGATCGGCCGGCCGCTCCGGCGCCCGCCGGCGCGCCGAGTGCCCTGCCGATCGCCCGCCTGCAGCCGGGCAAGTACCAGCCGCGCACGCGCATGAACCAGGAGGCGCTCGCCGAACTCGCGGATTCCATCCGCGCCCAGGGCGTGATGCAGCCGATCCTCGTGCGCCCGGTCGGAAGCGATCGCTACGAAATCATCGCGGGCGAGCGCCGCTTTCGCGCGGCGCAGATGGCAGGCCTCACCGAAGTCCCGGTCCTCGTCAAGCAGGTTCCGGACACCGCGGCCCTGGCGATGGCGTTGATCGAGAACATCCAGCGCGAGGACCTGAACCCGCTCGAGGAAGCGCAAGGCGTTCAGCGCCTGATCCGCGAGTTCGACTTCACGCACGAGCAGGCGGCTGCGGCCATCGGCCGCTCGCGCAGCGCCACCTCGAACCTGCTCCGGCTGCTGAACCTGGCCAAGCCGGTGCAGGAGCTGTTGATGGCCGGGAGCCTCGACATGGGTCACGCCCGTGCGCTGCTGGGCGCCGACTCCGCGCACCAGATCCAGTACGCGAATCGCATCGTCGCGAAGGGCCTGTCCGTGCGCGAGGCGGAAACCCTCGTCGCCCACGCATCGAAGGATGGAGGCGACGGCGCGAAGAAAGCGGCCGCGCCGCGCAATCGCGACATCGTTCGCCTGGAAGAAGAGCTGGCCGACAAGCTCGGTGCGACGGTCAAGCTGGCGGCGAACGCGAAGGGCAGCGGCAAGCTCGTGATCGAGTTCGCGAGCCTCGACCAGCTCGACGGGATCGTCGAGCGCCTGCGCGGGAGTTGACACCAGTCCCGGTCCGGCTGCCGGCTGCGACCGGGCATGGAAGGGGGCCTGGCCGGCCGCGCGCTCCGCTGAGCGCGTCATGTGCGCCGCAGCACGAATTTGACCCGGCATCCCCCCGACTCGTAGAATCTCGCGGTTTGGCGAAAACGGACTTCAGTCCCGCTGGAAGCGGTCTCGGAGGCTCATGTTCCGGGTTGTCTTCCTGCAGATACTCACAACCGTCGTCGTCTCGCTGGTGGCCGGGCTATTGGGGGGCTCCCACGCTGCGATCTCCGCGTTGTTGGGCGGCGCCGCCTGTGTCGTTCCGAGCGGGTTGTTTGCGCTGAAACTGGCCGCCGCAGCGCGGCGGCCGCAGGGGACGGATCCGGCCGTGTTTCTGATCGGCGAATTCGTCAAGGTGGTGTCGACGCTGGCGCTGCTCGGGCTGATCGTCGCGTTTTACAAAGACTTGGTGTGGCTGGCGCTGCTAGGGTCAGTCATCGTCGTGCTGAAGAGTTACGTGCTGACGCTGCTGGTCAGATAGACGAATAGGGTTCCACCATGGCTGCCACCGGCCAAGCTCCCACCGCCACCGAATACATCGTTCACCACCTGACGCACCTGTCGTCGGCGAAGCAGAAGGTCATCATCGACTTCTCGATCGTCAACTTCGACACGGTGTTCTTCTCGGTCCTGATCCTCGGCGTCACGCTGTGGATCCTGCGTTCGGCGGCCAAGCGGGCGACGTCCGGCGTGCCCGGCAAGTTCCAGGCGTTCGTCGAGATGCTGGTGGAACTCGTCGAGGAGCAGAGCAAGTCGATCGTCCACGGCGACCGCACCTTCATCGCGCCCCTCGCGCTGACCGTGTTCGTGTGGATCCTGCTGATGAACGCGATCGACCTGGTTCCGGTCGACCTCCTGCCCTGGATCGCCGGCCTGTTCGGCATCCACTACCTGCGGCCCCTGCCCACGGCGGACCTGAACGGCACGCTCGGCATGTCGTTCGGCGTGTTCCTGCTGATGATCTATTACGGCATCAAGATCAAGGGATTCGGCGGCTTCCTGCACGAGCTCGTCACCGCGCCGTTCGGCACGTCGAAGAACCCGCTCTACGCGATCCCGCTCGGGGTGGCCAACCTCGGCATCAACATCATCGAGTACCTCGCCAAGATGGTGTCGCTCGGCATGCGGCTGTTCGGCAACATGTACGCCGGCGAGCTGCTGTTCTTCCTGATCGCGCTGCTGGGCGGCTTCGCGGCGATGAACGCCACGGGCGTCTTCATGGCGATCGGGCACGTCGTCGCCGGCACCGCGTGGTTGTTGTTCCACATCCTGATCATCCTGCTGCAAGCCTTCATCTTCATGATGCTGACCCTGGTGTACATCGGCCAGGCGCACGAAGGCCACTGACCCCTTTCCCAAACAGCTTCAACTCTCTCTGCCAACAAGGAGTAAGAAATGACCAACGTCGCGTTTGTTGCCCTGGCCGCTGGCCTGATCATCGGCCTTGGCGCCATCGGTGCCTGCATCGGCATCGGGATCATGGGCGGCAAGTACATCGAGGCCGCGGCGCGCCAGCCCGAGCTGATGAACACGCTGCAGACCAAGATGTTCCTGCTGGCCGGCCTGATCGACGCCGCGTTCCTGATCGGCGTCGGTATCGCGATGATGTTCGCGTTCGCCAACCCGTTCGCCGGCTAAGCGAACGGTCTTGCCGAACCTACTCACGAACCAGCGCCGGACGGGGCCTGCCCGCCCGGCCAATCGAGTTCCCCTATGAACATCAACGCCACGCTGTTCTTTCAGCTGGTGGTCTTCTTCATCGGCGCCTGGGTGACGATGAAGTACATCTGGCCCCCGCTGATCAAGTCGCTCGAGGAGCGGCAGAAGAAGATCGCCGACGGCCTGGCCGCGGCTGATCGCGGCCAGAAGAGCCTGGACGAGGCCAAGCGCAAGATCGCCGAGGAGCAGGCCGCCGAGCGTGGCCATGTCCAACAGCTGATCGCCGACGCCGAGAAGCGCGGCCAGGCCATCGTCGACGCCGCCAAGGGACAGGCGAAGGTCGAGGCCGATCGCATCGTCGAGGCCGCCAAGGCCGAGGCGACGCAGGAAATGCAGCGTGCCAAGGACTCCTTGCGCGACCAGGTCGCCGTGCTCGCGGTGGCCGGTGCTGCGCAGATCCTGCAGCGCGAGGTCAACCCCCAGGTCCATTCGGAGCTGCTCGCCCAGTTGAAGGCGAAGCTGTAAGCCATGGCCGAACTGTCCACGATCGCCCGTCCGTACGCCGACGCGCTGTTCGAGACGGCGCGCGCGTCCGGCGAAGGCCTCGAGCGGTGGCTCGCGGTCGTCGAGGAACTCGCGGCGCTCATGTCGCATCCGCAGGTCGCGCAGGTGGTCGCGGACCCGAAGCTCGACGATGCGCAGGTGGTCGACCTGCTCGCCGGCATGGTGAAGCAGCCGCTGCCTGCCACCGGAACGAACTTCCTGAAATTGCTGGTGGCGAACCAGCGCCTCGCCGTGTTGCCGGAAGTCGCGGTGCAGTTCCGGCAATTGAAGAACGAGGCGGAGGGCGTGGCGGACTGCCTGATCGAGACCGCGTTCCCGCTGTCCGACGGCGAGGTGAGCGACCTTCTCGCGGCGCTGTCGAAGCGCTTCGGCACCAGGCTGCGACCGAGCGTGCAGGTGAACCCGGCGCTGATCGGCGGCGTTCGCATTGCCGTGGGCGACCAGGTGCTCGACAGCTCGGTGCGCGCCCGGCTGAACCAGATGCAGACGGCCCTGACGGCCTAACCCCTTGCCTCAACGGGCCAGACGAATTTTCGGAGTTGAACGATGCAACTCAATCCAAGTGAAATCAGCGAACTGCTGAAGAGCCGAATCCAGAACCTCGGCGTCTCGACCGAACTGCGCACGCAGGGCACGGTGGTCACCGTCACGGACGGCATCTGCCGCGTGCACGGCCTGTCCGACGTCATGCAGGGCGAGATGCTCGAGTTCCCGAACAACACGTTCGGCCTCGCGCTGAACCTCGAGCGCGACTCGGTCGGCGCGGTGATTCTGGGCGCCTACGAGCACATCACCGAAGGCGACACGGTCAAGGCGACCGGCCGCATTCTCGAGGTGCCGGTCGGTCCCGAGCTGATCGGCCGCGTCGTGAACTCGCTCGGCCAGCCGATCGACGGCAAGGGCCCGATCAACGCCAAGATGACGGACGTCATCGAGAAGGTCGCGCCGGGCGTGATCGCGCGCAAGTCGGTGTCGCAGCCGGTGCAGACCGGCCTGAAGGCCATCGACGCGATGGTGCCGATCGGCCGCGGCCAGCGCGAGCTGATCATCGGCGACCGCCAGACCGGCAAGACGGCGGTGGCCGATCGACACGATCATCAACCAGAAGGGCAAGGACCTGATCTGCGTGTACGTCGCGATCGGGCAGAAGGCCTCGACGATCGTCAACGTGGTCCGCAAGCTCGAAGAGACCGGCGCGATGGCGTACACGATCGTCGTCGCCGCCTCCGCGTCCGAGTCGGCGGCGATGCAGTACATCGCGCCGTACTCCGGCTGCACGATGGGCGAGTACTTCCGCGACCGCGGCCAGGACGCGCTGATCATCTATGACGACCTGACCAAGCAGGCCTGGGCCTACCGCCAGGTGTCGCTGCTGCTGCGCCGTCCGCCGGGCCGCGAAGCGTATCCCGGCGACGTGTTCTACCTGCACTCGCGCCTGCTCGAGCGCGCGGCGCGCGTCAACGAGGAGTACGTCGAGAAATTCACCAATGGCGCGGTGAAGGGCAAGACCGGGTCGCTGACCGCGCTGCCGATCATCGAGACGCAGGCCGGCGACGTGACCGCGTTCGTGCCGACCAACGTCATCTCGATCACCGACGGCCAGATCTTCCTCGAGACCGACCTGTTCAACGCCGGCATCCGGCCCGCCATCAACGCCGGCATCTCGGTGTCGCGCGTCGGCGGCGCGGCCCAGACCAAGGTCATCAAGAAGCTCGGCGGCGGCGTGCGGCTGGCGCTCGCCCAGTACCGCGAGCTGGCGGCGTTCGCCCAGTTCGCCTCCGACCTCGACGAAGCGACGCGCAAGCAGCTCGATCGCGGCCGCCTGGTGACGGAGCTGATGAAGCAGCCGCAGTACAAGCCGCTGCAGGTGTGGGAGCAGGCGGTGACGCTGTTCGCGGTCAACAACGCGCACCTCGACGACGTCGAGGTCAAGGACGCGCTGACGGTCGAGAAGAACCTGCGCGAGTTCCTGCAGACGAAGCACGCCGCGCTGGTGGAGCGCATCGAGTCGACCAAGGACCTGTCCAAGGACGACGAGAAGGCGCTGACCGACGCGATCGGGGCATTCAAGAAGTCCGCCGGCTACTAACTGGATCCGGCGCGATGCACGCATCGTGCATCGCGCCGGCTTAGACGATGCCAAGTACCAAAGAGATCCGCCTGAAGATCAAGAGCGTGCAGAACACGCGCAAGATCACCAAGGCGATGGAAATGGTGGCTGCGAGCAAGATGCGCAAGGCGCAGGATCGCATGCGCAACACGCGCCCGTACGGCGACAAGATCCGCAACATCGTCGCCCACCTCGCCCTGGCCAACCCCGAGTACCGCCATCCGTTCGTGGTGAAGCGCGACGCGATCCGCAACGTCGGCCTGATCCTGATCTCGACCGACAAGGGCCTGTGCGGCGGCCTGAACACGAACGTGCAGCGCATGGTGCTGCAGCGGGTCAAGCAGTGGGAGGCCGAAGGCGTCAAGTTCGTGGCGAGCGCGCTCGGCAATAAGGGCTTCGGCTTCCTTACGCGCCTCAACGCGAACATCGTGGCGCATGCCGTGCAGCTCGGCGACAAGCCGCACGTGGAGCGGCTCATCGGCCCCGTCAAGATCCTGCTCGACGGCTACGCGGAGGGCCGGCTGGACGGCGTCTACATCGCCTACTCGCGCTTCATCAACACGATGAAGCAGGAGCCGGTGATCGAGCAGCTGCTGCCGCTGTCGGCCGCGCGCTTCGAGCAGACACCGGAGGAGAAGCGCGCCTACGCGTGGGACTACCTGTACGAGCCCGACCCGCAGCGCGTGATCGACGAGCTGATGACGCGCTACGTCGAGGCGCTGGTCTACCAGTCGATGGCCGAGAACATGGCGTCCGAGCAGAGCGCACGGATGGTCGCGATGAAGGCCGCGTCCGACAACGCGAAGAAGGTGATCGAGGAACTGCAGCTGATCTACAACAAGACGCGGCAGGCCGGCATCACGAAAGAGATTTCCGAGATCGTCGGCGGCGCAGCGGCGATTTCCTGACGCATTCGAATATCGAGAACTGAGGAAACAAGCATGAGCACCGTAACCACCGGGACCATCGTTCAGTGCATCGGCGCCGTCGTCGACGTCGAGTTCCCGCGCGACGCGATGCCGCACGTGTACGACGCGCTGGTCCTCGAGCAGGACGCTGGCAACAAGCTGGTCGAACAGGGCCTGACGTTCGAGGTCGAGCAGCAGCTGGGCGATGGCGTGGTCCGCACGATCGCGATGGGCTCGTCCGACGGCCTGAAGCGAGGCATGAAGGTCCGCAACACCGGCGACAACATCAAGGTGCCGGTGGGCCCGGGCGTGCTGGGCCGCGTGATGGACGTGCTCGGGCGCCCGATCGACGAGCGCGGCCCGATCCAGTCCGACGAGCGCCGCGGGATCCATCAGCCGGCGCCGAAGTTCGAAGAGCTGTCGCCGTCGGTCGAGCTGCTCGAGACGGGGATCAAGGTGATCGACCTGATCTGCCCGTTCGCCAAGGGCGGCAAGATCGGCCTGTTCGGCGGCGCGGGTGTGGGCAAGACCGTGACGATGCTCGAGCTGATCAACAACATCGCCACGCAGCACTCCGGCCTGTCGGTGTTCGCCGGGGTCGGCGAGCGCACACGCGAGGGCAACGACTTCTATCACGAGATGTCGGATGCCAAGGTCATCGTGCAGGAAGACCTGTCGAAGTCGAAGGTGGCGATGGTGTTCGGTCAGATGAACGAGCCGCCGGGCAACCGCCTGCGCGTCGGCCTGACCGGTTTGACAATGGCCGAGCGCTTCCGCGACGAGGGCCGCGACATCCTGTTCTTCGTCGACAACATCTACCGCTACACGCTGGCCGGCACCGAAGTTTCCGCGCTCCTGGGCCGGATGCCGTCGGCGGTGGGCTACCAGCCGACGTTGGCCGAGGAAATGGGCCGCCTGCAGGAGCGCATCACGTCGACCAAGACCGGCTCGATCACGTCGATCCAGGCCGTGTACGTGCCGGCCGACGACCTGACCGACCCGTCGCCGGCGACGACCTTCGGCCACCTCGACGCCACCGTGGTGCTGAGCCGTGAGATTGCGTCGCTCGGTATCTATCCGTCGGTCGACCCGCTCGACTCGACGTCGCGCCAGATCGACCCGCACGTGGTTGGTGAGGAGCACTACGACACGACGCGTCGTGTGCAGGCGACGCTGCAGAAATACAAGGAACTGCGCGACATCATCGCGATTCTCGGCATGGACGAACTGTCGCCCGAGGACAAGCTGGCGGTCGGGCGCGCGCGGAAGCTGCAGCGCTACCTGTCGCAACCCTTCCACGTCGCCGAGGTGTTCACCGGTTCGCCGGGCAAGTACGTCCCGCTGAAGGAGACGATCCGCGGCTTCAAGATGATCGTCGACGGCGAGTGCGACGCGCTGCCCGAGCAGGCCTTCTACATGGTCGGCTCGATCGACGAGGCGTTCGAGAAAGCGAAGACGCTGCAGTAGCAGCGTCTCGCATGGGGAGTCAGATGGCCACCACCATCCAAGTCGACGTCGTCAGCGCGGAAGAGTCGATCTTCTCGGGCCTGGCGGAGTTCGTCGTGCTGCCGGGCGAGGTCGGTGAGCTCGGCATCTATCCGAGCCACGCCCCGCTGATCACGCGCATCCGTCCCGGCGTCGTCCGCATCAAGGTGGCGGACCAGGCCGCCGAGGAGCAGGTGTTCGTCGCCGGCGGCATCCTCGAGGTGCAGCCGCACGTCGTGACTGTGCTGGCCGACACCGCCATTCGCGGCAAGGACCTCGACGAGGCCAAGGCGCGCGAGGCACTGAAGGCTGCGGAAGAAGCGCGCCGGAACGCCAGCAGCGACCTGGAAATCGCGAAGGTCGAGGCCGAAATGTCGTCGATCGCGGCGCAGCTCGCGGCCATTCGCAAGCTGCGCGGCAGGTAGGCGCCGCGCCTGCCTGAGCCCGAAGGGCAGCGGACGCTGCCCTTTCTTCTTTTGCGCCGCTTCGACTGTGGACGCGGCGCGAGCGGAGGTCCCATGTTCAACGGCAAGATCCTCGTGGCGACGGACGGCTCGGAACTCTCCGACAAGGCGGTTTCCACCGCGGTCGAACTGGCGCGAGCCCTGGGAGCGCAGTTGATCGCGTTCACGGCGGTCCCGCCGTATCCGTATGCCGGCATCGGCGAGTCGAGCGGCGTCGTGTCCGACGACTACCGGGCGCGCGTGGGCGCGGAGGCGAGCGACCGCCTGGCACGCGTCGAGCGGGCTGCAAGCGAGGCCGGGGTGCCGTGCCATACGTCGATGCTCGAGGATGACCTGCCCCACAGGGCCATCGTGGCCGCGGCCGGCAAGCATCACTGCGGGCTGATCGTGATGGCCTCGCATGGCCGGCGTGGTGTCGAGGGGGTCGTCCTGGGCAGCGAGACGCAGCGGGTCCTGGCTCACACGCGTCGCCCGGTGCTCGTCGTTCGCTGAGTCCGGGGCGGCTCGGCGTCCGATCGGCGACGAGACCGACGTGAAGGGCCTGGTCCGGTCGTGGATGTCGCGCGGCGCCTCGGCGGCGGCCCGATCCTGGCCAGCCTCGACGCCGCGGCGCGCCCTCCTTGCAGGCACAGTCGCGTCGTGGGCACTGATCCCGTCCGCGGCGCCCGCACAGTCGCCATCGACCGCCCTCGAGACCACGGTCGTCACGGCAACGCGCACTGAGCGCGCCGCGCTCGACGTCCCCGCTTCCGTCGACGTCATCGAGCGCGGCGAAGTGCGCGATGCCCAGTGGCGGGTCAACCTGTCGGAGTCCCTCGCCCGCGTGCCCGGTGTCGTCGCCCTGAACCGCCAGAACTACGCGCAGGACCTGCAGATTTCGATACGCGGCTTTGGCGCGCGCTCGACGTTCGGAGTGCGCGGCGTGCGGCTCTACCTCGACGGCATTCCCGCCTCGCAGCCCGATGGGCAGGGCCAGGTGTCGCACTTCCCCCTGGACGCGGTCGACCGGATCGAAGTGCTGCGTGGCCCGTTCTCGGCGCTGTACGGCAATTCGTCGGGCGGCGTGATCGCAATGACCACGCGCGTGGGGCCGTCGGAACCGACCGCGGAGGCCACAACCGCGGTTGGCGGCTACGGCACTTGGCGAACGGGCGTGAGCCTTGCGGCTGGCGGCGACGCGGCCTCCATTTCGCTCGACGGCAGTCGCTTCTCGACGGAGGGCTACCGGGAGCACAGCCAGGCGACGCGCGACGTGGTCAACCTGCGCGCCGCCGCGCAGACCCGGCTCGGGCAGCTTCGTGTGTCGGTGAACAGCCTTGACATGCCCGACTCGAAGGATCCGCTCGGGCTCACCCGCGCGCAGGCCGAAGACGATCCGCGGCAGGCCGCGCCACAGGCGCTCCAGTTCGACACTCGCAAGTCGGCCAGGCAGTCCCAGCTCGGAGGCGAACTGACCAGCGACCTCGGGGAGGGCTGGCGCTCGATCGTGGTGGCCTGGCTCGGCAGCCGCGAGGTGACGCAGTACCAGGCGATCCCGGTGGCGGCGCAGGCGAGCAGCTCGCACCCGGGCGGCGTGATCGACTTCGATCGACGGTTCGACGGCATCGACGCACGCGTGCAGAAGTTCTTCGACCGCGCGACGCTGACCGTCGGCGTCAACCTGGAACGCCTCGACGAGGACCGGCGCGGCTACGAGAACTTCGTCGGCAGCACGCTCGGCGTGATGGGGCGGCTGCGGCGGGACGAGCGCAACACGGTGACGTCGAGCGACGCATACCTCCAGCTCGAGGCCGACGTCGCGCCGCGGTGGAAACTCACCGCCGGGGCGCGCGCATCACGCGTCGAGTTCCGTAGCGACGACCGCTACCTGTCGAACGGCAACGACTCGGGCGGCGTCGCTATGAGCAGCGTCAATCCGGTCGTCGGCGTCGTCTATCGCCCGGCACCGTCGACGAGCTGGTACGCCTCCTACGGCCGCGGGTTCGAGACGCCGACGCTGAACGAGCTCGCCTACCGGCCCGACGGCAGCGCCGGGCTGAACACGTCGCTGAGGCCGGCGCGCAGCGACAACGTCGAGGTGGGAGTGAAGCTCCTGCCGTCGGCGTCGCTGAGCGCGACCGTGGCCCTCTTCGGCGTGCGCACCGAGGATGACATCGTCGTGCTGGCCAACGTGGGAGGGCGTTCCTCGTTCGGCAACGCGGCGGCGACGCAGCGGCATGGCGCCGAGGCGAGCATCGGCTGGCGACCCACGACGAGCCTGTCGCTGCAAGCGGCGCTTGCCACCATCCGCGCGACGTATTCGGAGCCGTTCGTGGCGTGCCCGGCGGCGCCATGCGCTCGACCGTCGGTGCTCGTGCCGTCCGGGAACAGGCTCCCGGGAGTTCCGGCCGAAACTTTATTCATCCGCGCCGATTACCGAACTCGCGGCCTCGACTTCGGGGCCGAGTGGCGGGCACAGTCGAGCCTGCCGGTCGATGACCGCAACACGGACTTCGCGGCGGGGTGGGGCGTGGTGAACCTGTCGGTCCAGCGGGCGCTGGCTGTGGGCCCTTGGAACCTGCGCGCCTTCTTCCGCATCGACAACGTCCTCGACAGGCGTTACGTCGGCTCGGTCATCGTCAACGAAGGCAACGGTCGGTTCTTCGAGCCGGCCCCCGGACGGTCGTGGGCCGTCGGACTGGATGCGAGGTACTGAATGATGCTGAAGCGCCAAAACTTTATGGTTGCAGCCGCTTCGGCCGTGATGGTCGCTACGGCTGGATGCGGTTCCGCCCCTCCCTCGTCGACGGCGGCCCCAGCGCCAATCGCATCGGCGCCTGCTCCCGCCGCAGCTCCGTCGGCGCCACCGGCCGCGTTCGGGCCCTCGACCGGCTCCGGACCCCGCCTCGCTTCTCGCGACCCGGCCCTCGAGCAATGGAAGCGACTGGCGGCCGAACACATCCACTCGGCCAACTCACGGCAACTATTCGAAGGCCGGCCGCACCACCTTCTGCAGGGCGTGATCGTGGCGGATGTCACGGTCGACCGGAGCGGCAAGGTGATGCGTTCGAAGATCGTCCGTTCGCCGGGCATCGCCAGGTTGGACAACGTGGTGCTGGCCTCCCTGAAGGTTGCGTCCCCATTGCCTGCCCCGCCACCAGC
Source organism: uncultured beta proteobacterium (assembly GCA_963841815.1). GTDB lineage: Bacteria > Pseudomonadota > Gammaproteobacteria > Burkholderiales > Burkholderiaceae_F > JAOUJD01. The sequence continues at coordinate 594 of CAWJEE010000015.1, read as the reverse complement.
AATCGTCAAGACGGGAGCGATCACTTACTCTGAGACCTGGCTGTTCACCAACGACAGCAAGTGGCGGCTCCGGACGCTGACCCTGCCGCAGGAGTAGCGGGAAGCACTGGGTCCGCCCGCGAGGCACCCGTCGACCCGGCCGGTCGCCACTCGAAGGGCTTGCCCACGCGCTTGTGTCAACCTCCTGACGGCCTGTCCCGTTAGCCGCTCTGAGTCTGCAGGGACACGGGAGGTTTCGGTCTGGGCGGGCTCGAAACCAACCCAAAACTACGTTCCAGGAACACACAATGAAGAAGCTGATCGCTGCCCTGATCGCCACCGCCTTCGCCGGCGTCGCGTTCGCCCAAGCCCCTGCCGCCGCCCCGGCGAAGAAAGAAGAAGCCAAGCCGGCCGCCGCCGCTCCGGCGAAGAAAGAAGAAGCCAAGCCGGCCGCTGCCGCCCCGGCGAAGAAAGAAGCCGCCAAGCCGGCCGCCGCTGCCCCGGCGAAGAAAGAAGAAGCGAAGCCCGCCGCCGCCCCGGCGAAGAAGAAGAAGCGCCGAAGAAGTAATTCGGTCGCAGTCTTCTCTCTGCGAAAGCAGGCCTTCGGGCCTGCTT
>CAWJEE010000014.1:0-72142 GCA_963841815.1 uncultured beta proteobacterium | reverse complement strand
CGACGGCCGCCGCCGCCGTCACCCAGCGCGCGGTCGGCGAAGCGCGCAACGCACGCACAAGGACCCAGCCCACGGAGAGCATCCAGGGTCGCGCGCGCAACGTGGCGGTCGGGCCGCTCCGCGAACTCACGAGCGAGCGTGCGAGGTGCAGCGCTATCGCCCCGATGCCCTTCCGCGCCAGCGACACCTCGCGGGCCCGGTCGAAGGCCGCCGCCAGTTCGATCCTCTGCAGCGCGGCGCGTGTCGCAAGCGCCTCGCGACGCAGCGCCAGTTCGTCGCGCGACCGTCGCGTCATGGGGACGTCCGTGACGCGCCCCGAAGCGCGTCGCAATCCTGTCTCAGCTCACTGAGCGTCGACTGCAGCAACGGCGGCGCGGCGCGCAGGCGCGCGACGAGCCACCACATCAGGCCGCCGCCGGCGAGCGCATAGGCCGCCGCGACGACAGCGATCGCCTCCGAGCGATGCGACTCCCAGAAGATCGACACGACCCACAACGAGCCGACCAGCAGCGCAGCGAGCAGCAACACGCCTGCAACCAGCGCGAGCACCAGCCAGCGCGCGGCGCGTTCGCGCGCTTCGGTCAGTTCGATCGCAGCGAGCTCGCCACGGGTGACGAGGGCGGCCACGCCGAGCGCTGCCGCCTCGCGGACGAACCCGAGCGCCGATGGAGCAGCGCCGCCCTCGTGGGGCGCGGGGCTCACTTGCGGTTCACCACCAGGCCGACCAGGAACGCGAGACCGGCGGCAATGCCGACCGCCGTCCAGGGATGGTTGTGCACCCAGTTGTCGGTCGCGTGCGCCGCCGCCTTGGTCTGGGCGACCGCCCGCTGTTCGATGTGAACCAGGGAATCCTTGGCCCGGCCGATCGCTTCCTGTGCACGGCCCCGCAATACCTTCGCTTCCTCGCCGGTGGCCTGCGCGGCCTGCCGCAACAGTTCCTCGGCATCCACCAGCACGGCGTTCACATCCGATGCAAACCGTTCTTTCGTGACTCGATCCATAACCCCTCCTCAGCGATATCCATTGCCCTTTTAGGCTAGGCGGCGGTCGATCGGGGGCTTTGACGGAAGGTAAAAGGATGAGAAACCGTCGGCCCGGCTGGTCGCCTGCCGGTCAGCCCTGAGCGTAGACCCAGTTCAGGAGGGCGTCGAGCGCACCCTGGGTCGCGCCGGCATTGGGGTGATTGACGAACGCGACGATCGCGTAGCGCCGGCCGCTCGCCGCGAGCACGTAGCCCGCGATGGCGCGGGTGTCTGCCAGCAGCCCGGTCTTGATGTGCGCCGACCCCGCCGCGCCGGCGCGCTTGCGCATGGTGCCGTCGACACCGACGATCGGCAGCGACGACATCAGTTCCGGCATCAGCGGCGACTCGAACGCAGCCACCAGCAGGCGGGCCAGCCCGGCCGAGGTCAGCCGTTCGATGCGGGACAGTCCCGCGCCGTTCTCGAGCACGAACTCGCGCCGATCCAGGCCCCGGCTGACCATCCAGTCGCCGACGGCGCGCTGCGCGCGTTCCATGCTCGCCGGCTGCCTGCTGCTCTCGGCGCCGATGCTGAGGAACAGTTGCCGCGCCATCACGTTGTTGCTGAACTTGTTGATGTCGCGGATCACTTCCGCCAGCGGGCGCGATTCGTGGACGGCGATGCGTCGCGCCTCCGGCGGCGCAACCCCGTCGCGCGCGCGTCCACGCCACGTTCCACCGCTCGCCTCCCAGAGGGGACGAAAGACCGCCTGCGCATACTGCACCGGCGTGAACAGGTTGACGTGCCAGACCTTGTCGCCGCACGACAGTGGAAACGAACCGCGGAACTGCGGCCGCATCGGGTCCGCGAAGTCGCCACCCACGCGCGCGCGCCAGTCGTTGCACGCGCCTTCGGCCGCCTTCACCGTCGAGGGCACGACCATGCCGGCGATCGAGGGCAGCGCATAGACCCGCACCTGCCGCGTCCCGCTGTCCGGCGCGAAATGGAAGCTGACCGCCTTGTAGTTCAGCAACAGCGCGTCGGGTCCGGCGTTGTACGGCCGCAGCGCTTCGCCGTCGAATGCGGCCGGATCGTGCGCGATCGGCTCGTGGGCCGAGCGGTCGAGCACGAGGTCGCCGCGGATCTCGCGCACGCCGCTGCCGCGGATCCGCTGGACAAGCAGCCAGAGGTCTTCGATCACCAGCTGCGGATCGCCGCTGCCGCGCAGCCACAGGTCGCCCTCGAGCACGCCCTGTTTCACCGGCGCGGCGGCCAGCGCCTCGGTCCGCCAGACGTACTGCGGCCCGAGCAGTTCGAGGCCCGCCAGGGTCGTCGCGATCTTCATCGTCGACGCCGGGTTCATCGGCTGGTGTTCGTTGATCGCCATCGTGATGCCGCTGCCCGACAGCGGCACGAGCGTGATCGCGACTGAGGCGAGCGGCACGCGCGCAACACGCAATTCCGACGCCACGCTCTCGGGCAGCACCGGCGGCACCGTGGACTGGGCGTAGCCCGGCGCGGCGAGCAGGGAAGTCAGGACGCAGCATGCGACCGACACGATGTGCGCGCCACGCGCGGGAAAGCGATGCGGCAAGAAACCCTCCGTGACGTCGCGCGACGCTCGCGGCGCGACCTTGGCGATTATCCGCACGATCGTTGCGCTCGGCATGCGCCGGAGGCCGGACCCCAAAGGAAAGCGGCGCCCGTGGGCGCCGCCTCTCGATGCGGGACGGAGATCAGTTCGACAACTGCAGCAGGCCGAGGCCGACGCGCCGATACGATCCGATGCCCCGCAGCAGCGGTTTGGTCAGCAGATCGGGATCTGTCACCTGGAGCACCCCCTCGGCGGAGGCATAGGGCAGTTTGATGTGCCGGTCGCCATACGGGAACTGCAGCTCCTTGATCGACACGTTGAAGAAGTCCGGCTTGAAGCCCAGCTTCGGCCCCGCCATCTTCAGCCACTCTTCGACCTCCTGCGGAGTCTTGAACGGCTCGACCTCCTTCTCGCCGTTCTTCAGGCGCTCGCGTCCGACGCACGCGTCGAGCGTGAACCGGTACGGGAGCCCGGGCACCAGCTGGAGCACGAGGCGCTTGGGAGCCAGCGCGCTCACGGCCTCGACCGGCGGCTCGTTCCAGGGCTCGGCCGAGTAGACCCAGTAGCGGCCGGGGGTGCCGGTGTCCGCCCGGAAGACGAATGCCACGCCCGCCTTGTTGCCGAAGGTGCGCGTCAGGGACTCATGCGCGCCGAGCGGATGGGCATGGTCGGCCTCGAACGTCACCGCCGTCTCGAACAGCTCGACGGTCGGCACGTCCATCTTCGTGTAGCTCATGATCGAATGGCTGAAACCGGACTTCGACCCCGGGCTCTTGCCCTTGGGTTTGTCCGGCCTGAGCCAGTGCGACGGAAGCCGCAGCGGGAATTCCATGAACGTGCTACCCCCTTCTATCGCTGTTGGCGCGATTCTGGCCTGCGTCCCTTTCGGGTGAAGCGCACATAAAGGCTACTTCGATGGCCGACTACGCGGCAAAGATCGGATGTTAGTGACCACTTCCCCCGAAATCGCTTGGTGACCACCCTTGCTCGGTTTGAGCCCCCCTGCAAACTAATCGTACTCCCGCACTTGAAGACCGCCGGAGCCGCCCTTACAATTAGCACTCGTCGACGGGGAGTGCTAACAATCCCCCTACGGCTTCCGGAGGCCTGCCTCCACTGTTTTTTCCAGTTTCTCGATTTTCGTCGAGAGATCAGTCAACTAGGAGACCCAATGAAGATTCGTCCTCTGCACGATCGCGTGATCGTCAAGCGCCTGGACAACGAGCGCAAAACCGCCTCGGGCATCGTCATCCCGGAAAGCGCCGGCGAAAAGCCCGACCAGGGCGAGGTCGTCGCAGTCGGCCCCGGCAAGCGCGACGACAGCGGCAAGATCATCACGCCGGACGTGAAGGTCGGCGACAAGGTGCTGTTCGGCAAGTACTCGGGCCAGACGGTCAAGGTCGAAGGCGAGGAACTCCTCGTCATGCGCGAAGAAGACATCATGGGCGTGGTCGCCTAACGAACTCGGGGACGCCGGCCGCCGTTGGCGTCCGGCGACTTCATTTTTTCTGGAGAAAAGGTCTATGGCTTCCAAACAAGTTTTCTTCGGTGACGACGCGCGTCACCGCATGGTTCGCGGCGTCAACATCCTCGCCAATGCCGTCAAGATCACCCTGGGCCCGAAGGGCCGCAACGTCGTGCTCGAGCGCAGCTTCGGCTCGCCGACCGTGACGAAGGACGGAGTTTCCGTCGCCAAGGAAATCGAGCTGAAGGACAAGTTCGAGAACATGGGCGCGCAGATGGTCAAGGAAGTGGCGTCCAAGACCTCGGACAACGCCGGTGACGGCACCACGACCGCCACCGTGCTGGCGCAGTCGATCATTACCGAAGGCATGAAGTACGTGGCCGCCGGCATGAACCCGATGGACCTGAAGCGCGGCATCGACAAGGCCGTGATCGCCGCCGTCGGGGAGCTGAAGAAGATCAGCCGCCCGACGACGACCAGCAAGGAAATCGCGCAGGTCGGCTCGATCTCCGCGAACTCCGATGCCGAGATCGGCAAGATCATCGCCGACGCGATGGACAAGGTCGGCAAGGAAGGCGTCATCACCGTCGAGGACGGCAAGTCGCTGAACACGGAACTGGAAGTGGTCGAGGGCATGCAGTTCGACCGCGGCTACCTGTCGCCGTACTTCATCAACAACGCCGAGAAGCAGAACGCGCTGCTCGAGAACCCCTACGTCCTGCTGCACGACAAGAAGATCAGCAACATCCGCGACCTTCTGCCGATCCTGGAGCAGGTGGCCAAGGCCGGCCGGCCGCTGCTGATCATCGCCGAGGAAGTCGAAGGCGAGGCGCTCGCGACCCTGGTCGTCAACAGCATCCGCGGCATCCTGAAGACCTGCGCCGTCAAGGCCCCGGGCTTCGGCGACCGTCGCAAGGCCATGCTGGAAGACATCGCCATCCTGACGGGCGGCACGGTCATTGCCGAGGAAACCGGCATGACCCTCGAGAAGGCCACGCTGAATGACCTCGGCCAGGCCAAGCGCGTCGAGATCGCCAAGGAAGACACAACGCTCATCGACGGCGCCGGCGATCACAAGACGATCGAGGCCCGTGTGAAGGCCATCCGCGCGCAGATCGAGGAAGCCACCAGCGACTACGACCGCGAGAAGCTGCAGGAGCGCGTTGCCAAGCTGGCCGGCGGCGTGGCCGTCATCAAGGTGGGCGCCGCGACCGAAGTCGAGATGAAGGAGCGCAAGGCCCGCGTCGAGGACGCGCTGCACGCCACGCGCGCCGCTGTCGAGGAAGGCATCGTCGCCGGTGGCGGCGTGGCGCTGATCCGCGCCAAGCAGGCCATCAGCAAGCTGAAGGGCGACAACACCGACCAGGAAGCCGGAATCAAGATCGTGCTGCGCGCGATGGAAGAGCCGCTGCGCATGATCGTCGCGAACTCCGGCGACGAACCGAGCGTGGTCGTCAATGCCGTCGCCAACGGCAAGGGCAACTACGGCTACAACGCCGCCACGCACGAGTACGGCGACATGGTCGAGATGGGCGTGCTGGATCCGACGAAGGTCACGCGCACCGCGCTGCAGAACGCCGCTTCGGTGGCTGGCCTGATGCTGACGACCGACGCCATGGTGGCCGAGCTGGTGGAAGAAAAGCCGGCCGGCGGCATGGGTGGTGGCATGGGCGGAATGGGTGGCATGGGCGGCATGGGCGGAATGGACATGTAACTCCGACCGCCGACCGCGGCGCATAGCGTCGTCGCGCGCGCTTGCCGTACCCATCAGTACTGTCTGCGCGCGCGCTCCTAGCTCTGCATCCGCGGATCGGCAGCCGGGTTCAGCGCCGAACCAATCAGAAGATCAGACGGCCCGCTTCGGCGGGCCGTTTTGTTTTCGTGTCCGACGGATTAGCTCGTCGTGCGGCTCGGCAGCAGCACGGTCGACAAGGCCACCAGGATGAGGACGAGCGCCGCGTAGTCCTGCCAGTGCGGCTGCTCGCCGAGCACCACCATGCCTGAGAACACGCCGAGCACCGGGATCATCATCACCGACAGCCCGCTGGCCGCCGGCGGCAGGTTGCGCGCCAGCATCGACCAGACAACGTGGCAGAACGCGATCGCGATCGCCATGTTGTAGACGATCGAGAACCACTCGAGCGGCAGCGGCATGCGCCACTGGTCCATCTCGGTCGCGACCGAGACAGTCGTGGTGACGACCAGCGTCAGCGACAGCATCCAGAACGTCAGCGCGATCGTCGGCATGGCCGTGAGGTGGCGCCGCATCAAGTGGGTTCCGTAACCCCACGAGGCCGCCGCGACCAGCATCAGGATCGTGCCGAGCGGCGAGCCGGCCAGCTTGGTGAACTCGGACGACAGCAGCAGCAGCGTGCCGATGAAGGCGGCGATGACGCCGACCCAGTGGCGCCGCAGCGGCTTCTCCTTGAAGACCAGCAGTCCGAACACGACGGCCCAGACCGGCATCGTGTAGCCGAGGATCGCGGCACGGCCCGACGCAAGCATCTTGATGGCGACGATCGCGAGCAGGTGCCACACGATCACGTTGGGCACGGCGAGCTTGACGATCGACGGCCACGCCCCGGGCGGCACGGTCAGCGGAACGCGCGTCGCCAGGGCCCACGCCCAGATGAAGACCAGCCCGCCGGCGACGCACAGCGAACGGAAGTAGAGCGGCGGAAGGTCGGCCACGCCGAGCTTCATCACCGGCCAGTTCACGCCCCAGAAGAGCGTGAGCAGCGCGAGCAGCACGAGATCGCGGCGGGAGAGTCGGACCATGGGGAGCGCGGCAGGCTAGCACGCAGCGACCGCGCGGCCTGTTGACGCCTGGATCGCGCATGCGCCAGGCCAGGCGTCGACAGACCCTAGAATTGCGCGCATGAACTTCATCGACATGCTGAACGCGCGCTGGCACAGCGCCGACACGCTGCTCTGCGTCGGCCTCGATCCGGATCCGGCGCGGTTTCCCGCACACCTGCGCAACCGGCCCGACGCGATCTTCGAGTTCTGCCGCGCAATCGTCGACGCCACCGCCGACCTCGCCTGTGCGTTCAAGCCGCAGATCGCCTACTTCGCGTCGATGCGTGCCGAAGACCAGCTCGAGCGCCTGATCGCGCACATCCGCGCGCGGCATCCGGAGGTGCCTGTCATCCTCGACGCCAAGCGCGGCGACATCGGCTCCACCGCCGAGCACTACGCCCGCGAGGCCTTCGAGCGCTACGCCGCGCACGCCGTCACGCTGTCGCCGTACATGGGCTTCGACTCGATCGAGCCGTATCTCGCCTACCCCGACCGCGGCGCGTTTCTCCTCTGCCGGACCAGCAACGCCGGCGGCAACGACCTGCAGATGCTCGACGTCGGCGGCGAACGCGTGTTCGAGCGGGTCGCGCGGCTGACGGCGTCGGCATGGAACCGCAACGGCCAGCTCGGGCTGGTCGTCGGCGCCACGTTTCCCGGCGAACTCGCGCGCGTGCGAGCGCTGGTCGGTGAGCTGCCGCTGCTGGTGCCCGGCATCGGGGCGCAGGGCGGCGACGTCGAAGCGAGCGTGAAGGCCGGCCAGACGACCCGTGGGGTCGGCATGGTCGTGAATTCCTCGCGCGCGATCCTCTACGCGGGCAAGGACGAGGACTTCGCCGACCGCGCGCGCGCCGTGGCGCAGGCCACGCGCGACGAGATCAACCGCTATCGCTTGCGGTGAGCCGGCACCTCGGTCGGTGACGGCAGCGGTGTGTCCGCGCGTGACCAGGCGACACTGGCGCGCCGTTCCAGTGCATCGGCTGCATCGTTACGACCCATCCATCGCTCGGCCGCCGCGAGGCCACTGAGCGCCACGGCGTTCTCCGGATGCCGCTCCAGATCTTCGACGAACACAACCCGCGCTTCCTGCGCACGACCGCTCGCCAGCAGCGCGCGGCCGAGCGCGTGCCGCGCGGGTAGCTGCCACGCCGGCGGCTCATCGATCTCCAGCCGATCTTCCGCGGCCACGGCAGCGGCCGCGTGCCTGACCGCCTCCGCGCGGGCGCCGCGCGCGAGCGCGAGTTCCGAGGCAAGCAGCGAGCGCGCGATCGCGAGCAGGTCCGCGGCCGGATTGATGTTCTTGACCTTCAGCTTCTGATCGGTCGTGCGACGCTCCATCACGCGCAGTCCCTCGGCCTGTGCGCGCGCCGCTTCCAGGTCGCCCGTGGCGGCGTACGCCATGCCGCGCGCGAAGTGGACCAGGCCGGCGAAGTGCGGAGCATCCAACGGGCGCGGCGGCTGGCGCGCGAGCAGCGCGTCCCACTGCCGGTAGCGCACGAGCGTCAGCCACGGCGCGGCCTGGAAATGCTGGCGCGTGCCGAGCCGGCTGACCTCCTGCGGCAACCGATCCGCGGCGCGGGCGAGGTCCTCGGCCGCCTTCATGGCCGCCTGGCTCTCGCCGCTCCACAGCGCCGACGCCCAAAGGAAGTGGACGTTGTGCGGAACGTAGTCCGCGGCGTAGGTGGGATTGGCCTTCACCGCCGCGAGGTACTCGCGGTCCGACTCGACGGCAGCCCGGTTCGCCAGGACGGCATCGTGATAGCGACCGAGACGCAGGTAGATGTGCGACGGCATGTGCACGAGGTGGCCGACCGCCGGCGCGAGCGCGCCGATGCGATCGGCGGAGGCGAGCGCCCTTTCGGGCGTGGCAGACGCCTCGTACAGGTGGATCCGGTAGTGATGCGCGCCGGGATGGTCCGGCGCGAGCCTCGTCGCGCGGTCCAGAAGCGCCACGACTTCGGGTGTCCACGGCTGCGGCGATCCGCCGGGGCGCCAGTAGTCGTACGGGTGCGCGTTCATGATCGCTTCGGCGGCCAGCACGGCGATGTCCGCATCGTCCGGATAGCGCGCCGCGAGCCTGCGCATGACATCCGCGTACTCACGCGCCAGCTTGTCGCCGTCCGCCTTCGGGTCGTCGCTGTAGCGCAGCGCGAGCGCTTCGATCAGCGCGCGGTCGCGCGAAGCCAGGTCCGGCGCATACGCCCGCGCCTGCACGATCGCGTCGATCGCGACCGGGACGTCCTCGCGCTTCATGTCGTGATTGACGCTCGGTCCCAGTGCCCACGCGATGCCCCACCGGCACATGGCGCAGTCGAGGTCGGCCAGCGTGGCGGCGCGGAACGAACGCACCGCTTCGGCGAAGTTGAAGCCGAGGCCGAAGACCATGCCCTGCTCGAAGAGCTTCTGCGCGCGATCATCGGCCGACACGCGCGGTGCCTTGTACGAGCCGATCGCCAGCAGCCGCGCCTCCGCGGCCGGCAATGCGCCCGCGTCGTTCAGGCAGACGGCGCGGGCGCCCTCGGGCTTCGCGAGCGCGGCGCCCGCGCACAGGAGGGCCGCCAGCGCGACGAGGACCCGCCGCATCATGGCAGCGCGTCGCCGAAGAACGCGCGCATGTGCTCGAACAGCACGTCCGGCGCTTCCTCGGGGATGTAATGGCCGCTCGGCGTCGTCGTGCCGGTCACCGGACCGCGCGCCTTCGCCTGCCAGTCGGCGACGGGCGTATAGAGCTTGTTGACCACGCCACGTTCGCCCCACAGGGCGTGCACCGGGCATTCGACGCGGAGCGCGCCGTCGGCGCGGTCGTGCTCGAGGTCGATCGACGCTGCCGCGCGGTAGTCTTCGCACATCGCGTGGATCGCGTCCGGCGTGAAGCAGCGCTCGTACTCCGCGAGCGCGCGCGGATCGAAGAAGCTCGTGCCACTCAGGCCCCACGGGTCGAGCTTTCGCCGCAGGTAGAACACCGGGTCGGCGCCGATCAGTGTCTCCGGCAGGGGCTCCGGCTGGATCAGGAAGAACCAGTGGTAGTAGAGCGTCGCGAACTGCATGTTCGTTCGCTCGTACATGGTGGACGTCGGCGAGATGTCGAGGACCATCAGCTTCGCCACGGCCGTCGGATGATCGACGGCCAGCCGGTGCGACACGCGGCCACCGCGGTCGTGACCGCAGAGGAAGAAGCGCTCGTGGCCGAGCGAGCGCATCAGTTCCACCATGTCGCGGCCCATCACGCGCTTGCTGTACGGCTCGTGCGCGGCGTCGCTCGGCGGCTTCGTGCTTTCGCCGTACCCGCGCAGGTCCGGCATCACGAGCGTGTAGTGCCCCGCGAGCCGCGGCGCCACGCGATGCCAGATCGCGTGCGTCTGCGGAAAGCCGTGCAGCAGCAACAGCGGCGGACCTTCGCCGCCGTGACGCACGGCGAGCTCGATGCCGTTGGCCGTCCGCCGTTCGAGGCGGAACCGTTCGTCGAAGAGGGGAGTGTTCATCGAATGCGACTCTCAGGCGCGCCCGCGCGCTACGAGCTACACGTCCTGTCGTTGCTTCAGCAGTTCCACGAGCGTCTGCAGTCCCGCGATGATCGTGTGCGTGCGCACCGCCGCGCGGTTGCCGTCGAAGCGATGCGTGGCCGTCTTCACCCACGGCGCGCTTCCGGGATCGCGCCGGATCGCCCACGCGAAACAGACTGTGCCCACGGGCTTGTCCGGCGTGCCGCCGTCCGGCCCGGCGATGCCCGTGACCGCCACAGCGACCTGCGCCGCGCTCTGCGACAGCGCGCCGATCGCCATCGCGCGCGCGACCGGCTCGCTCACCGCGCCGAAGTCGCGCAGGTAGGCGGCCGACACTCCGAGCACCTGCATCTTCGACTCGTTCGAGTACGTGATGAAGCCGCGGTCGTACCACTGGCTCGACCCGGGGACCATGGTCACCGCGTACCCGAGGCCGCCGGCCGTGCACGACTCGGCCGTCGCCACCGTCAGGTGCTGCGCGCGCAGGCCGGCGCCCAGTCGCTCGGCGAGGCGCTCGATGGTCCCGGCGGCATCGCTCATGCGAACACGCGTGCCAGCACGCTCGCGACGAGCAGTGTGTAGAACGCAGCCAGCAGGTCGTCGAGCATCACGCCCACCCCGTTCTTGAAGCGCCGGTCCACCGCGCGGATCGGCGGCGGTTTCAGGATGTCGAAGAAGCGGAATCCGAGGAAGGCGACGGCCTGCGTGATCACGCCGCCGGGCAGCAGCCAGAGCACGAGCCAGAAGGCGACGATCTCGTCGATCACGATCGCGCCGTGGTCCGGGCGACCGAGCGCGCGACCCGTGCGACTCGCCGCCGCCGCGCCGAGGACGAAGGTTGTCGCGATCACGATCGCCCAGCCGACGTCGCCCAGCCACGGATCGAGCACGACGAACACGAGCCACGCGAACAGCGTGCCCCAGGTGCCGGGCGCCGGACGAATGAGGCCGCTGCCGAAGCCGAACGACAACTGGTGCGCCGGGTGCGACATCATCAGCCGCCAGGAAGGCGGCGTCAGAATCCCTGGCTCACCCTGGGTAGACATCGACGCGGTAGTCATGGACGGAAGTGATCGAAGGCGCGCGGCGCAGTGTCCATCGCCCGGCCGTCGGCGTCCACCAGTTCAAGACGCCCGGTCGAAGTGACCGCACCGATCCGGGTCACGGCCACGCCGGCGCCGGCCGCCGCCCGCTCCACCTCGCTGCGCTTACCGGCCGGCGCGGCGAACAGCAGTTCGTAGTCGTCCCCGCCCGCAAGGGCAAAGCGCCGCTGGTCCGCCTCTTCCTGGCGGCGCAAAGCACCGGAGCGCGGGATGCGGTTCCACTCCATGCGTGCGCCGACGGCCGACCGTTCCAGGATGTGTCCGAGGTCCCCGAGCAGGCCGTCGGAGATGTCGATGGCGGCGGTCGCCAAGCCTCGCAGGGCGAGCCCGAGCCCGACCTGCGGCTGCGGCCACTCCAGCCGCTCGACGGCCGCGCCGGCGCCCGCCGGGACCGGGGTCCCGCCCTGGCGCAACGCGAGTCCGAACGCGGCGTCCCCCAGCGTGCCGGACACCCAGAGATCGTCGCCGGGCCGGGCGCCGCTGCGGAGAAGCGCCTGCCCACGCGGCACGCTCCCCATCACGGTGACCGTGATGATCACGCCCTGCGGCGACCGCGTCGTGTCGCCGCCCGCGAGCACGCAGCGGTGAGCGTCGGCCAGCGCGAACATGCCGCCGGAAAACGCCGCAAGCCAGGCCTCGTCGACCTGCGGCAGAGCCAGCGCGAGGAAGAAGCAGCGCGGCTCGGCGCCGCAGGCGGCCAGGTCGGACAGGTTGACGGCGAGCGCCTTGTGTCCGAGCGCAGCCGGATCGACCGACGGTAGGAAGTGCACCGACTCGACCAGCGTGTCCGTCGAGACGGCCCATTGCTCGCCGGGAACCGGCTCCAGCAGCGCGCAGTCGTCACCGACCGCCAGCGCGATGTCGCCGCGGCCCGCGGGCACCGGGCGCGTGAAGTACCGCGCGATGAGTTCGAATTCGCCGAGCGGCGCGGCCATCGCGCGTCAACCGCGCGCGGCCACCTCGGCCGGCCGCAACTGTCCAGCGACCTTGTCGAGCACGCCGTTGACGTACTTGAAGCCGTCGGTGCCGCCGAAGCTCTTGGCCAGTTCGACCGCCTCGTTGATGACGACCCGGTACGGAATCTCGAGCCGCTGCTGCATCTCGTAGGTGCCGATCAGCAGGATGCCGTGCTCGATCGGCGACAGCGCCTCGACGTTGCGGTCGAGGTACGGCGCGAACTGGCGCCGCAGTTCGTCGGCGCCGTCGATCGTTCCGTGCAGCAGCTCGCGGTAATGGCTGAGGTCGGTCTTCTTGCCGAGTTCGTCGGCGCCTTCGCGGCCCTCGTTCTCGATCAGGTGGCCTTCGATCGCGGCCGCGTCCTGTCCGCCGACCAGCCACTGGTACAGGCCCTGCAGCGCGAGCTCGCGCGCGCGCCGGCGCGCGCTGCGGCCGCCGCCCTTCGATGCTCCGGAATCCTTCGGTTGCAAGGGTCTACTCGTCCTGTTCCGCGTCGGCGGCTTCGCCCTCGCCGTCCTCGTCGAGGGCGAGCATCAGGTTGGCCATCTCCACCGCGACGCGGGCGGCGTCGCGGCCCTTCTCCGCCACGCGCGCCTGCGCCTGCTCGTCCGAGTCGGTCGTCAGGATCGCGTTGGCAACAGGCACTCCATAGTCCATCGAGGCCCGCGCCACGCCGCGCGCCGACTCCTCGGCGACGATCTCGAAGTGATAGGTCTCGCCGCGGATGACGCAACCGATCGCGACCAGCGCGTCGAAGTCCCCGGTCGCCGCCAGCCGCGCGAGCACCAGCGGCACCTCGAGGGCGCCCGGCACGGTGACGTGCGTGATGTCGCCCTCGTCGACGCCGAGCGTGATGAGCTCGTTGAGGCAGGCTTCGGCGAGCGCACGACCGGCCCACTCGTTGAAGCGCGCCTGGACGACGCCGATCCGCAGATCGACGCCGTCGAAGTCGGGTGCAATGAAATCGACTGCCATGGTCAGCTTTCCAGGTATCCGGTGACCTGCAGGCCGAAGCCGGTCATCGAGGGCATCTTGCGCGGCTTCGCGAGGAGCTTCATCTTCTTCACGTTGAGGTCGCGCAGGATCTGCGCGCCGACGCCGTAGGTGCGCAGGTCGGTCTTCTGCGTGCGCTCGACCCACTGATGCGCGGCGTCGGGATTCATCAAGGTGTTGAACTTGTCGAGCAGCCGCTCGGTCGTGTCCGCGCAGTTGAGCATGACGACCACGCCGCCGCCGTTGGCGGCGATCCGCTTCAGTGCCTTGTGCACGGGCCACGAGTGCACCGAGTCCTCGATGTCGAGCAGGTCGAGCACCGACAGGGGTTCGTGCACGCGCACCAGCGCTTCCTCGTCCGGCGACAGCGGGCCGTGCACCAGCGCGAGGTGCGCGGCGCCGCTCGGCTTGTCGCGGTAGACGACGAGTTCGAACGGGCCGGCCGACGTCTGGACGGTCTTCGCGCCCACGCGCTCGACCATCGACTCGTTGGCGGCGCGGTAGTGGATCAGGTCGGCGATCGTCCCGACCTTCAGTCCGTGCTGGGCCGCGAACGGCAGCAGGTCGGGCAGGCGCGCCATCGTGCCGTCGTCGTTCATCACCTCGCACAGCACCGCGGCCGGATTCAGACCCGCCAGCCGCGCCAGGTCGCAGCACGCCTCGGTATGACCGGCGCGCATCAGCACGCCGCCGGCCGCGGCCACCAGCGGGAACACGTGGCCGGGCTGCACGATGTCGCTCGGTCGCGCATGCGGCCGCGACGCGACGCGGATCGTGTGCGCGCGATCGGCCGCGGAAATCCCGGTCGTCACGCCTTCTGCGGCCTCGATAGCCACCGTGAAGTTGGTGCCGTGGACCGTCTTGTTGTTGTTGGTCATCGGCGCCAGCTCGAGCTGCGCCGCATGCTCGGCGGTGACCGGCATGCAGATCAGGCCGCGGCCGTGCTTGGCCAGGAAGTTGATCTTCTCGGGCGTGACGAAGTCGGCGGCGAAGATCAGGTCGCCCTCGTTCTCGCGGTCCTCGTCGTCGACCAGCACGACGATGTGGCCGCGCCGGATCTCCTCGATGATCTCCTCGGTCGAGGCGAGCCCGGGGGCGGACGGCGACGGGTTGGGCACGGCGGACAGCATGGCGGGAGGCTCCGCGCCCGCAGGCGCGTGGGAGACCCGGATTCTAGGCGTTTTCGCCCTCGGAGCCGCTCAGCGCTGGCCGAACGTGATGTTGCCGAAAATGGGCCCCGCTTCCCGCGGCAGCGAGCGCCAGTACTGGCGCGGGCCGTCGACCTGGCCCCCGAGGGCCGCCGCGGCGTGCCACGGCCAGCGCGGGTCGTACAGGAACGCGCGGGCGAGCGCGACCATGTCCGCGCGGCCGGCCTCGAGGATCGCCTCGGCCTGCCGCGGATCGGTGATCAGCCCGACCGCGACGGTCGGCAGGCCGGTTTCCGTGCGCACGATCTCCGCGAACGGCACCTGGTAGCCGGGGCCCGGCGTGATCTTCTGCCGCGGCGAGATCCCGCCGCTGGACACGTCGAGCCAGTCGCAGCCGCGCTCCTTCAGGGCCCGCCCGAACTCGACCGTGCTCTCGACGGTCCAGCTCTCCGGCGCGCTGCCTTCCAGCCAGTCGGTGGCCGAGACGCGCACGCCGACCGGGCGATCGGCGGGAAACGCCGCGCGCACCGCATCGAAGGCCTCGAGCGGAAAGCGCATCCGGTTGGCGAGCGAGCCGCCGTAGGCGTCGTCGCGCCGGTTGCTGACCGGCGACAGGAACTGGTGCAGCAGGTACCCGTGCGCGCAGTGCAGTTCGATCGCGTCGAAACCGAGCCGCGCCGCGCGCCGCGCCGCGTCGGCGAAGGCTTCACGCAGGCGCGGCAGTTCGTCCAGCGCGAACGCGCGCGGGGCTGATTCTCCGTCCGCGTGCGGCACGGCCGACGGCGCAGCCGGCAGCCAACCGCCCTGCCCGACCGGCACCAGCTTGCCGCCGTCCCACGGGGCGTGGCTCGACGCCTTGCGGCCGGCGTGGCCGAGCTGGATCGCCAGCTTGATGGACGCCGCGGCGCGGATCGTCCCGACCACGCGCGCGAGAGCGTGCTCGTTGTCGTCCGAGTAGAGGCCGAGGTCGCCCGGCGTGATCCGGCCCTCCGCGGTCACCGCCGTCGCCTCCAGGCACAGCAGTCCCGCGCCGGACAGCGCGAGCGAGCCGAGGTGCGCGAGGTGCCAGTCCGTGGCGCTGCCGTCGACGGCCGAGTACTGGCACATCGGCGACACCATGATGCGATTGGGCAGCGTGAGGCCGCGCAGCGTGATCGGTTCGAAGAGGCGTGGCATGGTGGTCAGTGGGCGTTTGGCGGACACTCAGTGGACAAGCAGGACGGAGAGATTCCAGGCGAGGTGCGCGGCGATCGGCGCCAGCAGGCTGCCGGTCCGTTCGCGCAGCCAGAGATATAGCAGGGCCGCCGGCAGCACGCCGAGCAGCAGCCCGGGCCGCAGCCCGTGCAGCGCGACGAAGGACACCGTCAGCGCGACGCCGCCCCAGCCGATGTAGGCGCCGGCGACACGCCAGCGCTGCGGCAGCGCACGATCGAGCAGGGCCAGCAGCACGCCCCGGAACACGAGTTCCTCGAGCACCGCCGCGACCAGCACGGCCGCGACCGTGGCCCCGCCCACCCGGACCGGCGCGGCACCCCGCACGATCATCACGACGATGTTGAGCAGCAGCGCCAGGCCGACGGCGAGGACGACCACCCGCATCGTGCCCGGCCGCGGCGCGGTGAGGCCGATCTCGGCCGGCTGCAGCACACCGAGCGCGATGAACGGCTGCGCGGTCAGCAGCACCGCGAATGCGGCGACCGCCGAACCCCACGCAGCCCAGGACGGCGGCAGCAGCCAGCCAGCCAGCGCCAGCGCGATCAGGTAGAGCGCCAGCAGCGCGACCGCGCGCCGCGCCCACATCCTTCCCTCGGCGCGGGCCGCGAAGCTCGCAACGATCAGGACGGCGAGGGCCAGGCCCCACCCGGCCGCCATCGTCGCGTTCATCGGGGTGCGTCAGTCGCCGCCGCGCGCGACCGCGCCGGCGATGAAGTCGAGCATCCCGGGCAGTTCGGACAGCACCGGCAGCAGTCGCAACTGCAGCCCGGGATGACGCCGGCGCAGTTCGGCAAGGAGCGGTGGCACGTCGTTCGCCATGTGCCCGCCATTGGCCCAGAACACCGGCATCACGTCGATGGCGCGCGCGCCGGCCGCGAGCGCGCCTTCGAGGGCGGAAGCGAGCGTCGGTGGCTGGAACTCGAGGAACGCGATGCCGACGTGCGCGTCGGGCAGCAGCGCCTGCACGCGCTGCTGAAGCTCGCCCAGCGTCATCGACCAGCGAGCATCGCGCGCGCCGTGGGCGAACAGGATGACGGCGCGCTCGGCCATGCGCGTGCCGCCTCAGCCCGCGCGCTCGAGCGACAGCATGCGCTCGACGTAGCGCGCGATCAGGTCGGCCTCGAGATTGACGCGCGACCCGGGACGCAGCGAGCGCAGCGTCGTCACTTCGAACGTGTGCGGAATGATGTTGATCGAGAACTCGCAGCCGGCCGGCGTGTCGTCGACGCGGTTCACCGTCAGGCTCACGCCATTCACGGCGACCGAGCCCTTGTACGCGAAGTACTTCGCCAGCTCGCGCGGCGCGCGCACCACGAGTTCCCACGACTCGTGCACCGGATCGAACCGCACGACCTCGCCGACGCCGTCGACGTGCCCGGCCACGAGGTGGCCGCCGAGCCTGTCGCCGAGCGCCATCGACGTCTCGATGTTGACGTCACCGGCGCCGTCGAGCCCCGCGGTCTTCGACAGGCTTTCCCGCGAGACGTCGACGGTGAAGCGCGCGCCGTCGACCGACGTCGCGGTCATGCAGGCGCCGTTCAGCGCGATGCTGTCGCCGACGGCGGGACGGAAGCCCGCCACCGCGCTGCCGTCGATCGTCAGGCGCACCCCGCCGTCCGCGTCGAGCCGCTCGACGTCGACCACGCGTCCCACACCCTGCACGAGCCCGGTGAACATGAAGATCCCTGGAAAAAGCGTTACTGGAGCCGCGCGAGGATGCGAACGTCCTCGCCCACTTGCGTCACTTCCCGGAACACCAGGCGCTGCGCCTTGGCGAGATCCGACAGGGCCGGCAGGTGCACCATGCCCTGGGCCTCGCCGATCAGCATCGGCGCGAGGTACACGAGCAGTTCGTCGACCACGCCGGCGCTGACGAGCGAGCCGTTCAGCTTGAACCCGGCTTCGACGTGGACTTCGTTGATCGCGCGCTCGGCCAGCCGCTTCATCAGCAGCGGCAGGTCGACCTTGCCGCGCTCGTTCGGCAGGCGAACCACCTCGACGCCCTTGTCCGCGAGACGCCGCTCGCGCTCCGCGTCGTCGACCGCGCAGGCAACGAGCACCTGGCCCTCGCCCTCGAAGAAGCGCGCCTCGGGATCGACCTCGAGCCGGCTGTCCACCAGCACGCGCAGCGGCTGCCGCGGCGTGTCGACGAGGCGCACGTTCATCTGCGGGTTGTCCGCCTGCACCGTGCCGATGCCGGTCAGCACCGCGCACGCCCGCGCGCGCCACGCGTGGCCGTCGCGCCGCGCGTCTTCGGACGTGATCCACTGCGACACGCCGTTGTCGAGCGCGGTCTTCCCGTCCAGGCTCGCGGCGATCTTCACGCGCACCCACGGGCGTCCGCGCGTCATGCGGGAGAAGAAACCGACGTTGACGTCGGCCGCCTCCTGTTCGAGCAGGCCGCAACGCACGTCGACCCCGTTGGCGCGCAGCATGTCGAGGCCCTTGCCCCGCACCAGCGGATTGGGATCCTCGACGGCGGCGATCACGCGCGCGACGTGCGCCTCGGACAGTGCGGTGGAGCACGGCGGCGTGCGCCCGAAGTGACTGCAAGGCTCGAGCGTGACGTAGACCGCGGAGCCGCGCACGTCGTGGCCGTTGCGGCGAGCGTCGAGCAGGGCCTCGATCTCGGCGTGGTTCGATCCCGGCGGCTGCGTGAAGCCTTCGCCCAGGATGCGGCCGTCGCGCACGATGACGCAACCGACCCGCGGATTGGGCGTCGCGTGAAACGCGGCGCGCTGCGCCAGTTCAAGCGCGCGCAGCATGAATGTGTGGTCGGATTCGCTGTACATCGAGGGTGAAACCGCGGGACAGGGAGCGCTATGGCCCGACGATTCTACGCGGGCCCCTCGTGGCGACGTGAGTCGCGGCACGGAAACGGTGACCGGCGCCGTGCGTCTCTTGCTGCCGAAAGGCTCACGGCAACGAGCGTGGCCGCGGCTCGCCGCGGCCACGCGTCATGCGACAGCGCGGGTTACTTTGCAGCTGCCTTCGTGTGGTCCGCATGGCACATCACGCAATCCATGTGCCCCTGCTGGTTCCAGTTCATGGCCTTCTGCGGCGGAACGTTCGGCCCGTGGCAACCGACGCAGTGTTCAACGCCCTTCGCCGGCTTCCACGCGGGCGGCGTCCACTTGCCGTCGAAGAAGTCATTGAGCGCAAGCGTCACCGTGTATACGACCTCAGCAACCACCTTGGAGCAGCGTTCGACCTTCGCGTCGGACTTGATCGTCGCGCCAGCGGCGACCGCCCACTTCGACACAGACGTATGGCACAGCGGCGACATCGCCTTCACCCTGACCTGCTTCTTCAGAGGTGACAGATCGTCGAAGCGCTCGGTCGGGAATTCCTGCTCCGCGTACCACCAGAACAGCCGGTCGATGATCTGGTTGTTCTGCTGGTCGTCGACCTTGCCGGTGTAGGTCACCAGGTTGATGATCGTCGAGACGCCGCCCAGCGCCCCGCAGAGCGTGCCGTGGCCGCCATAGCCGGACGCGCCGTGCGCCATCATCATGTCCGGCAGCGTCGTCCAGGGATGCCCGACCTTCTCCTTCAGCAGGCTGAGCAGGCTGAGATACGACCCCGTGCCGCAGCCGCCTTTCTCCTTGTAGAAGCGATAGGCACGCCGGCCCGCCTCCAGCGGGTCGAGCTTCACCCACTTCCACGGCAGCGGCGGCGCAGCGGCCGCCTGACTCGTTTCCGGGGCGGCTGCCAGCGCGCTGACAGCAGTGGCGCCGGTTGCGCCACCGACCAGAAGCGCGGCGGATTCTTTCAGGATGGTTCGCCGCGAAAGGCGACCGGCCGGCTGGATGGCTTCGTTCATGTTCACCTCAGGGAATTCGATATCGCCGTCGCCAAGCGCATGCATTGTCGGCAACGGCACGACGTTTCCAACCTAGGCCGGGCTCAGCCGCGCGCCTTGACCTGAAGCAGTTCCTGAGCCGACTTCGCAGCCGGCAATCCGACTTCACCAGCGAAACACCGCCGCAATCTGCGGACCGTTGAAGTTCAGTTCCTCGATCAGCTTGCCGGACTTGAACTGATAGTCCAGGTAGCGCCACGACGCGACCACGTCACCCCAGCCGAACGTGTAGCCGACGCCGGCCGACAACTGGTACGTAAGCTTCGACTCGCCGGCACCGATGTCGACGTAGTAAGGGAGGTACCACTTGCCATCCTGACCGAAGCCGGCACGACCCTTGACGCCGACCAGGATGTCCCAGTTCTGTTCCTTCACTTCACGGCGGCCGGTGCGGTCGGGCAGAGCGATCGGACCGACGTTGCCGCTGAGCGAGTAGTCCACCTTCGGCCGCACGTCCAGCACACGCGTCCCGGCGACGGCATCGAGCTTGAAGTCGGGATCGGCGACCAGCGCATACGTGCCGACCAGGGTTGCCGCCCAGAGCTTCAGGTCGAAGCTGAGCCTGACGTTGACGTCGGCCGGGATCTCGTGTCGTCCGATGCTCAGGGCCTTGGAGTTCTCCTGGACATTGCCGACGTCCATGTAGGCAATGTCGGTGAACACGCCCCACTGTCCGCGACGCGCCTCGAACGAGCCCATGAAGCCCATCTTCATGGAGTCGAGGACCTCGTCGATCCCGACCGTCACGTCCTTGCTCGCACCGGTCGGCGGAAACGTCACGCGGCCGCCGATGTCGGACAGGAACATGTAGACGCTCGCCTCGTACTTCCAATCGGAACTCGCCTGCGCGGCCGAGATGCCGGGCAGGAGCACTGCGAGCAACGGCGCCGCAGCGGCGACTGACTTGAACGCTTTCATCGGGAATCATCCTTCGAAACAGTTGCACACCAAGGTGCGACGGGTCGCGGGAAAAGCTCGGTCAAGAGTGTTCGTACGTCCCTGAGAACCCCTGCGCGCACGAGCGGACGCCTCGCAGCGGCCCGCGGCAGGCCGTCGCGCGTTGTCGCGTGAGGAGCATTGTCAAACCAGAAGCCAGGGAGCCCTATACAAAGCAAGACGCGGCCTTCACCAATTCAGACAGGGGGACAAGTTTTCCTTGCGGGATGTCAAGCCGTACTGTCCGAGGCGCCTCGACACCGTCGCAGCCATCCCGCGGTCAGCGAGAAGCGGCGGAGCGGACCCTGTCGGCCCATCGCCGCCAGGGGCAGGCACGGTCGTGCGGCGCTCAAACGAGTGCGAACTTGTCGGTCGATCAGAGCAGCGCCTTGCCTGCTAGCTGATCAGCTGTCTCTTCCGCCGCCGACCTGAGCCCATTGACCTCGCACAACACGCCTCTCGTCGTTGCAGCGCAAGTTGCTTTCTCTGTCCACGCTTTTCATCGCCCACCAGATACCGAGAGCGGTGTCATGACATCCAATTCGACTGCTGCCGCGTGCAGGCTCAGCATCACCGCGCTCGCGATCTCTGCGCTGCTTTGCACGCGTTCCGAGGCACAGACCGTGGCGGTTCCCGAGTCGGTCACAGCGCAGCCTGCCGCTCCGCGCATCGGCCTCGCGCTGTCCGGCGGCGGCGCGCGCGGCCTCGCGCACGTCGGCGTGCTGAAGGTATTGGAAGACATGCGGGTGCCGATCAGTTGCGTGACCGGCACCAGCATGGGGGCGATCGTCGGCGCGACGTTCGCGGCAGGACGATCGCCCGGCGAGATGGAGACCCTTGTCATCGAGGCCGACTGGGACGGCATCTTCCGCGACCGCCCGCCGCGCAAGGAGATCGCGGTCCGGCGCAAGATCGACGACTACAAGACGCTGTTCGCGCCGGAGTTCGGGTCACCGAAGGACGGCCTGGCGCTGCCGAAGGGCGTCATCGCCGGCGTCTCGATCGAATCGTTCTTCCGCGTGCTGGCGACGCCGTCGTTCGGGATCACCGACTTCAACAAGCTTCCGATCCCGTTTCGCGCGATGGCGACCGACATCGAAACCGGCGAGGCGGTGGTGCTCGACCATGGCAGCGTCGCACAGGCGATGCGGGCCAGCATGTCGGTGCCCGGAGCGATCGCGCCGGTGGAGATCGAGGGCCGGTTGCTGGTGGACGGCGGCATCGCCAACAACCTGCCGATCGACGAGGCGCGCAAGCTGTGCGCCGACGTCGTCATCGCGGTCAACATCTCCACGCCGCCGATGAAGCGCAAGGAATCGACGTCGGCGCTGAGCGTGGCCGGTCAACTCGTCAACTTCCTCGGCAAGCAGACGGTCGACGAGCAGCTGAAGCGCCTGGCCGATCGCGACGTGCTGATCGCGCCGGACCTGGGCGACATCTCCGCCGGCGACTTCGAGCGCGCGGCCGATGCCATACAGATCGGCGAGCAGGCCACGCGCGCGATGGCGAATTCGCTCTCGCGCTACAGCCTCCCGCCGGAGCAATTCGCGGCGCTGCGGTCGACGCAGGTCGCCGAAAGCAGGGCGCTCGGCACCGTCGACGAAATCCGCATCGAAGGGCTGCAGCGCACCAACCCGGCCGTGCTGGCCGCCCTCGTCGAGAGCAAGCCCGGCGAGCCGCTGTCGGAAGAGAAGGTCAGCGCCGACCTGCGGCGCATCTACGGCCGCGGCGACTTCGAGAGCATCAGCTATCGCCTGCACGGCGACGCCGGTCCGCGTGCAATGGTCATCGAGCCGCGCGAGAAGTCCTGGGGGCCGGACTATCTGCGCTTCGGCCTCGGCCTCGCGAGCGACTTCTCCGGCGAGAGCACGTTCAACCTGCTGGTCCAGTACCGCAGGACGTGGATGAACGCCTGGGCGGCGAATGGGACACGCAGGTCCAGGTCGGACAGGACACCCATTTCATGACGGAGTTCTTGCAGCCGTTGCACGAGACGGGACACCGGTTCGTGGCGCCCTACTTCCTGATCGGACAGCAGACGCGCGACATCTTCGATGGAGACGACAAGGTCGCCGACTACCTTGTGAAGGCGGCACCGATCGGGAGCGGATGTCGGCATCGATCTTGGTACCTGGGGACGGGTGCGCGTCGGTCCGCAGTGGTCGCAGGTCGACGCGCGGGTCGAGACGGGCTCTCCAGTGCTGCCGTCGAGTCGATGAGAAGACCGGGGGGCTGCACGCAGCCCTGTTCGTCGACCAGATCGATCACGCCTTCTTCCCGACCACGGGTTTCAATCACAGCCGCCGCCTACGCCGCCATGGAGTCCCTCGGCTCCGACCGCGAGTATCAATGGGCCAGGCAATTCCAGGGAGCACAAGCTGGGGGCGCACGTGCTCGACCTCACGATCTCGGGTGGCAGCGATCCGATTCGGACATGCCGGCGTACGAGTCCTTCTCGCTCGGCGGACCGCTGCGTCTGTCAGGCTATCGGATCGGCCAGTTCGACGGAAGCCGGTACTGCCTTCGGCCGTCTGATGTACTACAACCGCATCCATCCTTGCCGGACATCCTCGGCAGCGGCGTCTACGCCGGGGCTTCGGCCGAAATCGGACGAGTCTCCGACCGCTACGGCGGCCTCCCCTCCCGGGAACCGCGTGGTCCGGTTCCGTGTTCCTGGGCGCCGACACATTCCTGGGTCCGCTGTTCTTCGGACTCGGGATGGGCGGATCCGGGAACTGGAGCCTCTATCTGCTGCTGGGGAGGCCGTAGCCCTCGGCTTGCCGTCTCGACAACGCGGAGATGGAAACGAAAAGGGCCGCCGTGGATCGGCGGCCCGTGCGCGGCCGGCATTGCGCCGGCCGTGGGTCTCGCGGCCCGACCTCAGTGGACCTCGAGGCGCTTGCTCGTCTGCGGCGTGCGTTTCTGCAGCGTCAGTGTCAGCACGCCGTCCTCGAAGCGGGCCTCCGCACCCGCCTCGGTCACTTCGACCGGCAGTTCGAACGTGCGTGCGTAACTCGCGGCGAAGCGCTCGGTGTGCAGCACCTTGTCGCCTTCCTTCTCTTCCTTCTCGGTCTTCGTTTCGGCGCTGATGGAGACTCGCGCCCCTTCCACCGTGACGTTGATGTCCTCCTTCTTCACGCCCGGCATGTCGACCTTCACTTCGTACATGTCGCCCTTGTCGACGACGTCCATGAGCGCGCGGCCCGACAGCGCCGCTTCCGCGTAGCGCGGCATGGCGGGCATGCCGGTGCGATTCCAGAAGTCACCCAACATGTCGTCGAACCACGGCGCCAGGTCATTGCGACGACGTACAAGGAGATTTGTCATGTTCATCTCCTTTCCTCCGATGACGGCCCGGGAGCCCTCCCAAGCCTCGCTTTCAGCCTAGGTCGCGCGCGGAGAGCCGCAAGTCCCGCGTTTGTTGCCGGCTTGACCGGCGTCAACGGCGGGGACGCGGTGCGCCCCGGGGGAGTTCAGCGGCGCCGCGGACGCTTCGTCGGGCGGATTTCCCTCACCACCTCGGCGAACTCGTCGACGTCCTCGAAGCTGCGGTAGACCGACGCGAAACGGATGTAGGCGACCTTGTCGAGCCGCTTCAGTTCGCGCATCACGAGCTCGCCGATCTTCTCGCTCTTGATCTCGCGCTGCGCCGACGACAGGAGCTTGTCCTCGATCCGGCTGATGGCTTCGTCGACGGCTTCGCGCGGCACCGGCCGCTTGCGCAGCGCCAGCTGCATCGATCCGAGGAGCTTCTCGCGGTCGTAGTCGGCACGCCCGCCGCCGCGCTTGATGATGCTCGGCATCGCCAGCTCGACGCGCTCGTAGGTGGTGAAGCGCTTCTCGCACGCCAGGCAGCGGCGCCGCCGCCGGATCGTCGCGCCTTCGTCCGACGCGCGCGAATCGATGACCTGCGTGTCGGCGTTCTGGCAGAAGGGGCACTTCACGCGACTCTTCCGCGTGAGATCAGGCCAAGGGTGCCGGGGCGGCGCATGGCGCGAAAGTCTACGCGGCGGTACGGGCGGGCCACGCGTCCCCGCCGGTCAGCCGTAGACCGGGAACCGCTCGGTCAGCGTGGCCACGTCGCGGCGGACGCGGTCGGCGGTCGCGGGGTCGCGCGGGTTGTCGAGCAGGTCGGCGATCAGGTTCGCCGTCTGCTCGGCTTCGGCTTCCCTGAAGCCGCGCGTGGTCATGGCCGGCGAGCCGAGCCGGATGCCGCTGGTGACCATCGGCTTCTCCGGATCCTTCGGGATCGCGTTCTTGTTGATCGTGATGTGCACCTGCCCGAGCAGCGCCTCGGCGTCCTTGCCGGTGATGCCCTTGGCGCGCAGGTCCACCAGCATCAGGTGGCTCTCGGTGCGGCCGGACACGATGCGCAGGCCGCGCTTCACCAGCGTCTCGGCCATCACGCGCGCGTTGACCAGCACCTGCTGCTGGTAGGCCTTGAACTCGGGCGCGAGCGCCTCCTTGAACGCCACCGCCTTGGCGGCGATCACGTGCATCAGCGGGCCGCCCTGCAGCCCGGGGAACACCGCCGAGTTGATCGGCTTCTCCAGGTGCGGCTTCATCAGGATCAGGCCGCCGCGCGGACCGCGCAGCGTCTTGTGCGTGGTCGACGTGATCACGTCGGCGTGCGGGATCGGGCTCGGATAGACCCCCGCCGCGATCAGGCCGGCGTAGTGCGCCATGTCGACCATGAAGACGGCGTCGATGTCGCGCGCGACCTTCGCGAAGCGCGCGAAGTCGATCTTCAGCGAATAGGCCGAGGCGCCGGCGATGATCAGCTTGGGCCGGTGCTGGTGCGCGAGGTTCTCCATCGCGTCGTAGTCGATCTCCTCGCGTCTCGTCCAGGCCGTAGCTGACGACCTTGAACCACTTGCCGCTGATGTTGAGCGGCATGCCGTGCGTGAGGTGGCCGCCCTCGGCGAGGCTCATCCCCATGATCGTGTCGCCGGGGTTCAGCACGGCGAGGAAGACCGCCTCGTTGGCCTGCGCGCCGGAGTGCGGCTGCACGTTGGCGGCGATCTCGATGGTGGGCAGCCCGAAGATCTTCTTCAGCCGCTCGATCGCCAGAGTCTCGGCGACGTCGACGTACTCGCAGCCGCCGTAGTAGCGCTTGCCGGGATAGCCCTCGGCGTACTTGTTCGTCAGTTGCGAGCCCTGCGCGGCCATCACCGCGGGGCTCGTGTAGTTCTCGGAGGCGATCAGCTCGATGTGCTGTTCCTGCCGACGGTGCTCGTTCTGGATGGCCGCAAAGATCTCGGGGTCCACGGCCTGGACCGTATGCGTAGCTCGGTTGAACATGGTTCCTCGCGCCGGATGCAAGTGTGTGGAATGGTCACTTGCCATCGTGCCCAGGCGAACGGCAGCCACCGGACGGTGGCATCGAGAGTCCGCGCTTCCCGGGTGTTCGTCACCCTTTCGCCAGTCACGCGGAACGGGATGGCAGCGGAATTATGCCAGCGCGTGCAGGGCGGCCACGCCGGCTCCCAGGCCGACGAGAACGGCGCCGAAGGCCCGCATCACAGGCCCTCGCAGCACCGGCCCGCCGGCCGCTGAAGCCGCCACCGTCTTGAACACGAGGTTGGAGGCGACGGCCACCGCCACGGCGGTCAAGGCCATGTCCTCGGACAGCGCCTCGCGGTTGAGCATCTGCATCGACGACAGCGTGATCGCGTCCACGTCGGTCAGGCCCGACGCCGCAGCCAGCGCGAGCACGCCGCTCACGCCGAGCACGTCGTTCGCCCACGCGCTGAAGAGCAGGACCACAGCGTAGGCCGCTCCGAAGCCGATCGCGGTGCCCAGTTGCGTCGGATTGCGGAACGCTTCCTCGCCGTTCGCGGGAGCGGTGTCGACAGCCTTCCAGCGCCACGCCACGCCGGCGAGCGAGACCAGCAGTGCCGGCACGAGCAGCACCAGCGCCCGCGGCAGCGCGTCCGGCGCAACGACACCGACGAGGAAGAGCACACGGACGAGCTTCGTCGCGTTCGCGAGCAGGATCACCAGCACGGCGGCCGGCAGCGTCTGGCTTCCCGCGGCGACCTGGCGCGCGTAACCCAGTGTCGTCGCCGTGCTCGACACCAGCCCGCCGAGCACACCGGTCAGCACCAGGCCATGCCGTCCGAGCGTCAGCCGCCAGGCGATGTAACCGGACAGGCTGACGGCGGCGACCAGCACGACCATCAGCCAGATCTGGAACGGGTTCAGCACGCCATACGGCCCGAAGGCGCGATCCGGCAGCAGCGGCAGGATCACCGCCGTGAGCACCGCGAACTGCAGCATCGACCGGACGTCCTGCCCGGTCAGCTTGTGGCTGAATCCTTCGATCTCGGCCTTGAAGTAGAGCAGCACGGTGATGCCGACGCCGAGCGCGACGGCCGGCGTGCGATAGCCGTAGTAGTTGATGCCGCCGAGGAAGAACACCACGAGCGCCGCCATCACGGTGGTGGTGCCGGAGTCGTCCCGAACCGTTTCGCGGTCCTGCAGGTAGGCCGCGACCAGCGCGCCGGTCACGGCAACGGCTCCGGCGCCGAGCGCCCACGCCGACTCGGTCGCCTCGGAGAGCAGCGCGGCGAGCGATCCGAGCAGCGCGATCAGCGTGAACGTGCGCACGCCCGCCTTCGCGGACGGCTTGCGCTCGCGCTCCAGCCCCACCAGCAGGCCGATCGCGGCACTGACGGAGAACGTCAGGACCAGGGACAGCGCGTCATTCATTGGTTCACTCTAGGTGCCGCCGACGGACCCGGCTTGGCGTCGGTCAAGCGGCCAGTAGGCCCGGCCGGAGCGCGAGCGCCTATGTCAGCGTCTCGTCGCGCGACTCGGTCAGGTGCGCCACGTCGCCCCAGTCCACCATCGCGAGCGCGGGCGGCGAGAAGGTCACGCGCACCCGGTTGATGCTGGCGTTCAGCATCTGGTGCTCGCGCGGCGCATCCCAGTCGAGCGCGCGGGCGGCGCGGTAGGCCACGTCGAGCACGCCGCCATGGGTGACGAGCGCGACCGTTTGCCCCTGGTGCCGGCCCGCGATGTCGTGCAGGGCTTCCAGCACGCGATCGATCAGTTGCTGGCCGGTCTCGCCCCCCTCCATGGCCCACAGCGGATCCCGCCCGCGCCACAGCCGGAACGCCTCGGAGTGCTGCGCGGCGATCTCGTCGAGCGTCAGGCCCTCGAAGACACCGAACGACCGCTCGCGCAGGCGCGGCTCTGGAACCACCTCGAGGCCCAGGCGCTCCGCGAGCGGGAGCGCCGTCAGCCAGGCGCGCGCGAGTTCACTGGAGTAGACGGCGTCGACGCGCTCGCCGGCGAGCCGCTCGGCGAGCCGCGCCGCCTGGCGGAAGCCGGTGGCCGACAGCGGGATGTCGAGATGGCCCTGGATGCGGTGCTCGGCATTCCACGCCGTCTCGCCGTGCCGTATCACCAGCAGTTGCGTCGTCACCCGGCAATCCTCACGCGAGCCGAGGGTTCAACGTGTAGGTGCCGGTGATCGCCGCTTTCGCGAGCACGTGCCCTTCGATCGCCTTCAGCACGTCCGGTCCCGTGAACTTGCCGTCGACCGCGGCGCGCTCGACGTCGAGCGCGTACAGCGTGAACACGTAGTGGTGCACGATCGAGTCGTTCCACGGCGGGCATGGGCCGTCGTAGCCGTAGTAGTCGCCGTTCATGTCGTGGTCGGACGCGAACCAGCCGGTGTAGTCGTTGATGCCCTGGCGCGTCCCCTCCGGTGTGGCCGGTCCCGCCTTGCCGCGCGGCGTGACTTCCTTGGAGTAGCTGCCGGCCGCGATGAACCGCTCGCCTGCGGGAAGGTCGACCAGCACCCAGTGAAAGAAATCCACGCGCGGTAGCGTCGACGGGATCTCGCGGTCGTCCTTGAAGAGATCGTCGGGCTTGCTCGGCACGTCGACGTCGTGGCAGATCAGCGCGAACGACCGCGTCCCGGCCGGCACGTCGTCCCATGCAAGGTGCGGGTTGCGGTTGCCCGAAAGCGTCACGTGCGATTTCGGATCGATCACGCAAAACGCGTACTCGCCCGGTATCGGCCGGCCATCCTGGAACGAATCACTTCTGAGCTTCATCGTCGACTCCTTTCGGTCATCCACCCGGCCGGCGCGTCTGCAGCCAGAACGTCACCGGCCCGTCGTTGATCAACTGCACCCGCATGTGCGCGCCGAACACGCCCGCCGCCACGCGGGCATGGCGCTCGCTCGCCACGCGCACGAATTCGCCGAACAGGCGCTCGCCGAGTTCGGGCGCCGCCGCCGGCGTGAAGCTCGGACGCGTCCCGCTGTTGGTGTCCGCCGCCAGCGTGAACTGCGGCACGGCGAGCAACCCCCCGTCGACATCGACGAGGCTGCGGTTCATGCGGCCCTGCTCGTCCGGAAAGATACGGTACGCGAGCAACTTGTCCACGAGCGCCACGGGCTGGCTGGCGTCGTCGCTGCGCTCGGCACACACCAGTGCGAGGATGCCGCGACCGATCTGTCCGACGACCTTGCCATCGACGGTGACCGACGCTTCGGCGACGCGCTGGATCAGGGCAATCATCGAACCGATTCTAGGCCGCGTCGGCCGTGACGCCCGACGGCGAAGGTGCACGACCCGAGGGCAGCCTGCCGGCGGCTTGCCGCGGCGTGCTCGTACGGGTGTCGTCGACCGCCAAACGACAAACGCCGCCGAACCGCGACATCGCGGCCGGCGGCGTCGGCGTTTCCGCTCGGGGGAACGGGAAACGCCTGCTCGTTCGGCGCGGCGCGCCTAGCAGCCGCCCTTCTTCTCTTTCTTCGGCGCGGCCTTGGCGGCAGGCTTGGCCACCGGCGTCACCGCCACCGCCAGCGCCTCCGTGTAAGTCGCCTGGATCTGGTCACCCACGGCGACGAGCTTGAATTGCTCCGGGTCGCGCGCCTTCAGTTCAACCGTCCGCTCCGGACCCTTTACCGTGATGGTCTGCGTCGCCGCATCGAGCTTGATGACGTCGCCGACCACGGTGACCTGCCGCCCGACGACACCTCCCGGCGTCTCGCCCGGTTTGGCGCGCGCCCCGCCGACTGCCTCGGTCTTCTCGACCTTCAGGCCGCCGCCCTTCTTCAGTTCGAGCACCAGCGACTCCAGGAACTTCAACTGCACGACGTCGCCGACTTTCAGCTGGTCGAAGTTCTTGACCTCGGACCCCGCGACGACCTTCACCTCGTCGCCTTTCGGTCCCTTCAGCGTGATGCCGCGCGTCGCCTTGTCGATCGCCGTGATCGTCGCGCTGACTTCGGCCGTCTGCGCGACACCTACCTTGCCGGGCGCACTGGCCATTACGGCATTGCCCGTCTGCGCGCCCGCAGGCTGGACCAGTGCAAAGGTGGAAACGACGGCGGCAACAAGTAACGAAAGACGCATGTGGTAACTCCAGTTCAATGAGAGGGGGTAAAGGAATAAATCATTCGGGCTTGACGACGTTCCAGCCCTTGCCCGGGTCGAAGGCCTTGATGCCGGGCGCCAGCTTGGCCGTATTCGGGCCGAGGTCGCGCTCGTATACCACGCCGTTGTGGTTGACGATGAACGTCATCACGCCGCTCTCGCGGTAATAGGCCGGATACGCCACCATCGCGAAGCCGGCGATCATGCGGCCGTTGATCACGTAGCTGTAGGCGCCGCCCGGCGCGTGGCTGCCCTGCTGCGGCAGGATGCGGAAGTAATACCCGCGGTACGGTTCGCCCGCCTTGTGGCCCGCCGTGTAAGGGGCGGCTTCGGCGATCAGCGGCCCGAAGGGGCTCGCCTCCTCGCCCTTGGCGGGGTCGGCCGGCCAGTACAGGCCGTCCTGCTTGCCCGGCGAACTCATGATCTTCTGCGCGTACTGCAGTACGCCGTCGCCGTCACGATCGCGGGAGGCATAGGCGCGCTGGGCGTCGACGAAAGCGCGCAACGAATAGATGGCGTTGCGCTCGTTGCCGCCGATCCGGCGATTGATGAGTTCGTCGATGCCTTCTTCGGTCGCGAAGCGCCAGCGATCCCCCGTCTTGACGATGGGGAACGGCACCGGCCAGGCATTGGCGCCGATCACGAGGATGCGACGGTCGGCGCTCGGTTCCTTCAGCACGCTCAGCGTCCGCATCGATTCGACGATCCTGGCGCGGTTCGCCTTCGCCGCGGCGGGGTCGGGATCGAAGAGCTTGACCTTGTGCTCTTCGCCGAACAGCGCCGTCAGCGGCGCGTCGCTGTCGGCCTTCAGCGCCGCCATCAGGGCATCGGCCGCCGCCTCCGGCGTGGCGAATGTTTCCTGGGGTGTCGCCGCCACGGCGGCAGCCGGAGTCGCCACCGCCAGGGCGAGAACGATGCCGTACAGCAACGAAAAGAAGGAATGGTTTTTCATGGATGACGCCTTGCCATGGATTGAGGGGAGTGTGCGCATGATTTCGCTCCTTCCCTATCGACGTCCGCCGCCGCCGCCGCGGCCGCCGCCACCGCCGCCACCGCCGCGTGATGCGCCGCCGCCGCCGCTATAACCCTTCGACGCACCGGTGCTCGCGGTCGGGCGCGAACCACCGCCGCCGCCATACGACGACGAACCGCGACTCGAGGCGCCGCGCGAACTGTCCATCTGCGTTTGCCGGCCGGAGTCGTAGCCGCCGAACGCACTGTCGCCGCCGCCACCCCGGCTGCCACCGCCCGCAGGTTGCGTCGAGGGCCGCGCTCCGCCGCCCGCTCCAGCGCCAGCACGGTCACCACCGGCGCCCGCGCCGCGCCGGCCGCACCAGTCCGCCCGGCTCCGCCGGCCGGTTGCGTCGATGCACGCGCTCCACCGCCCGCCGATGCGCCGGCTCCGCCCCGCGCGTCACCCGCGCGGTTCGACGGCGCCGTCTTGCCGACCGAACTGCTCACCTGTCCCGGCTGCTTGTTCGACTTCCACTGCGAGGCCTGCCCGCCGCCACCCTGCCCGCGGTTGATGGTGTTGCCGCCGGTGCTGATGTTCGTGTTGCGGTTGATGTTGATGTCGTTGCCGCCGCCCCAGCCGTAGTGATTGCCGCTCCACGCGGCGCCGATCGCGGCGCCCCAGATCACGCCGGCGGCCATCGCGGCGCCGGGCGCGTACGGGTAGTAGTAGGACGGGTACGGCGTCGGGTAATAGCCCCACATCGGGGCCGCGCCATAGACGACGACGGTCGACGGGTTGTACTGCGGGACGTAGACCACCTGCGGATCCGCCGGCTCGATGATGATGACTTCCTTCTCGGTCTTCACCACCTGCTTGGTGTCCGACTTCAGGTTGCCGGCCGCCTTCGCCTGGCGCCGGAAGACCTGCACGGCCTCCAGCACGGCGCCCTGATCGGCGACGACTTCCTCGCCGAGCGCGCTGGTCCAGTCGAGGTCGTTGCTCATCATCTTGACGATGTCCGGATAGTTCAGCAGCGACTTCACCGGGTCGTCCCACTTGTCATCGATCGGCAGCTTCGGATCGGACTTGCGCTTGTCGAGGTAGCGGTCGGCCTGGACGATCTGCAGCGGGCTCGTCGCGGCCGGCAGGATGATCGCGACCAGGTCGTCGGGGTACAGCGCGATCCGCCCGACCAGTTGGGTGAGGTCGCCCGCGGCCGGCGGCGCCGCGCCACCCGCCGCAGCGGGCGCCTGCGCGAGCGCCGTCGCGGAAAACAGGACTGCCATGCCGACGGCAACCAGGGCGGACCAAGCGGTCCGCGTGCGACTGCCAGTCGCCTCGAATCGACTCATGTTCATGCCGCTCTCCATTCGCTGGGATGCATCACTTGACCGTGTAACCGCGACCCTCGAGGCACGCCGCGCGCGCCTTGCCGTAGGTCGCCTGCTGCGACGACTGCGCCTGCTGTGCACTTTGCTGCGACTGCTGGGCCTGCGCCGCGTTCTGCTTGCGGCTCGAGCTTCGTGCGACGGCCGCGCCGGCCGCCGCGCCGGCGCCTGCATCGCCTCCGACCACTTCACCGACGACCGCACCGCGCGCGGCGCCGCGTGCTCCCGCGCCCGGTGTCGTGCCGGTCGCCGTGGTGGCGGGCTTCGGAGCCGCGGCCGGCGCCGCAGCCGCCTTGGTCGGATCGTAGCCCGTCTGCTGCACCGCCCACTGGTGACACTCGTATTCGTCCTTCTTCTGCTGGTCGGGCGACTGGCCCTTGGCGGGATAGACGACTTGCTGCGCCAAGGCGGTGCTGGCGAGCAGCGCCGCACACGCCGTGATGACGGCAGCTTTGCTTGCAAACGACTTCATGGAACTCCTCACGGGGTGAATTCGTAGTTCGGCGCTGCGACGCGTATCGCTATTGCGCGGTCGCGCTGGTCTGCGGGCTGGCATCGCCGGTCGCCGGCGACGTCGGACGGGGATCGAAACCGCCGCCGAGCGCAAGGTTGAGGTTCACGCGCTGGACTAGGCGGTCCGCCTGGACTTTCACGAGGGAAGTTCGCGCCGCGTACAGCGCGACGCTCTGCTGCAGCACGGCGCGCTGGTCGCCCGAGCCGACGCGCAGGCGCGTCTGCGCGAGCTCCACGGCGCGCGCATTGCTCGCCACGGCGCTGCCGAGGATACGCTCGCGTTCGTCGGCGGCAAATGCCGCGGACAGCGCGGACTCGACCTCCGAGAACGCGCGCGCTGCCACGCGTCCGTAGTCCGCGATCGCGATCTTCTGCTCGGCGGTGCGGATTTCGACGTTCGCCTGCAGTGCCCAACCGTGGAAGATCGGCGCGGCCAGGTTGGCGCCGAGGCTGAACACCGGGTAGTTCTGGTCCTTCAGCACGAACACGTCGCTCGAGATGCTCGAAAGGCTTGCCGTCAGCCCGATCTTCGGCAGGCGCGCGGCGTTCGCTTCGGCCACATTGTTGAAGGCCGCGGCGACGCGACGCTCCGCGGCGATCACGTCCGGCCGCCGCTCGAGCAGTTCCGAAGGCAGTCCCACCGGCACCGCCGGCGGCTTCGCCGAGAGAGCGGCAGGCACGTCGAGCGTTGCGGCCGGATAGCGGCCGACCAGCGTCTCGATCGCCCGCACCGCCTGCTGCTGCGCCAGCGCCAGCTGACGCGCGGCGTCGCGATAGGTGTCGAGGCTGGCCTGCGCCATCACCACGTCGTACTCGTCGCCGCTGCCGATGCGCAGGCGGTCGCGCGCGAGGCCGAGATATTGCTCCGACGCGCGCACGATCTCGTCTGCCGTGGCGCGCTGCATGCGCGCTTCGGTTGCGAGGAACCAGCTCTTCGCCACCATCGCGGCGATCGACTGCCGCGCGTACTCCGCATCTGACTGAACGGACTCGTACTGGGCGCTTCCTGCCGCCGCCTGCGAACGTACACGGCCCCAGATGTCGAGTTCCCAGTTCGCGAAGAGGCCGACGCCGCTCACGCCCGAGCTGTCGCCACCCATCTTCCCGCCGCCGTGGGCCAGCAGGTCGACGGCGGGATAGATCGTCGCGCCCGCGAGCTTCGCGTAGGCCGCCGCCTGTTCGATGCGACCAGCGGCGACCCGCAGGTCCGCGTTGTAGGCGAGCGCCTCGCGCACCAGCGCGTCGAGTTGCGGGTCGTTGTAGGAAGCCAGCCAGGCATTGGCCACGGCGCCGTCGTCACCGCCCGGCGACGCCCACTTCTCCGGCACCTTCACGTTCTGCATCGACTGCGCCTGGATGTCCTTCGGCGCCGGCGGCGACTGCAATGCGCAGCCCGCCACCGCGAGCGCGATCGGCGCCATCAGGGCCGCGAGCGAGATGCGCATCAGATCAGTGCAGCTTCAGGATGAGGTAGTCGAGCTTGGCGCCAATCCGCAGGAACACCATGCGGAGAATCTGGATCGCTTTGCCGTGCTCCGTGTAGATCGCCCCGTTGCCAAGCGCGCCGGCTGGCAGGAAGAGGTCGGCGTCCCGTTCCGCAACGGTAAGCCGAACCGGGAAACGCCCCGGCGGCATCGGCCCCACGCCGGTCATCGGCAACTGCGTCGTGTTGGCGACCTGGCCCTGCCCCTGCGCCCACACGATCGATTCCACGCTTGCCTTGATGACGCGACCCGGGTGCGCCTTCAAGGTGAACTCGGCCGCGTTGCCCTCCTCGACCAGCTGCAGCTCGTTCTGGTGGTAGAGAGCGACGATCTGGTACTTCTGCTCGACGAACGTCATCGCGGGCGTGATCGGGAACGCGGTCGTGAACGAGCCTGGACGCAGCTGGACGTTGGTCGGGTAGCCGTCGGCCGGGGCCAGCACCGTCGTCTGCTCGAGTTCCCACTTGGCGTTGGCCAGCTGCGCGCGGATGTTCGCGACCGGCGCGTACTCGTCGTTGAACGTGCCCTTGCTGCGCTCCTTGAGCTGGCGCTCGCCCGCCAGCGCCTGCGTCTCGGCGGCGCGAGCCTGCGCGGCGGACGCGCGCGCCGTTTCGAGCTGGGCTTCCAGTTCGGCGAGGTCGGTCTGGGCTTTCTCCAGAGCGAACCGGTCGCCGGCCCCGGTGGCCACCAGTTCCCTGTTCTGCGCGACGCGCGTCCGGGCCAGGTCGAGCCGGGTCTGCACTTCCCGGATCTTCGCTTCGCTCTGCTGGATCGCTCCGCGCGACTCGACGACCTTGCCCTGCGCGCCGATCAGTTGCTCACCGAGTTCCCTCGAACCGGCAACGGCGCTCGCCAGTTGCGCCTCCAGCGACTTGACCGTCAGCTGATACGGCGTCGGGTCGATGCGGAACAGCACGTCGCCCTTCTTCACCAGCCGGTTCGGCTCGATCGGCACTTCGATCACGCGGCCGCGCACCTGCGGCACGATGTTGATCACGTACTTGATCACGCGCACGTCGGCACTCGATGGCGCGACGACGTTGAGCGCAAGCACCAGGGCCGTCAGCGCGACGACCGGAATGATGACGACGATGACCTGGGTGGCCGTGGTCCACGGCAGCCACTTCATCTTGATGAAGATGAACCAGACGATGGCGGCGTAGATGGCGAGCAGCAGGACTTCCATCACGCACTCCGGGCCGGGACGGCGGCGACCGATGCCGCTTCAATCGGTGGCTTCGTGCCCGTCGCAAGCTCATCGCGCAGCGACCGCAGCGCGGGCGTCAGGGCGCCCCGCGCCTCCACGGCATCGAGTTCGGCGTGCAATTGCCGAAGCTCCGCCGCGGGCAGTTCACCCTTCCGCCACCTGTCACCGAGTTCGATGAAATAGTCCTCGTGCATCTCGGTGCCATACGCGAGCTTGTAGCCGACCGGCTTCGTGTAGGCCCAAAGCCAGGCGAACGGCCACAGCATCCCGCCGAACACCAGCGAGAGAAGGCACAGGGTCTGGATGGCCTTGCGCTGCGGGTGGTGGTTCTTGTGCGCGATCTTCTCCGGGATCACGTGAACCATCCAGAACAGCGTGATCCCGATGACCGGCACGAGCACCAGCACGACCCAGGCCAATACATTGGCGGCCGTGTCCATCGCTTCGCCGCTGAGGAACGATGCGGCCGCCGGCCCCGGCGCGAGCAGCCCGGCCGCCAGTCCCGCCGCCGCCATGGCGCGCAGCGCCATCGCGGCCGTTGCTGGTGTGCGGCAGTCGCCGCACCTCGTATTCGTCATTCGATTCATGGTCGACAGCGCGCTTGGGCGCTCCTTCCCCGTCTCGGCCGATGGTGACCGCGCCCCCCGGGCGCGTCTTAGCAAATCTGGACAGCCCGCCCTCCGTCGAAGCGGTGCCTTGAGCGAGCGCAGGGGCGAATCGGCACTCCTCGAAGCCCGCGTTCAGGCGGTCGTCTCGCTCTTTCCATTGCGAACGCTGCGTCGCCACTGACCGGGCGTCGTCCCGGACCAGCGCCGGAACGTGCGCATGAACGGCGTGACCGCAGCGTAGCCGAGTGTCGCCGCGATGTCGTCGAGGTGGGCGTTGGAGTTCGACAGCAGGTCCCGGGCGATGTCGAAACGAACCTCGTCGAGCACGCGCTGGAACGTCGTGCCCTCGGCCTTAAGGCGGCGGTTGAGGGTCCTGCGATGGATCGACAGCATCTGGGCCAGGTCGTCTCCCGAGTGACGGTTCTCCAGCATCAGCCGCCTCAGTCCGCGATAGACCTGCTGCATGAACTCCGGCGCGCCCGCGTTTTGGGCGGCCTGCTCGCAGCGGCGATGTGCCTGCAGATCGGCGTTGGGCACCGTGCGCGCGAGGTCCCTCGCCGGAAACCGCAGGACGCTGAACTCGGCGTCGAACCGCGGCACGACCTTGAAGAATGCACGGTGCTGGGCGACATCGCGAGGTTTCGCGTGGGGCAGGAACACCTCGTACGGCTTCCAGGTCGGCCCGCACAGTTCGAGCATGATGTTCATCGCGGCCGCCAGCGCGGCGTCGTGCATG
The DNA here is from genome assembly GCA_963841815.1 of uncultured beta proteobacterium. Taxonomy (GTDB): domain Bacteria; phylum Pseudomonadota; class Gammaproteobacteria; order Burkholderiales; family Burkholderiaceae_F; genus JAOUJD01. Next base: position 35,321 of record CAWJEE010000014.1, on the reverse strand, counting down.
TGCGTGAAGCCCAGGGCCGCCGGGTGATACGTCGCGTAGCCAAGATCGACGTAATCCCCGCGCTTCAGCAGGAACGCGAGTCCGCCTTCACTGTTCAGGTGTTGATGAACGGTGAGCGCCTCGAGGGCCGCGCCGACGGTGGGCGAATTGCGAACGAGTTCACCGACGAGCCCCATGTCGGACAGATGGAACAGTCGCCCGGCCAGGAGGCCGAAGTGCGCGCAGCCGGTGCTGCTGGCGGCCCGGTCGAGCAGGGTGGCCAATGCCGTGAACGAAACCCGGTTGTCGGGATGGGAGAGCGCGGAAGGCTCGAGTCCCGCTCCGACCAGCAGGGCCTCGGCGTCGCCCCCGAGTTGCCGGATCAGTTGCGGCAGGGCGACAAACCCTGCTACGCGCTGAGTCGAGGCCATCTTCCGGGTTGCGGACACCGGGGCGCCCGTACTACGCATATCCAACGTAAGTCCCTTTGCAGTTCTGCGTGGGTGCAGATTTGAAGGAAATTGCGGTTCCAGGTTGTGGACCTTCAGCGATTCGCAATTCTAGACAGGTCTGTGCCGTTCCTCGGAGGTCAGACGGACGTGTCCGCGACTGCGCTTCACCACGTGTCAAGAAGGGCAAAGACAGGTGCACCGGAACGGCGGATGGTCACATAGTCCGCCGGCGCGGGAAGAGCGCCGGATCCTCACGGGATGAGAAACGATGGGAGAGCGAAACGACGGGGAAGCGCCGCTTGCGTCCGACACGGCAGGCTTCGTGGAGGTTGGATCGCTATCGCAGTTGCCGGCAGGATCCTCGATGCGGGTGACGGTCGGCCCGTCTGATCTCCTCCTGGCAAACGTCGGCGGGCGGGTCGTCGCCATCGGCGACCTCTGCCTGAGGTGCAGCCGGTCGCTTTCAACGGCGTTGCTTTCGGGGCGAGTGCTCACCTGCGGCGGATGCGGATGGAAGTACGACCTGGAACGCGGCTGCGTCGACGGGTTGCCCAATCTGCAGACCGAAATGCAGGACGTCTCCGTCGACGATGAACGGCTGCTGGTGGCATCCGCCATCGCCGCTCCAGCGACCGTTCCGTGACGCCGCCATCGGGACGCATGCGGCGGGAGCCTGACCGCGGATGCCCATCACCGGCCCGATCCCCGAGCAGTTGCTGACGCTCATCGCGGCGGCGACGGTGTTCGCCGTGATGTTCGATCTCGGGCTCGGCATCGTCCCGCGCGAGTTCCGCTGGGTGCTGCAGCACCCGGGGCTGCTGCTGCGCGGGCTGTTCGCAGTGCTGGTGGCGGTGCCGGTGCTCGCGCTCGTGCTGGTGCGCGCCTTCGACCTGCCGCGCGGCGTCGAGATCGGCATAGTGCTGATGGCGATTTCCCCCGGCGCGCCCGTGGCCCTGCGGCGCTCTCTGGGGGCAGGCGGGCATCGCGCGTTCGCCCCGGCACTGCAGATCCTCGTGGCGACGCTCGCGGTGGTGTCCCTGCCGTTGTCGATCGCCGCGCTGAACCACCTCTACAGCGGCCAGGCGAGCCTCGACCCGCGCGAAGTCGCGCGGCAGGTCTTCATCGCGCAGCTGCTACCGCTCGGGGTCGGCATCGCGGTGCGACGGCTCGCGCCGGAACTCACTGCACGCTGCGAACCGTGGACCAGGCGGCTCGCCACGCTTCTGCTGGTCGTGCTGCTGGCAATGGTGATGATCGACATCGCGCCGATGATCCTCGCCACGCGGACAGGCGCGGCGATCGCGATCGTGACCCTGACCGCGCTGGCCGCGCTGACCGGCCACGCGCTGGGAGGCCCGCACCACGCGACGCGCACGGCCGTCGGCATCTGCGCCGCGGCGCGGAATCCGGGACTGGCCCTGCTGGTGGCGACGCTGAACTCGGCGCCGACCGGCGTCGTCGCCACGGTGTTTGCTTATCTCGTGATCTCGGCACTGACGCTCGTGCCGTATGTGGCGTTCAGCCGCCGGCGCGGCCGGGACGCGCAGGACGCGGCGCCACCTTAGCCTCCGGCCGCCCGATCCGGTGCGCGGGCGCCTTGCTCAGGCGACGATGTTCACGCCACCGTCGACGTACAGCGTCGAGCCGGACAGCCGCTTCGCGTAAGGAGTTGCCAGGAACGCGCAGGTGTAGCCGACGTCCATGATGTCGACCAGTTCGCCGAGCGGCGCGCGCTGCGCCGCCTCGTTGAGCAGCGTTTCGAAGTCCTTCAACCCGGATGCTGCGCGCGTCTTCAGCGGCCCGGGCGAAATCGCGTGCACCCGGATGTTCTGCCCGCCGAGTTCGAACGCGAGGTAACGGCAGCACGCCTCGAGCGCCGCCTTCACCGGCCCCATCACGTTGTAGTTCGCCACGACCTTGTTCGCGCCGTAGTAGCTCATCGCGAACATCGTCCCGCCGTCCGTCATCAGCGGCGCGGCCAGCTTCGCCATGCGGACGAACGAGTGGCACGAGACGTCCATCGCCTTCGAGAACCCCTCGGCCGAGCAGTTCAGCAGCCCGCCCTGCAGGTCGTCCTTCGGCGCGAAGGCGATCGAGTGCACGAGGACGTCGAGCCGGCCCCAGGTGCGACGGACGGCGTCGAACACCGCCTCGAGTTGCCCCGGGACGCTGACGTCGAGCGGCAGGAAGATCTGCGCTTCGACTTCCTTGGCCAGGGGCTCGACGTGCGGCCGCGCCTTTTCGTTCAGGTAGGTGATGGCGACGTCGGCGCCCACCTCGCGAAACGCCTTCGCGCAGCCATAGGCGATCGAGGAGTCGTTGGCAATGCCGACGACGAGCGCCTTCTTGCCCTGGAGGATCGGGCGGGGATCATTGACGGTCATGCTGAATCCTCGTTGAGGCCGTCGCTCCGGACACGCAGCGCGACGGCAATTCGTCGCGCTATGGCGTCCGTTCCTTCGAAGGCAACGCCAGCACGGCGCGCGTGTGGCGGGCGATCATCAGTTCCTCGTTGGTCGGCACCACGAACGCGCCGACGCGGCTGCCCGGCCGGCTGATGCACTGTGCGCCGGTGCGGTTGGCGTCGGGATCGAAGTCGAGACCCAGCCAGGCGGCATCGCGGCAGACCCGCTCGCGCAGCTCGGCGCTGTTCTCGCCGATGCCGGCGGTGAACACGATCGCGTCGAGGCCGCCCAGCGCGGACGCGAGCGAGCCGAGTTCGCGGCCGATGCGATAGACGTACAGGTCGATTGCCTGCTTCGCGCCGGCCTCCGGGCTCGCCAGCAGCGCACGCATGTCGCTCGAAATGCCCGACACGCCGAGCAGTCCGGACTGCTGGTAGATCAGCTTCTCGACGGCACGCACGTCCATCTTCAGTTCGTCCATCAGGTACAGGACGACGCCCGGGTCGAGATTGCCGCAGCGCGTGCCCATCGGCAGGCCGTCGACCGCCGTGAAACCCATCGTGCTCGCCATGCTGCGGCATGCCGACATCCCGCACATGCTCGAACCGTTGCCGAGGTGCAGCACGACGGCCTTGCCCGCCGCGGCCTTCGGATCCACCTGCGGCAGCACGCTCGCGATGTATTCGTACGAAAGCCCGTGAAAGCCGTAACGCACGACCCCGCGGTCGGTGATCGATTTCGGCAGAGCGAACGCCTGCGCGACCGGCGGCTGCGTGCGATGGAACGCGGTGTCGAAGCACGCCACCTGCGGCAGGTCGGGCGAGCGCTGCATCAGGCCACGGATCGGCGCGAGGTTGTGCGGCTGGTGCAGCGGCGCGAGCGGGATGTACTTCTCCAGCGCCTTCAGCACGGCTTCGGTCATTCGCGCCGGGCGCGAGTACTCGAGACCGCCGTGCACGACGCGATGTCCCACGCCGACCAGCTTGTAGCCGTCGGAACGCCCGCGCAGGAAGCCGATCAGATGATCGAGCGCGCCCTCGTGCCCGAGAGCGACCCCGTCGCCCCACTTCTTCTCTTCGATCACCTCGCCGCTGTCGCTCTTCGCGACGAAGCGCGGCGACGTGTACAAGCCTTCGGCCTGGCCCCGAGCGACGAGCGAGAGGTCCTGCCCCGAAACTGAAAACAGGGAAAACTTGAAGCTCGACGAGCCCGCGTTCAGTACGACGATGGCGTCGGTCATGCGGCCACCGCCTTGTTCGCGGCCTCCTTGCGCGCGTGGGCGACCAGCACCGCCACGCCGCACGACGCGAGGCGGGTCATCACCGAGTCGGCGCGGCTCGTCAGGATGATCGGAACGCGCGCGCCGAGCACGATGCCGGCTGCATCCGCGCCCGCCAGGAACGACAGGCTCTTGGCCAGCATGTTGCCGGCCTCGAGGTCGGGCACGACCAGCACGTTGGCGCGGCCCGCCACCGGCGAGTCGATCTTCTTGATCTTCACCGACTCGAGGCTGATCGCGTTGTCGAGCGCGAGCGGGCCGTCGACCAGCGCTCCGGTGATCTGGCCACGGTCGGCCATCTTGCAGAGCGCTCCGGCCTCGACGGTCGACGGCACCTTCGGATTGACGGTTTCCATTGCGGACAGGATCGCCACGCGGACTTCGGGAAACCGCAGCGCATGGCCGAGATCGATCGCGTTCTGGATGATGTCGACCTTGTCCTCCATCGTCGGCGCGATGTTCACGGCGGCATCGGTGACGATCAGCGTCTCCGCGTAGGAGGGCACGTCCATCACGAAGCAGTGGCTGACGCGACGCGCGGTGCGCAGTCCCGTGTCGCGCTTGACGACCTCCGCCATCAGTTCGTCGGTGTGCAGGCTCCCTTTCATCAACGCTTCGGCCTTGCCCAGCCGGACGAGCTCGACCGCCTTCGCGGCCGAGTCCTGGCTGTACTCCGCTTCGACGATCGGATACGGGCTGATGTCGATGCCGAATTTCTTCGCCACCGCTTCGATCTTGTCCTTCGGGCCGACCAGGATCGGCGCGATCAGGCCCAGCTTGGCGGCGTCCACCGCGCTCTGCAGCGAGCTTTCGTCGCAGGGGTGGGCCACCGCCGTCGGTGTCGGCGGCAGTGCCTGGCAGAAGTCGATCAGCCGCTGGTATTTCTCGTGTGCTCGTTGATCCATCATGACCTCACTTGCGTGCCCGGCGCCTGGCTGCGGTCTTGCGCGCGGCGGGCACGGACGCGCGCGCCTTCACTTTCCTCGCCACCGGCCCGCCGTTTGCGCGCTTGCCTTTCAGCGTGGTGCCGATCCTGTCGATCATCGCGAGTTGCTCCTCGGAGCGACGCTGCACGCGTTCGTCGGCCATCAGCGCGCGCGCCAGCGTGGCCAGCCGCTCCCTGTCGCCGGGGGTCTTCAGCAGCTCGGGCAACGTCGCGAGCGCGCGTTCGGGCTCGTAGCGCACGATGATCTCCTGCTCGCCCCGGACCCGACGCCACTCGTCGGGCGTCATCTTCGGCAGCAGGTCGCCGTACTCCTTGATCAGTTGCTGCTTCATCTGCAGTCTTGACAGCATCAGCGGCTCGCCCTTGCGCGCCAGCAGGCACGCGACCCGTGCAACGGCTTCCGCATAGCCGCCCTCGGCCATCGACGCCAGGGCCTCTTTCACGAAAGGCAGTTCGCGCCCTTCGGCGACCAGTTCTCCCTTGGCTTCAGCCTCCTCCTTGTCGGCGATGTAGAGCGAGAACACGTTGCCGTAGGTCTGGAAGAACTGCGCTTCGCTGCTCGCATCGCGCATCGCGCGGTAGTACTCGAGCGAGGCGCTGATGGCGGCGGCTGCGACCTTCTCGAGCTTCGACGCCGCGTTGCCCTTCTCCGCCGGCCGGCGCTGCGCGCGCACCATCTCGGCGGCCGGCGCGACCCAGCCCAGCCAGGGGTTGAGGTCCGACAGCATCCAGCGCTGCCAGCGCAGCGGATGGAACTGGCGACGCAGCTTCGCCGTGAACTCGTTCGAGGTGGCCTGAACGAACGGCTGCATGAACAGTTCGTAGGCGCGCTGGTTGAAGTCCGAGATGGCGGCCACGGCCTCGAACGGCTTTTCGTCGACGCGCCCGAAGCGGTTGGCGCGGGCCGCGACCTCTTCGAGCGATCGCTCCGTGAACTCGACTTCGTACTCCGTCTTGCCGCCGCGCCCGACGTGTTCCTTGATGGCCATCGCGTACAGCCCGGGCGTGAGCGCCTCGATCGACTTCAGCACCGACACGATCTGCGCATGTTCCTTCTTCGCGACCTTGCCGGACACGAAGATGCCGAGGTGGCCGATGTCCTCGTGCAGCAGGCCGACGATGACCTGGCCGCGGGCCTTGATCTCGTCGGTCGAGCCGTAGACGTCCGCGACCCAGTTGAACGCCTGCTGCGGCGGCGTGATGTTGTCGCCCATCGACGCGAACAGGACGATCGGCGCCTTGATGTCCCGCAGGTCGAAGGCCTTGCCGCCCTTCATCTTCGTCTCGCCCGTCCACAGCTTGTTGCCGACGAACAGGTTCTGGGTGATCCACTCGATCTCTTCCCGGTTCATCAGGAAGAAGCCGCCCCACCAGCGCTCGAATTCCAGGAAGCGCGGGGGCTCGGTGTCGACGTTGGCGTACAGGTTGTAGTACTTGTCCCAGAAGGTGTTGGCCGGGTTCAGGTTCTCGAAGTTCTCGACGAGGTAGGCGCCGTCGAATACTCCGTTGCCCTGGTCGGCCGTCATCGACGACAGCCAGGTGCCGCCGAGGTTGCCGCCGGCATAGCGCATCGGGTTGTCGCCCGCGCCCTCCTGCCACGCACCGCCCCAGTACGACATCGGCGCGCCGTTGATCACGATCGGACCGGTGTCGTCCGGGTCGGCCGCGGCCAGCATCATCGCGGCCCAGCCGCCCTGGCAGTTGCCGATGATCGCCGGCTTCGGGCTGTCCGGGTGCAGTTCGCGCACCTTGCGCACGAACTGCTTCTCGGCTTCGCAGACATCGAGCAACGTCTGGCCCGGCTCGGGGTCGCGGAAGAAGATCACGAAGTAGACCGGGTGGCCCTCGCGCAGCGCGACGCCCACCTGCGAGTCGTCCTTGAAGCCGCCGATGCCCGGGCCGTGGCCGGCCCGCGGGTCGATGATCACGTAGGGACGCCGCTTCGGATCGATGGTCACGCCTGCCGGCGGCGTGATCTTCAGCAGCGCGTAGTTGACGGGGCGCGCCAGCTTGCGCCCGTCCATCACGGTCTCGTGGTCGAAGTGCAGCAGCGGCGGCTGGCCTTCAGCGACGTGCTGCAGGTAGTTGTTGCCGCGCTGGCGCATCGTGTCGAGGAAGAGCACCGAGCGCTGCGCGGCGTCGACCGCGTACGAAACCCAGTCGGTCCAGCCTTGCGCCGCCGACTGCACGTCGGGCTTCACGTGCCCGACGCCGCTTTCTTCGTACGCCTTCCTCAGTGCATCGCTCAGGTTGCGCTGCGCCACCTCGGCGCGTTTGCGGAAGACCAGCGAGACCTTCGTGGAAATGTCCTGGCTGCGTGCCAGTTGGTGGCCGATGTCCATTGCTTGCACCTTGGTTGAATTCGGTTCGGTCCGTGCAGCGGGGATCGGAGCGCGGGCGCCAGGCCGGCCTCGGAGACATTGATTCGGACTCGGGGCCGAAGTGGCGAACCCGATCGGATCGCCGTATCCGCCATGCTGCACCGCACACTGCGCGCAGTCTTATCCAATCTGGACAGCAGGCTTGGGACTTGCGCTGGCGCAGCGTCCGGCGCGCCGGATGGATCGACGCGCGGAAGCGGACGCTGACTGCCGGGTCGGGCTTGGCCCGGCGGGGAAATCGGCGTTGTTCGCCGGCTACTTGACCGCGGGGGGACCGCCCAGCCGGTCGCCGAACTTCTTCCGCAGGTCTTCGAGAATCTCCTTCATCAGGGCGTCCGCGCCCGTGTGCCCGATCTGGTCCACGGCGCGCGTGCGCACGGCGTAATGCATCATCAGGACGTTGCGCAGTTTCTCGAAGGCCATCGGGTTGCTGGTGCCGCAGACGGTCGCGTCATTGGCCAGTACGCGCTCGATGACGCCGGGATCGAGCAACCGGACGTTGCAGATCGTCGCCAGGCGAGCCACTTCCTTGTCCACTTCGCTCAGGCTCTGCGACCAATAGGCCGCGCCGAAATCTGTCTTGCTGTCGCTCATATCGCTTGTCCCTTCTTCGCCCGCGGGATGATTCACACAGGCGTCATCATGAACATACTGCGCGTGGCTCGTGGGCCGGTCTTTGCATTACTCGACAAGGCGGCCCCGGCCCCTGCGAACAGGCCACGCCGTCGAATCGGAACGATCCCGCGGGGCAGTCCGTCGCTCACGCTCCGGCGGATCACTTCACGGTGACGCGCGCCCACTTGCGTTTGCCCACCTGCACCACGTAGGTGCCCGCACCGAGTCGCGCCCCCCGGTCGCCAACCTTCTCGCCGCCGACCTTCACGCCACCCTGCTCGACGTTGCGGATCGCCTCGCTGGTCGACGGCGCCAGGCCCGCCTGCTTCAGCAGCGCCGCAATGGCGACGCCACCGTCCGTGTCTGCGTCCACCGTGCACTCCGGCATGTCGTCCGGAATCGCGCCGAACTTGAAGCGCGAAAGGAACTCGAACTCGGCCTGGTCCGCGTCGCGCTCCGAGTGGAAGCGCGCGATGATCTCCTTCGCGAGCAGGACCTTGATGTCGCGCGGATTGCGCCCTTCGGCCGCCTGCTGCTTCAGCGCCGCGATCTCCTCGTTGCTGCGCATCGAGAGCAGGTCATACCAGCGCCACATCTGCGCGTCGGAAATGGACATCACCTTGCCGAACATCTCGAACGGCGCCTCGGTGATGCCGATGTAGTTGTTCTTCGACTTCGACATCTTGTCGACGCCGTCGAGGCCCTCGAGCAGCGGCATCGTCAGGATGCACTGCGGCTCCTGCCCGTAATGACGCTGCAGTTCGCGGCCGACCAGCAGGTTGAACTTCTGGTCGGTGCCGCCGAGTTCGATGTCGGACTTCAGCGCGACCGAGTCGTAGCCCTGCATCAGCGGGTACAGCAGCTCGTGCATCGCGATGGGAACGCCGTCACGGAAGCGCTTTGCGAAGTCGTCGCGCTCGAGCAGTCGCGCGAGCGTGTACTTCGCAGCGAGCTTGATCATGCCCGCGGCACCGAGCGGCTCGGACCACTCCGAGTTATAGCGAATCTCGGTCTTCTCGCGGTCGAGCACCAGCGCGGCCTGCTCGAAGTACGTCCGCGCGTTGGTTTCGATCTCTTCGCGTGACAGCGGGGGGCGCATCGTGTTGCGGCCGGAGGGGTCCCCGATCATCGACGTGAAGTCGCCGATCAGGAAGATGACGGTGTGGCCGAGGTCCTGCAGCTGCCGCAGCTTGTTCAGGACCACCGTGTGCCCGAGGTGAATGTCGGGAGCCGTGGGGTCCAGGCCCAGCTTGCACCGGAGAGGAGTGCCGGTGGCGGCGGAGCGCGCCAACTTCTGTGCGAACTCGGCCTCGATCAGCAGCTCGTCACAGCCGCGCTTGACGAGGGCCAGTGCCCGCTCGACGTCGGGTGAGATCGTGTAATTCCCTACCGCGGCAGTCATGTATTCCCCGATTCAAAGCGTCGAAGGCGGGTCCCGAGCCAGATATACTCGCGGCTCCATGAAAAAGCGCACCCCCGGGTGCGCTTTCATCCCACCGTTCTTCCGATTCTTCCGATTCTCTTCCGACTCTTCCGATGCCGATTGCGATTCTAGCCAATCGATTGCGTTCTCTTGCGGCCGATGCACGCCTCGGGTTCCGGGTGCTTGCACGTCGGTGGCGTCGCATCGATCGCGCCACGCGCGCGCGCATCGAGTTCGGCGCGATCGCTTCGCTGTTGCCCCTGTCGGCGGCCATCGCTGCCATCGCCGCGGCGCCCGTGGCCCTCGATCTCGACGGACTGCAGCCTCGCCCCATCGTCGAGGTGGTAGCCGCGCCGTCGATCGTCGAGCAGGTCGAGGAACTTCTCAAGGCACCAGGCAACTTCGTCCGCGAGGCTCGCGTCGAGCGGGGCGACACGCTGGCCACCTTGCTCGAGCGCCTCGAAGTGCGGGACAGCGCCGCGCTGGCCTTCCTGCGCAGCGATCGCGCCGCGCGGCCGCTCGTGCAGCTCGCGCCCGGACGTTTCCTGCAGGCCAATGCGACCGCCGACGGCGACCTGAACTGGCTGAAGGTCTATCTCGGCGGCGATACCGACGCGATGCCGGGCACGACCCGGATCCTGACCGTGCAGCGCACCAGCAACGGTTTCCAGGTTTCGGAAGCCGACGTCGCGCTCGAGCGGCGCATTGAACTGCGGTCCGGCGAGGTCCGCGTTTCGCTGTTCGGAGCCACCGACGAGGCCGGCGTGCCGGACTCGGTGGCCCAGCAGATGGTCGATGCCCTGGAGAGCGAAGTCGACTTCCACCGCGACCTGCGGCGGGGCGACTCCTTCCGGGTGATCTACGAGGCGCTCTATGCGTCGGGCGAATACGTTCGGCCCGGTCGCCTGCTGGCGGTCGAGTTCGTCAATGCGGGCAAGCGCGTCGACGCCTACTGGCACGACGACGGCAGCAAGGGAGGCAGCTTCTTTGCGCTGGACGGACGCAGCACGAAGCGCGGCTTCCTGCGCTCGCCGCTCGAGTACACGCGGGTCAGCTCGGGCTTCAGCGCGAGCCGCTCGCACCCGGTGTTTGGATACGACGCCGCGCACCGCGGGGTCGACTACGCGGCGCCAATGGGCACGAACATCCGCTCGGTGGCCGCCGGTGCGGTGAAGTTCTCGGGCTGGATGAACGGCTACGGCAACGTGGTCGAGATCCAGCACGACGCCAAGCACTCGACCCTGTACGCGCACCTCCAGAAGATCGGGCCGGGCATGCGCAACGGTGCACGGGTCGGCCAGGGCGACCTCGTCGGCACCGTCGGAATGACGGGCTGGACCACCGGGCCGCACCTGCACTTCGAGATCAAGAAGAACGGGGCCCAGGTCAATCCGATGACGGCATCCCTGCCGGGCGCCGATCCACTGCCAACCGCCCGGCTGGCGGCGTTCCGTGAAGCCGCAACGCCGCTGCGCGAGCAACTCGCCCTGCTCGAGCGCGTCACCGTGGCCCAGTCCGCGGCACGCTGACGCCGCATGTCGCCGCCGAGCGGCTCCGTGAACGGCGCTCGGGAACTCTTCATCGGCCTGATGACCGGCACCAGCCTCGACGGCGTGGATGCCGTCCTCGCCGACTGCGCGCCGCGCGCGCCATTCTCGCTCGCGCATGTCCACACCCCGATGCCGCCGGCCTTGCGTGCCGAGCTGCTCGCACTGAACGCCAGCGGCGCCGACGAGATCCACCGCTCTCACGTGGCCGCACAGGACCTCGCACGACTCTATGCGGCGGCGGTCACGTCGCTGCTCGAGACCGGCAAGCTGAAATCCACTGACGTCCGCGCGATCGGAGCGCACGGCCAGACGGTGCGCCATCGTCCCGACCTCGGCTACACCGTGCAGCTCAATGCTCCCGCGCTGCTCGCGGAGCTCACCGGGATCGACGTGGTGGCGGACTTCCGCAGCCGTGACGTCGCTGCCGGAGGCCAGGGCGCCCCGCTCGTTCCGGCGTTTCATCGCATCGTCTTCGGCAGCGACCGGCCGCGTGCGGTCGTGAACATCGGCGGCATCAGCAATGTCACCGCGCTCGACGGTGAGCGGGTCATGGGCTTCGACGCCGGTCCGGGCAACGTGCTGATCGACGGCTGGATGGCGGCGCACTTCGATGCCGCCTTCGACGCCGGAGGCGCGCTGGCAGCGACGGCACGTCCCGACGAAGAGCTCGTCGACACGCTGATGAGCGACGCTTACTTCTCCGCGGCCCCGCCGAAGAGCACGGGCAGGGATCTGTTCACGCTCGACTGGGTGCGCCGCGTCGCGCGTGCGCGGCAGCTCGACGCCCGGGTCGTTCTCGCCTCGCTGACGGAACTTACTGCGCGCACGATCGGCGACGCGATCGCGCGCTGGGTACCGACGGCCGAGGATGTCGTTGTCTGCGGGGGAGGTGGGCGCAACTCGACGTTGATGCAATCGCTGCAACGTCGGCTCGGCGCATCGCGCCCCGTGCGAACCGCCGACGAGCTGGGTGTCGCCGGTGACCAGGTCGAGGCGCTCGCATTCGCCTGGCTCGCCCGATGCCACCTGCACCGCGAGGCCGGCAACGTGCCGGCGGCGACCGGGGCACGGGGTCCGCGGGTGCTGGGCGCCCTCTATCCGGCGACCTGACCGCGGGGCGCCATGCGAAAAAAAAGGGGCGCCCAGGGCGCCCCTTCTTCACTGGATCCGCTTCAGACCGAGAACGACGACCCGCAACCGCACGTCGTGGTGGCGTTCGGGTTCCTGATCACGAACTGCGCGCCCTCGAGGTCTTCCTTGTAGTCGATCTCGGCGCCCGTCAGGTACTGGTAGCTCATCGAGTCGATGAGCAGCGTGACGCCGTTCTTGACCATCGTGGCGTCGTCTTCGTTGATGACCTCGTCGAAGGTGAAGCCGTACTGGAAACCCGAACAACCGCCGCCCTGCACGAAGACGCGCAGCTTGAGCTCCGGGTTGCCTTCCTCGTCGATCAGCGACTTCACCTTCGCGGCAGCGGCGTCGGTGAAGTTCAGGGGTGCCGGCATCTCGACAGCAGCGTTCATGTCCGTTTCTCCAGGAAATTGCTTGGACCGATTATAGGTAAGGCGAGCGCCCGTGGCGGACCACTTTCAAGTCTCGGAGGTGGTGCCGCCAGCTGCAAGTTTCAATGCCGGCCGGCCCTCGCCGCCGGCGGCGTAGATCAGCCGGCCTTCGACCACGGCGCCCTGATGGATTTCCAGGCCATGATAGTGGACATCGCCTGTGATCCTCGCCTTGGGCTGAAGTTCCAGCAATTGCGAGACGTGAACCGGGCCTGTCACCGCGCCGGAGACGACGAGGTGCGCCGCGTGTACCTCTCCGTCCACCCTGCCGTGCTCGCTGATGACCACCATGCATGCGTCGCCGGAGGAACAGCGCACGTCACCCTTCACGGTGCCGTCGATGCGCAGCCCGCCGCTGTAGGTCAGTGTGCCTTCCACGACGGTGCCCGCTCCGATGAGCGTGCCGATCGTCTTCTGGGCCGTGGGCGTCTTGTTTCCGAACATCGCACCTCCTACATCGTGAATGTCTGCTGCGCGCGCGTCTCGCCGTCGCTTCGGATGCGCACGACGACCGATCGCACCGTCGCGCCGGCGGGCACCGGGAAGTTACCCTCGAGCCGCTGATAGTGCCGGAACGACAGCGGCGCGGGGCCCGCGCTGGGCATCGCGGAATCGGGCAACTGCACGACCGCGGATCGACCGCCGTCCTGCAGGTTGATCGTCAAGGTCACTTCGCCGACAAAATCGCGCTCGGGTTTCCCGCTCTGCTGCACCAGCAGGCGATACCGCAGCGAACTCGGCTCGGCGTCCGCCTGGACACGGAAACTGCGGATCACGACGCCCTTTGCATCGACGGGCATCGGCAGCAGGCTCTCGAAGAACGCGAGGTCGCCCTTCAGGCGCGCGTTTTCGTCTTCGAGCATCTTCACCTGGACCCGCACCTGCTCCTGCGACGAGCGTTCGACCTTCAGTCGGTTTTCCCAGTTGACCGCCGCGGCCGCTTCCCGGTCGCGGTCGGCGAGCGCCTGCGCCAGTTGAGACCTCAGGCGATCCGGCTCCGCGCCTTGCTCGGCGCGCTCCGTCCGGCCGACGCCGCGCACGATCTCGCTCGACGCGAGGCCTGCGGCGAACGCCAGTGAGAGCGCAATGAGGGCGAGCAGCGCGCGCAGCGGCCAGGGCAACTGCGTTCGGACGGCGACCCGAGGGCCGCTGACCGAGAGATTGCTTACCCAAAGCTTCCACTTCATCGGGACTCGTCTTCCGGCCGCGATGACCCGTCGCGGTGGAGCAGGCAAATGAAAAGGCCGCTCGTGCAAGCCTTACGGAGCGGCCTCTTGTTCTGCGACGAGTATAGGCGGGCGATGTTCGGTCATCCACGCCCGAGCCGCCCGCGGCATCCCCTGAAAGGGGGCACACCGGACGGCCGAAGCCCTCGGAGTCTTGGGGCAGCGCGACGGGTCGCGCTGCCCGGAAACAACCGTTAGCGCTTCGAGAACTGCTTGCGGCGACGCGCCTTGCGGAAGCCGACTTTCTTGCGCTCGACTTCACGCGCGTCGCGCGTCACCAGGCCCGCGCTCGACAGCACGGGCTTCAGCGTCGCGTCGTAGTCGATCAGCGCGCGCGTGATGCCGTGGCGCACGGCACCGGCCTGGCCGGACTCGCCGCCGCCGTGCACGTTCACCAGGACGTCGAAAGTGTCCTTGTGGTTCGTCAGTTCGAGCGGCTGGCGCGCGATCATGCGACCCGTCTCACGCTGGAAGTACGTGTCGATCGAACGGCCGTTGATGAGGATCTCGCCCTTGCCGCGCTTCATGAAGACACGCGCGACCGAGCTCTTGCGGCGACCCGTTCCGTAGTTGTAATTGCCGATCATGTCGTCTCTCAGATCTCGAGCGATTTGGGTTGCTGCGCGGTGTGGGGATGCTGGCCCTCCGCGTAGATCTTCAGTTTCTTGATCATCGCGTAGCCGAGCGGGCCTTTCGGCAGCATGCCCTTGACCGCGATCTGCAGCGCGCGACCCGGAAAGCGGTCCTGCATCTTGCCGAAGCTGGTCTCGTACACGCCGCCCGGATAGCCGCTGTGACGGTAGTAGATCTTGTTCTCGTCCTTGCTGCCGGTCACGCGCAGCTTGGAAGCATTGACGACGACGATGAAGTCACCGGTGTCGACGTGCGGGGTGTACTCGGGCTTGTGCTTGCCGCGCAGACGCAGCGCAATCTGGCTCGCAAGGCGCCCCAGCACCTTGTCGCTGGCGTCGACGAGGTGCCAGTCGCGCTTGACTTCGTGGTGCTTGGCAGAAAAGGTCTTCATGGCATTCATCCAGGCAAAGGCGCCTCGGCGCCGTGCCGCCAACCGATCGGCGGTGCTTCTTGCACCGCCGCATCATCGACGGACAGAACTCCGCGCGGGCCGGATTGGCCTTCCTGCAAAGCGGGACGACGCGAGTCGGTCCCGCCGGCAGCAAGCGCGCGGAAAGCCTTAAATTCTATTCGCTCAAGGGGTTGCGATGCAAGCCGCAAAAAAAATTGGCCCGGTCCTGGAGGGCCGGGCCGAATCCACCTAAAGGAGGGTGGAGGAGACATCGGTTGGGCGCCAGAGCGCCCGTCGAGAAGCAGTATGCGAGCGGGAATGCTGCGTTGCAAGGTCGAAAAGCAGGCCGTTTTACAATCTCCTCCGCACGGCCCAGCTGCTTTTCCTTTACGTTCAAATGCTTACGGCCGGGCGGACCGGCTTTGGGGCCACTAGAGCGACTGCTCGGGATGTCACATTTCGGACCCACCGCGGCGACCTTGAAGGGGATGACAGTGGAATGCAGCGTCAAGTGGACCGGCGACGGGATGAGTTTCGTCTCCCGCACCGGCAGCGGGCACCTGGTCGCCATGGACGGCGCGCCCGAGGGCGGCGGGAACAACCTGGCTCCGCGACCCATGGAGATGGTGCTGGCGGGCACCGGCGGCTGCACGGCCTACGACGTCGTGCTGATCCTCAAGCGCGGGCGGCATGACGTTCGCGGTTGCGAGGTCGAGGTGTCGGCGGAACGGGCCGAAAGCGACCCGAAGGTCTTCACCCGGATCGCGATGAAGTTCGTCGTCCGTGGCCGCAACCTGAAGCGCGAGACCGTGCTGCGGGCCGTTCAGTTGTCGCACGAGAAGTACTGCTCGGCAACGGCCATGCTGGCGAAGACCGCCGAGATCACACACAGCGTCGAGATCGTCGAGGACTGAGCGTCCGCTGGAGAACGCCGGCTAGATGTAGTGGGCGGTTCGCGTCATGACGCGTGCGGCGAGGCGCATCGCCATCCGGACGGGCAGAGGCAGTTCCACTCCGCCGAGCGCCGTGGCCGCGTCGGCGTGCCGCACCTCGTCGTCCTTCATCTGGGCAACGATCGCGCGCGAAGGCGCGTCGCTCTCCGGAAGCCGATCGAGATGTCCCTGCAGGTGCTGTTCGACCTGACGCTCGGTCTCCGCCATGAATCCGAGGCTGGCGCGGTCGCCGATGCGCGCGGCCGCCAGGCCGATCGCGAAGGCGCCTCCGTACCAGAGCGGGTTGAGCAGGCTGGTCCGGCCTCCCAGCGCACGAATGCGCTCTTCCGTCCACGCAAGGTGGTCGGCCTCCTCGCGAGCGGCCTGCTCGAACATCGCCCTCAGTTCAGGACTGCGCGCCACAAGAGCCTGCGCGTCGTACAGCGCTTGGGCGCAGACCTCACCGACGTGGTTCACGCGCATCAGCGCGGCCGCTTCCCTGGCTTCGTCGCCGGTGAGAGGGTCGGGCTCGATCAACCCACCGGCGGGCGACGGTCGCGACGCCACCGGAGTCGCGGCCAGCGTGCGCAACGCTCGATCGGCGGCGGCGATCAATTGGTCGACTGGAGTTGTGGGAGATTTGGTCATGTTGCGGAAAACTGACGCGTCGAAGAGGCTTCTGTGTCCGCTCCAACGCTCATCGGAATGACGGAGCTATTCTCGCACCGTTCGCGGGCAAACCCGCGTCGAAAACCAAAAGAGCCAGGAGAGACACCCCATGCGTAAGAGCTTGTTGGCCGTCGCGCTCGCGTTCGCGTTCCCGACCGCCTTTGCACAGTCGAGCGTAACCCTCTACGGCATCGTCGACGTCGGCGTGGAGTACCTCGATGTCGGCAACTTGAGCTCGACGCGCATCGCGAGCGGCATTTCGCAGGGTTCGCGCTGGGGCATCCGCGGCACGGAGGTGCTCGGTGGCGGGTACAGCGCGGTCTTCACACTGGAAAGCCGGTTCAGCATCGACACCGGCAGCGTGACCAACAACGATTCGGTCTATTGGTGCCGTCCGGCGGGATCGACCGCGACCGCCGTGTGCCCGGGGGTCAAGCTGGTCACTCCGCTGCCCCCGTCGCTCGCTCCGGCCGTGGTCGGCGGGATGAACGCAGTCAACAACGCTCTGCTGCAGTCGCATCACTACAGTGAACTCTGCCGCCGCGCTGTTCGATCGCCAGGCCTATGCGGGTCTGGTGACCCCGTACGGCGCCGTCATCGGCGGCCGCCAGTACACGCCGGGCTACGAAATCATCAACAAGTACTCGGTGCTGGGCGACCAGACCGCGCTGCAGTTCGGTCAGGGATACAACACGCCGCAGATCCGAGCCAACAACGCGTTGCAGTACCGGGCCGAACTGAAGGGCTTCACCCTCTCGCTGATGTACGGTTTCGGCGGCTCCGAAGGACTCCGCACCGAGCGCGTAACGCCGCCGACGGACGGCGACGACTTCATGGGCGCCAACGTGCAGTACAACACCTCGAACTGGGGTGTGGGCCTCGGCTACAACCGCACCAACGTCGTCCCGTACGCCACGCAGGCGGCCGGCACGCCGACGCAGAAGACGGGTCTCGAGCAGCTCAACCTCGGTGGCTGGTTCGCTTCGGCAACGTCAAGGTCTACGCCCAGTGGAACCATCGTGAAAACGAGAACCCGGTCCTGACGCCCGCGGATATCCAGAACCTGATCGTGTCCACCGGCGGCAACCTGACGGCGATCACCGGCATCCTCGGCGGCCTCAACCTTCATCCGCACGACATGGACCTGATGCGCGGCTTCGCCGGCCCGACGGATTCCGACGCCTATCACCTGGGCGCGTCGTGGACGATCGGCAACCACGTGCTGTACGGCGTGTACAACTACGGGAAGGACAAGGCGCGCAGCGCCTGGGCCACGCAGGACGCCTCCGCATCGCACTTCGGCGCCGCGTACTTCTACAACTTCTCGCGTCGCACCGCGCTGTACGCCGTCGCGGCGTTCATGAAGAACAGCGACCAGTCGCGCATGAGCCTGTCCTCGGCCGGCTACACGACCGGCTGGACGACCGGTGCCGGCGAAGATGCGAGCGCCCTGCAGCTGGGCATGCGGCACTCGTTCTAGTCTTCCGCATTGTGAAAGAGCGGGGCGCTTCGGCGCCCCGTTTTCGTTTGTTGCCCCACAGCAACGGACCGAGGGAGATTTGTGAGGCTTTTCAACTCGATTCTTTGCCTTGTCCCGGGACGGATGGAACAATCCTCGTCAACTTCCTCCGGGGAAGTGATTCAAGGCGCGGCGGCCGCCGCGAACAAGAATTCCCAACACTAGCTAGGAGAGCTTCGAATGAAAAAAAGTCTCATCGCACTCGCCGTAGTTGGCGCCTTCTCTGGCGCCGCAGTCGCACAGTCGAACGTGACGATGTACGGCATCCTCGACGTCAACTACATGTGGCAACAGGGGCCGACCAACGTCGGCACGACGGCCGCACCGAGCGTTCAGCAGGAGAGCGTGAATGCGATCAACGGCGGCCACCAGTCGGGCAACCGCTGGGGCGTCCGCGGAACCGAGGCGCTGGGCGGCGGACTGAGCGCGATCTTCGCCCTCGAAGCCGGATTCAACATCGACTCTGGCACGAGTGGGCAAGGCGGGCGTCTGTTCGGTCGCCAGGCCTACGCCGGTCTGTCCGGTGGCTGGGGCTCCGTGGTCGCTGGCCGTCTGGCCACGTTCTCGTCGGGCACCGGTGACTTCGACATGATCGGTCGCGTCGACCCGTTCTTGACCGGCTTCGGCCTCGCGGGCGCCGAGCAACACCTTCCTCTCGATGAACGCGCTGCGCGTGGACAACGCCGTCGCCTATGTGTCGCCGACCTTTGCCGGCTTCAAGGCCGGTCTCGGCTACTCGACGCGCATCGATGGCGCCGAAACTGCACCGAGCGGCACCAACACCAAAGCGACGGTCTTCGGCGCGAACTGGGCGAGCGGCCCCTTCTTCGCGGCCATCACCTATGACGTCGTGAATAACTCGAACGCGCTAGCCTTCCGGACCAGAAACACCTGCAGATCGGCGGCACGTGGGACATCGCCTCCTTCCGCCTGCACGCCGCCTGGGCTGACCAGTCGCAACATCGCCTTCATCGGCTGCCCGTCGACGGGTGGTACGGGTTCGTTCATCCTGTTGCCGACCGGCCTGCAGAACTTCGATGCAAAATCCTATCTGCTCGGCGCCACCTGGACGGCCTACTCCCGCGTGGAAGTTGTTCGGGTCGTATCAGGCCTTCAACGCCAGCGGCAAGACGGTCGTCACGGGTGCCACCCGCACCAACTTCGAGCCTGACTACGACGTGTGGGCCTTCGGCACCACGTACAACCTGTCGCGCCGCACGAACCTGTACGCGAGCTATGCTTCGCGCAACGCGAACGGCACGCTGCTCGAAAACAATGCCAATTCCAAGCAACTGGCACGTCGGTGTCCGTCACCTGTTCTAATCAACAAGAACAGTCAGCTGTACTGTGAAAGGCCGCTCTTCGGAGCGGCCTTTTTTTTGGTTCTTCTCGCTGATCAGCGGGGTAACGGAAGGGCGCCGCCCAGCGCCGCCGTCGCGGCGGGAAGCAGCCGCTCCATCAAGCCGTCCTGCAGCAGTCCGACGCGCAGCCGGCGCGCGAGGAGATCGTCCGCCCGACGCGCCTGTTCCCGCTCGACCGCGAGGTGCAAGTACGCCTGCAGACCCGCCGCATCGCCGCGCGCGGCCGACGACTCCGCCGCCCGATGCGCGGTCTCGAGACTCGGATCGATGGCCAGGCGGAGGTTCTCGGTGGTGCAGGGCCGCTCGTCGAGCAGCCCGCGGCGCGTCGCCTGCGCCAAAGCGTCGAGCGCCATGCGGCGGTACGTCGTCCACTTGCCGCCGGTTACGGTCAGCAGGTTGCCGTGCTCGATGACGATCGCGTGCTCGCGGGAGATCGTCTTCGTGGCCCCGTGCGCGCCCGGCGAGAACAGCGGCCGCAGCCCGGCGAAGGCCGACAGCACGTCGGCGCGCGAGGGCGGCGTCGACAGGTACCCACGCGCCGTCTCGAGGATGAACTCGATCTCGCTTTCCGACGGCTTCGGATCCCACGCCGGGCCGTCGACCGGGACGTCGGTGGTGCCGACGATGAGCCGCCCGTGCCAGGGAATGCCGAACAGCACGCGACCGTCGGGCGTCTTCGGAATCATCAAGCCCGACTCGCCCGGCATGAAACGGCGGTCGAGCACGATGTGCGAGCCGCGGCTGACCGTGATGAGTGGCGTTGCGTTGCCGTCCGCGAGACGACGGATCGCATCGACCCAGACGCCGGCGGCGTTGAACACCGCCTTTGCCCGCAGTTCGAACCGTTCACCGGACTCGTCGTCGACCGCGACGACACGCTGCACGCGGTTGCCGTCGAGCGCGATCTGCTCGACGCGCACGTAGTTCAGCACGGTGGCGCCGAGTCCGATCGCAGTGCGCATCAGCGCGATGGCGAGGCGGGCATCGTCGAACTGCCCGTCCCAGTACGCAACACCACCCTGGAGTCCCTGGCTGCGCACACCGGGCAAGTGCTCGCGCGTCTGCGCGCTGGAAAGCCATCGGGTCGCGCCGATGCCGCGCCGCCCGGCCAGGGCGTCGTACATGCCGAGCCCGATGCGCATGAACTCGCGCTCGAACAGCCGATAGCACGGCACGATGAACTCGAGCGGGTGCACGAGCTCGGGCGCATTGGCAAGCAGCAGCGCACGCTCGGCCAGCGCCTCGCGGACGAGCTTCACGTTGCCCTGCGCGAGATAGCGCACGCCGCCGTGCACGAGCTTCGTGCTGCGGCTCGACGTGCCGCTCGAGAAGTCGCGCGCTTCGATCAGGGCGGTGCGATAGCCGCGCGCCGCGGCATCCACCGCGATGCCGAGTCCGGTGGCACCGCCGCCGATGACGAGGACGTCCCACGGACGCGCGTCGCGCAGCTGGCCGACGAGCTGCTCGCGCTGGATGACGCCGGGACCGGTCATGATGCCCACCGGCGCGAGCGTTCCACCGCGCGACGCCACTCCTCCACCTTCGCGCCGCGCTGGTCGCTGTTCATCGCCGGCTCGAACCGGCGTTCCGCCTTCCAGAGCGCCGCGATCTCGTCGGTTCCGGCCCAGAACCCGGTCGCGAGTCCCGCGAGGTAGGCCGCGCCAAGCGCCGTGGTTTCGGTGACGACCGGACGCACGACCGGCACGCCCATCACGTCGGCCTGGAACTGCATCAGCAGGTCGTTGCGCGCGGCGCCGCCGTCGACCCGAAGCTCGGTCAACGGCTGGGCGGCGTCACGCTGCATGGCTTCGAGCACGTCGTACGACTGGAAAGCGATCGACTCCAGCGCCGCGCGCGCCACGTGGGCCTTGGTCGTTCCGCGCGTGAGGCCGACGATCGTGCCGCGGGCATCGGCATCCCAGTGCGGCGCCCCCAGTCCCACGAACGCGGGCACGAGCAATACGCCGGCCGCGTCCGGCACCTGGCGTGCGAGCGCCTCGACGTCGTCGGACCGGGCGAACAGGGCCAGTCCGTCGCGCAGCCACTGCACGACCGCACCGGCGACGAACACGCTTCCCTCCAGCATGAATGCCGGAGCGCCGCTGCCCAGTGTCCAGCCCGCGGTCGCCAGCAAGCGGTTGTCCGACGCCTGCGGCGACGCGCCCACGTTCATCAGCATGAAGGCTCCGGTGCCATAGGTGTTCTTCGCCATGCCGGGCCGAGAAGCACGCCTGGCCGAAGGTCGCGGCCTGCTGGTCGCCGGCGTTGCCGGCGATGGGAATCTCTCCGCCGAACAAGGCGGTCACGCCAACGACCTCGCTCGAAGCTGAAACCCTTGGCAGCACGTTGCGCGGGATTCCGAACAACTCGAGCAGTTCGTCGTCCCACTGGAGTGTCGCGAGGTTGAACAGCAGCGTGCGCGAGGCATTGCTGACGTCGGTGACGTGTTCCGCCCCGCCGGTGAGGTTCCAGATCAACCAGCTGTCGACAGTCCCGAACACGAGCTCGCCGCGCTCCGCGCGTGCGCGCGCGCCGGGCACGTGATCGAGCAGCCACGCCAGCTTGGTCGCGGAGAAATACGGATCGATAACGAGACCCGTCTTCGCCCGGACCCTCTCCTCGGCGCCCGTCGCACGCAGTTCGGCGCATCGCTCCGCAGTCCGCCGGTCCTGCCAGACGATGGCGTTCGCCACCGGAGCCCCGGTCGTGCGGTCCCACAGCACGACGGTTTCGCGCTGGTTGGTCACTCCGATTGCCGTGATGTCGGACGAGTTCGCGCCGGCCTGCCTGAGCGCGGACCGCGCGCACTCGAGCTGCGTCGACCAGATCTCTGCCGCATCGTGCTCGACCCAGCCGGGCCTGGGGAAGATCTGCTGGAACTCCTTCTGGGCCGTGGCGACGAGGGAGCCGCGACGGTCGAAAACAATGGCGCGGGAGCTGGTGGTGCCCTGGTCCAGCGCCAGCACATACTTCGACATGTTCTTCTCTGGGGACCGTGCCTTTGCTGCAGCCAGCATAGACGAACGACTGCGCCGTTGGCAGACTTGCCCCGGTTCACAAAGCAAAACTCTTGGGAGACATCATGAATATGCAGCGCCGTGCCTTCGCGGCTTTCGTGGTCGCTTGTGCCTTTGGCGCCGTCGCGCCCGTCCACGCGCAGGCGTGGCCGACGAAGCCGGTCCGGATCGTCGTGCCGTTCCCCCCGGGCGGCACGACCGACATCGTCGCTCGCTCGCTCGGTGCGGAACTGCAGAAGATGTGGGGGCAGCCGGTCGTCATCGACAACCGGGCCGGCGCCGGCGGCAACATCGGCGCAGACGCCGTCGCCAAGAGTACGGCAGACGGCTACACGGTGCTGATGGGCACCGTCGGCACGCATGCGATCAATGCCGCCCTGTTCGCGCACAACGGACAGAAGATGCCGTTCGATCCAGTGAAGGACTTCGTTCCCGTCACGCTCTGCGCGGCGGTGCCGAACGTGATGGTGATCAATCCCAAGCTGCCGGTGAATTCGGTTCCGGAGTTCATCGCATACGCGAAGGCCAATCCCGGCAAGCTCAACATGGCCTCGAGCGGAAACGGCACGTCGATCCACCTGTCCGGCGAACTCTTCAAGACCGTCACGGGGATCTACATGGTCCACTTCCCGTATCGCGGCTCCGCGCCAGCCATAACGGACCTGATCGCCGGCAACATGAACGTGATGTTCGACAACCTGCCCTCCGCGCTCCCGCACATCAAGAGTGGCCGCCTCAAGGCGCTCGCCGTGACGTCGAAGAATCCCTCCCCCGCATTGCCCGGCATTCCGACCGTCGAGCAGGCGGCCAACCTGAAGGACTTCGATGCGAGTTCCTGGTTCGGCCTGTTCGCTCCCGCCGGCACGCCGCGCGCCGTCGTCGAGAAGATCCAGGCCGACGTGGCCAAGGCGCTGGCGGTGCCGGAAGTCCGCGAGCGCTTCGTGGCGCAGGGCGCCGAGCCGGGCGGGAACACGCCGGACCAGTTCGCCGCCTTCGTCAAGGCCGAGAGCGACAAGTGGGCCCGAGTGGTGAAGTTCTCGAACGCGAAGGTCGACTGAGCGATCGACAGGCGCCTCGGTGAAGCGGGCTGTGTGTTGAACGCTGCCAACTACCGTCGCACCATCATTGAAGCGGTCATCGCGCACCTGTTGCCGGTGACCGATGTCCGCGCCTGCTTCGAAGGCGGGTCGGCGGCGACCGGGCGGCTCGACGCTTTCTCGGACATCGACCTCGTCATCGTTGCGCCGCTGTCGTCCGCCGACGCCGCCTTTGACGCCGTCGAGTCGGCGCTGTCGCCGCACTCCATCGCGCACACCTGGCGCGTCGATCCACCGCCGTTCCCGCAGACCGCACAGCGCTTCTACTTCCTCGCGGACGCCCCGCGCTTTTTCGCCATCGACTGCGTCGTGGCGAGCGAATCCGGCGTCGAACCGTTTCTCGAACGCGAGCGGCACGGCGATCCGCTGGTCTACTTCGACCGCACGTCGAAGATCCGCGCGCGCGCCGTCGACCGTCCGGCGCTGGCCGAGCGCCGCGCGAAGCGCTGGAGACAGCTGCAGGGCTCGGTCCCGATATTCGCCATGCTGGTGGACAAGGAACTGGCGCGCGGACGGCCCCTCGAAGCCCTCGGCTTCTACCAGGGGCTGCTGCGCGCGCTCCTCGAAGTCCTCGGCATCGAGCATCGCCCCGACCGGTTCGACTTCAACTGGCGCTACGTCGAGACCCAGTTGCCCGAGGACGCGCGTGCCTTGCTCGCCCGCTATGCCTTTGTCGCCGACGAGCAGGCGCTACGCGAGCGCGCGCCGCAACTCGCGGACGATCTGCGGCGCCGCCTGGCCGCCGATGCACCGCCGGCCTGAGCCAAGCTTCTCGTCCTTGCGTACAACCATCGCGGCGATGCGCAGAACGACCCGATAATCGGCGCGATCCATCGCCCGACTGCCATGTCCCCGTCCAGCGAACGCCGCCCCCTGCTCCTTGCGCTGCTCGCAGCGACGCTCATCGCGCTCGTCGTCTCCGGCTGGCGGCCCTACGACCGGCTCACCTGGCTGATGGAAGTGCTGCCTGTGCTCGTCGCCATCCCTCTGCTGATCGCCACACGCGACCGGTATCGGCTGACCACGCTGCTGTACGTGCTGATCTTCCTGCATGGGCTGGTGCTCATCGGCGGCGGGGCCTACACCTACGCGCGGGTGCCGGCCGGGTCCTGGGTGCAGGAGTGGTTCGGCCTGGCCCGCAATCCCTACGACAAGCTGGGTCACTTCGTGCAGGGATTCGTGCCGGCGCTGATCGCCCGCGAGATCCTGCTGCGCGGCGCCTTCGTGCGCGGGGCGCGCATGACTGCCTTCCTGTGCGTCTGCGTGGCGCTCGCCATCAGCGCGTTCTACGAGCTGATCGAGTGGTGGGCCGCGCTCTCCCTCGGACAGGGCGCCGACGAGTTTCTCGGCACCCAGGGCGACCAGTGGGACACGCAGTCGGACATGTTCCTTGCGCTGATCGGGGCAACTGTCGCACTCGCGACTTTGTCGCGCGTCCACGATCGCCAGTTGCGGGCGCTGGGCACGAATCCCGCCAAAGGCCTCGCTGCAGCCGCGGAGTAGTTGCCTTCGATACAACGTAATCCGCCGTTCGGCGGGTACGTTCGTCGGATGACAATGCAGGTGTCACAAAACGAAGTGATACTGCCGGCAGGAGGCGATCAAATGCGCATGCGCGTGTCGGAGAGGCAGAACGAAGTCCGGATCGAACTGAGCCGTGTGGCCGGTCGACAGGGCAGCGTGCTGGCCGCGCTGACCGCCTGCCAGAAGTCGTGCACCTGCAGCGGCGGCCTCGGCGCCTCCAGTGCCGCCCTGTCCGTTCGCGCGCGCGGCGACGAACTGCAGGTGAGCCTGCGACCCGCGCAAGGCCAGCGGCTCGACGTCGGCGAAATCTACCGCTGCCTGCGCCGCAACCTGGTCGAACACGCGCCGCCGATCGACAGCGCGCCCGCGACCTGACCTTTCCGGTTGGCTTTCAAGCCTTGCGCCCGCCTCACACAGTCAGGCGGTTGCCGTCGCCGCCGGGCGCAGCGCTGGCTCCGTTCACTCTTCCTTGAAGCGCGGCGTCCGGGGACGCGGCGGCGCGCGACGTTCCGCCGGCCGGTCGCCTCGCGGAGGGCCACGGCGATCGGCGAAGGCCGGCGCGGGCCGATCGCGATTGAACGCGGGCCGACTGCCGGCGAAGCGCGCGAGCCGCATCACCATCCGCAATGCCTCGTTGACCGTCTCGGAGTCGCGGAAGACCCGAGCAACATCCGCGTCGAGCGTGATCACGGCGGGGCGCGCCGACGGGCGCCTGGCGTCATCCCCTTCGGTGCGGGTGAAGCCGCCGGCGCGCGGGGCACGGGCCGGGCGTTCGGCTTTCGCGTACGGATCGGTGAACTTGCGTTCCTGCGCTGCGCGGGCGCGCGGCCCGGTGCGCGTTCCGGTGGGCTCGTCCGACCGCGGGCGCTTCACGAATGGTTTCTTCATCACGGCTCCAGCTGCGCCGGTCCGGCGCAGGAAAAAAGAAAGGCCGCGCGCGGCGGCCTTCCGGTTGCAGCCCGCAGTTTAGGCCGCTTTCTTCTCGTCCCGCAGTTCACGCCTAAGGATCTTGCCGACGTTGGTCTTCGGCAGGTCGGCGCGGAACTCGATGTACTTGGGCTTCTTGTAGCCGGTCAGCTGTTCCTTGCAGAACTCCATCAGTTCCTTCTCGGTGAGCGCCGGGTCCTTCTTGACCACGAACAGCTTCACGGCCTCGCCCGAGTTGTCGTCCGGGACGCCGACGACCGCGCACTCGAGCACGCCCGGATGCGAAGCGACCACGCCCTCGACCTCGTTCGGATACACGTTGAAGCCGGAGACCAGGATCATGTCCTTCTTGCGGTCGACGATCTTCGTGTAGCCGTCGGCATCCATCACGCCGACGTCGCCGCTGCGGAAGAAGCCGTCGGCCGTCATGACCTTTGCCGTCTCGTCCGGACGATTCCAGTAGCCGGCCATCACCTGCGGGCCGCGGATCGCGATCTCGCCGACCTGCCCCACCGGCAGCTTGTTGCCGTCGTCATCGAGGATCGCGATCTCCGTCGAGGGCACCGGCAGCCCGATCGTGCCGGTGAACTTGTCGGTGTCCGTGCGGTTGGCCGTCGCGACCGGCGAGGTCTCCGACAGGCCGTAGCCTTCGGCGATCGGGCAGCCCGTCACCTTGAGCCAGCGTTCCGCGACCGCCTGCTGGACCGCCATGCCGCCGCCGGCCGAGAGGATCAGCCGGGAGAAGTTCAGCTTCTTGAATTCCTCGTTGTTCAGCAGCCCGTTGAACAGCGTGTTGACCGCCGGGAAGACGTGGAACGTGTGCTTCGACAGCTCCTTCACGAATCCCGGGATGTCGCGCGGGTTCGCGATCAGCACGCACTTGCCGCCGATGCGCATCGACATCATCGCGCAGACCGTCAGCGCGAAGATGTGATACAGCGGCAGCGCCGTGATCGTCACCGGGTACTCGCCCGGCTTCAGCTTCGACAGCGCCGGCTGGTACCACGCCTCCGACTGCAGCATGTTGGCGATGATGTTCTTGTGCGTCAGGGTCGCGCCCTTCGACACGCCGGTCGTGCCGCCGGTGTACTGCAGGAACGCGACGTCGTCGTGGCCGACGTTCGACCGGCTTCAGGTTCATCTTCAGCCCGTCGGCCATCATCTCGCTCCAGCGCACCGCGTTCGGCAGCGAGTACTCGGGAACCATCTTCTTGACGTTGCGCACGACGAAGTTGACGAGCAGCCCCTTGACGAAGCCGAGCATGTCGCCCATCGCGCACACCACCGCGACCTTGGTCGGCACCTTGTCGGCGACCTGCTGGAACACGTGCGCGAAGTTCTCGAGGATGAAGATCGCGTCGGCCCCGGAGTCCTTGAGCTGGTGCTCGAGCTCGCGCGGCGTGTAGAGCGGGTTGACGTTGACCACCGTGCAGCCGGCGCGCAGGACCCCGGCAAGCGCGACCGGGTACTGCATGACGTTCGGCATCATGATCGCGACGCGCTTGCCCTTGCCGAAACCCCGGCCCTGCAGCCAGGCCGCCAGCGCGGCCGAGTACTGGTCGAGCTGGCTGTACGTCATCTCCTTGCCCATGAAGCTGTAGGCGGGCAGCGAGCCGTGCTTGCGGAAGGCCTCTTCGATCAACTCGACCAGGGACTTGTACTGGTTGCAGTCGATGTCGGCAGGCACGCCCTTCGGATAGTTCTTGAGCCAGAACCGATCCATCTTGTATCTCCTTGGCAGTCTTATCGTTGTGAATCCGTCTTGCAGCGACGCGCCGCTGCGCAGCGAACGATGATAGCCCGCCGCCCTTTCGAAGGGATCACCGGGTAACCACGAAGCCGCGGAGCTCCGCCTCGCGCTCGCCGTGCGGCAACCGCGCCAGTCGCTGCACCTCCGCATAGAAGCGCGGGAAGTCGCCTCCCTCGCGCGCCAGCAGCGCGTCGAAGGCAGGGACCAGGATGTTGTAGGCGCCGACCGAGGCCAGGTGCGCGTTGGTCAGCTCCTGCGCGAAGTAGCGGTCGTAGCCGGCGAAACCGCCCCACGATGTCTTCAACGCCGCGTACTCGGCCTTCAACTCCGCGAACAGGCGCCGCTTGCCGGCACGCTTCGCATCGTCCGGCGCGTCGCTTGCGTACAGCGCCTCGAGCCGATCCCGGTACCTCAGCAGCAGGTCCACGAAGTCCTGCCGGCGGTTCGCGAACTCCGAATACGACTGCCGCAGCGCCGGGTCGTTGCTGACGGCAAGCCAGCGCCGCACGCCCTCGCGCTCGACCGCCGTGGCAAAGGACTCGTTGAAGGTGGTGTCGCCGCCGACGAACACGACCTGGTGCGCCAGCTCGTGGAACACCATCGACGCGACCTGGCCTTCCGAGCCTCCCATGAAGGTGTTCAGCAGCGGGTCGGGCAGCCAGCCGAGCGTCGAATAGGCGGGGACACCGGCAACGTTGACCTCGTAGCCATCGGCTCGCAGCGCCTCGGCCTCGCGCTCGGCGGCGCTGCGGTCGAAGTACCCGCGGTACCCGGCACAGCCGACGACCGGGTAGCACCACTGCTTCAGTTCCAGCGACAGCTCGCGCGTCGCGAACACGTTCCACACCACGTACGGCCGGTGCAGGTCGGCGTACTCCCGGTAGCTGCTGTTGTCCGGCAGCCCGAGCTCACTGGAGGCAAAGGCCCGGACCTCCTGCGCGCGCAGCAGCCGCTTCCGGAGATTCTCGGGCGTCTCGGGGTCGGCAACCACCTCCTGGATCGGACGCGCGGACCGCATCATGGCCAGGTGGCCGCTGATCGACTGCGCGTAGTAGCCGAGCGTCGAGCAACCGCCCGCGGCGGCGGCGACGAGCACGGCCGCGGCGGCGGCAACCAGGCGCCGGGGCCGAAGTAATGCAGCAACGAAGCGGAGAACGGACGGCATCGGCGCCATTGTGCCGAAGCCACGGCTCCGCCGTCGCGCGCGTCCCCTATTGCACAGCGGGTCGACCCTCCCGGACGACCCGGCGCAGCTTGCCGCTGACCGGATCCCGTCGCGGAGCCTGGCCGCCGACGTCGAGCGCGACGTCGGCGAAGCCCATCGCCTTGAAGTACGCGTGCAAGGCACGGCGCACCGCGGCGGCCGACGAACCCTCGTCATCGGCCAATCGGACCTTCAATTTGCCGGTGCCGGTCTGCACGACCTGGAAATCGTGCACGTGCGCCTCGTCCTCGAGCACGGTTGCGAGGGCCAGCGGCACGACCGTTCCGAACCCGCCGCGAGCGAGCGGCATCACCAGGGCGTCGTCGCAACGTCCTTCGACCGAGATCGCCGGGAAGGTCGATCCGCAGGCGCACGGCCGGTCGTGCAGCGTCACGGCGTCGCCGAGGTCGTAACGAATCAACGGCTGAACGCGGTTGGCCAGGTTGGTCAGCAGCACCGAGTGCGAGCGGGTGCCTGGCGCGACCGGTCGCCGCGCCGCGTCCACCGGTTCGAGGATCACCCAGTCACTGTTGACGTGCAGATTCAGGTGCTCGCACTCCCACGCGATCGGCAGGAATTCCGACGCCCCGTAGGAACTGCGGACCGGGCAGCCGAAGACGGACTGCAGCCGGGCGCGCGTCGCGGGCGCGAGGCATTCGCCGCCGGTCCAGACCTCGCGCAGGCGCAGCCGCAGCCGCCCGCTCGCCTGCTCGTCGGCGAGCATCTCGGCGGCGGTCGGGTACGTCGCGACGATGGCCGGCTGGTACGCATTGAGCTCGGCCACCAGCGAAGGGACCGGCTGCATCAGCGAACAGGAACGGACGAATGGCGCCAGCCACGGCACCGACCGCCGCATCCGCTCGACCGACGACACGCCGGCGAAGTGCCCGCCGGTCGCCGCGACCATCGCGTAGCGCTCGCCCGGCCGCCACGAACGCGCCAGGCCGACGCCCCGGAAGCGCTGGGCTTCCAGCGCGTCGTAGACCGCCAGTGCGCCGGGATCGTGCACGAACCACCCGGGGTGACCCGTGGTGCCGGAACTCGTCCAGACCGCGTAGCGGCCCTGGAACAGCGCTCCGTGCCGCTCGGGCCGGGACACGAACCGGTCGATCGCGAACAGGGTCACTTCGGGGCGCGTGCTGACACGGTCGAACTCCCGCATCAGGGTGCACTTGTCGACGACCGGAAACGCCGACAGCGGGGCGTCGTCGGCGAGCGGCAGGCCCGCATGCAACTCGCGATAGAACGGCGACGTGGTCCGGGCGTGCCTGAGCAGGGAAACCAGCCGTTGCTGGCGGGACGCGGCGAGTTGCGCCGGCGTCATCCGCCAGGCTTCCCAGACCTCCAGTCCCGCCTGTACCCAGCGGGCAGCGTCCAGGCCGGCCACGAAGGGGAAGTCGAGCGAAGACGACATCAGCGGAGTCCGGAAGACGATGCATGCTGCAAAATCCGACCCGCTTTCATTCTCGTCGCCGTAACCCGCGCCGCCATCCCCCGACCGAGGTACAAGGTGGCCGCAGATCAAGTCGAGGTCGATTCGACTTCCACCAGGCAGTCGTAGAACGTGGGACCGCGGCCGATGTCCGTCAGCGCCTGGCTGGTCACCTCGTTCGCGTTGCGACCGTCGCGGGTGAGCTTCTTCCACCAGATCGACAGCGCCACCACGCAGCCGGGACGGGCCCGGTCCGTGACGCGCGCCTGCAACTCGAAGCGGCCCCGGTCGTTGAACACGCGGACCCGCGCGCCGTCCGTGATCCCGCGCGCCGCCGCGTCGACCGGATGGATTTCCAGCGCGGGCTCGCCCTCGGCGTCGCGCAGTGACGCGACGTTGACGAACGTGGAGTTCAGGAAATTGCGGGCGGGCGGCGAGATGATGGCGAGCGGGAAGCGGCGCGCGCGTTCCGGGTTGCTCGACGCGCTCTCGTAGGGCGGCACGTAGTCGGGAACCGGGTCGGCGCCGACCGCCGCGAGGCGGGCGGACACGAGTTCGCACTTGCCGG
Source organism: uncultured beta proteobacterium (assembly GCA_963841815.1). Taxonomy (GTDB): domain Bacteria; phylum Pseudomonadota; class Gammaproteobacteria; order Burkholderiales; family Burkholderiaceae_F; genus JAOUJD01. The sequence goes on along the minus strand of CAWJEE010000014.1, from coordinate 4,479 downwards.
AAGGCGTCGGAAAGTTGCCCTGCGCGAAGGGCGCGAAGTCCGCAGGCAGGTCGAGCCGTTCCCAGCCCTTCTGCTTGAGGCGAGCCCAGTCGTAGTGCGCCGTCGTGCCGCGCTTCGCGAACGCCTGTGCCGCCAGCGTGTCGTCGCTCTCGGCAAAGCAGGGTTCGACCAAACCCATGTGCGCGGCGAGTCGACGGAAGATCTCGCTGTTCGGCAGCGCCTCGCCGAGCGGATCGATCGCCGGATTGTTGGCGAGCATGTAGTAATGCCCGTACGACCTGTGCACGTCGACGTGCTCGAGCTGCGTCGTCGCCGGCAGCACGTAGTCGGCGTAGTCGGCCGTGTCGGTCTGGAACTGCTCGAGCACGACCGTGAACAGGTCCTCGCGCGCGAAGCCGCGCGCGACGTCGGACGACTGCGGCGCGACCGCCACCGGGTTGCTGTCGTAGACGACCAGCGCCTCGATCGGCGGGTCGGCTTCGAGCAGGTCGCGCCCGATGGTCGACATGTTGATCGTGCGCGGACGACGCCCCGCGAGCAGGTCCGGCCGGTACAGCGCCGCCTCGTCGACCGCATACGCGCCGCTGGTCGACAGCAGCAGTCCGCCGGCGGGATGGCGCCAGTGCCCGGCCAGCGCGGGCAGGCTCGCCACCGCGCGGACCGCGTTGCCGCCACCGCGCGTGCGCTGCATGCCGTAATTGAGGCGGATCGCCGCCGGCTTCAGCGTCCAGTAGTCGTGCGCAAAGCCGGTGATCTCGTCCGCGGTGATCCCGCACAGCGCCGCGACGCGGTCCGGGTCGAACCCGCGCGCGCGCTCGGCGAGGGCATCGAAGCCCAGCGTGTAGCGCTCGATGTAATCGCGGTCCAGCCATCCCTCGCGGACCAGCACGTGGATCACCCCGAGCGCGAAGGCGCCGTCGGTGCCCGGCATCAGCGCGATGTGCTGGTGGCACTTGTCCGCGGTGAGCGAGCGGTACGGGTCGATCGCGATCAGCTTCGCGCCCCGGCGCTTGGCCTCCTGCGCGCGGCTCCACAGGTGCAGGTTCGACGCGATCGCGTTGGTGCCCCAGAAGACGATCAGCTTCGCGTCCTGGAACTGCTCGACGTCGGTGCCGAGGCGCGCGCCGAGCGTGGCCGCGAGCGCCTCGCCGCCAGCGGTCGCGCAGATCGTGCGGTCGAGGAAGCTCGCGCCGAGCTTGTTGAAGAAGCGGCTTGCCATCGCCTCGCCCTGCACGAGGCCCATCGTGCCGGCGTAGCTGTACGGAACGATGCGCTGCGGGTCGCGCGCGGCGATCGCCTGCAGGCGGCGCGCGATGTCCGCGAGCGCGTCGTCCCAGCTGACGCGTTCGAAGCGGCCCTCGCCCTTGCGCCCGACGCGCCTGAGCGGATGCAGCAGGCGATCCGGGTGATACACGCGCTCCAGGTAACGGCTGACCTTGGTGCACAGCACGCCACCCGTGGCGGGGTGCGTCGGATCGCCGGCGATCTTGACCGCGACGCGCCGGCCCTGCTCCTCGCGCACGGTCACGAGCATCGCGCACGTGTCCGGGCAGTCGTGCGGGCACGCCGCGCGGACGACGGTTTCCCCTGGCGCGGGGTCCCGCATCACTTCGCTCCGGGAAGCGGCTGCTCGATCATCTGCGCGAAGAACGCCTCGCACGCGGCGACCTGCGCGTAGCTGATGTACTCGTCAGGCTTGTGCGCCTGCTCGATGCTGCCGGGTCCGAGCACGACGGTCGGGATGCCGGCCTTCATGAAGACGCTCGCCTCGGTGGCGAAGCTGACCGCGCCGGTGCCGAGGTGCGTCGTGCGGGCGACCTGCTGTGCCCACCGCACCAGGGCCGCGTCGGGCGCGATGCCGAACGCCGGCAGGTCGAGGCCGCGCTCGAACGCGATGCCCGCGTCGGCGGCGACGCGGCGCATCTGCGGCACGAGTTCGCGTTCCGTGTACTCGACGATCTCGCCTTCCATGGTGTCGTGCGACATCGACGGCAGGTTGCGCATCTCGAAGTGGAACTCGCAGTCGCGCGGCACGACGTTGGTCGCGATGCCGCCCTTGATCAGGCCGGTCTGCAGCGTGCTGTGCGGGACGGCGAAGCGATCGTCGCGCGGTTCGTCGCGCGCCAGCCGGTCGGCCACGCCGCGGATGTACGCAATCAGCCGCGCCGCGAACTCGATCGCGTTCACGCCCTGCGGCGTGAGCGCCGAGTGCGCTTCGCGTCCGCGGACCTTGCAGCAGAGGTCGCGCTTGCCCTTGTGGGCCACGATCGCCTGCATGTCGGTCGGCTCGCCGATGATGCAACCCGCCGGGCGGATGCCTCGTTCCGCGAGATCGGCGACGAGGCCGTTGACGCCGAGGAAGGTCGTCTCCTCGTCGTACGTCAGCGACAGGTGGACCGGGAGCCGCTCCTGCGCGGCGAGGAAACGCGGCGCCCACGCGAGCGCGATCGCGATGAACCCTTTCATGTCCGCGGTGCCGCGTCCGTGGATGCGGCCGGCGCGGTGCGCGGCCTGGAACGGATCGCTCGACCAGTCCTGCCCGTCGACCGGCACGGTGTCGGTGTGGCCGGACAGCACCAGCCCGCCGGTCTTCACGCGGTCGGGCTCGGCCGACAGCGTGGCGAACAGGTTCGCCTTCTTCCCGCTCGCGTCATGGACCAGTTGCGAGCGGACACCGAGCCGCTTCAGTTCATCGCGTGCGTACTCGATCAACCCCAGGTTCGAATCGCGACTGACCGTGGGAAACGCGATCAGCCGGTCGATCATGGCGAGCGCGTCGGCCGACGGCGCAGTGGAAACGGCGGAATCAACTGGCTTGTTCATGGAAACACCCGCGGGGAGGGAGGGTCTTGCGAACCCGGCGCCCGAAGCGCCGGAGAGCGGCCATTCTAGGGCCTGTGAACGCTTGGCTCGCGCATGCGCCGGCCCGAGCATTCACAGGCCCTGGTGCGCCGTCGGTGCCGGTTCAGTACGATGTCGCTCCCGAGCACTGCTACCCAGCACCATCATGCAACTGATCGACCGCGTGGTTCAGTTCCGCGCCGAAATCCAGCAGATCCGGCGCGACCTTCACGCCCACCCTGAACTTCGATTCGAGGAAGTGCGCACTTCCGACGTCGTCGCCAGCCGGCTCGCCGCGTGGGGCATCGAGGTGACGCGCGGCCTTGGCGGCACGGGCGTGGTCGGGACGCTGAACAACGGTTCATCGTCGCGCTCGATCGGACTGCGCGCCGACATGGACGCGCTGCCGATGACCGAGGTCAACCAGTTCCCGCACCGGTCGAGGCACGAGGGCAGGATGCATGCGTGCGGCCACGACGGCCACACGGCGATGCTGCTCGCGGCGGCCAAGTACCTCGCGGAAACGCGCCCGTTCGACGGCACGGTGCACCTGATCTTCCAGCCCGGCGAGGAAGGCGGCGCCGGCGCGCAGAGGATGATCGACGACGGGCTGTTCGACAGTTTCCCGTGCGACGCCGTGTTCGGCATGCACAACTGGCCGAACCTGAAGGTCGGCGAATTCGGCCTGACTGCGGGCCCCATGATGGCGTCGTCCAACGAGTTCGCGATCGCGGTCCGCGGGCGCGGCGCGCACGCGGCGATGCCGCACCTCGGCGTCGACCCGGTGTTCGTGGCAGTGCAGATCGTCAACGGCCTGCAGGCCATCATCACGCGGGTCAAGAAGCCGATCGAGTCGGCCGTCCTGTCGGTCACGATGATCCAGGCCGGCGAGGCGACCAACGTGATCCCCGAGACCGCGCGCATCGCCGGAACGGTGCGCACGTTCAGCGATGCCGTGACCGCGCAGGTCGAGGAACAGATGAAGCGCATCGCCGCGATGACCGCGGCGGCGCACGGGGCGGAGGCCGACGTCGAGTTCCGCTGGAACTATCCGCCGACGGTAAACCACGCCGCGGAGACCGAGTTCGCCGCCACCGTGATGGACGACATCGTCGGCGCGGTGAACGTCGTCCGGGGCATCGAGCCGACGATGGGCTCCGAGGACTTCGCGTTCATGCTGAAGGCGCGTCCCGGGGCCTACGTCTTCATCGGCAACGGCGAGGGCTCGCATCGCAGCGCCGGCCACGGACTCGGGCCGTGCATGCTGCACAACCCGTCGTACGACTTCAACGACGAGTTGATCCCGCTCGGCGCGACGTACTGGGTGCGGCTCGTCGAGAAGTTCCTCGCGCGCTGACGCGTCTGCTACAGCCGGTAGCGACGGCGCACCGCGGACTGCTGGAACACGGCGGCCGACGCGGCGGTGAAGGCGGCGACCGCGACCAGGATCAGCGTCAGCCGGAGGTAAGGCTGGCCCATCGCCATGCGCGCCGAGGCGAACAGCGCCAGCGTGCGCAGCCACTCGAACGCGCCAGCCAGCAACGCAACCTGCAGCACGCGCGCCGCCCAGGGGCGCGGCACGGCCAGCAGCACGAGCGCGCCGACGGACAGCGCGGCCAGCACCAGCTGGCCGGCACG
>CAWJEE010000013.1:0-190270 GCA_963841815.1 uncultured beta proteobacterium | reverse complement strand
AGTCAACGCCGAGCTCGGGGAGCGCAATGCGCAACTGGCGGCGGAAGTCGCCAGCCTGCGCGAGGGCCGCGGCGCGATCGAGGAACGCGCGCGCCACGAACTCAACATGGTCCGCGAAGGCGAGACCTTCTTCCAGCTGATCGGCAGTCGCGCCGACCCGGTGCCGCCCTCCGGTTCCCGCTGACAACGCGCCCTGTGGTCGCGGTGCGTTCGCGTGACCGGCAGGATCTCGCCTCCTGCGGAACGGGTCTGGCTCGGGAACGGTCCACGCCCGATTCGCGCCTCAGGCCACCGCCGTCCCGAACAGGGCGCCGACTGCGGCGGTGAGGGCCATCGCGAGCGCACCCCAGAACGTGACGCGCCAGGCTCCCTTGACCGCCGAGGCGCCGCCGGTGCGCGCAGCCACGGCGCCCAGAGTTGCCAGGAACACCAGCGAGCTGCCTGCGACCGCTGCCGGCAGAACCCACGTCGGCACCATCGCTGCGACCAGCAGCGGCAGCGCCGCGCCCGCGATGAAGCTGGCAGCCGACGAGAGCGCGGCCTGCACCGGTCGCGCGCTCAGTGTCTCGGAGATGCCGAGTTCGTCGCGTGCGTGAGCGCCCAGCGCATCGTGCTCCATCAGTTGCGTCGCGACCTGGTCGGCCAATGCCGCATCGAGCCCGCGCTTGACGTAGATGCCAGCGAGTTCCCGGTGTTCGGCGGCTGCGTCGGCAGCGAGTTCGCGGCGCTCCCGCGCAAGGTCGGCCGCTTCCGTATCGGCCTGCGACTTCACCGAGACGTACTCTCCGGCCGCCATCGACATGGCACCGGCAACGAGGCCTGCGACGCCGGCGATCAGGATCGCCACGGGCGGCACTCGCTGCCGCCACGCCGATGACGAGGCTGGCGGTGGAGACGATGCCGTCGTTCGCGCCGAGCACCGCGGCGCGCAGCCAGCCGATGCGCTCAGTGCGGTGCCGTTCGCGGTGCGTGCGGGGCATGGGCCTGTGGCTCTCTGGTTGGAAGGCGTCGAGGGCTGCCCGGCGCGGCGCAAGGTCAGACGACCGTCCGCGAAGAGCCTACGACCTTGCTGCGGCAGGCATCTTGCGCTTTGCCAAGCCTGCCGAGCAACTCGTCCCCGGCGCGAGGTTCGACTTGTTCCCGGTCACGTATGTTGCGCCAGCGACGGCCCGCGCCGAACAGATGCCCCGCGTTTTGCGGCATCATCATTCGTTGACGAGCCACGGAGAACGAACGTGAACCTGCATCGCTTGTTGAAGGAGCGCGAAGCGCGAGGGCGGCCGCTCCGCGTCGGCCTGATCGGTGCCGGCAAGTTCGGTTCGATGTACCTCTCGCAGGTACGGCACACGCCGGGCGTGCGAATCACCGCGATCGCCGACCTCAGCCCGGCCCGTGCGAAGGAGGCGCTGCAGCGCGTCGGCTGGGCGGACGCAGCCATCGGTTCGGTGCGCTTCTTCGACGAGAGCGCGCGGATGATCGCGGAGCCGGATGTCGACATCGTGATCGACGCCACCGGGTCTCCATCGGCCGGGATCGGGCATGTGCTGGCGTGCTGCGAGCATCGCAAGCACATCGTGATGGTGAACGTCGAAGCCGATGCGCTGGCCGGGCCGCTGCTGGCCCGCCGGGCGCAGGAAGCAGGAATCGTCTACTCGCTGGCGTACGGCGACCAGCCGGCGCTGATCTGCGAGATGGTCGACTGGGCGCGCGCGTGCGGGTTCGAGGTGATCGCCGCGGGCAAGGGCACCAAGTACCTGCCGATGTATCACGCGTCGACGCCGGACACCGTGTGGGGCTACTACGGCCTGACGCCCGAACAGGCCCGCGTCGGCGGCATGAACCCGCAGATGTTCAACTCGTTCCTCGACGGCACCAAGAGCGCCCTCGAGATGGCCGCGGTTGCCAATGCGACGGGATTGATGGCGCCCGACGGGCTCGACTTTCCGCCGTGCGGTGTGGACGATCTGGCGACGGTGCTCCGGCCACAGGCCGATGGCGGGGTGCTGCATCACCGCGGCCAGGTGGAAGTGATCTCCAGCCTGAACCGCGACGGCAGCCCGGTCTTCCGCGACCTGCGCTGGGGCGTCTATGTGGTCTTCGCGGGTGGCAGCGATTACGCGGAGCGGTGCTTCAAGGAGTACGGGCTGGTGACCGACCCGAGCGGCCAGTACACCGCGATGTACAAGCCTTTCCACCTCATCGGCCTCGAGCTCGGCATCAGCGTGGCGAGCGTCGGGTCTGCGCGGGGAGGCGACCGGCGCGCCGATCGGCTTCAACGCCGACGTCGTGGCGACGGCGAAGCGGGATCTCGCCGCGGGCGAGACGCTCGACGGCGAGGGTGGCCACACGGTCTACGGCAAGGTGATGCCGGCGCTCGAGTCGCTGCATCTCGGAGGCCTCCCGCTTCGGGCTTGCGCACAAGGTGCGACTGCGCAATGCGGTCGGCGCCGGCCGGCCCGTGCGCTGGGAGGACGTCGACATCGACGAGCGCCAGCCGGCGGTGGCGTTCAGGCGCGAAATGGAGCAGGCGTTCCGCTAGCCGGGCCGAAGTCGAGGCCCGCGCGCCGGTTTCGCGTTCTTCAGCGCGCGGCGTTGGCCTCGGCGAGGATCGACGCCGCGGCATCCGCGACCACCTGGCAGCCGAGCACGATGTCCTCGTCCCGGCTGTCCTCGGCGAAGTCGTGGCTGATGCCGCCGATCGACGGAATGAAGATCATTGCCGACGGCAGGCGCTCGGACACGATCCCGGCGTCGTGGAACGCGCCGCTCGGCATGCGCTGCCACAGGCCCGGCGCGTGCCGCTCGGCCGCGGCCTCGATGTGGGACTGCAGGCGCGGATCCATCCGGCTCGGCCGGATCGGCGCGCGGGCGCGAATGGCTTCGATGGCGACGCCGCCGCGCGCGTTCATCTCCTCGACCAGGCGGGCGGCGACGTCCTCGAAGGCATCGAGGGGCGCGTCCTCCGGATCGCGGAACTGCAGGTCCAGTTCCGCGTAGCCAGGCACGATCGACGTCGCATTCGGCTCGACGCGCACGCGTCCCATCGTCCAGACGCTGCGCTGCCCGGCGACCCTCGGGAATTCCTGGTTGATGCGGTGCGCGAGTTCGTAGAGCGCGGTGGATGCGTCGCGGCGGCGCGCCATCATCGTGGTGCCGGCGTGGTTCTGCTGGCCGCGGAACACGAAGCGGATGCCGCGCAGGCCGACGATGCCCGTGACGACCCCGATCCGGCGTCCTTCGTCCTCGAGGTGCGGACCCTGTTCGATGTGCGGTTCGACAAAGCCGGCATAACGATCGGAATCCAGGCGCAGTCGCGGCACGCCGGCGAGGCCGGCCTCGCGCAGCGCATCGGCCAGCGCAGTGCCGCGACTGTCGGTCGCGCCGTCTTCCATCGCCGGCGTCAGCGCGCCGATGAGCGAGCGGCTGCCGAGGCAACCGACGAAGCGCGCCTCTTCGTCCTGGAACGACACGGCGTCGACCGGCAGGGCGCGCGTCGCCGCGTCGGTCGCCAGGGCGCGCACGACTTCGAGCCCGTAGACCACGCCGAGCGCGCCGTCCAGCCACCCTCCGGTCGGCTGCGTGTCGGAGTGCGAGCCGATCAGCAGGGCCTTGCCCGCGGAACGTGAACGGCCGAGCACGTTGCCGACGCCGTCGATCGCGGCGTCGAGCCCGGCCTCCTCGTACCGGGCCTTCAGCCAGCGGCGCGCTTCCATGTCGGTCGCGCTGAAGGCGGGGCGCACCACGCCGCGTCCGTGCGCGCCGATGGCACGCAGCGCACGGAGATCGGACAACAGACGGTCGGGATCGATGCGGGGCATGGGGCGACATTCTAGGACCGCGCAGCCACGCGCGATGTGGGGGCATCGAGGGCCGGTGCGGCGCCGGCGGATTAGCCCGATCACGGCGTGGGCGGGCCGGCCTCGATGTGCGAACCTCGATCGACCAGGCGCGGGTGCGGCAACGGAGTTCCTGACGAAAGGGCTGGACGATGGACAAGTCGATGGTGAAGGGCGTGGCGATTGGCGGCATCGCGATGGTGGTGCTGACCGGCGGAGCCGTGACCGGCTACAAGGCGATCAACCAGCCGAAGGCGGCGGATGTCATCGGCGTCAAGGAGGTGAAGCAGACGGTCTCGACGCCACGCGAGGACTGCAGGCAGGTACAGGTGCAGAAGCAGGCGCCGGTGAAGGACGAGCACCGGGTCGCCGGCACCGTCATCGGCGGCGTGGCGGGCGGCCTGCTGGGCAGCACGATCGGAGGCGGCACCGGCAAGACGGTGGCGACCGTGGCCGGGGCGGCGGGCGGTGCCTACGCAGGAAACCAGGTCCAGAAGAACATGCAGCAGAAGGACGTGGTGACGACCACCGAGACGCGCTGCACTACGGTGAACGAGACCTCGCAGAAGGTGGTTGGCTACGACGTGACCTATCGCCTCGATGGCCAGCAGAAGGTCGTCCGGACGTCGTTCCGCCCCGGCGCGCAGATTCCCGTGAAAGACGGCCAGTTGGTGCTGACGCCGCCTGATACGAAGTAGCAATCGGCGGTCGACGGCCCCGAGTCGAGGGAGGAGCGGCCGCGTCAGTGGCGGGTCGCGTCGTCGGCCTGCACGGTGTCGCCGCGCGTGAACAGCTGCGCCGCGTCCACCGCGTCGAACGTGTACTGGCGGTTGCAGAAGTCGCAGGTGACGGTGACCGATCCCTGCTCGTCGATGATCGAATCGACTTCGTCGCGCCCCAGCGACACGAGCATCCGCCCGATCCGCTCGCGCGAGCAGGTGCACGCGAAGTGCGGGCTCATCGGCGGATAGAGCTCGAGCGTCTCCTGCCAGAACAGGCGGTGCAGGACGGCGTCCGGGGCGAGCTTCAGCAGTTCGTCGCTGGTGATCGTCTGCGCCAGCGTGACCGCGCGGCCCCACGCATCGGCGTCCTGCGTCGCCGACGTGCCGCCCTCGGACGGCAGGCTCTGCAGCAGCAGGCCGGCACTGACGCGATCGTCGGCGGCGAGCCACAGCCGCGTGTCCAGCTGCTCCGACTGCCGCATGTAGGCCTGCAGCACGTCGGCCATCGATTCGCCGTCGAGCGGCACGATGCCCTGGTACGGTTGTTGCCCGGGCATCGGGTCGCGCGGGTCGAGCGTGATCGCGAAGCGGCCGCGGCCGCGGCGGTTGATCAGGTCACGCATCGTTGCGTCAGCGGCAATGTCGCCGCCGCTGATCTTCGCGGTGGCGCGGATCGCGAGGTCCGGCAGGCACTCGACGACCATCAGTTTCACGGGACCATCGCCATGGACCTGCATCACCAGCGCGCCGTTGAACTTGATGCTGGTCGCGAGCAGGGCGCCCGCGGCGACCATCTCGCCGAGGAGGCGGGTGACGACCGGCGGGTAGGCGTGCAGCGTCACCATCTGTCGCCACGCGTCCTCGATGCGCACCAGCCCGCCGCGCACCGGCGCGGCCCTGAACAGGAACTTCAGCAGCCGGTCGCTCACCGCGTCGTCGCCGTCCGCTTCTGCACGCGGGCGAGCTCTTCCGCGTACTCGCAGTACGTGCCGATCGTGTGCCTGATCAATGCGCGCTTGCGGTCGTCGAGCGGCGCGATGACGCGGGCGGGCTGGCCGCCGTACAGGTGACCCGTGCCGAGCACCTGGCCGGGCGCGGTGCTGGCGCCGGCCGCGAGGAAGACGTCGTCCTCGACCACGGTGCCGGGCGCCACGACGCTGCCGATGCCGATCAGGCAGCGGTCGCCGATCGTGCAGTCGGCCATCGTCACGTTGTGGCCGATCGTGGTGTCCGCGCCCAGCACCATGCGCGCCCCCGGCGTGCAGCGCAGGATCGAGTTGTCCTGCACGTTGGTGCGGTCGCGGATCACGATTTCGCCGCCCGCCGCGTCGAGTTCGCAGCCGTACCAGATGCTGGTGCGCGGGCCGGCGACGATCCGGCCGGACAGCATGGCCGTGTTGGCGACGAAGGCCGTCGGGTGCAGTTCGGGCCCTTCGTTCGAGCCGGGCGCGCGCTCCGCCGCTTCCGCGGCGAGTCGTGCGCGCAGCTGCTGCCGGCGCGCCGCGAGTTCGCCGGCGTCGATCGCGCGCTGCGCCTTGGCCGGCCGGCCCGCGTAGACCTGGCCGCCCTCGAGCGTCGTGCGCGGATAGACCACCGATCCCCGCTCGATCACCGCGCCCGCCTCGATCACGCAGCCGTCGAGGATCACGGCGTCGTCCTCGACGATGCAGCCGTCGCGCACCTCGCAGGCGTGGATCACGGCGTTGCCGCCGACGGTCACGCCGTTGCCGATCACGGTGGGGTAGACGTCGTGCGCGATGTGGATCGTGGCGCCATGACCGAGCGTCAGGTCGTCACCGGCGCGGACGTAGTGCCCGTCGGCCCGGATCACGCTCGCCGCGCCGAGCCACGCGTCCTGGCCCAGCGTGACGCGACCGACGACCGCGGAATTGGCGCCGACGTGACGCGGCGGGCCTGCGAGTTCGGGATGGGTGCCGAGGTAGGACAGCAGGTTCGGATGCGGTGCGGACGGCATGGGCGGCGAAGGCGCGCCGAGGAAGGGCGCCGGAGTGAATTGCAGGTTCGATTCTGGCATGCGCCGCACCCGTGATCAGGAGCGACCATCGTCGGGCGGCTCAGCGTTCAGGGTGATCGACTTTCCCTGGTTGGGGGAGCACGAGGGGGCCACGCGGCGCGTGGCCCGGAGGGCTGTACTGGAGGTCCCCGTCGACGCCGGGGACCGCAGCCCCCTCGCTAGAACACCGGCGTCTCCCGGTAGGTGCCCCACACGCCCTTCAGTTTCTCGACGATGTCGCCCATCGTCGCGCCGGCCTTCACCAGTGCGATGGTGATCGGCATGATGTTCCGCGAGTCGTCCATGGCGACCGCGACCAGTTCCTCCAGCAACTGGTTCAACCGGGCGTTGTCGCGCTCGCGCCGGACGCGCCGGGTACGGCTGACCTGCCGTTCGGCGGTCGTCGGGTCGTACGGGTGGATCTCGATGTCGTGCTGCGCTTCCTCTTCGACGAAGCGGTTCACGCCGATCACCGGCTTCTCGCCCGACTGCTTGCGCAGCGCCGTCTCGTAGGCGAAGTCGGCGATGTGCTTCTGGAACCAGCCCTGCTCGATCAGCTTGATCGTCCCGCCGCGCTCGTCGACCTCCTTCAGGATGTCGAAGATGCGCCTTTCATAGTCGGTCGTCAGCGCCTCGACGTAGTAGCTGCCGCCGAGCGGGTCGATCACGCTGGTGACGTTGGTCTCCTCGGCGATGATCTGCTGCGTGCGCAGCGCCATTTTCATCGCGTCCTCGGTCGGGATCGCGAACGCTTCGTCGTAGCCGTTGGTGTGCAGCGACTGCGCGCCGCCGAGCACGGCCGACAGCGCCTGCATCGCCGTGCGCACGATGTTGATCTTGTACTGCGGCGCGGTCAGCGTGGCCGCGGCGGTCTGGCAGTGGAAGCGCAGGCGCATCGAGTCCGGGTTCATCGCCCCGAACCGCTCCTTCATGATCTTCGCGTAGCAGCGCCGCAGCGCCCGGAACTTGGCGACCTCCTCGAAGAAGTCCGCCTGCGACACGAAGAAGAACGCCAGCCTCGGCGCGAACTCGTCGACCGTCATGCCGGTCTTCAGAACTTCCTCGACGTAGACGATGAGGTTGGCCAGCGTGAATGCCGCCTCCTGCACCGGCGACGAGCCGGCCTCGGAGATGTGGTAGCCGGAGATGTTGATCGGGTTGTAGCGCGGCAGGTTCCTCGCCGAGTACGCGATGATGTCGCGGCAGATGCGGACCGACGGCGCGATCGGGTAGATGTATTCCTTCTGCGCCATGTACTCCTTCAGGATGTCGGCCTGCACCGTGCCCGAGATCTTCCTGAGGTCGCAGCCGCGCTGCTCGGCGAGCGCGACGTACATCGCGAGCAGGATCCACGCGGTCGGATTGATCGTCAGCGACACCGAGATCTTCTCGAGGTCGATGTCGGCGAGCAGGGCTTCCATGTCCGCGAGCGTGTCGATCGCCACGCCTTCGCGGCCGACCTCGCCCTCGCTCATCGGGTGGTCCGAGTCGTAGCCCATCAGCGTCGGCATGTCGAAGTCGGTCGAGATGCCGGTCTGGCCCTGCGCGATCAGGTACTTGAAGCGCCTGTTGGTGTCCTCGCCGGTGCCGAAGCCCGCGATCTGCCGCATCGTCCAGGTGCGGCTGCGGTACATCGTGGGGTATGGGCCCCGCGTGAACGGGTAGCGCCCGGGCAGTCCGATGTCCTCGAGCGGCGTCGCGGCGATGTCGGCCGCGGTGTAGGTGCGCTTGACCGGGAAGTCGCCGATCGTGAAGAACTGCTCCTGGCGCTCGGCCTGCTTCCTGAGGAACGCGGCGACTTCGCGCTCCTCCCAGTCCTTGGTTTCCTTGCCGACACGCGCGGCGATCTCGGCATCAAGCCAGTTCATTCGAGTACTCCTTGCGTAATGCGGTGATGACCAGTTGCCGCGCCATCGTGTACGGGTCGCTCGCGCGGTCGGCGAGTGTGGAAGCGAGTTCCGGCCGGACGTGCTCGCTGGCCCGGTGGAATCGTTCGAGCAGCACGGTCTCGGCCGTCTTCTGCAGGCGGAAGTCGGCGACGCGGCGGCGCCGGAGCCGGCCCAGTTCACTCGATCGCGACAACTGCCAGTGGCGCGCGATCGCGTCGATGAGGTCCGCCACGCCTTCGCCGGTGAACGCGCTGACGCCGATCACGGGGATCTTCCAGTCGGTCTTCGGATGGGTGAGGGCGCCGAGCGTCAGCATCTGCTTGAGGTCGGTCAGCGTGCGGTTGGCGTCGTCGCGGTCGCACTTGGAGACCACGTGGACGTCGGCGATCTCGAGCACGCCGGCCTTGATCGCCTGGATCTCGTCGCCGAGGCCCGGCGCGGACACGACGACCGTGGTGTCCGATGCCTTTGCGATCTCGACTTCGTCCTGGCCGACCCCGACCGTCTCGATGATGATCGTGCCGTAGCCCGCCACGTCGAGGATGTCGCAGGCGTCGAGCGCCGCGCGCGCCATGCCGCCGGTGGCGCCGCGCGTGGCCATGCTGCGGATGAAGATGCCGGGATCGTTGGCCAGTTCGGTCATGCGGATGCGGTCGCCGAGGATCGCGCCGCCGGAGTACGGGCTCGACGGATCGACGGCGACGATGCCGACCCGGTCGCCGCGGTCGCGCATCAGGCGCGCCAGCCTGCCGACCAGCGTCGACTTGCCGCTGCCCGGCACGCCGGTGATGCCGATGACGTGCGACCGGCCGGCGCGGTGATAGACCTGCGCCAGCGCATCGCGCGCTTCCTCGGCACCGCTCTCGGCGCGCGTGATCAGGCGCCCCGCGGCCCGGGTGTCGCCGTCGGCGAGGCGCGCGAGCAGCTCGGCGGAGGGAACGTACGCCATCATCGTCCCTCGCGCGCGAGCTGGTCGTTCAGTTCCCGGAACACCTCTCGATCGTCGATCACGCGGCGCGCCTTGAAGTCGGTGCGCGTGATCGAGTGCGGCGCCGCGATCTCGACCTTGGTGCGGACGCCGAGCACGGTCTGCAGCTTGCGCGCGACTTCGGCGCGGAAGCCCTCGACGGCATTCGCGCCGGCGCGGTGCGTCGACTCGTCGGCTTCGACCCGCAGCAGCAACTCGTCCATCGCCGCGTCACGGGTGATCACGATCCGGTGTTCGCCGCCGTAGCGCGCGAGCTGGTTCAGCGCCGCGTCGATCTCGCTCGGATAGATGTTCTCGCCGCGGATCGTGAACATGTCGTCGATGCGGCCGAAGATGCCCTGCGGCAGGCGCGGGTAGGTGCGGCCGCACGGGTTAGGCTCGTCGACCCACAGCGTGAGGTCGCCCGACAGCAGACGGATCATCGGCTGGCTGGTGCGCTCGAGGTGCGTGTAGACCGGCGTGCCGCGCTGCCCGTACGGCACGCGCTGCATGGTCGCGGGGTCGCACACCTCCGTGTAGACGACGTCCTGCCAGCACAGCATGCCCTGGTGCGACTCCCGGCTGCCCGCCACGTTCATCCACGGGCTCATCTCGGCCATCGAGCCGCAGTCGTAGACGCGCGCGCCGTAGGCCTCCTCGATGCGGTCCTTGACGCCCGGCACCGAAGCGCCCGGTTCGCCCGAGAAGAACAGGTACCTGAGTCCGAAGTCGCGTGGATCGAGCTTCTCCGTCGCGCGCGACCTCGATCAGGTGGATCGCATAGCTCGGCGTACCGTAGAAGCCCTTCGGCTTCATCATGTGGAGCCACTGCACGAGGCGCGCGCTCATGCCTGGCGCGCCGGCGCCGAACGGGAACGCCTTGGCGCCGAGTCGCTCGGCGCCGGCGAGCGCGCCCCAGCTGCCCATGTAGAGGCTGAAGACCGCTGCGACGCAGATGAGGTCGCCGGGCCGCATCCCCATCGCCCACATGATGCGGGCGTGCGCGTTGGCGATCGTGCGCCAGTCGTTGCGACCGACCGAGAAGACGGTCGGACGGCCGGTCGTACCGCTCGTGCCGTGCACGTGGAAGACCTCGCTCTCCGGGATGCACAGGTAGTCGCCGAACGGCGGAGTCGCGGCCTGCGATTCGCGCAGGTCCGTTCTTGGTGACGACCGGCACGCGCGACTCGAAGTCCTCGAGCGACTTCAGCTGGCTCGGGATGAAAGCCTGCCGCGTCCCACTTGCGGCGATAGAAGGGCGCGTGTTCATACGCGTACCGGCACACCTGCTGCAGGCGCTCGAGGATCGCGCGCTCGCGGTCGCCGGCGGGCATGGTCTCGCGCACGGGAAACCAGTAGCGGCTGTCCGGGGACGGGAAGTAGCTGCTCGTCGTAGGTGGCCGGATAGGACCACTGTTCCATCTGCATGTCTTTCCTTTGGGGAAGGGCCCGCGCCGGGTGCGAGCCGCGCCGTGCTCAGCGCGGTCCGCGTTCGGCGACCAGCCGAGTGAGCGTCTCGACGATCCGTTGCGGCGGCGTGTCCTGCAGCAGGACTTCGCGCACCCCCATCTTCTTGATCGCGGCGACGTCCTCGGCGGGCATCACGCCCCCGGCGATGACGATGATGTCGTTGGCGCCGCGATCCTCCAGCAGCTTGAAGAGCTTCGGAAACACGGTGAGCTGCACGCCGGACAGCAGGCTGACCCCGAGGACGTCGACGTCCTCCTGGATCGCGGTGTTGACGACTTCTTCCGGCGTGCGATGCAGGCCGGAGTAGACGACGTCCATGCCCGCGTCGCGCAGCGTGCGGGCGACGACCTTGACGCCGCGGTCGTGCCCGTCGAGGCCGACCTTGGCGAGGAGAACGCGAATGGGGGAGGTCATTGGAAGGTCCGTGGGATTGGAGGAATACTGAATACCGTATACGATAGTCGCAGTTTCGAGGACGGCACCACGGCTGTCAACCCGCAGTGCGTCCCGCGAATTTGCCGGAGCGCACCGATGAAATCGCTGAAGCCGCAGAAGACGCTCGTCGAGCAGGTGTACGAACGCATCCTCGACGCCATCTGCGAGGGCGTGCTGCCCGCGGGCGCGCGGGTCACGCAGGACGAGCTCGCGGCCCGGCTCCAGGTGTCGCGGCAGCCGGTGATGAGCGCGCTCGGCCTGCTGCGCCAGCAGGGCTTCCTGGTCGAACACGGACGGCGCGGACTCGCAGGTGGCGCCGGCCGACCGCCGGCACTTCGACGCGATCTACGAGTTCCGTTCCGTGCTCGAACCGTGGGCGGCGGCGCTCGCGGCGGACCGCGCCACGCCGCAGCAGATCGAGCGCGGGCGCGCGCTCGTCGCGAAGGGCAAGCGCGTGGCGGCGGCGGGCGACGCCCACGCGGCGCTGCAGGCGGACATCGACTTCCACAACTTCATCTACGAGGCGAGCGGCAATCCGCTGGTGCTCGAATCGATGCAACTGCACTGGCAGCACCTGCGGCGGTCGATGGGCGAAGTGCTGCAGCGACCACGCTTCACCGAGAAGGTGTGGCGCGAGCACGCGTCGATCCTCGACGCGATCGCTGCAGGCGACCGCAAGGCGGCGTCGCGCCTGATCGCCGAGCACGTGCGCGACGCGAGCGAGCGCGTCGGAGCGGAACTGGAAGCGGCCGAGCGCAGGGCGGCATGAGCGCGCGCGGCCGCCCCGAAGCGCTCATCCCGAGCGCGCAGCGCGAGGGTAGTCCCATAAGCGCGCGCGGCCGCTCCGAAGCGCTCATCCCGAGCGCGGAGCGCGAGGGTAGTCCAGTCAGGGCGCTTGTCGCGTTCGACCGCGACGGCCTTTCTACAATCCCGGGATGAGTCCACGAGAACTGCGTGGCGGCGCGCTCGCGGCGCTGCGCGTCGCCGATCCGGCCGCCAAGGTGTGCGCGGTGCACGCGCTCGCCATGTCGGCACCGCCGCCCGATCCTGCGCTGGAACTGGAGGCGCCGGCGGACATTCCCGGTCGGCCGACGCGTCCGGCCCTCGTCCGTCCCGCCGAACTGGCGCGGCGTCCGGCGGGCACGCCCGAGGGGCGCGCGGCACTGCTGCACGCCATCGCTCACATCGAATTCAACGCCATCAACCTCGCGCTGGACGCGGTCTGGCGCTTCGGCGGAATGCCGGAGGCGTACTACCTCGACTGGCTGCGCGTGGCCGACGAGGAAGCCACGCACTTCAGCCTGCTGTGCGAGCGGCTTGCCGCGCTTGGAGCAGCGTACGGCGACTTTCCCGCGCACGACGGACTGTGGGAGATGGCGGAACGGACCGCCGCCGACGTCCTCGCCCGGATGGCGCTGGTGCCGCGGACGCTGGAAGCGCGGGGCCTGGATGCCTCCCCGGCGATCCGCGCGAAGCTCGCCGCGGCCGGCGACGACGCGTCGGCGCAGGTCATCGACGTGATCCTGCGTGACGAGATCGGGCACGTGGCGATCGGGAACCGGTGGTTCCGGTTCCTGTGCACGCTGCGCGGCCTCGACGTCCGACAGGCCTACTCCGAACTGTCCGCCGTTCATCGGGCGCCACGCTTGCGCGGCCCGTTCAACCTCCCGGCGCGCCGCGCGGCCGGGTTCGACGAGGACGAACTCCGCGCGCTCGAGCCCTGATCCCCCAGGTTTTCGGGCCGCCGTCGCGGGCAACCTCCTGGATGACCCGAACGGCGCGATCGCCCTCACGAGGGATCGTTTCCCCTGCGCCCGTTGGCTAGAGTCTGGTGACCCTGCCGGAGGATCAATGGACTGGTCGACGATTGTTCAGCACACCCATCGGGGAACTGCTCGGGCGCAGGAGCGAGCGGCAGCGGGGCCGCGAGGCCGCCCGGCCGGCGATCGGCGCGACGCTGTGCTGCGCCGGTCTGCGCTTGACGGTCCAGGCTGGCATGAGCGACGACCTCTGGCAGTGGCTCGTCAGGCTCGGCTGGCGCGAGTTGCGGCCGGGCGAGAACCGGCTTCGTTTCAGGCCGCTTCCCACGTCCCTGGTCACGCGGTTGTTCGACGGCCCGGCCGACGATCGGGACCGGGTCCTGCTGGCGGCCATCCGGCACTCCGCCCGCGGCGGCACCACGCGGGTCGTCTTCCCCGAACGCACGCCCTCCCGCGTGACCTAGCGACTGTTTACGCTTGAATCGCACATGCGCGAGCCAGGCGCTGGCAGGCCCTAGCTTCGTCGGGGCCACTTCCGGATTGCCGTCCGGCGATTCGGCCGCTAAAGTGGCCAGACTGCGGAAGGAGCAGTCGGCCTTGATCAACGAATTGCGAAGTCTGGCCCGGACCTTGTTCCGGATCCGGCGCCCGCGCGCCATGCCGCCGGCGCGTACCAAGCCCGGCGTGGGCGCGCGCGTCACGCACGGTGAATTACCGCATGATCGTGCAGGCCGGAATGACCGACTCGCTGTGGATATGGCTGGCGCAGCAGGGCTGGCGCGAAGTCACCTACCGCCCCGATCGCCGTCGCTATCTCGAGATCCCGCACGCCTTCGTCACCGAACTGATCGACGCCGGCCCCGACGACCGTCCCCAGATCCTCGAGGCGGCCAAGGCCGAGGCGAGCTACCGCCCGCAGCCACGCGGGCGCCGCCCCGCCACCATTTCGCGTGAGTGACCGCTTGATCGTGCCGCGGCCGCGTGCGCCGTACGCGGGGCGCCGGTTCTCGCAGTTCGCGCGTGGGCGACTCGCTTCGGCGACGACGTTCAGGTCACCGACGGCCACCTCGCCGACGGGGCGCGCCTGATCGGCGACTTCAACCCGCTGCACGTCGACGCCGACTTCGCCGGACGCTCGCGGTTCGGCGGCTGCATCCTGCACGGGGTGATCACGTCCGCGCTGATGAGCGCCCCGTTCGGCAATCTCGCCGCCGGCACCGCGATCGGCTATCTCGAGCACGACACGCGCTTCCTCGCGCCGGTGCGCGCCGGCGACACGCTGCGGATCACGTGGACGGTCGTCGCTCTCGCGCCGAAGCCTGCGCGGGGCGGCGGCATCGTCACGGCCGAGTGCGAAGCGCGCAACCAGCACGGTGTGCTGGTCGCGACCGCGGTCGGCAAGATGATGGTGGGCGAGGGCGCCTAGTATCCGGCGCCCTCGGTCCTCCAGCGCCTCGACGCTCAGGCGAACGTCTCGCCCATCAGCGTGCCGAACCACTTGTTCATCTCGCTGTAGTTGTCGGATGTCGGGCTGGCCGCCTCCGACGTTGCGCCGCCGACGATCCTGTAGCCGCTGTGGCCTCGACGCGTCGTACTGGTAGAGCGCCGTCAGCCACGACGCGGTCGACGCGGTGATCGGCGAGTAGCACGCCGAGTTGACCACCACGTCGGTGTCGGGCGCCAGTCCGCGGAACGCGCGCAGGATCGCGTCCGCCGCGGTCTTGCCTTCCTGGTTGCCGATGTGACCGGCTTTCGGGATGCCGGCGCTGCAGGAGTCGCCGATCACGTGCACCCCCGCGGCCGCGGTCGATTCGAACGTCGCGGCCTTGACGCCGGCCCACGCCGCCGACGGCATTGGCAAGCCCGTTGTCGCTGACGACCTTGCCTGCGCGCTGCGGCGGGATCGCGTTGACGACGTCGCCGACGAAGGTCGCCCATTCAGCCGAATCGACGGCGATCCGCGACTGGCCCGGTGTCGATCGACGTTCACCGCGGCGTTGGGAACGTATTCGACGATTCCCGCGAACAGTCCGGCGAACGCGGTCTCGAACGTGTGTCTTTCCGCCTGTATGCCTGCGTTGGCATCGAGCACGATGACCTTCGATCCCGGCTTGTTGCGCTTCAGCCAGTCGGCGACGACGCAGGCGCGCTCGTACGGGCCCGGCGGGCAGCGGTACGGCGAGGCGGGGATCGTCATCACGAAGGTCCCGCCGGCCGGCATGGCGACGAGCTGGTTGCGCAGCGTCGTCGTTTCGGGGCCGGCCTGCCACGCGTGCACGACCCGGCTGCGCGCCGCGTCGGACTCGAGGCCCGGCAGGACGTCGAACACGACGCCGGGCGCGACGATCAGGCGGTCGTACTGGAGCGTGCTGCCGTCCGCCAGCGTGACCTTCTTGCCGACCGGGTCGATGCCGACGACGGTCCCCTGCCGGATGTCGACCCCGTAGTTCTGCTTCACGGTGGAATAGCTGTACACGAGGCTCGACACCGTGCGCTGCCCGGTGAGGACCAGGTTGCTGAGGATGTTCGAGGTGTACGACGGGTTGCGTTCGACCAGCGTCACCTGCACGCCGGAGCCGCCCCACACCTTCAGGTACTTGGCGGCCGCCAGTCCGGCCATGCCGCCGCCGACGACGACGACGCGGCCGGTGGTGCCGCTGACCACCGTCGGCGGTGTGCGCCTGGAGCGCGCGGCGTCCGCGAGGGGTGCGGAAGCGGCATCGGTCGTCGCCGAGGCAAGCGGATCGCCGCCGCCGCAGCGGGTCAGTGCGGCGCTGAATCCCACGGCGCCCGCGGCCGTGAGCCATGTCCTGCGTGTGTAGTTCATGGCGTCACCTCAGCGGATCGTCGAAAGGTACTGGGAGATCTTCAGCAGCTGGGCGTCGGTGTAGCCCTTGGCATGCGGAACCATGATGTCGTAGTCCTCGGTGCCCGGCTGCTTGCGCTGCATCTCCTTCAGCTTGCTGTAGATCTCGGTCGAGGACTTGCCGTTGATCTCCTCGAAGCCGCTGCGGCCGTCGGTGCCGTGGCACTGGAAGCAGTTGGACGCGAGCAGCCGTCCTTCGGGTGGGGCGGTCGTCTGCGCGGTTGCCGGCAGCGCGAGCAGCGCGGCGGCGACGGCCGCCAGGCCGCTCGTGAGTTTTCGTGTCGTTGTCATAGGCTCCTCCTTGGTTGGCGCGGTAGCGGCCGAGGCACGGCCGCCGGATCGCTCGAGGGAAGGTTCGAGCGACGGAGGAGTTTGTAGTGGCCAGCGGCAGCAGAGCGTCCAGCGCGTTCGTCGCGCGGGATTGAGTCGAGTCCCGGAATATCCGTCGGCCTAGCCAACTCGCGCGACGGCGCGAGCGGCGCGTCTTCGCGTCGGTGCGCGACTGACGCCGAGCTCTCGGTGATGCCGGTCACTGAAACCGGAGTGACGACACCCCGCGACAGCCGCCGCTAGAAGCTCTTCACCAGCGCGAGCATCGATCGGAAGCGTTCGTCGGTTGCGAACTTCGTCCACTCGAAGAGCACGGTCTCGGTGCCGGCGACGACGCAGCCGGCGTGCGCCAGGCGCGCGAGCGCCAGTTCGCGATCGCGCTGCGCGGCGGGCCGGGAGCCGACCGCATCGTCGACGATCCAGACATCGAATCCTTCGGACCGCAATCCCAGGGCCGCCTGCATCACGCACACGTGCGTCTCCATGCCGGTCATGACGACCTGCCGTCGCCCGGCCGCAAGCACCTTCCGCACGAACTCGGGGTGATCGGTCGCCGCGAAGGCGGTCTTCTCGAAGATGTCGTCCGCGTCGAAGCGGCTGCGCAACGGCTCGACCAGCGCGCCGATCTGCTGCGGGCAGTGCTCCGTGATCAGCTTCGGTATGCCGAACAGGTCAGCCGCGGTGACGAGCGCCCCGGTGCGGGCGGTGACGCGCTCGTGGTCGAGGATGGCCGGCGCGAGCTTGCGCTGGATGTCGATGACGAGCAGCAGGGAGTCTTCGCGCTTGAGTCTCATCTTCAGTGTCCTTCTGCGCCTGCCGCGCGCTTCGCTTCGAGGTCGCGCAGCACGCGACGCTGCACCTTGCCGGTCGTCGTCATCGGGAGTTCGGCGATGAACTCGATTTCCTTCGGATACTCGTAGGGCGCGAGCTGGCCGCGAACGTGCTTCTGCAGTTCGTCGACCAGCGCCGGCGAGCCTTCGAAGCCCGCTGCCAGCACGACGTACGCCTTGACCACGGCGCCGCGTTCCGCGTCCGGCTTCGGCACGACCGCGACGTTGGCGACGGCGCGGTGCTTCACGAGGCAGTTCTCGATCTCGCTCGGTCCGATCCGGTAACCCGCGGCCTTGAACACATCGTCGGCGCGGCCCTGGTACCAGAGATAGCCGTCGTCGTCGGCGCTGGCGAGGTCCCCGGTGCGCGACCAGTCGCCGGTGAACTTGTTCTTCGTCGCCGTCGCGTTGCGCCAGTAGCCGAGGAAGAAGATCGGGTCGAGGTCGCCGTGGATGTCGCGCCGGTTGATCGCCACTTCGCCGACGGTGCCGGGCGGCAGGACCTTGCCGTCGTCGTCGATCACCGCCACGCGGTGTCCCGGATAGGGACGCCCCATGCTGCCCGGGCGCGCGGGCCACCTGAGCTGCGAGTTGCCGACGATGTAGTTCATCTCGGTCTGGCCGAACATCTCGTTGACCGTGATGCCCAGCGCCTCGCGGCACCAGGTGAACACGGTGGCGCCGACCGACTCGCCAGCGCTCATCATCGACCGCAGGCGGAGCGCGTAGCGCGAGCGCGGCTCGGCGACGCTCTTCATCATCATCTTCAGCGCCGTCGGGAACAGGAACGCGCTGGTGACGCGGTAGCGCTGCATCAGTTCGAACGCGCGCTCGGGCGAGAAGCGGCCGCGCGCGCCGACGATCGGGAATCCGAAGTACAGCGTCGGCAGCAGCGCGTCCATCAGGCCGCCGGTCCACGCCCAGTCGGCCGGCGACCAGAAGACGTCGCCCTTCTGCGGAAACCAGTCCTGCGACGCCACGAAGCCGGGCAGGTTGCCGATCAGCGCGCGGTGCGGCATCAGCGCGCCCTTCGGAGGGCCGGTCGTCCCGCTGGTGTAGATCAGCAGCGCCGGATCCTCGGCCAGCGTCGTCACGAGCGCGAAGCGGTCGCTCGGACCTCGAGCAGCAGCGCGCTCCACGCGTGGCCTTCGCCGTCGTCCATTCCGACGACGACCAGGTGCTTCAGCGCGGGACAATTGGCGCGGATCGACGCGAACGCGGGCAGGGCGCTGGCGTCGACGATCGCGACGACGGTCTCGCTGTTCTGCAGCCGGTACTCGAGCGCATCGGGCCCGAACAGCAGCGACAGCGGCATCGCCACCGCGCCCATCTGGTAGATGGCCACGTGCGACACGACGGTCTCGGGGCTCTGCGGCAGGACGATCGCGACGCGGTCACCGGGCTTCACGCCGAGCGACTGCAGCGCGTTGGAGAGGCGGTTGGCGTCGGCCTGCAAGGCAGCGTAGGTGTAAGAACCGCCACTGCCCGCCTCGTCCTCGTAATGCAGCGCGATGCGCGAGGACTCCTGCGCCCAGCGCCGGCAGCACGCCTCGGCGATGTTGAACTCGCGCGGGACGTGCCAGCGGAAATCGTCGTACAGCGCGCGATACTGGTCCCGCATCGTTCCCTCGCGAGTGGCAGGCATGGCTTCCTATAATCGCCGAACGGATTTCTCCACGCAAACGTGAAATCGCACCGGCCTTCACGCTCCATCTTCACCACGATACGCGGGCTGCGTCATCACCTGCGCGAGTGGGGTCCGTCCGAAGCCGGTCCCGGACGCACGCTGTTCATGCTGCACGGCTGGATGGACGTCTCGGCGTCGTTCCAGTTCGTGGTCGACGCGCTCGATCCGGACTGGCGCGTGATCGCACCCGACTGGCGCGGCTTCGGCCTGACGGAGTGGACGCACGGCGACTGCTACTGGTTTCCCGACTACGCGGCCGACCTCGAGTGCATCGTCGATGCCGTGCAGGGCGACGCGCCCGCGCACCTCGTCGGCCACAGCATGGGGGGCAACATCGCGCTGATGTACGCCGGCGCGCGCCCCGCGCGCGTGCGCACCGTCGTCAACCTGGAAGGTTTCGGCCTGCACGCGAGCCACGCCGAGCAGGCGCCGGGCCGCCTCGCGCAGTGGATCGACGAAGTGAAGGCCGGCGGATCCCTGCGCGACTACACCAGCCGCGATGAGGTGGCGGCGCGGTTGCGGAAGAACAATCCGCGGCTGCCGGCCGGGCGGGCCGCGTTCCTCGCCGAGCACTGGGCCGAGCCCGACGGCCGCGGACGGCTGCGTGTCGCGGGCGATCCGGCCCACCGGATCGTCAACCCGGTGCTGTATCGCGTCGACGAGGCGATGGCGTGCTGGCGGGCGATCACGGCGCCCGCGCTGATGGTGATGGCCGCCGATACGGACGCCTTGCGGCACGTCGCGGGCGACCGCGACCAGGCCCTGGCCGAGCTGCTACGCCGTTTCGCGGCCGTGCCGGGGGCCGCGCAGGCGACGGTGGCGGACGCCGGCCACATGCTGCATCACGACCAGCCCGAGGCCGTGGCGCGCCTGATTGGGGAATTCCTGCGGCGGCACGGCTGATCCGGCCCGGCGACCGGTAAAATCACGGCATGCCTGCCCAAGCCGGCGCCGATCTTCGGGACGTGCGCGCCGACCTCCATTCCCACTCGAACGTGTCCGACGGCGTGTTGCCGCCGGCGGACGTGGTCGCGCGCGCGCACGACCAGGGCGTCGAACTGTACGCACTGACGGACCACGATGAAGTCGGCGGACTGGCGCAGGCGGCGGCGGCGGCCGAGCGGCTGGGCCTGGCGTTCGTGCCGGGCGTCGAGGTGTCCGTGACGTGGGGCAGCACGACGCTGCACATTGTCGGCCTCGGAGTGGAATACCGCGACGGCCGCCTCGAAGCGCGCCTCGGCGCCGTGCGGTCGGGACGCATCAGCCGCGCGCAGGAGATGGCCGAGCAGTTGGCGCGCGTCGGCATCGAAGGCGCCTACGACGGCGCGCTGGTCTACGCCGGCAATCCGCAGATGATCTCGCGCACGCACTTCGCGCGTTACCTGGTCGAGACCGGGCACTGCCGCGACGTCAAGGACGTCTTCTCGCGCTACCTGGTCGAGGGCAAGCCCGGGTTCGTGCCGCACGCGTGGGCGGCCCTCGACGAAGCCATCGACATGATCCGCGACGCCGGCGGCGTGGCGATCGTCGCGCACCCGGGCCGCTACCGGCTCAACGACCTCGCGCTGCACACGCTGCTGGAGGAGTTCCAGGCGCTTGGCGGGACGGCGATCGAGGTCTCGACCAGCAACCACACCGAGCGCGAGATGCGCCGGTTCGCCGACCTGGCGCGCGAGTTCGGTTTCGAGGCCTCGGGCGGCAGCGATTTTCACGGGCCGGGCGAATCGGAAAACGTCGAACTGGGGCGCGTCGCGCGCCTGCCGTCCGACCTGACCCCGGTCTGGCATCGCTTCGTCTGATGGCGCAGCTCTTCGACGTCCATCCAGTCGACCCCCAGGTGCGATCGCTGCGCCAGGCGGCGCAGATCCTCGACCACGGCGGCGTCGGTGCGATTCCGACCGACTCCTGCTACGCACTGGCTTGCCATCTCGACGACAAGGCGGCGGTCGATCGCATCCGCCAGATCCGGCGCATCGACGAGCGCCACCTGCTGACGCTGATGTGCCGCGACCTGTCGGACATCGGCCTGTACGCGAAGGTGGACAACCGCCAGTACCGGCTGCTGAAGAACGCGACTCCTGGCCCGTACACATTCATCCTGGAGGCGACGAGGGAAGTGCCGCGGCGCCTGTCCCATCCGTCGCGCAAGACGATCGGCCTGCGGGTGCCCGAGCACCGGGTCGCCGCGGGACTGCTCGACGTGCTCGGCCAGCCGCTGCTGACCACCACGCTCCAGCTGCCGGGCGACGAAATGCCGCTGAACGACGCGGACCACATCCGCGAACGCCTCGATCACCTGATCGACTTCGTGCTGGATGCAGGCGCGTGCGGCATCGAGCCGACCACGATCGTCGACCTGACCGGGCCGGAGGCCGTGCTGGTGCGGCAGGGCAAAGGCCCGGTGGAAGCCCTCGGGCTCTGACCCGGCGGCCCGGGCGCACGTGATCCCGGCGCGCCAGGTCGATCGGGGTGCGCTGATAGACTGGACTCGATGGAAGACATCATTCAGGCGATCGCGGTCTACGCGATTCCCGTGCTTTTCGCGATCACCGTGCATGAGGCCGCCCATGGCTACGTGGCGCGCATGTTCGGAGACAACACCGCCTACGTGCTCGGCCGCGTGACGCTGAATCCGGTCAAGCACATCGACCCGCTCGGCACGATCGTCATTCCCCTCGGCATGGTGCTGCTGACCGGCTTCATGTTCGGCTGGGCCAAGCCCGTGCCGGTCGACTGGGGCAGCCTGCGCAAGCCGAAGCGCGACATGATCTGGGTTGCGGCCGCTGGCCCCGCCGTGAACCTCGCGATGGCCGTGGTGTGGGCGCTGCTCTACCGCGTGCTGGCGGCCGCCGGCGTGCAGGAGAACTATTTCTACCTGGTCGCGCAGGCCGGCATCAGCGTGAACCTCGTCTTCATGGCGCTCAACCTGCTTCCGATCCCGCCGCTCGACGGTGGCCGCATCGTCAGCGGCCTGCTGCCGACCCGGATGTCGATTGCGTACTCGCGGATCGAACCGTATGGCCTGTTCATCCTGCTCGCGCTGATGTTCACCGGCTCACTGTCGTTCTTCCTGCGTCCGCTGCACGACATCGGCGCCGCCATCGTCCGCTTCTTCCTCTGACCATGTTTCCCGATCGCGTACTTTCCGGAATGCGCCCGACCGGCGCGCTGCACCTCGGCCACTACCACGGTGTGCTGAAGAACTGGGTTCGCCTGCAGAGCGAACATCCTTGCCTGTTCTTCGTCGCCGACTGGCATGCGCTGACGACGCACTACTCGGAGTCCGCGTCGATCGAGGGCAACACCTGGGACATGGTGATCGACTGGCTGGCCGCCGGCGTCGATCCGTCGCAGGCGACGCTCTTCATCCAGTCGCGCGTGCCGGAGCACGCCGAGCTCTTCCTGCTGCTGTCGATGGCCACGCCGCTCGGCTGGCTCGAGCGCGTGCCGACCTACAAGGACCAGCAGGAGAAGCTCAACGACCGCGACCTCGCGACCTATGGCTTCCTCGGGTACCCACTGCTGCAGGCCGCCGACATCCTGATCTACCGCGCCACCATGGTCCCGGTGGGCGAGGACCAGGTCCCGCACATCGAGATGACGCGCGAGATCGCGCGCCGCTTCAACCACCTTTTCGGCACCGAGCCCGGCTTCGAGGAGAAGGCGCGCGACGCCGTCAAGCGGCTCGGGTCGCGCCGCGCGAAGCGCTACACCGAGCTGCGCACGGTCTACCAGGAAAGGGGCGAGGTCGACGCGCTCGAGCAGGCGCGCGCGCTGATCGACGAGGCCGGCAGCCTGTCCATGGCCGATCGCGAGCGGCTGTTCGGCTACGCCGAAGGGGCGCGGCGGATCATCCTCGTCGAGCCCGAGGCGCTGCTGACCGAGGCGTCGAAGATGCCCGGCCTCGACGGCCAGAAGATGTCGAAGAGCTACAACAACGCGATCGCGCTGCGCGAGGACCCGGAGTCGATCACGAAGAAGATCCGCACGATGCCGACCGACCCGGCGCGGGTGCGCCGCACCGACAAGGGCGATCCCGAGCTATGCCCGGTCTGGCAGCTGCACAAGGTCTACTCCGACGACGCGACGAAGGAGTGGGTGCAGACGGGCTGCCGCAGCGCCGGCATCGGCTGCCTCGACTGCAAGCAACCCGTGATCGACAGCGTGATCCGCGAACTGGCGCCGATGCGCGAGCGGGCCCAGCGCTACCTCGAGGATCCCGCGGTCGTGCGCAACATCATCGCCGACGGCTGTGACCGGGCCCGCGAGCTGGCGGGCGAGACGATGCGCGAAGTGCGCGAGGCGATGGGGCTCGCGCGCGGCTGACCGGCCGATGCCGCTCGACGCCGAACAGCGGCCATCGGACTGGATCCGGCGGTTCGCGCCCATCGTTGCCCCGGGCGGCCGCGTGCTCGACGTCGCGTGCGGGGGCGGGCGCCACACGCGCCTGTTCGTGGGGCGCGGTTGCGCGGTGGTCGCCGTGGACCGCGAGCCCCGGCTCGATCCGGACCTGCTGTCGAATGCGCGTGTCCATCTGCGCGTGGCGGACCTCGAGCAGGGGCCCTGGCCACTGGGCAGCGAGCGCTTCGATGCGATCGTCGTCACGAACTACCTGCATCGACCGCTGTTTCCTCACCTGCTCGCCGCGCTCGCTCCGGGCGGCGTGCTGCTGTACGAGACCTTCGCCGTCGGCAACGCCGCCTTCGGCAAACCGGGCAACCCCGCGTTCCTGCTGGCGCCGCGCGAGTTGCTCGACGCCTTCGCCGTGCTGCGCGTGATCGCGTTCGAGGACGGCTACGAGCAGGCCCCGCGGCCGGCGATGGTGCAGCGGATCGCCGCGGCGCGACCCGCGGCCGACGGCACCAGCCGACCGGAAAGCGTCGCGCTCCGCCCGGCCTAGACGCGCCGCGGCTGTAGAATCCCGGGCTTCGCTGGGGAGACGAACACCATCATGATCAAGGGCAGCATCGTCGCCGTCGTCACGCCGATGCACGAGGACGGCACGCTCGACCTCGACGCATACCGCAGGCTGATCGACTGGCACATCGCCGAAGGCACGAACGCGATCGTCTCGGTCGGCACGACCGGCGAGTCGCCGACGGTGACGCCCGAGGAACACGGCGAACTGATCCGCGTTGCCGTGGAAACGGCGAAGGGCCGCGTCCCCGTCATTGCCGGCACGGGCGGCAACTCCACGTCCGAGGCGATCGAGCTGACCGAACACGCGCGCAAGGTCGGCGCCGATGCGACGCTGCAGGTCGTGCCGTACTACAACAAGCCGACGCAGGAAGGCCAGTACCGGCACTTCCGCACGATCGCCGAGCGGGTGGACCTGCCGATGATCCTCTACAACGTGCCCGGGCGCACGGTGGCGGACCTCGGCACCGACACCACGCTCGCGGCTGGCGCAGGTGCCGGGCATCGTCGGCCTGAAGGATGCGACCAGCGACATGGGCCGCGCCGCCGAGATCCTGAAGAAGGCGCCGGCCAGCTTTGCCCTGTACAGCGGCAATGACGACACGGCGCTCGCCCTGATGCTGCTCGGCGGCCACGGCGTCATTTCGGTCACGGCCAATATCGCGCCGCGGCTGATGAGCGACATGTGCCGCGCGGTGCTGTCGGGCGACTTCGCGGCCGCGCGCGCGATCAACAATCGCCTGCTGCCCGTGCACTTCAAGCTGTTCGTCGAGCCCAACCCGATACCGGTCAAGTGGGCGCTCGCGAGGATGGGCCATATCGAGAACGGCATCCGCCTGCCGCTCGTGCCGCTGAGCGTGGCCAACGAGCCGGTCGTACTCGGCGCAATGAAGGAAGCCGGGCTCCTCTAGCCCGGGCAGGAGTCTCGATGATCGATCGTGTCACCCGCTTGCGCTGGCTCGCTGCTGTCGGTGCCGTGCTGCTGTCAGGCTGTTCCTGGACCGGCAGTTTCTTGCAGTCCGACAAGGTTGCCTACGAGACCGCCCAGCAGTCGCGGACGCCGCTGGAGGTGCCGCCGGACCTGTCGCAGTTGCCGCGCGACGACCGCTTCCTGGTTCCCGAACGGCCGCAGACGATCACGGCGTCGGGCCAGCAGCAAGCCGTGCGTTCGGGCAGCGCCGCCGTGCCGACCGCTGCCACGTCCAGCGTGGTACCCGGCGGCGTCGTGGCGAAGATCGAACGGCAGGGAAACCAGCGCTGGCTCGCGGTGAACCTACCGCCCGAGCGCGTGTGGCCGGTGCTGGTCGACTTCTGGCCGACCGTCGGGCTGAGTGTCGAGAAGTCCGATGCGGCCACGGGCATCCTGGAAACCGCGTGGGCCGAGAACCGGGCGAAGCTGCCCCAGGACATCATTCGTCGCACGCTGGGGCGCCTCCTCGATTCCGTGTACTCGACCGGCGAGATGGACAAGTACCGCGCGCGCGTCGAGCGCACGCCGCAGAACACGTCGGAGATCTTCGTCAGCCACCGCGGCATGATCGAGGTCTTCACGACGTCGGCCCAGGACCAGACCAAGTGGCAACCGCGGCCGTCCGATCCGGAACTCGAGGCCGAGATCCTGCAGCGCCTGCTCGTGAAAATCGACGCGTCGGCCGCGCAGTCGGCGACCGCCACCGCGACGGCGCCGGCGGGCGCAACCGGCTCGCCCAAGGTGCCCGCGGGAGCTTCGGCGGCTGCCGTGCCCGCCGCACCCCAGGCGGCGCGCGTCGTCAAGGGCTCGGATGGACGGAGCGAACGGCTCGAGATCGACGACGGTTTCGAACGCGCGTGGCGCCGGGTCGGCCTCGCGCTCGACCGCGGCTCCTTCACGGTCGAGGACCGCGATCGCGCCAAGGGCATCTACTTTGTCCGCTACCTCGATCCGGATTACGAGTTGAAGGCGAAGTCGGAGCAAGGCTTCTTCTCGAAGATCTTCAGCAGCGACAAGCCGATCCCGGCGCTGCAGTACCGGGTCGTCGTGATGGGCGAGAGCACGAGCAGGACCGTCGTGACGGTGCTGGGTGCCAACGGCACGCAGGAGCGTTCGCCGGCCGGCGACCGGATCCTGGCGTTGCTGGGCGACCAACTGCGCTAGCGCGAGCCGCGGCGTGCTGCGCGCCTGCAGCCTCGGCTCCGGCAGCAGCGGCAATGCGCTGGTGGTGGAAGCGCGCGACGGTGCCGCCGTCACGCGCGTGCTGGTCGACAACGGCTTCAACCTGAAGCAGCTGGCTCGTCGCCTCGAGCGCGCCGGCCTTGCGCTGCAGGACATCGATGCCGTGCTCGTCACGCACGAGCACAGCGACCATGTCGGTGGCGTCGTGCGGTACGCCTGCAAGGCGGACCTTCCCGTCTACTGCTCCGAGGGCACCGCCCGCGCCGCCAATCTGATTGACCGCGGCGTGCAGTGGCGGGAGCTGGTATCCGGAGTGCGGCAGGACATCGGTGCCCTTGTGGTCGATCCGTACGAGGTGCCGCACGACGCGGCCGAGCCGCTTCAGTTCGTTTTCGGTGACGGCCAGCGCTGGCTCGGATTGCTCACCGACGCGGGCGAGCCGACCGCGCGGATCGTCGCGGCGCTACGTCGCGTCGACGCAATGGTGCGCCGGAGTGCAATCACGACGAGGCGATGCTGCGCACGGGACCCTACGCGGCGTTCCTGAAGACGCGCATCGCCGGTGCTCGTGGCGACCCTGTCCAACGAGCAGGCGGCCGCGCTGCTGCGCCAGGTGGACTGCACGCGGCTTCAGTGGGTGGCGGCCGCGCACCTGTCCGCCCAGAACAACACGCAGGCGCTTGCGAGCGAGGCGCTCGCCGCCGTGCTCGGATGCGTTCCCGGCGACGTGGCGGTCGCTGACCAGGAGGAAGGCCTCGACTGGCGGGTCGTGTAGACCGTTCGAACAGGCGAAAAAAGGGCCGGCGATGCCGGCCCTTTCTTCGTCCGCTGCCGGACTACTTCTTGGCGGCGTCGACGGCAGCCTTGGCAGCATCGCCGGCGGCCTTGGCGGCGGCTTCCTTCGCGGCCTCAGCGGCCTTGTCGGCCTCGGACTTGGCAGCATCGGTGGCGGCAGGAGCCATCGGCGCCGCGGCCGGAGCGGCAGCGTCGGCCGGCTTGGCGGCGTCGGCGGCGGGCGCGGGGGCCGGAGCCGGCGCCGGGGCGGGTGCAGCGGCGGGCGCCGAGCGGGCGCCGGGGCAGCAGGCTCTTTCTTGCCGCAGGCGGCGAGGGCCACGACCATCATGGACGCGATCAAAAGTGACTTTTTCATTTGTGCTGACACCCTTCCTGAGTGACTCGATGGTGTTTGGTTCGACCCGGCGGGTCGCGGGACGCAATGGTCGATTTCCCATTTTTCCCAGCCGGCAATTATAGCGTTTGCAGGCAGCGCTAGCGCTGCTAGGCGAGGCCCAGCGGCGAGGCCGGTAGGTTGTGTCCCGCCGCGTTCCAGCGGCGGTCGAAGGCCGAAATCAGCGGCTGCGCGTGCGGCTTGTTGCGCAGCCACAGCGCGCCACTGGTGCTCCGCGTGGCCCGCAACTCGAGCGAAACATGATCGTCGACGAGCACACAGGCGTCCTCGCCCACCGGGTCCTCGTCCGAAGCCACGCGCAGCTCCAGCGCGTGAGCGAAACGCCTCTGCAACAGGCGCAGGCGGGCCGCCCGGGTTTCCAGCCAGGTGGCATCGTCGACCAGCATCCGGATGCGAGCGCTTCGATCCCCTCCGAGCAGCAATCGCCGCATTGAGTCGGTCGCGGCGATCGACGAGAGGTCGAAGCGGACAGGTCACGATGCTGCATCCGCACCGTCCGGTGGCCCGAGCCCAGGGCGATGCGCACCGCTTCGTGCAGCTCGTCGCGCGAGTCGATGAGGACGCGCTGGGGCGTCGGGTCGCCGGCAAAGACTTCCGATGAATTCATGGGGATGCGCCTCCTCCGAAGTGCAGCCATCCAGCCGTGTACCAGTCATGCAGCAACGCCTGCGCGGTGAGCGGCAGCCCTGCCACGGCCGGCGATGCCAGGGCGCGCTCATCCGCCAGGCCACGCAGCGTCTCGCGGCTGCCCACGGGCGCGCTCACGCACTCGCCGTTGATCCCGATCTCGCCGCCCGCGTACATCATCCGCGTCGGACGCGCGAGTTCAAGTCCGCGTCGAGCGGCGACCGCTGCAAAGCGTAGTGCGCGAACGGGCCGGGCGGGCTGCTCGAAGACAACCTGTGCCTTCGGCTCCGTCAGGTAGCGCAGCAGGAACCGCTGTGTGTCGCGCTGCGTCGGGCGGCTCCGGCGCAGCGAATCGTGGATCCGCTC
This sequence comes from uncultured beta proteobacterium, assembly GCA_963841815.1. Taxonomy (GTDB): domain Bacteria; phylum Pseudomonadota; class Gammaproteobacteria; order Burkholderiales; family Burkholderiaceae_F; genus JAOUJD01. Next base: position 162,213 of record CAWJEE010000013.1, on the reverse strand, counting down.
GACCATGGCGGCCGGCAGGGCCGCGGGCCGTCGCGCCGGCCCGAGTCCGCGATCGGCATAGCGGCCGGGGACGGCGGCGTGATCGGCGAAGTCGGTCAGCCAGGGTTCGAGCAGTTCCTGGCGGGTCGGTGCACGAAGCCAATCGAGTAGGTGAGGCATTCGCCCAGCGCCGTTCCGTCGTGCGCGACGCCGGGCGGCAGGTACAGCATGTCGCCCGCCTCGAGGATCCACTCCTCCTCGGAGCGGAAGTCCGCGAGCAGCTTCAGCGGGGCGTCCGGAACGAGGGCGAGATCGCGTTGCCGGCTGATGCGCCAGCGGCGACGCCCCCAGGCCTGCAGCAGGAACACGTCGTACGAGTCGACATGCGGACCGACGCCGCCACCGTCGGTCGCGTAGCTCACCATCAGGTCGTCGAGCCGCGCATCGGGCACGAAGCGGAACCGGCCGAGCAGCGCGTGCGCCCCTTCGTCCAGCAGGTCGACGCCCTGGACGAGCAGCGTCCAATCGGGACGGCGGGTCGATGGCAGCCTGCTGAGCGGGCCTTGCTTCAACGACCAGCGTTCGTCGACGCGGGCGATAAGACGCGATTCGGCGTCGTCGCGCCGCGCAAGCGCGAGCAGCGCGTCGCGCGAGACCGGCGGCACGAAGCCGGGAAACGCGTTGCGGATCAGGAGCGGCCGGCGTTGCCAGGCATCGCGCATGAAGCGCGCGACCGGCATCGAGCCGAGCTGTTTCAGGACGGAGGACGTGGCCACGCAGCGATTATAGGAACGGGACGCGGCGCATAATTCACGCCGGGAGGAGCGATGAAAATCGATCAGGGCGCGCTCGTCAGCCTCGACGTCATGCTGTACGACGCGCAGGGAATCCTGCTGGAGCACTCCGAGGAGCCGCTCGTCTACCTGCACGGGCACGACGACCTGTTCCCGCGGGTCGAAGAGGCGCTTGCGGGGAAGCAAGCCGGCGCACGGGTCGCGCTGCAGCTCGAGCCGGAGGAGGCGTTCGGCGACTACGACCCCGCGTGGCGCCGCTCTATGCCGCTCGACAACCTCGGCGAGGGCGTCGAGGTGGGCATGCGCGTCGAAGGCGACGGCGAGCAGGGCACGACAGGCCGCATCTTCACGATCACGGACATCGCGGACGGCATGGCGGTGCTCGACGGCAACCATCCGCTCGCCGGCTTCGCGCTGCGCTTCGACATCACCGTGCTCGAAGTGCGCGCCGCGAGCCCCGAGGAACTGGCGGACGCCGATTCCCCGCGACTACCGGAGTTCCTGCGTCTCGCCGAGCCGCGGCCGACGAGGCTGCACTAGGGTTCGGGTTCGGGCCGCGCCAGCCGCTGCAGTTCGTCGAGCAGCAGGTGCGCCTCGCGCGGCGAGATGCCGTCGAGGTCGATCGCGAGCAGGCGGTTCCGCAGCGGATCTTCCGGCGACACGGTCGGCGCCGGCGTCTCCGGCGTCGCGACGAACAGATCGAGCTGCGGACGTGTGCCCAGCGCGCGCTCCTCGAGTTGTGCCAGCAGCGAGCGCGCGCGGCGGATCACCGCGGGCGACACGCCCGCAAGCTGCGCCACGGCGAGTCCGTAGTCCTGGTTCGCCGGGCCGTCGCGCACTTCGTGCAGGAACACGACCTTGCCGCCGGCCTCGGCAGCCGCGACGTGAAAATTGGTCGACGCCGGCAATGCCGTCCGCGAGCTGCGTCAACTCGTGGTAGTGCGTGGCGAACAGCGTCGGGCCGTGCGCGTTCACTCTCGACCAGGTTTCCGCGACCGCCCACGCGAGCGTCAGGCCGTCGAACGTCGCGGTGCCGCGGCCGATTTCGTCGATGATGACGAGACTGCGGGCGTGGCCGTGTGGAGAATCGTTCGGTCGCCTCGCATCTCGACCATGAACGTCGATTGGCCGCGGGCCAGATTGTCGGACGGCGCCGACGCGGGCGAAGATGCGGTCGACGAGCGAGTTTGGCCCGGCGGGCCGGGACGAATGAACCGACTTGCGCAAGGACGGCCAGCAGGGCTGTCTGGCGGAGGAACGTCGACTTGCCGCCCATGTTCGGCCCGGTGATCACCAGCAGCCGCCGGCCGGCCTTCAGGACGCAGTCGTTCGGCACGTACGTCTCGAGTTCGCGCTCGACCACGGCGTGCCGCGCGCCGCGGACCTCGATCTGCGGCGCGTCGGTGAACTGGGGCCGCGTCCAGCGCGCCCGTTCGGCGTGGGTCGCGAACGCGGCCAGCGAGTCGATCGAGGCGAGCGCCGACGCGGCGCGCAGCAGGGCGGGGACGTGCGGGGCGAGATCGGCGACCAGGCGGTCGAACAGGTCCTTCTCGGCCGAGCGCCCGCTCGCGCGCCGACAGCGCCTTGTCCTCGAAGGTCTTGAACTCCGGCGTGAGGTAGCGCTCGGCGTTCTTCAGGGTCTGCCGGCGGCGATAGTCGTCCGGCACCTTCGCCGCCTGCCCGTGCGTCACCTCGATGAAATACCCGTGCACCTGGTTGTACGCGACGTTCAGGTTGGCGATGCCCGTCCGCTTCCGCTCGCTTTCTTCGAGGGCGACCAGGAACTGGCCGGCGTTGTCGGCAGTCCCCGCAGCTCGTCGAGCTCCGGGCCGAAGCCCTCCGCGATCACGTCGCCGTCGCGCACGGCGTGCGCCGGTTCGCTCAACAGCGCCGCCGCGAGCAGCGCGTGAACCTCCGGCGAGAGCTCCATTCGGCCTGCAGCTCGGCGAGCAGCGGCGCGTCGAGCCCATCGACCAGCTGCGCGGCCCGAAGCGCGTGCGGCAGCGCATCGCGCAGCGCGGCCAGCTCGCGCGGGCGTGCCGACTCGAGCGCGATGCGGCTGGCGATGCGCTCGAGGTCGGGCACGGCGTTCAGCTCGGCGGCGAGCTGCGGGCGCCGCTCGGGGGCTCGATTCCAGCAACGCCTCGACCGCCGCGTGGCGCCGCGCGGCTTGCGCCTGGCTGCGCAGAGGATGATGGAGCCAGTGGCGCAGGCGGCGACTGCCCATCGGCGCGGCGCACCGGTCGAGCAGCCGGAACAGCGTCGGGCCGTCCTCCCCGCGCAGCGTCTCCGTGATCTCGAGGTTGCGCCGGGAGACCGCGTCGAGCATCACGTAGTCGGAGATCGCCTCGCGCCGCAGCGTGCGCACGTGCGCGAGCGCGCCGCCCTGCGTGGCGCGCGCGTACTCGAGCAGCGCCGCGCAGGCCGCGACGATCTGGGGCGCGTCGGCCACGCCGAACGCGTCGAGGGTCCCGACTTCGAACTGGTCCTGCAGTGCCCGGGTGCCGCGCTCGTCGTCGAAGTGCCAGTCGGGGCGCGACTGCACCGTGCAGCCGCCGGAGGGCAGGGAACTCCGCAGCGCGTCGTGCCAGCTTTCAGGCACCAGGATCTCGCTGGGAACGAGCCGGGCAAGCTCAGAACCCAGCTGGGCGAACGGCGCACTGGTGGCGCGCAGTTCGCCGGACGAGAGGACGAGCCACGCGAGGCCGAACTCGCCGTTGCGCTTCGCCGGCGGCGCGATCGCGAGGAGCACCGCGTCGGCCTTGGCGTCGAGCAGGGCCGGGTCCGTCAGCGTTCCGGGCGTGACGACCCGCATCACCTTGCGCTCGACCGGTCCCTTGCTGGTGGCCGGGTCGCCGATCTGCTCGCAGATCGCGACGCTCTCGCCGAGCTTGACCAGCTTCGCGAGGTACTGCTCCACCGACACGACCGGCACGCCCGCCATCTTCACCGGCGCGCCGCCCGAGGCGCCGCGCTGGGTGAGCGTGATGTTCAGGAGCCGCGCCGCGCGCTCGGCGTCGTCGTAGAAGAGCTCGTAGAAGTCGCCCATCCGGTAGAAGAGCAGGATGTGCGGGTGCTGCGCCTTGAGGCGCAGGTACTGCTGCATCATCGGCGTGTGGCCGGAGAACTCGGGGGCGTTCACGCGGATGAGGGAAGCGACCGGATCAGGTGCTGCGCGCGGGATGCACGGTGCCGATGAGGTTCAGCAGTTGCGGGAAGATCTTCGGCGCGCCGCACACGATGCGGCCCTCATCGAGATAGGCCGCTTCGCCCTTGAAGTCCGACACCAGTCCGCCCGCCTCCAGGATCAGCAGGCTGCCGGCGGCCATGTCCCACGGCGACAGGCCGATCTCCCAGAAACCGTCCAGCCGGCCTGCCGCGACGTAGGCGAGGTCGAGGGCCGCTGCGCCCGGCCGGCGGATGCCCGCCGTGTGTTCCGTCACGCTGCGGAACATGCGCACGTACTCGTCGAGGTGCTCGAAGCTGCGGAAGGGAAAGCCGGTGCCGATCAGGCATTCCGACAGCCTGGTGCGCCTCGATACGCGGATGCGGCGTTCGTTGAGGAATGCTCCCCGGCCGCGCGAGGCGGTGAACAGTTCGTTGCGCGTCGGATCGAAGACGACGGCCTGCGTGACGAGCTCGCGGTGGCGCAGGGCGATCGACACGGCGTACTGCGGGAAGCCGTGGATGAAGTTGGTCGTGCCGTCGAGCGGGTCGATGATCCACGTGTACTCGGAATCGCCGCTCGCGCCCGATTCCTCGGCGAGAATGGCGTGGTCGGGGTACGCCTTGAGCAGGATGTCGACGATCACCTGCTCCGCAGCGCGGTCGACTTCGGTGACGAAGTCGCTGCGGCCCTTGCTCGCCACCTTCACGAGGTCGACGTCGAGACTGGCCCGGTTGATGATCGAACCGGCCTTGCGCGCGGCCTTCACGGCCGTGTTCAGCATCGGATGCATGATCGAGCTCGTCGGCCGGACGGCAGACGGCATTTAGACTGGCCGAGGATTCTAGTCGATTGACCTTTTCTTCCCGATGCCGAACCCTGCCGACCAAGTCCGCTTCGTGCTGGTGGCGCCCACGCATCCGGGCAACATCGGCGCGTCCGCGCGCGCGATCAAGACGATGGGCTTCGCGCGGCTGGTCGTCGTGCAGCCGCGGCATCCGGACTATCGGGAGCAGCCCGACGCGGTGGCCCTGGCCACCGGCGCCGCCGACGTGCTCGCGGCCAGCGCCTCGTTCGCGACGCTGGCCGAAGCGCTCGTGGGCGTTCGCACGGCCTTTGCGATGACCGGTTACGACCGCCAGTTCGGCCCACCGCTCGCCGACCTCCGTGCCTGCGCGGCGGAGGCGGCGACGCGCGTGCGCGAGGCGGCCGAGGAGGTCGCGTTCGTGTTCGGCACGGAGCGCTCGGGGCTCGAGAACGAGGACGTCGAGCGCTGCCAGCGGAGCTGCGCGATCCCGGCGAACCCGGCGTTCTCGTCGCTCAACCTGGCGCAGGCGGTCCAGGTGGCGGCCTACGAGTGCCAGCTCGCGCTGCGCGGCACGCCGGACGTGCGCGACGGGCAACGCCGTTTCGGCCCGGAAGAGCCGGTTGCGCCGATCGAAGCGCTGGAAGGGTTCTACGCGCACTTCGAACAGGCGCTGATCGCCGTCGGCGCGCTCGATCCCGACGAGCCGAAGCGCCTGATGCAGCGCCTGCGACGGCTCTTCAATCGCGCCCGCCCGACGCAGACCGAAATCGATGTGCTGCGCGGAGTGACGGCGGCGATCATCGAGTCGCGCGCCGACCGCGCGGGGCGCAAGCGCGGCCGCTAGAATCGGCGGCCCCGATACGCGGTCCCGACAACGCGGTCCAGCAGGCCAGGACCGCCGCGAAAACCTCATGTTCAACCGCTTGCGCGAAGACATCGACTGCATCCTGGAACGCGACCCGGCGGCACGCAGCCGCTGGGAGGTGCTGACCTGTTATCCAGGCCTGCACGCGCTCTGGATGCATCGGATCGCGCACGCGTGCTGGAACGGCGGTGCGCGCTGGTTCGGGCGTTTCGTGTCGCACGTCTCGCGCTTCCTGACGGGCATCGAGATCCACCCCGGCGCGCAGATCGGGCGCTTCGTGTTCATCGACCACGGCATGGGCATCGTGGTCGGCGAAACCGCGGTGATCGGCGAGGGCTCGACCATCTACCAGGGCGTGACGCTCGGCGGCACGTCGACCGTGAAGGGTGCCAAGCGCCATCCCACGCTCGGCCGCAATGTGATCGTCGGCGCCGGAGCCAAGGTGCTCGGCGGCTTCACGGTCGGCGAAGGCGCGCGCATCGGCTCGAACGCGGTCGTCGTGAAGGAAGTGCCGGCGGGCGCGACGGCGGTCGGAAACCCCGCGCGCATCCTCCACAAGGAGTCCGACGCGGCGCGCGAACAGGCCGCGAACCGCATGGGGTTCTCCGCCTACGGGATTGCGCAGGAAGGCGACGACCCGTTGACGAAGGCGCTGCACGGACTGGTCGACCACGCTGCCGCGCAGCAGCGGGTGATCGACCAGATGGTCGCGGCGCTCGAGAGGAACGGCATCGCGATCGCCGGCGAGGCGAAGACCGCGGCGCACGCGGTCAACCCGTCCGAACTCAACAAGCTGGTCGACGAGTAGCGCCCGTCAGTCGAAGAACACGAGCCGGGGCCGGCCCTCGACGAACTCGAGGAAGCCGCCACGCGGTTCGGCGCCGTCGAGATCCCAGTCGGGCAGCACCCAGCGCTCCGCGAGCGCATCCCCGAGGTCGACCACGTGCGAGGCCGGCCGGTGCGTGTGGCCGTGGATGATCCGGCGCACGCCGGCCGCGCGCAGCGCGGCCACGACGGCGTCGGGCGTCACGTCCATGATGTCCGCGGCCTTCATCGACTTCTCGCTGTCGCTCTGCATGCGCAGCCCGCGCGCGAAGGCGATGCGCTCGTCGAGCGTCTTCGAGAGGAAGTCCCGCTGGAATTCGGGCTGGCGCACCGTCGAGCGGAACCGCTGGTACGCGACGTCGAGCGTGCACCAGGCGTCGCCGTGCGACAGCAGCGTGGGCGTGCCGGCGACCTCGACGACGATCGGGTCGGCGAGCAACGTGCCGCCGCTGGCGGCCGCGAAGGCGTGGCCGAGCAGGGGATCGCGGTTTCCGTGCATCAGCAGCAGGCGCCGGCCGCGGGCCGAATACGCGGCCAGCGCGTCGACGATGGGCCGCGCGGATGCCGCGGCGTCGTCGCCGATCCAGAACTCGAAGAGATCGCCGAGGATGACGAGTTCGCGATGCCCCGGCGCGTCGTCGGCGAGGAACCGCAGGAACCGGGCGATCGTGCGCGGTCGTTCCGCGGCGAGGTGCAGGTCCGAGATGAAGAGCGGATCCACGAGCGGCGCGGCCGTCGGCGTGACGGCCAGGACCGGCGGCGGATCGGCCAGGCTCACTCGACGATCTCGGCGCGCTCGATCAGCACGTCGGACTCGGGCACGTCCTGGTGCATGCCCTGGCGGCCCGTGCGCACCGCCTTGATCTTGTCGACGATGTCGAAGCCCTCTGTCACCTTGCCGAAGACGCAGTAGCCCCAGCCTTGCGAGGTCGGAGCGGTGTGGTTCAGGAAGTCGTTGTCCGCGACGTTGATGAAGAACTGCGAACTCGCGGAGTGCGGGTCGTTGGTCCGTGCCATCGCAACCGTGTACTTGGCGTTGCGCAGGCCGTTGCCCGCCTCGTTCTCGATCGGAGCGTCGGTGCGCTTCTGGCGCATTCCCGGCTCGAAGCCGCCGCCCTGGACCATGAAGCCGTTGATCACGCGGTGGAACACGGTGCCGTCGTAGAAGCCCTTGCGCACGTACGACTCGAAGTTGGCGGCGGTCTTGGGCGCGCGCTCGTGGTCGAGTTCGAGGGTGATGGGGCCGAGGGAGGTCTGCAGGCGAATCATGGGGGCTTCCTGGTGGGGTTACTTGACGATGCGGGCCGACTTGATCGTGACCGGCGTCAGCGGGACGTTCTGGTGCTGGCCGCGGTTGCCGGTCGGCACGTCCTTGATCTTGTCGACGACGTCCATGCCTTCGACGACCTTGCCGAACACGGCGTAGCCGTTGCCGTCGAAGCTCGGGTAGTCCAGGCGCGGGTTGTCGACGACGTTGATGAAGAACTGCGCCGTCGCCGAGTTCGGGTCGCTGCGGCGGGCCATCGCCACCGTGCCGCGCGCGTTCTTCAGCCCGTTCTTGCTTTCCAGCGGGATGGGCGGGCGCGTCGAGCGCTCCGACATGTCCGGTCCGAATCCGCCGCCCTGGACCATGAACGTGGGGATCACCCGGTGAAAGACGGTGCCGTCGTAGTGGCCGGCCTTCACGTAGGCGAGGAAGTTGTCGACCGTCTTCGGCGCCTCTTTCGGGGCGAGTTCGATGACGATCCGCCCTTCGGAGGTTTCGAGCGCGACTCGCGGGGCCGTGCCCTGCGCAAAGGCAGTGGTCGCGCCCACGGTCAAAGCGGCGCAGAAAAGCAGCGTCTTGATCTTCATCGGATTCCTTGCGGCATTCAGGGGGTGATGCGGGTCTTGGAGAGCAACTCGCGCGACAGCGACAGCTTGTTGCCCAGGTTTCGATTGCCCGGCTGCAGCTTGGCCGCGCGCTGGTAGGAGTCGACGCCCAGTTGCAGGTAGATGTCGCCGAGGTTCTCGTGGGCGGTGGCGTAGTCGGGGCGAATGGCCAGCGCCGTTTCGAGCAGCCCTCGGGCCTGGTCGAGCCGTCCCTGCGATGCATGGATCACCGCGAGGTTGTTGTACGGCTCCGGCAACTCCGGGAACTCCTCGGCCAGGCGCTCGAACACCTCGCGCGCGCCAGCGGTGTCCTTCAACTCGGAGAGGATCACGCCCCGCACGAAGCGCATCTGCGCGTCGCGGGGGTTCTTCGCGAGGTGCTCATCGGCACGCGCCAGCGCGGGCTTCAATTGCCCGGCCGCCATCAGCTTCTGCACCTGCTGCAGATCGGTCAGCTCGACGCGGTCGCCTGCCGGGGCGGGGACGGACTGGGCCGGCAAGGGCTGCTGCGCTGCCGCCGGCTGCAGCGCGGCGGCGAGCAGCGCGGCGCCTGCGAAGGCGAAGGAGCGAAGCGAGGTCGGCATCGATGGACGGGACGGAGGGCCGGCGGCGCCACGACTCGCGTCGCGCAGGCCGTAGAAGTACGGAGCGGTTGATATACTGCGGCCGATTCTACAGCCCACTCCAATCACGTCGGCCCCTCGAAATGTCCGCACCGCGCTGTTGACTGAGCTCTCCCGGGTTCCTGTCCTTGCGCTCGCATTTCCCGTCCGGTTCGCCGGATGTCTTCCCGAGGGGTGAAGTTCCATGACGGTCGAGATCTACAACACGCTGTCGCGCCGCAAGCAGCCGCTCGAGCCGCTCGAGCCCGGTCACGTCCGGATGTACGTCTGCGGCGTGACGACCTACGACCGGACCCACATCGGCCACGGCCGCACCTTCGTCGCGTTCGACGTGATGCAGCGCTGGCTGCGGGCGGCGGGCTATCGCGTCACGTATGTCCGCAACATCACCGACATCGACGACAAGATCATCCAGCGCGCGGCCGAGAACGGCGAGACGCCGTCGGAGCTCACCACGCGCTTCATCCAGCTGATGCACGACGACTTCGACGCGCTCGGCATGGCCCGGCCGGACCACGAGCCGCGCGCGACGCAGTTCATCCCGCAGATGCTCGACCTGATCGGGCTGCTCCAGGACAAGGGCCTCGCGTACCAGGCGGACGACGGCGACGTGAACTACGCGGTCCGCAGCTTCCCCGGGTACGGCAAGCTGTCGGGACGCGAACTCGACGAACTGCGCGCCGGCGAGCGTGTCGCCGTCGACACCAGCAAGCGCGACCCGCTCGACTTCGTGCTGTGGAAGCGCGCCAAGCCGGGCGAGCCGCACTGGGCGTCGCGCTGGGGCGAGGGGCGTCCGGGCTGGCACATCGAGTGCTCGGCCATGGCGAGCGAACTGCTGGGCCGTCACTTCGACCTGCACGGCGGCGGGCCGGACCTGATCTTCCCGCACCACGAGAACGAGATCGCCCAGAGCGAGGGCGCGTTCGACGAGCCGTTCGCCAACATCTGGGTGCATACGGGCGCCCTGCGGATGGGCGACGACAAGATGTCCAAGTCGCTCGGCAACGTCGTCACGATCCGCGACGCCGTCGACCGCTTCGACTGGGAGGTGGTGCGCTTCTACCTGCTGCGCACCCACTATCGCAGCCAGCTGCAGTTCGCCGAGGAGCAGATCGCCGAGGCCCGCAGCGCGCTCAGCCGTCTCTACACGGCGCTGCGCGACACCGCGGGCGATGGCGCCGCGGTCGACTGGAACGAGGCGCACGCGCAGCGGTTCGCCGCGGCGATGAACGACGACTTCAACACGCCGGTGGCGATCGCCGTGCTGTTCGACCTCGCGAGCGAGGTGAACCGCACGAAGGCGCCGGCGCTCGCGCGGCAGCTGCGACGGCTCGCGGAGCCGCTCGGCCTGCTGCAGCGGGACCCCGTGCAATTCCTGCGCGGCGGCGGGGTGGCCGACGACGCGGCGCGGATCGACGCGCTGATCTCCGAGCGGACGGCGGCCAAGAAGGCCAGGAACTTCGCCGAGGCCGACCGCCTGCGCGCGTTGCTGACGGCCGAAGGCGTCGTCCTCGAGGACGGCCCGGGCGGCACCACCTGGCGTCGCGTATGAGCGGATCCGCCCGACCGGCCTACTGGAGCCGCGCGAAGCGCGCGCTGGCGAAGTCGGACGCGACGATGGCCGGGATCATCGCCGAGCATCCGCGCGTGGCCCTCGCGTCGCGTGGCGACGCATTCAGCACGCTCGCGCGGTCGATCGTCGGCCAGCAGATCTCGGTGAAGGCCGCCGATGCGGTGTGGGGACGGTTCTGCGCCAGCTGCGGCGAGCTGACGCCGAAGAGCGTGCTGCGCCGGCGCGCCACGACCCTGCGCTCGTGCGGCCTTTCGGAACGCAAGGTCGAGTACATCCGCGACCTGTGCGCGCACTTCATCAGCGGGCGGGTCGATCCGACTCGCTTTGCCGCGCAGGACGACGAGGCGATCATCGAGGAGTTGACCGACATTCGCGGCATCGGCCGCTGGACCGCGGAGATGTTCTTGATCTTCAACCTGCTCCGCCCTAATGTGCTGCCGCTGGACGACCTGGGCCTGCTGCGGGCGGTCAGCCTGCACTACCTGGACGGCGAGGCGATCACCGGGCGCGAAGGGCGCGCCCGGGTCGACGTCGCTGGCAACGGGGTGGGCGCCATGGCGCAGCGTGGCCACCTGGTATCTGTGGCGCAGCCTCGATCCTGTGCCCGTGGAGTACTGAGCGAACCATGGCGAAGATGACTTTCCTCGATTTCGAGCAGCCGATCGCAGAGCTCGAGACCAAGATCGAAGAACTGCGCTTCGTGCAGGACGACTCGGCCGTCGACATCTCCGAGGAGATCGAGCGGCTGCAGAAGAAGAGCCAGGCGCTGCTGAAGGACATCTACGCCAAGCTGTCGCCGTGGCAGGTGTCGCAGCTCGCGCGCCATCCGCAGCGCCCGTACACGCTCGACTACGTCGCCGACATCTTCACCGACTTCCACGAGCTCCACGGCGACCGCTCGTTCGCCGACGACCTGTCGATCGTCGGCGGCCTGGCGCGCTTCAACGGCACGCCGGTGATGGTGCTCGGGCACCAGAAGGGGCGGGACACGAAGGAGCGCGCGCTGCGCAACTTCGGCATGAGCAAGCCCGAGGGCTACCGCAAGGCGCTGCGCCTGATGAAGGTGGCGGAGAAGTTCGGCCTGCCGCTGTTCACGTTCGTCGACACGCCGGGCGCTTATCCGGGCATCGACGCCGAGGAGCGCGGCCAATCCGAGGCGATCGGACGGAACCTCTTCGAGATGTCGCAGCTCAAGGTGCCGATCATCGCCACGATCATCGGCGAGGGTGGGTCCGGCGGGGCGCTGGCGATCGCGGTCGGCGATGCGGTGCTGATGCTCCAGTACGCGACGTACTCGGTGATCTCGCCCGAGGGCTGCGCGTCGATCCTGTGGAAGAGCGCCGACAAGGCCCCGGAGGCCGCCGAGGCGCTCGGCCTGACCGCGCATCGGCTGAAGGCGCTCGGGGTCATCGACAAGATCGTCGCTGAACCGCTCGGCGGCGCGCATCGCGACCCGAAGCAGATGGCGTCGATGCTCAAGCGCGCGCTGGCCGACACGCTGCGCCAGTTCCAGGGCATGAAGACGAAGGATCTGCTCTCGGCCCGCCACGAACGGCTGCTCGCCTATGGCAAGTTCAAGAGCACGACCGCGGAAAGCTGATCCGGATTCGTCGCCGCTGCTGCAGTCCGTTCGCGACGCGCTCGCCCGCGCGCTCGACCGGCTGCGCGACGAAGCGGCGCAAAGCTCGGAGCCGATGAAGCGGGTGCCGGCGCGCCGCGGCGAGGTCGTCGTCGTCGCGCTCAGCGGCGGCCGCGATTCGATGGCGCTGCTCGATGCGGCGGCACGGCTCGCGCGGGTCCGCGGCTCGGGAATCCGCCGCCTGCTCGCGGTGCACGTCCACCACGGCCTCAGTCCCCATGCCGACGACTGGCTGGCTCACTGCGAAGCCGAGTGTGCCGCGCGCGAGGTTCCGCTGGTCGCGCGGCGCGTCGAGGTGCGGCGCCGGGGGCGCGGGCTCGAGGCGGCGGCGCGCGAAGCGCGCTACGGCGCGCTGGCGGAGGCAGCCCGCGACGTCGGCGCGCGCATCGTCCTGACGGCCCACCATCGCGAAGACCGTCTCGAGACGTTCCTGATCCAGTGGCTGCGCGGAGCGGGCGTCGACGGCCTGGCCGCGTTTCCGCCGAGCCGCAGCTTCGGCGGCGACCTGCTGCTCGTCCGGCCGTTCGTCGACGTCGCGCGGTCCGCGATCGAGGCGTACCTGGCGGCGTTCGGCATCCCGCACGTCGAGGACGAATCGAACGACGAGCAGGCCCTGCTGCGCAACGCGCTGCGCGCGGACGTCATGCCGCGGCTCGACGCGCTTCGTCCCGGCTTCCGCGCGGCGGCGGCGCGCTCGATCGACCTCGTCGCCGAGGCCGCCGAGGCGCTGCGGTCGAGCGCCGAGACGGACCTCGCGCAGGCTTCGGACGGCGCGCCCGACGGGATGGTCCGGCTCGATCGCGTCACCGCGCTGCCGCTCGCCCGCCAGACGGCACTGGTGCGCGCCTGGCTCGATCGCGCCGGCGTCGAGTCGCCGAGTCGCGCGCGCCTGCTCGAACTGCTCGACCAGGCCCGCACGGCGCGCAGCGACGCGCGCCTGCTGGTGCGGGTCGGCGACCGCGAGGTGCGGCGCTACCGCGGCCTGCTGCTGCTGAAGGACGCCGAGACCGATTCGCACGACGTCCAGGCCTTCCGCTGGCAGGGCGAAGACGAGATCAGCGTTCCCGGGCTGGGGTGGGGCGCTCCGCTTCACTCCGGTCGTCGACGAGGAGGGCTTCGATCCCGCCTGGCTGCGTGAGTCCGTCCTCGAAGTGCGCCCGCGCGGCGGCGGGGAGCGCTTCAAGCCGCACCCGACGCGCCCCTCGAAGACGCTGAAGCGGCTGTTCCAGGACGCGGGCATCCCGGAGTTCGAGCGCGGCCGGCTGCCGCTCGTGTGGCGCAAGGGCGAGCTGATCTACGTCGCCGGACTCGGCTCCGACGTCAGGATGACCGACCGCGACGGCGAGCGCGTCGTCGTCGAATGGCAGCCGGACGCCGGGCTGATCGACCGCAATCCCTGACGCAGCTCAGGACGCGCCGCGCGCGCTCCTTATAATTCACGGTTGCTCATCAAGCGGGGAAGGCGGGGCTCGGCCGATCATGGCTCTCATCGTTCACAAGTACGGCGGTACGTCGGTCGGCAGCGTCGAACGCATCCGCAACGTGGCGCGCCGCCTCGAGAAGTGGCATCGCGCCGGACACCAGCTGGTGGTCGTCGTCTCCGCGATGAGCGGGGAGACCAATCGGCTCATCGCGCTCGCGAAGGAAATCCAGGCGAGCCCCGACCCGCGCGAGCTGGACGTGATCGCGTCCACCGGCGAGCAGGTCACGATCGGGCTGCTGTCGATGGCGCTGAAGGATCGCGGCCTCGAGGCCAAGAGCTACACCGGGCCGCAGGTGCACGTGCTGACCGACAGCGCATTCACCAAGGCGCGGATCATCGACATCGACGAGAAGAAGATGCGCGCGGACCTCGCGCAGGGCACGATCGTCGTCGTGGCGGGCTTCCAGGGCGCGGACGAGCACGGCAATCTCACCACGCTCGGTCGAGGCGGCTCCGACACCTCGGCCGTCGCGCTGGCCGCCGCGCTGAAGGCCGACGAGTGCCTGATCTACACGGACGTCGACGGTGTCTACACGACCGACCCGCGCATCGTTCCCGAGGCGCAGCGCCTGAAGCGGATCACCTTCGAGGAAATGCTTGAAATGGCGAGCCTCGGCTCCAAGGTGCTGCAGATCCGCTCCGTCGAGTTCGCCGGCAAGTACAAGGTTCCGCTGCGCGTGCTCTCCAGCCTGACCGATCCCGATCTCCCGCTTGCCGTGGAGGCGAACTCCGGCACCCTGATCACCTTCGAGGATGACCACACGATGGAAAAGGCCGTCATATCCGGCGTCGCGTTCTCGCGCGACGAAGCCAAGATCACGCTGACACGGGTGCCCGACCGGCCCGGCATCGCCTACCAGATCCTCGGCCCGATCGCCGACGCCAACATCGACGTCGACATGATCGTGCAGAACATCAGCGTCGAGGGCACGACCGACTTCTCGTTCACCGTCCACCGCAACGAGTACGCAAAGGCGATGGAAGTGCTGAACACCAAGGTGAAGCAGCACGTGGGCGCGCGCGAGATCGTCGGCGACCAGAAGATCGCCAAGGTGTCGGTCGTCGGCATCGCGATGCGCTCGCACGTCGGCATCGCGAGCCTGATGTTCCGCACCCTCTCCGAGGAGGGGATCAACATCCAGATGATCTCCACCAGCGAGATCAAGATCTCGGTGGTGGTCGAGGACAAGTACATGGAACTCGCGGTCCGCGCCCTGCACAAGGCGTTTGGCCTGGAGAACGTGGTTGGCTGAACACGTTGCCGGCGCGGGCGGCAACGACTAAACTCCCGCTCGTGCGCGGGCTTTCGCCCGCGCCTTGCTTTTCTGGCTTCACCGGAGACGTGGCCGAGTGGTCGAAGGCACTCCCCTGCTAAGGGAGCATGCGCGCAAAAACGTGCATCGACGGTTCGAATCCGTCCGTCTCCGCCAAGTAAAAACGCCCCCAACCGGGGGCGTTTTTGCTTGGCGCAGATGCGACGGTGCGAGAGCCGTCCCCGGTTCGACGAGCGCGGCGCAGCCGCGCGAAGGACAACCTCGGCGCCGCCGAGGGTGGTCCCGGAGCGCAGCGCAGGGACGAAGGCGCAGCCCGGGCAATCCGTCCGTCTCCGCCAGAAACCGCCTGCGGGCGATTTCTTTTCGGCCTGATCTCACACAAGAACCTGCGGGTGGTTCATCTGTGCGCGCGAACGCAGTTCGGCGGAGTGGTCGCGCCGCCCGGGGGTGTGGCAGCAACGCCTGCGCGACGGTGTTCTGAAGCCTGCCGGAAGAGGCGCCGGGACTGCGGCGGCGATCGGCACCTGGATCGATGGCGCTACGACCTATGCGCCCCTGTCGAGAACGCGGTGGATCCGGTCGCGGCTCAATGGCAACTCGGCCAGCGACGCGAGCGCCAGGCAGAACTTCACGAACGCCGACGCCTCGCTCGTATCGGGCTGCTGGTCGGTGTACCGGCGCCAACTATCGGCGGCGGTGAGTACAAGCCGATCGACCGGCGTGTCGCCCTTGTTGACGCCAGGCGGTCCGGCGCCGCCCGCATGGAGGCGCAATTCCGCTTCGAGATCCTTCAGATCGGCAAGCAGGTGGACGAAGCGGCGTTCGGCGTCGCGGGGTGACATGCCGCGCTCGACCCAGCGCCGGATGAAGTAGGTGTAGCCCAGACGGGACGGGTCCACGAGCAGCGCGCGGAAGGCGCGCGCGGCGTCGGCCTGCTGGCGGCTCTCCGCCTCCCGCGCCCGGCGTGTGTCGGTATCGATCACCGTCGACCCGAAGAGCGCGCTGTAGTCCACGGCAGGCAACAGGTCGTCTATCAGCGCATCGGTGACGACGGGATCGACGTGCAAGGAGGCACGCGCCGCCGTGGTCAGCGTGCTGGAGCCGTGCGGCCACGCCCGCGTCTTCGGCACTTCGCGGGGGCCATCGCTCGAGTGGGGAGGCGGGTGTAGCCAGCGCCGCAGAGCGCGGGGAAGGGGCAACCGTCCCACCTCGGTTCGTAGAAACAATCGCGCCTCAGGAAGTGACGCGACGGGACGGTGGCATCCCGATGCGGCAGCCCGGTGCGTGCGCTTTCTTCTTGTCCATCGGACGACGCCCGAAACCTGATCGCGTTGGTGAGAGGGCAGTCAATTTGCGCCGGCGCCATTGGCGGGTCAATCGTGAAACTACGTGCCGCCGCGCGCTGAAGTCGCTCGATAGCGCGCATTGGGGAGGAGCATCCCGGGATCGGGATGTCCCTCCGGGAGTGCATGTCCACCGAACTTGCGCCACTTCCTCGGCTGGCTTCTCCGTGACCTTTGCGGCGGTCGTGCCGTGCTTGCGAGCAAGGTGCTCGAGTCCGCGGTCTTGAACGGACACAAGCTTGCGATCCATGGCGCCTCCGTACTAGTTCCTATGACAGACAAGCGGGGTGCGCAGGACTCGGCTCCACGCGTTTGCGTGAAGCCGCTGCTGTTTGGAGTGGCGCAGAAGGGCGCAGACTGATCGCTTCGACTCCGAAACGGAGCCTCCACCGTGAAGGACGGACCATGACCGTTGCACGCATCACCGAAATCAGCAGTGTCAGTACGGTGAGTTTTCAGGATGCGATCGTCCAGGGCGTCGAGCGCGCCAACAAGACGCTGAAGAATGTGAAGGGCGCCTGGGTCAAGGATCAGGAAGTGACCATCGACAATGGCAAGGTCACCGGTTACAAGGTGATACTCAAGGTGACATTCATCCTGTCGGACTGACCGGAGTGATGTTCTAATGGCGACCCGGCGCAGCGGACGCGTCGAGCCGTCGGCCCGGCCAGCGAAAGGCCCTGTGCTAGACTCGCGACCCGCGCGCGCCCGTAGCTCAGTTGGATAGAGTACTTGGCTACGAACCAAGGGGTCGTGGGTTCGAATCCTGCCGGGCGCGCCATACATTCAAGGGGTTGCAGCGATGCAGCCCCTTTTCCTTTCTTGCGGCTATGCCGCCAACGTGCCGTTGGCGCGACCCATCGGCTCGACTTCCACTTCCCGCGAAGCGCATGGGTGTTGACGATCGCACGCCTCTGACCCGGACGATCGTCTCGTGGTGAACCGCCTGCTACTGGTCAATTCCTCACAACGCGGAGGACTTGCGCTGCTCCTGATCGGGTCAGGCGAGAACGATCAGATGGGTCAATTCACCGCGATCGTGTACATGCGGGCCTGTCCTCTCGGCGCAGCAGCACCCACGCATCGCGGCGGGGGTCCTGCAGACGTTCAAGGGCGAAGCGTCGCATCACGAAGGGGACGACCGCTGCAGTGACGACGGTCATCCCTGGGGCGTCGACCGCCACGAGATCCTCGAGAACGGACCACATGGCGCCCTTGCCCTCCACCGCGATGTTGCAGATGGAACCCTGTCGCCGGACGAGGTGGTCATCGCAATCGATGGCGATCACTGCGTCGACGTGTCGTCTCGACGCCGTGCGGGCAGGCGCCGCCGCACCGTGGATCGCGAGGGCCGCGAGTGCGGCGTGGTGGGGCGCGTTGTCGACCGGCTCGAGTCCGAAGACGGCGATGAGCCCGGTCGGGCTCGACTCTTCGATCTGCCCGCCGAAGCTCCGGACCTTCTGCGCGACCTCCATCAAGGCGCGTGCGACGTCGACGATCGGCGACGCGACCAGCCGGGTGCGCAGATAGGCGAGATGGCGACGTTCCCACCCGGACGGGACCGCGCCTTCGGGGCCGTGCATGGGGAGCGGCGGCGGACTCGACACCTCCTCGTGATGCCGCAGGCCGTACTTGTCCATGCGCGCGCGCAGCGTATTGCGCGAGATGCCGAGCGCCACCGCCGCCTGGCGAATGCGGCCTCCAGAGGCCCGAAGGCCCGCTTCGATGCGGGCGCGCAGCGCATCGTCGAGCGACCCTGGAACGGATCGCGCGCTCATCTCCGCAGCGTCCGCGGCCTTGCTGACGGGAAGGTCGAGCATGGCGGCCGTGATCTCGTCGCCCACCGACAGCAGTGCCGCGCGCTCCAGCACGTTACCGAGTTCGCGCACGTTGCCCGGCCAGGCGTAGGCCAGTAGCAGGTCGCGTGCGTCCGGAGCGAGGGTGAGAGGCGCGAGGCCATAGTCGGCGGACGCGCGGGCGAGAAAGTGGTCAGCGAGCCGCAGGATGTCGCGGCCGCGCGCGCGCAGCGGTGGCAACTCGAAGCTGACGACGGCGAGCCTGTGGTAGAGATCCTCGCGGAACTGCCCCTCGCCGATCGCCCGCTTCAGGTCCACGCTGGTCGCCGCTACCACCGCCAGGTCAACCGGCTCGGCTCGGGTGCTGCCGAGACGGCGCACTGCGCGATCTTCGAGTGCGGCAAGCAGTTTGCCCTGCAGCGCCATGGGCAGGAGGCCGATTTCGTCGAGGAAGAGCGTCCCGCCGTTGGCCGTCTGGAAGAGCCCGGCCTTGGCCTGGCGCGCATCGGTGAAGGCGCCGCGCTCGTGGCCGAACAGCTCGGCCTCGACCATGGTGTCGGGGATGGCAGCACAGTTGACCGCGACGAAGGGTGCGGCCCGGCGCGGCCCGGCCTCATGAATCGCACGCGCCAGCAGCCCCTTACCGGTTCCGGTTTCGCCAAGGATCAGGATCGGCGGCGGACGACCTGCGATCGATGGACGGCCAAGCAGCCGCGCAAGGTCGGCACGGATCGCGACCATTCGCGGGCTCTCGCCCAGTAGAGCGTCCAGCGCCGCCGACATGCCTTCGACTCCTCCGCTTACGGCTGCCAGGGTCAATTGTTGACCCTTTGCTGACCCTTTGACCCATCGCTTGACCCGGGGGCCAAGCGTATGACGTTGATTCCGATGATGCGCGGATCCGGCACGAAAGTTGCGCCTTGGAAGCGCGCAGAGGGCGCTCCTCTGCCTACCAGGAGGGAACGTACATGCTACTAATACAAGGTGCCGTTGACCGCAATCACTCAGTCCGGGAGGCCCCCGCGCAGGGGCACGTGTCTTCTCGCCCCTTCGCTCGCTTGCTCCTCGTTGCCGGCGCAGTGGGGGTCATCGGAGTTACCATCGACCTGGTCCAGGGGCCGCCGGCCAGCGCGCTGCCAACTCCGACTGCGCAAGGCTCCGCGTTGGCCGCGTCGCCAATTGATCATTCGGTGGTGAAGAACCTGGTCGACTACGACGCCTCAACGCAGCCGGGCGCCTCGGTGGCGGCCTACAGCGAGCCGATTGACGATTCGGTGGCGACGACGCCTGCGCCAGACCTGATCGATTACGACGCCACATCGCAGCCTGGCACCTCAGTGGCCTCCTACGGCTCATGATGCGGAACCCACGCCTGAAGGCTTCCGGCGTGGAACACGATCTGCGTTCGCGTGCAGCCAGGGTCCGCAAACCAGTCGTCAGCGCTGCGGCGCGCACTACTGTTTCTCAAGAGTGATGATGGTCCCATCCATGAACTTCCCTTCCAGGCGCCCGTCACTGATTCGCGAGGCTCGGCCCGCGTAGTTCGAGCACCCTCGCAGGACCTGCGACGCACTCACCGAGAACACGAGCTCGGAGTTGGTCGCACGTTTCACGACTAGAGGGAAATCCAGTTCGGAGCAATTGTCTCCGCGAGACGATCCCACCAGGCGCAAGGTTCCGCCCGCGTCCCTGAGTTCGACACGGGCGGCCACGCCCGCCCCTGACCTCGTCGCCAATATCGGGCGACCGAGAGCAAGCCGGCCGCGCAAGCCATGCCTCGTCGATGCGAGTCCGCTCCGCGGCTCGCGTCGATTACCTCGTGTCCTGGACCAACGCGATGCGCCGGCGCAGTTGCTCGGCGGCGGCCGCATCTCCGGCCTTCTCCGCGAGCGCCAGCTGCACGCCCAGCCATGCGAGCAGCGGTCGACGCCATCCCTGCGCTGAGGCGGTGTCGACCGCAAGCGCGATGGCGGCCGGATTCGCACGGCCGTCCTTGAACAGCACGCGCGGTGGCGACCAACCGGCCCAGCGGATCGTCGACGGACTTCAACGCTGCGACGGCCGCGTCGCCGCTGAGGCCCGGCGCGGCGAATGGACCGATGCTGTTCCGGCAGGAATGCGATGTCCGAGGCCTGCACCCGGCCGGCAAGGTAGTCGGCGTACGCCCGTTCGGCCGGCAGATGCGTCGGGCCGCAGCTTTTCGAATCCTTCGCACGGTCCGACATCCAGGCGACGCGACCCGTACCGCGCAGCGTGTCAGCTCCGCCAGTGCAACCTGGTCGGCGCGACCGGTGCGTGCGAGTTCTCGGCGGGCGAGATCGAACTCGGTCGTTCGCGACCTGCGTGTCGCCGACGAGATAGGCAGCGACCGCGCGATCCAGCGCAGCCGTGGCGTTGGCCTGCCAGTCAGGCGCCGGCGGGCCGCCTGCACAGGCGGCCAGCAACACGACGACGGCAAGCCACTTCACTTTGGCCATGCGTCCGATGAGCGCTCATGGCAGCTTGATCTCCGCCGGCTTCGCAAACGGCCAGCGCCGATTGACCTCGTCGATCATGCGGCTCACCTTGCGCAGGTTCGCGTCGACCTCGGCGCGCAGCTGGTCCAGGTCGGTCGATGCCGCGCGGGCGTTGCCTGCGATGGCCTGCGCGTCGACCAGGATCGCGTCGATCTTCTTCAGGCTCTCGCGCGCTTCCAGCAACGCGGCATTCAGCTGCACGACGGCGGCGCGCGCTTCGGGCATCAGGCCGCTCGGCGCCGAAGACCTGCTGGTCGGCCTTGGCGGCCAGGCCATCGATGCGTGCCAGCAACGCATTCGTGCGATCGAGCGTAACCACCAGCTTCTGCGCGTCGGCTTCATTGCCGAACAGCAGACCGAGCGCGCCGCGCGGCCCCTTCATCTTCTCGGTCGCGCTCTGCACATTGCCGAGCGTTGTCGCCAGCGCCGAGTCTTCCGAGGTCAGCCGCGACAGGTTGCGGATCAGCTCGCGCGTTTCGGAGACGAGGCGTGGAATCTCCGCGGTGGCATCACCGACCAGCACCCGTCGCTCGGCGCCGTCGGGCAGTTGCGGATCGGTCAGCACGCCGCTGAATGCGCGCAGGTTGGTGTTGCCGACCAGCCCGCGCGTCAGCGTGAACACGCTCGATTCGCGCAGCCAGCGGGCGTCCTTGCGCGGCACGTCGATCATGATGTGCGTGACGCCGTCTGCCGTCAGTTCGATCTTTCGCACCCGGCCGATCGGGAAGCCCGAGAAGGTGAGGTCCATGCCGACGGTCACGCCTTCCGCGTCGTCGGCGATCAGCACCAGGCGCTGCGACGGCTGGAACACGCCGCGCGCGTACAGCAGATACGCCGCCGAAGCGGCCACCAGCAGCACCAGCAGGCCGACCAGCAGCGCCGCGCGCAGCTCCAGCGATTCGGACGTGCGCGGCGCATGCGGCGGGTTCGTCGTTCATCGGGTCGATCTCAGTAGTAGTTGACCACGAGCGCGGCGATCTCGATCAGCAGGATCATGAAGAACAACCGCACCAGGCCGCGCAGCTCGTTGCTGGTGCGCAGCCGTGGGTTGGGGCGATCGTAGAGAACCGAGGCGATCGGAATCAACCCCACGGCGAGGCTGAATCCCAGCGTCTTGGCGGTGAAGATCAGCGTGACCGCCGGATTGAACACCCGACCGAAGGTCCGCGTGTAGCTCGCCAGTCCGCCGGTGGTCACGCCATGGACCCACAGGTAGGCCAGCACCGCGGTGACGACGCAGCTGACGGTGGCGAGCAGCAGCACCGAGAACATGCCCGACACGACGCGCGGCAGGACCTCGCGCTGCAGCGGGTCCGCGCCATCGGCCGCGGGCGTGCTCAGCACGCCCTGCGCGCGCAACGCCGCGATCTCCGCCGCGTTCGGCAGGGCGCAGCGCAATGCGACGAACATCGCGGCCGTCAGCGGTATCAGTTCGAGCACCAGCACGCGCACGACCATCTCGAGCGCATAGCGCGACAGTCCGTAGCTGATCGACGTCACGACGACGATGTGGATGATGACGAGGCTGATCAGCGAGGTCAGCACCGTGAACCACAGCAGGACCGGCGCCGTGTCCATGTAAAGGTGGCGCGCCAGCGCGGCGCGGTTCGCCCCGCCGTAGCTCGACGGTGAAAGGGCGAGCACGAGGATCCGGGCGCTGAACAGGACGATCTGCCACCAGCCGGCGAACCATTGCAGCGCCGATCGTCCCAGGTCGACCAGCACGCGCCACGAAACAGCGGATGCCATGGCCGGAATCATAGGGTGGGGTGCGCGCGGGCGCTCTGCTCCCGCAACGCGTTCAGGCGCGCGTCACGCTAGTATCGAGGCGCCCGCGGTGAGACGGTCCGGGGACGTCGCCGTGACTCGGGCTCGCGCGGCGCGCGCACGCTGGCGCCGCCGACACCCCCTATCTTCTTCCGAGGCACGCATGCGCCTTGGGCGCCATCTCCTGTTCGTCCTGGCCTGGGTTCCCGTGATCGCCGGCTGCGCGACGCCGCCCCCGCTGGACGAAGATCGCCTGGCCGTCGAACTGGCGCGCCGTCCCGTCGTGCTGCTCGGCGAAGTGCATGACAACGGCATCCAGCACCGGATACGCGCCGACGCGCTGCGGCGCCTGCTGGAAGGTGGCGCCCGCCCGGCGATCGCCTTCGAGCAGTTCGATCGCGAGCGGCAGGCGGACATCGACCGTGCGCGGCGGGAATCGCCGCCCGACGGGGCGCTCGCTCGCCGATCACGTGATCGCGCAGGCGCGCGCGCCGAAAGACTCGTGGGACTGGGCGCGCTACCGGCCGTTCGTGGAACTGGCGCTGCAGTACGACCTGCCGATCGTGGCGGCGAACCTGTCGCGCAGCGCCGCGGCGCGGGTCGCGCGCGAGGGACCGAGCGCGGTCTTCACCGAGGCGGAGCGCGCCGAACTCGCGCTCGACCGCTTCGACGACATCCTCTCGATGCACGAGCACATCGTGCAGGTCGGTCACTGCAACATGTTGCCGAAGTCCGCCTTGCCGGGGCTGGCCCGGGCGCAGATCGCGCGCGATGCGGTCCTCGCGAAGTCGCTGCGGCCGTACCTCGGAGCGAGGCGTCGTCCTGCTGACCGGCAACGGCCACGCGCGGCGGGACATCGGCGTGCCGCGCCACCTGGCAACCGAAGACCAGTCGCGCGCGTGGTCGATCGGACTGCTGGAGGAGGGGAGCGAGGAGCGGTCCGCGCTCTTCGACGTCGCTTTCGTGAGCCCGGCGCAGGACCGTCCCGATCCGTGCGACCGCCCTGAAGCCGAAGCGATAGGCCGATTGCCCGATTGCGTTGATCGCGGTGGGTGCGGTCGCGCCGCCCTCGGCGTACGATTATCCGTTGATGGCGGCAACGACAGCCGCAGCGCTCACAGGAGACTTACCGATGATCAACCAGCCGATCCGCGCCGTCCTGCAGGCGAAGAACATCCAGAACCTGATCACCGCCGCGCCGGAGGCCTCCGTGGCCGAAGTCGCTGCGCTGATGACCCAGAAGGGCGTGGGGGCGGTCATCATTCGGGGCGCGAGCAGCGCGATCGGCGGGATCTTCACCGAACGCGACGTGATGTGCCGCGTCGTGGCCGAGCGCCGCGATCCGGCCGGCACGAAGGTCTCCGAGGTGATGAGCCCGAACGTCCGCCAGGTGGACGCCGACGCGACGGTCGAGGAGGTCCTGCGCCTGATGGTCGTGCACGGCTATCGCCACATCCTGATCAAGGACGGCGGCGCCTACGGCCTGGTGTCGATCCGCGACCTGATGCAGTGGCTGGTCCTTCCCGGATGAACCGGTCGCGCACGAGGGCCGCGTGGGCGTGATCCGGGCCCGCGCGGCGGAGACGATTGAAGCGGTCAAGGGCCTGCAGCCCTAGCACGGGAGCAACCACAGCAAGTCACTCGACTGCGGCCGTGACTGCGGTCACATAGCCGTCGCGTCGTCCCGATTCCGCTTGACCCGCGGAGCCCGGCTCTCCGAATATGTGCGCCCTTGCGCATATGCGCACTTCCGAAGAATCCATGGAGCCCGAGCTCGAGCGCCTCTACGAGGTGGTGTCGGACTACTTCGGCCTGCTGGCCGAGCCGACGCGCCTGAAGATCCTCAGCGCGATCTGCGACGGCGAGCGCAGCGTGTCGGACATCGTCGAGCGCGTGGGGGCTTCCCAGACCAACGTGTCGCGCCACCTGAACCTGATGTACGGCAAGGGCGTCCTCAAGCGACGCCGCGACGGACAGATGAGCTTCTACTCGATCGCCGACGCCAACGTCGTGACGCTCTGCCGCACCGCGTGCGTCCACATGGCAGGCCAGCTCGACGAACAGTCGGTGTCGAACCGCACGCTGAAGCGGTTCATGCCGGGCGCGACGAACAACTGACCAGCATTTCAAGCACCACTGCGCAAGACGAAAGGCCAGAGGAGATTCGATGAGGAGTGTCAGGGAGAAGAGCGCACGACCGATCGGTCGGGTCGTGCCGGCGCCGGAGAATCACCTGAGCGCCGAGATCATCCAGGCCGCGAAGGGGCGCAGGGGATTCCTGGCCACCGCCGCGGCGGGCGGCATCGCCGTCGCCGCTGCCGGCAAGGCAGGCGCGCAGGCGAAGGACGCGCCGCCGGCGATCAACCCGTGGACCCGCTCGCTGGGTGCGCCGGTCGGCGCGACCGGCTACGGCATGCCGTCGAAGTTCGAGACCGCCGTGCAGCGTCGCCAGAGCCCCGGCCTGACGCCGCAGCCGCAGTCGTCGGTGAGCTTCACGCCGCTGCAGAACCTGTTCGGCATCATCACGCCGAGCGGCGTGCACTTCGAGCGGCATCACTCCGGGCATGCCGGAGGTCGATCCGGCGCAGCACCGGCTGATGATCCACGGCCTGGTGAAGCGGCCGCTGCTGCTGTCGATGGACGACATCATGCGGTTCCCGTCGGTGTCGCGCATCCACTTCATCGAGTGCGGCGCCAACACCGGCATGGAGTGGGGCAACGTCGCCGTCCCGACGGTGCAGTACTCGCACGGCATGCTCGCGTGCAGCGAGTTCACCGGCGTGCTGCTGTCGACGCTGCTCGACGAAGTCGGCTACGACAAGAAGACGGCGCGGTTCGTCCTCGCCGAAGGCGCCGACGGCTCGGCGCTGACGCGCACGATCCCGATGGAGTTCGCGCTGAACGACGTGATGGTCGTGTACGGCCAGAACGGCGAGATGCTGCGCCCGGAAAACGGCTATCCGCTGCGGCTGCTCGTGCCCGGCGTGCAGGGCGTGTCGAGCGTGAAGTGGCTGCGCCGCCTCGAAGTGGGCGACAAGCCGTGGAACGCGCGCGAGGAGTCGCTGCACTACATCGACCTGATGCCCGACGGCACGCACCGGCAGTACAGCGGCGTGCAGGAGGTCAAGTCGGTCATCACGACACCGTCCGGCGGCCAGATGCTGCAGGGCAAGGGCTACTACGAGATCACCGGTCTGGCCTGGTCCGGCCGCGGCAAGATCAAGCGGGTCGACGTCTCCACCGACGGCGGCCGCAACTGGCAGCAGGCGCGCCTGCAGGATCCGGTGCTGTCGAAGGCCCTGACGCGCTTCCGCATCGGACTGGAACTGGGACGGCAGCCCCGCGCTGCTGCAGAGCCGGGCGGTCGACGAGACCGGCCACGTTCAGCCGACGATCGTCCAGCTGCGCGCGGTGCGCGGCACGCGTTCGATCTATCACAACAACGCAGTCCAGACCTGGAGCGTGAAGCCCAGCGGAGAGGTGTGGAATGTCCAGATCGCTTAGGGCGCTGCTGCCCCTCGTCGCTTCGACGGCGCTGGTCGCGCTGGCCGGCACGGCCTTCGCGCAGGGCAAGCCCGCCGCGGACGGTCCGAGGTTCGGGCTCGGTCGCGCCGCCACGCCGCAGGAGATCGCGGGCTGGGACATCGACGTGCGGCCGGACGGCCACGGCGTGCGCAAGGGCAAGGGCACGGTCGCGCAGGGCCAGGACCTGTACGACGCGCAGTGCGCGAGCTGCCACGGCACGTTCGGCGAGAGCAATCGCTACATGGCGATCGCCGGCGGCGTGAAGCCGGAAGACCTGAAGACGGGTCGAGCATCCGCCCTGCACGGCCGGGCGGGATGCGCACGGTCGGCACCAAGCTCAACTACGCGACGACGCTGTGGGACTACATCAACCGCGCGATGCCGTGGACCAACCCGCAGTCGCTTACGGTCGACCAGGTCTACGCGATCACGGCCTACGTTCTGCACCTGAACGAGATCGTCCCGGCGGACTTCGAGCTGAACGACGGGAACCTCACGAAGGTGGCGATGCCCAATCGCAACGGCATGACGCACCAACCACGGCTGTCGTCGGTCAAGGGCAAGCCGGACGTGACGGGCTCGCCCTGCATGAAGGACTGCGTCAAGGACGTGAAGGTCACGTCCGAGCTGCCGGAGTTCGCGCGCAACCAGCACGGCAACCTGGCCGAGCAGAAGCGGCCGATCGGACCCGCGCGCGGCATCGACACGACCCGCTATGACCCGAGCGCCATCGGCGGCGAAGGCCGCGCCGGTCGCGGTTGCGGCAGCACCGGCGGCGGCGGACCCGAAGGCGCTGCTGACGAAGAACGCCTGCACCGCGTGTCACGGCATGACGAGCAAGGTGGTCGGTCCGGGCTTCACCGAGGTCGCCGCCAAGTACCAGGGCAAGCCGGACAGCGAGGCGTACCTCGCGAAGAAGATCAAGGCCGGCGGCGAGGGCGTGTGGGGACCGGTGCCGATGCCGCCGCAGCCGGCCCTGAAGGACGACGAAGCGCAGGCGATCGCCAAGTGGATCGTCGGAGGCGCCAAGTAGTGGAATCGCCGCGGTGGGTCGGGGTTAACCCGAGCTGCATCGCGGGCATTGGAAGCGACTGTTAGAGTTTCGCGTTCACCTTTTCAATCTCACCTTTGAATTGCAGGAGTCAACGATGATCCAGAACCGCAGGGAATTCGTGAAAGTCAGCGGCGTGCTGGGCCTGATGGCCGCCGCGGGCTTGATCACGATGAAGGAAGCCCAGGCGCAGCAGCAGGCCTGGAACAAGGCCGCCTTCGACACGAAGTCGGTGGAAGACACCATCAAGGCCCTCGGCGGCAGCGCCACGGCGCCGAGCGGCGACATCACGATCACCGCGCCCGACATCGCCGAGAACGGCGCTGTCGTGCCGGTGGCCGTGTCGAGCAAGATCCCGAACACCCAGGGCATCTACGTCCTGGTCGAGAAGAATCCGAACACGCTGGCGGCCGGCTTCACGATCCCGTCCGGCACGGAGCCGTCGGTGTCGACCCGCATCAAGATGGGCCAGACGTCGAACGTGCACGCGGTGGTGAAGGCGGACGGCAAGTTCTACGTCGCCACCAAGGAAGTCAAGGTCACGCTCGGCGGCTGCGGCGGCTGATCGACGACGAAACCCACACTGAATCCCAGGAGCGAACATGCCCGATCCGATGCGCATTCGCGCGACCGAACAGCCTGATGGCGTCGACGTCCGCGTACTGATGAGCCACGAAATGGAAGGCGGCCAGCGCCGCGACTCCGCCGGCAAGCTGGTCCCGGCCCATTTCATTTCCAACGTCACCGTGAACCACAACGGCAAGCCGGTCCTGACCGCCGAGTGGGGCCCGGCCGTGTCCAAGAACCCGTATCTGCAGTTCAAGTTCAAGGGCGGCAAGAAGGGCGAGAAGATCAGCGTCACGTGGGTCGACAACAAGGGCGAGACCCGCACCGACGAAGCCACCATCGGCTGATGACGGCTCACGGCCCGTGCGCCAGCGGGCCGGCGCGTGCCCGACAAGAACCAACCCAAAGGAAAACCATTGAAGATTGCTCGTTCGCTCCTCTCCGCGACGTCCGTGACCGTCGGCCTGCTGGCGGCCGCGCAGCCCGCGGCCGTGCTGGCCCAGGCCGGCGAAGGCCAGATCAAGGCCGTGTATCACTTCACGAACGGCCTCGACGAGGCGTCGCGTGGGCTCGGCAACATCCGCAACCACCTGGCGGCGGACCCGAAGGCGAAGATCACGGTAGTGACGAACGGCAACGGCATCGAGTTCCTGCTCGACGGACGCCAAGGACAAGAACGGCAACCCGTACGAGGTCATCGTCCAGGACCTCAGTTCCAAGGGTGTCGACTTTCGCGTGTGCAACAACACGCTGGTCACCCGCAAGATCGACACGTCGAAGGTGATCCAGGAAGCTTCGATCGTTCCGTCCGGCGTGGCGGAAGCGGCGAAGCTGCAGGCGCGTGAGGGCTACGTCTACCTGCGGCCGTAGTTCCGACAGTGACTGCTCCCCGAGTCTCCGAAGAGGGACCGGGGATATGACGATCGTTTTTCAACCAGGAGACAGCACCAATGAAGAGATCAGGACTGGCCGCCTCCCTGGTCGGTTGTGCCGTGGCGATGTTGGCCGCCGGCGCGCAGGCCCAGGGCAGCGCCACCGACGAGATCGCCAAGTACCGCCAGATGCTGCAGGACGGCAACCCCGCCGAACTGCTGATCGTGCGCGGCGAGGAACTGTGGAAGCAGAAGCGCGGGCCGAAGAACGTCTCGCTCGAGCAGTGCGACCTCGGCCTCGGCGCCGGCGTCGTCAAGGGCGCGTATGCGCAGCTGCCGCGCTTCTTCGCCGACGCCAACCAGGTGATGGACTTCGAGGCGCGCCTGGTCCACTGCATGGTGACCCTGCAGGGCTTCGACCGTGCCGCGGTGACGAAGAGCCCGTTCTCGGGCGCCGGACAGCGCGCAGACCGACATCGAGTCGATCACCACGTTCGTGGTCGAGCAGTCGCGCGGCGTGCCGGTGAAGATCTCCCAGAGCCACCCGATGGAGCGTGCGGCCTTCGAGCGCGGCCGGCAGCTCTTCTACATGCGCGGCGGACCGTACGACTTCTCGTGCGCCACCTGCCACGGCGTCGACGGCCAGCGGATCCGGCTGCAGGACCTGCCCAACATCTCGCACAACAAGCAGGACGCCGCGCGCGCCTTCACGACGTGGCCGGCGTACCGCGTGTCGCAGGGCGCGCTGCGCACGATGCAGTGGCGCCTGAACGACTGCTTCCGGCAGCAGCGGTTTCCCCGAGCCGGTCTTCATCTCGCCCTCCACGGTCGACCTGATCACGTTCCTCGGCGTCAACGCCAACGGAGCCAAGATGGATTCGCCTGCGATCAAGCGCTGAGGAGACGACGATGACGATGATGAAGACGGTTCTGTCGCTGGGTGCGGTCGCGGTCCTGGCTTCGTGCGCCAGCTCCACGCCGACCCGCGAGGAGAGCATGCAGGTGGTGAAGAGCTCGTTCAAGGAGCGCGGCATCGCGAAGCTGGATCGGCTGAACCAGTCCGAGCTGCAGCAGGTCTGCTCGGAGGCCTCGCTGAACAACAAGGACCTGCCGAAGGACGTCCGCGAGCGCCTCGAGAAGCAGCAGATGGCGACGATCAGGTTCCCGGCGGACGGCAAGTTCCTAGGCGACTGGAAGGCCGGCGAGCGCGTGGCGCAGACCGGAGTCGGTCTGCAGTGGACCGACAGCGACAAGACGGTCAACGGCGGCAATTGCTATGCATGCCACCAACTGTCGCCGCAGGAGGTCTCGTTTGGCAACATCGGCCCGTCGCTCAAGGGTTACGGCAAGCTGCGCGGCAACAGCGAAGCGGTCGTCAAGTACACCTGGGGCAAGATCTGGAACACCCACGCGTACAACGCCTGCTCGTCGATGCCGCGGTTCGGCGACGCCGGCATCCTGACCGAGGCGCAGATCAGGGACGTGATGGCCCTGCTGCTGGACCCGAACTCGCCTGTCAACAAGTAATCGAAGAGGACGAGGCGGCCGGATTCGGCCGCCTTTTTTTCGCCCGAATGCGACTTTCTGCTCTGCACAAAACGCTGTTCGCCTGGCTGCTGGCGCTGATGCCGCTCGTCGTCGCGGCCGCCCCGGCGCCAGAGGTCGTGCGCTGGAGCGACATCCAGCTGGTCGACGGGAGCGTGATCAAGGCGAAAGACCTCGCCGGCAAGACCGTCGTGGTCGAGTTCTGGGCGAGCTGGTGCCCGTTCTGCGCGAAGCAGAACCCGTTCATCGAGAAGCTGCATCGCGCGCACGGCGGCAAGGGCCAGGGCCTCGTCGTACTGACCTTCACGCTCGACAAGACCGACGAGGCGGCGCTCGGGTACCTGAAGAGCCACGGCTACACGTTCGCCGCCGCACGTTCGAACAAGCAGATCGAGGGCTGGTTCGGCGGACGCCGGACCCTGCCCGAGGTCTACGTCGTCGACCCGAAGGGCCGCATCGTGTTCAGGGAAGCCGGCGAGATGTTCGAAGAGGACATCGCCGCGCTCGCGCGCTTCGCCGCGCAGTAGATCAACGAGAAGAGGGAGAGAAGAAATGTCGATGGACCGTCGCGAATTCCTGCAGGTGCTGGCGGTGGCCGCCGCCGCGGGCCTGCCGATCGCGTCGCGCGACGCGCTGGCCGCCACGCCTGCCTCCGCGAAGATGTACGAGCTGCCGCGCTTCGGCAACGTGCACCTGCTGCATTTCACCGACTGCCACGCCCAGCTGCTGCCGATCCACTTTCGGGAGCCGAGCGTCAACCTCGGCATCGGCGACTCCATGGGCCAGCCGCCGCACCTCGTCGGCGAGCACCTGCTGAAGCGCTTCGGCATCGCGGCGCGGACGCCCGAGGCGCACGCGTTCACCTACCTCGACTTCGTGGAGGCCGCGAAGACCTACGGCAAGGTCGGCGGCTTCGCGCACCTGTCCACCCTCGTCAAGCGCATGAAGGCGAGCCGCCCCGGCGCGCTGCTGCTCGACGGCGGCGACACGTGGCAGGGCTCGGGCACGTCGCTGTGGACCAATGCGCAGGACATGGTCGACGCCTGCAAGCTGCTCGGCGTCGACGTGATGACGCCGCACTGGGAAATGACGTACGGCCAGAAGCGCGTGCAGGAGATCGTCGAGAAGGACTTCAAGGGCAAGATCGACTTCGTCGCCCAGAACATCAAGACCACCGACTTTGGCGACCCGGTGTTCGCGCCGTACACGATGAAGGAGATGAACGGCGTCAAGGTCGCGGTGATCGGGCAGGCCTTTCCGTACACGCCGATCGCCAACCCGCGCTACATGGTCCCCGACTGGAGCTTCGGCATCCAGGACGACAACATGCAGAAGGTCGTCGACGAGGCGCGCGGCAAGGGCGCGCAGGTCGTCGTGGTGCTCTCGCACAACGGCATGGACGTCGACCTGAAGATGGCCTCGCGCGTGCGCGGCATCGACGCGATCCTCGGCGGCCACACGCACGACGGCGTACCGGCGCCGAGCCTGGTCAAGAACGCCGGCGGCACCACGCTGGTGACCAACGCCGGCAGCAATGGCAAGTTCCTTGGCGTGCTCGACTTCGAAGTGACGAACGGCAAGATCGCCGATTTCCGCTACAAGCTGCTGCCGGTCTTCTCGAACGTGCTGCCCGCGGACAAGGAGATGGACGCGTTCATCAGGAAGGTGCGTGCGCCGTACGAGGGCAAGCTCAACGAGAAGCTCGCGGTGACCGAAGGCCTGCTCTATCGCCGCGGCAACTTCAACGGCACGTTCGACCAGGTGATCTGCGATGCGCTGATGCAGGTGAAGGGCGCCGACATCGCGTTCTCGCCGGGCTTCCGCTGGGGCACGTCGCTGCTGCCCGGCCAGGCCATCCTGATGGAGCACGTGATGGACCAGACCGCGGTCACGTACCCGTTCACGACGGTGACGGACATGACCGGCGAGATGATCAAGACGATCCTCGAGGACGTTGCCGACAACCTCTTCAACCCGGACCCGTACCTGCAGCAGGGCGGCGACATGGTGCGCGTCGGTGGCCTGCAGTACGCCATCGACCCGGCCGGCAAGATGGGTGGCCGCATCACCGAGATGCGGCTCAAAGGCCAGCCGATCGATGCCGCCAAGACGTACAAGGTCGCTGGCTGGGCGCCGGTCGCCGAAGGCGCCTCGGGCGAGCCGATCTGGGACGTGGTGGCCAAGTACCTGCGCGACCAGAAGACACTTAAGGCGCCGCGCCTGAACCTGCCGAGCATCAAGGGCGTGCAGGGCAATCCCGGCATCAGCCTCTGAGACGGCGATGCACGCGCGGCGGCGACTCCTGCTGGCAGGCGCCGCCGTCGCGTTCGGCGCCCGGGCCGGCGCGCAGCCGGCCGGCGGCGAGGCGCACCTTGATTCGGTCGACGACCTCCGGCCCCTGATGGCGCAGGTCCGGAAGCGGCGGGTGCCGCTGCTGATCCTGTTCAGCACGCCGGGCTGCCCGTTCTGCCTGGAAGTGCGGCGCAGCTACCTGGCGCCGCGCGTCGCCGAGCAGGCGAAGACTGCCGTCGCCCACGCTGCTGATCCGCGAAGTCGACATCACGAGCCGCGCCCCGCTGATCGACCTGGACGGCCGCAGGACCACGCAGGCGGAGTTCGCGTCCCGCCTGAACGTGCGGGTCGTTCCGGTCGTCGCGCTGTTCGACGACCGCGCCCAGCTGCTGGGCGATCCGCTGGTCGGCATCGACCGTGCCGGGTTCTACGAAGCCTATCTCGCGCGGGCGATCGAAGCCGCCGAGCGCCGCCTGCGCTCCTGACCGAACGACGCACGGCCGGTCGCGCCGGCCATTCAGACGGCGAGCGTTGCCGAGGGCCCCGCTGAAGCAGTACCGTAAGCGGCACGGCTGCGCGGTGAGACTGCGCGGTGACATTGCGGAGGACATCATGTCGCGCTTCCTTGTTTCCCTCGTACTGGCTTCGATCGCGGTCGTCGCCCCATCCCTCCAGGCGAAGGACCAGCTGGTGAAGGTGGAGGAACCGGCACCGCCACCCGCCGTCGCCCGGCTGCTGATGGGCACACGCCTCGGCTACATCACGTGCAGCGGCAAGTACCGGGCGTACCTGGAGAAGCGGGATCTCTACGAGCTGGTCAGCGACGACGGCATCGCCACCCCGCGCCGCATGGACCCGCCGTCGGCCGATGAGGCGACAGCCTGCGTTCACGAGACGGTCTACAAGGCCAAGGGCCTGCACGACGCGGCCGCGAAGCAGGCCGGCACTCCCGCGGCGAAGACAGCGCTGCGCGAGTACATGACGGCGTGGCAGGCGTCGCTGACGTCGCTCGAGTCGAAGCAGCCCGAGCAGCCGCGCGAGTTCGACGCCCGGCAGAAGAAGCAGGAAGCCCGGCTGGACGAATTGCAGCGGCGGGTCGAGTCGACGGTGAGATAGGTTGCCGGAAGGTTCCTTGGTCCCGCTGCGCTCACAAGTCAGCAAGCGTAGGATCCGTCACCGCACCATCCGCCATTCCAACCAGGGAGACTTCCATGTTGAAAACCGTGATCGTTGCGGCGATCGCTCTATTCGCCAGCAATGCCGTGCTGGCCGCCAACCCGACCTGTGAAGCGCAGGCAACCGAGAAGAAGCTCGCCGGCGCGGCCAAGAACAGTTTCGTGAAGAAGTGCGAGACCGATGCCAAGAACGCGGTCGCGAAGGCCTGCGACGCCCAGGCCGCCGAGAAGAAGCTCGCCGGCGCGGCGAAGACGAGTTTCACCAAGAAGTGCGTGACCGACGCGACCGCCGCCGCGAAGTAACCCTGGCCGAGGCATCACGAAGCGCCACTCCGGGGCATCGCCCCGAGTGGCGCCCGAGCACATCGCCTGCACAGTGTCACGGCGGGCGTGTGCGACGGCGCGGCCCGGTGCGCATGCCGTGCCGGCGCCGGAACAGGAGCAAACCACCCAGTCGATGCGGCGCGCGAGCGCCGCGTTGCGTTGGAGGCCGATCTGCGAAGCAGGTCAAGCGTGTGCCGCACGCGACCGGAGACAAAACCGGCAGAATTGCGCTTCCCGGAGGTGTGGCCGAGCGGTTTAAGGCACCGGTCTTGAAAACCGGCAAGGGTTCACGCCCTTCGTGAGTTCGAATCTCACCGCCTCCGCCAAACTTCACGAAGCAGTTGCCGCTCGCCGCTTCGCGGCATTCCCGGCGGGAGCACTTGCAGAGAGGATGCCGCGAGGGCGGGACATGCGAAAAGGGCCGGTCACCCGGCCCCTTCGACTTTCCCACTGCAGTCAGAGATCGCGAGGACGATCCGCCGTCTGCGCCGACGCGAACATCGCCATGCAGAGCATGCCGGCGGCGAAGCCGATCCAGAGGCAAACGAAGACGGTGAACATGCCGGCATGCTGCGCCGGGCGGCGTGCGCGTACTTGACTTCGGGCAGACGCAGACGCTGGGAATTTCTCCACCCGCCCCACTTCACGGGATGGCGGCGGGTAGCAACGCCGGCCGCGTGACGCGCTCCCTCGGGAGCTTGTCCGGCCGCCAGAAGTCCACAACGTGGCAGGGGGATCGTGGTCCGCCGCCTTCGCCGCCGTCCACCTCCCAGGTCGACCTCGCGGCGGGCGCTATTCGCGGTCGTCCGGACCGCGCCGAAACGACCAGATCCCACCGACGAGGAGAAGGCCGAGCGGAACCAGCAGAACCGGCCCGAAGACGCTCCATGCCTCGTCCACATCCCCGCGCAGCAGCGCCTGCGTCGCGATGACGGCGGGGGCGGCGATGAGCACGAGCGCGACGATCAACAGTCCCAACACGAGCATCCGCCGATACATCACATCGAACCTCCAATTGCAACGTAGGCACGGACGCAGTGGGTGCGGTTGTCGCTCGTCAAGGGCGCGTTGCGTTCGCAGACGGGCGGCGGGTTGAGTCGAAGCGCGCCTCTACACTCGGACACTCGGAAGCGTGAGCGCGCGACGCCCAACGAGTGCCCGAATCGTGACCCGCCCGGTCGTCCTTCTCTGCCTCCTCATCTTCGGCAACACGTTCGCGGTCGGCGCCTTTCCGGTGCTGCTGCCGGACATCGGTCGCGCCGCCGGCATCGATGACTTCGCGCTGGGCGTGCTCGCGGGCGCCTTCGGCTTCGCGCGACTGGTCTCCGACCTCCCCGCCGGCCTGCTGATCACGCATCACCTGCGCCGGGCGCTGGTCGTCGGCGCGGGCGCGGTCACGGCCGGCATCCTGTGCCTCGCCTTCGGCGCCCCGTACGAACTGCTCGTTGCCGGTCGCCTGCTCTCCGGTCTCGGCCACACGCTCGTGATGCTGGGCGGCATCACCGGGATCGTGCGCCACGCGCGGCGCGGGTCGCACGGACTGGCGCTCAACGCCTACGAGATGAGCGGCATGCTCGGCATCCTCGGCGGCATGGTGTGCGCGGGGTTCCTGCCTCGCGACTGGCCGTGGAACGTGACGATCCTGGCCGCGTCCACGCCGCAGTTCATCGGCCTCGCGGTGCTGCCCGCGCTGCTGCGCGCACTGCCGGTCGACGCGGGGAGTGCGGGCGCGCCGCTGTTCTCGCGCGGACTGCAGCACGACGACGGCGCGGGTGCCGGCCGATCGCGCTCCGTGTCGCAGCTCACCGTGCTCGCCTTCGTTGCGGGCGCGCTGCTCGCCGTCGCGTGGTCCGCCATCGGCCAGTTCCTCCTTCCGCTGCGCGCGAGCCGCGAGTTCGGGCTCGACCGGGACGGCGTCGCGATGCTGCTCGCGATTCCGCAACTGGTCGACGTGCTGGTGCTGCTTCCGCTCGGATCCCTCGCCGACCGCGGGTCGCGCGCGCGCGTGCTGGCGGCGGTGCTGCTCGTGCTCGCTGCGGGCGTGGGCGCGGTCGCCTTCGGGCCGCTGCCGCTCGTCATCGCCGGGTGCGTCCTCTTCGGCGTGGGGCTCGCGTCCTGGATGCTGCCGGTGGCGCTGCTCAACCGCGACGGCTCGTCGCAGCGCGTCGCGTGGCGCACCGCGCTGTATCGCGTCGGCGTGGATGCGGGCGTGTTCCTGGGGCCGGTGCTGAGCGGCCTGCTCGCGGCGCGCTCGGTCGTCTGGATCGTCGGCGTGGCGACCAGCGGCGCGCTCGTCGCGGTGAGCGTCGC
Organism: uncultured beta proteobacterium; assembly: GCA_963841815.1. Lineage (GTDB taxonomy): Bacteria > Pseudomonadota > Gammaproteobacteria > Burkholderiales > Burkholderiaceae_F > JAOUJD01. Next base: position 126,229 of record CAWJEE010000013.1, on the reverse strand, counting down.
GCTGCGGCGCGCGAGCCGGTCCGAGCGGGCCGGCCTGTAGACTTTCCCGCCGAACCATGACGCCTCGCCTCGCGCTCGCCGGGATCACCAAGCACTACGGCGACGTCGCGGCCAACGAGGACGTCACGCTGGCGGTGATGCCGGGCGAGATCCTCGCGGTGCTCGGCGAGAACGGCGCCGGCAAGAGCACGCTGATGAAGGTCGTCTACGGCGTCGCGCGGCCCGACGCCGGCACCGTCGCGATCGACGGCGCGGAGGTCGAGATCACGAGCCCGGCGCGCGCCCGCGCGCTCGGCATCGCGATGGTCTTCCAGCACTTCGCGCTGTTCGACACGCTCACCGTCGCCGAGAACATCGCGCTCGGTGCCCCCGAGCACCCGCTGTCGAAGGTCGACGAACGCGTCCGCGAGCTGTCGCGGCGCTACGGCCTCGAACTGCATCCTGAACGCACGGTGCACGACCTGTCGGTCGGCGAGCGGCAGCGCGTCGAGATCCTGCGCGCGCTGATGTCGAGTCCGCGCATCCTGATCCTCGACGAACCCACGTCCGTGCTGACGCCGCAGGCTGTCGATCGCCTGTTCGAGACGCTGCGCCAGCTCGCGGCCGACGGCGTCAGCGTCGTCTTCATCAGCCACAAGCTCGACGAGATCCGCCGTCTGGCCACCCGCTGCGCGGTGATGCGGGGAGGGCGACTGGTGGCGACCGTCGATCCGCGCGCCGAAAGCGAGGCGGCGCTCGCGCGCCTGATGCTCGGCGCCGACCCGCCGTCGATCGCCGCCCACGACTCGCCGCCGGGCGCGGTCGCGCTCGAGATCGCCGGCCTCACGGTGCACGGCCCCCAGCGGCGCCACTGGCTGCACGATCTCGCGTTCTCCGTGCGGTGCGGAGAGATCCTCGGCATCGCCGGCGTGTCCGGCAACGGCCAGTCGGCGCTGATGGCCTCGCTGGCCGGTGAGTGGAAAGGGCGCTCCGACTCCGTTCGCCTGTTCGGCGAGCCGGTCGGCCACCTCGGCCCCGCGGCGCGCCGCGCGCGCGGGCTGCGGTACATCCCGGAGCAGCGGCTCGGGCACGGCGCCGTCCCAGAGCTGTCGCTGCTCGACAACGTCGTGCTCACCGGGGACGCGCTGCATCGGCGCGGCGTCCTGCACCGGGACGAGGCGACCCGCGTCGCCGAGTCCGTGATCCGCGCGTTCGACGTGCGCACCGAAGGCGTCGACGCGCGCGCTGCGTCGCTGTCGGGCGGCAACCTGCAGCGCTTCATCGTCGGTCGCGAGACGCTCGCCGAACCGCGCGTGCTGGTGGTCGACCAGCCGACGTGGGGCGTGGACGTCGGCGCCGCCGTGGCGATCCGCAACGCGCTGATCGGCCTGCGCAGCCGCGGCTGCGCCATCGTCGTCGTGTCCGAGGAGATCGACGAGCTGTACCAGCTGTGCGACCGGCTGATGGTGATCGCCAAGGGCCGCCTGTCGCCGGCGGTCGGCGCGCACGACATCGGCGTCGACGAACTCGGCCGCTGGATGGCCGGCCTCTGGCCCGCCCGCGAAGAGGTGGTCCGGTGAGCCTGACCCTGCCGCTGGCGCTGGTGCCGCGCGCGCAGCCGTCGCGCGCGCTCACGTGGCTCTCACCGGTCGCGGCCGCCGTGCTGACGCTCGCGGCCGGCGCGCTGCTGTTCGCCCTGATGGGCCAGGACCCGGTCCAGGGCCTCCGCGTCTTTCTCGTCGAGCCGCTCGCAACCCAGCGCGGCTGGTCCGAGCTTGCGTTGAAGGCCACGCCGCTGATCCTGTGCGCGCTCGGGCTGACGCTGTGCTTCCGCGCGAACGTGTGGAACATCGGCGCCGAAGGCCAGTTGATTGCCGGCGCGATCGTCGGCGGCAGCGTCGCATTGCTGGCGACGAGCGCGACCTCGCGCGCGATCGTTCCCGCGATCCTGCTCGCGGCCGCGCTTGGCGGCGCGGCCTGGGCGGCGATCACGGCGTGGTTGCGCGACCGTTTCAACGCGAACGAGATCCTCGTCAGCCTGATGCTGGTGTACGTCGCGCAGCTGCTGCTGTCGTGGCTCGTGCACGGCGCGCTGCGTGACCCGCAGGGCTTCGGGTTCCCTCAGAGCAGGCTGTTCGAGAGCGTCGCGCGGATGCCGATCGTGCTCGCAGGCACGCGGCTGCACGTCGGCTTTCCGCTGGCGCTCGCGGTGACCGCCGCCGCTTGGTGGCTTCTTGCGCGCTCGCTGATCGGTTTCCAGCTGAAGGTCGCCGGGCTCGCGCCGCTCGCGGCGAGCTACGCCGGGTTCTCGAGCCGGCGCGTGCTGTGGTTCGTGCTGCTCGCCTCCGGCGCGCTGGCCGGCGTGGCGGGCGGTCTAGAAGCCGCGGGGCCGGTCGGCCAGCTCACGCCGACGATTTCGCCGGGCTACGGCTTCGCGGCCATCATCGTCGCCTTCGTCGGCCGCCTGCACCCACTCGGCGTCGTCGCCGGCTCGCTGCTGATGGCGCTGTTCTACATCGGCGGCGAGCTCGCGCAGTCGCGCCTCGGCCTGCCGTCGGCCCTGACCGGCGTGTACCAGGGACTGCTGCTGTTCTTCCTGCTGATGTGCGACACCTTCATCGCGTATCGGCTGCAGTGGCGCCGCGCGGCAAAGGCGATGGCGGCCTGATGGAGACCTTCGTCGCCCTGGTCGCCACGACGATGAACGCCGGCACGCCGCTGCTGCTGGCGGCGCTCGGCATCGTGATCAGCGAGCGCAGCGGCGTCGTCAACCTCGGCATCGAAGGAATCATGCTGGTGGCCGCGGTGCTCGGATTCACGGTCGTCCACTGGACCGGGCTCGTACGGCCTCGGTTTCGTCGCGGGCGCGCTCGCCGGCGCCACGCTGGCGACTCCTGTTCGGAGCGATGACGCTCGGGCTGCTGACGAACCAGTTCGCGACCGGCCTTGCGCTCGCGCTGTTCGGCGCCGGGCTGTCCGCGTTCATCGGCCAGCCGCTGCAGGGCCTGACGTTGCCGCGCGCGCGGACACGACGGTATCCCGGGGCTGCAGGACATTCCCGTCCTCGGGCCCGCCCTGTTCGGCCATCACTGGCTCGTCTATGGGGCGCTCGCGCTCGCCGGGGCGGTCGCGTGGTTCCTGTTCCGCACGCGCGGCGGCCTCGTGCTGCGCGCGGTCGGCGAGTCGCCCGAGTCGGCGCACGCCCTCGGCTACCCGGTGCGCCGCATCCGCTTCGCCGCGCTGGCCTTCGGCGGTGCGTGCGCCGGGCTCGCGGGCGCCTACCTGTCGACCGTGTACACGCCGCTGTGGTCCGAGGGCATGGTGGCGGGGCGCGGCTGGATCGCGCTCGCGCTCGTGACGTTCGCGACGTGGCGTCCGGGGCGCGTGCTGCTGGGCGCGTATCTCTTCGGTGGCGTCACGATGCTGCAGTTCCACCTGCAGGGACTCGGCATCGAAGTGGCGACGCAGCTGCTGGCGATGACGCCCGTATCTCGCGACCATCGTCGTGCTCGCGCTGATCTCGCGCAATCCGCGCTGGATCCGCCTGAACATGCCGGCCTCGCTCGGCAAGCCGTTCAACCCGAACGCCTGACCGCCAGGTGCGCCAGCGCGTGCTCGAGTCGCGGCAGCGCCGCGAACCCGAAGCACGTAGTCGCGCTCCGAGTCCTCGGCCTTCGCGCGGACCAGCCGCACCATCTGCGCACGCTCGGCGACGCTCCAATGCGCGAGCGGCAACATCGAGAGCACTGGCGCCCACGCCTCCCACGCGCGTCGCTCCTCGGCGGTGAAACCTCGAGCGAGGCCAGTCCGCAGCGGCTGCATGGCGTCGGCGCTGGCCTGCGCGACGCGCGGCGGCCCGGTCGCTGCCGGCGAGCCGCGTCAGGTGACGCGCGGCCGCCAGTCCGATGGCCGCCGGCGTGACGAGCGGTGCCGGGTCGCTTCGCATCGAGGTCGAGAAAGAGGTGATGCTCGGCCAGGGCGCGCAACGTGTCGGGCCGCGTCCGGTGGCTCTTCGACCGTGCGAGCCGGGCGAACTCGCGCCGCGCCAGCGTCATGCCATCTCGCGCACGCGGCCGGAAGCCGAGCTTGGCGTAGAACCACCAGGCGCCCGACGCGAGCCCTTCGTCGTTGCCCTTGCCCAGCTGGTACGGCTCGATGCTGAACGAACGTGTGCCGAAGCCGTGCGCGAGCGCCGCGAGCAGCCGCGCGAACGTGTGGGCCGCCTCGCCGCCGCGAAACGTCTCGAAGGTATTGAACGAGATCGCCGCGCTGCGACCGACGAGGTCGCACTGGTGATAGCCGACCGGCACGCCGTTCTGAAGCGTCAGGCCGCCATAGATCGCCGGCACGACGGCGCGGCGCTCGCTGCGCATGCCGATCAGCGCGAAGGCCAGTCCGCCGTCGTCCTCGATCCACCACACGTCGCGCGCATTGGCGTACGCGAAGGCGTCGAGGTCGCGCCGGCGCGTGACCATCGCCTCCCGCGCGAGCGCGATCAGCGCCTCGGCCTCGCGGACGTCGCCGGCCGGAAGGCGTGCGGTGGTCGCGCGAGTCTCCTGCGCGAGGTCGGGCCGCTCGCGGCGCAGCGGAGCCGGCCTGCCACACCGGTCGCACGCCGTGCAGCGCGGCGCGCGTCCGGCTTGGCGTGTCCGGTCCCGGCAGCAGTTCGCAACTCGGGTTGATGGCGTCGTAGTACGCCTCGCGCGTGCGCTCGTCGGCGGCCAGGGCGCTGACGCGCCGAACGAGGAAGGTCGCGTCGGTGTCGCGGCCACGCACCGCGTCGAGCGCCGCGAATCCGGGCAGCTTCGACTCGCGCAGCCCGTGCGCCTCGACCGGCGTCAGCAGGGCGGGCAGCAGGTCGGCGATCGATTCGCCGGCCTCGGTGTCGGCGCGCTCGAGCACGAGCCGGGTCGGCCAGCGCTGCGCGAGCCACAGCGCGGTCGGGTAGAAGAACGGGAAACCAGATCGTCGTGCCGGCGATGCCCGAGTAGGCCAGCGCGGCGCGGTGCGCGCGCAGGTCGGCGCGCCGGTCGAAGCGGGCCAGCATCGCCTCCACCGCGCCGAGCACCTCGGCGTCGTCCGGGTAGGCGCGCATGAAGCACAGCACCTCGTGCAGCCGCTGCACCTGGTCGGCGCGCGCGAGGCGTGTGCGCGCGAGTTCGCGCAGTCGCTTCAGCTTCAGCCGCGCCGACGCGGGGTCGAAGCGGTCCCTGCGGCGTTCGAGGTCGGTCAGCGCGGACGTCGCCATGGGTGCGTTTTCCGGTGTGAAGTTCGGGGTGGCCGGCAGCGTGGTCCGCAATGTAAGCCCGAACGGGCGAGGGCAACGCGATGCGGGATCACGCTCCCGTAGAATTTCGCGCTTCAGAAGACCATCGATCACGGGGAAACCGATGCACGCCTCCGCCAGACTCGTCGCCATGACGTTGATCGCCGTGCTCGCGGCCGCCTGCGGCAAGCAGGAGGCGCCGCCCGCACCGAAGGCCGAAGCGCCGAAGGCCGCGGCGGCGCCCGCGGCGCCGGAGCCGCTGAAGGTCGGGTTCGTGTACGTCAGCCCGGTCGGCGACGCCGGCTGGACCTCGCAGCACCACCTGGGCCGCGGCGAGATGCTCAAGGCGCTCGGCGACAAGGTGACGTCGACCTACGTCGAGAAGGTGCCGGAAGGCGCCGACGCGGAGCGCGTGATCCGCGACCTCGCGCAGCAGGGCCACAAGCTGATCTTCACGACGTCGTTCGGCTTCATGAACCCGACGCTCAAGGTGGCCGAGGAGTTCAAGGACGTGAAGTTCGAGCACGCGACCGGCTACAAGACCGCCGCGAACGTCAACACGTACAACGCCCGGTTCTACGAAGGCCGCTACCTCGCCGGGCATGATCGCCGGCCGGATGACGAAGACCAACACGCTCGGCTACGTCGCCGCGTTTCCGATTCCCGGAGGTCCTGCAGGGAATCAACGCGTTCGCGATCGGCGCGCGCAGCGTGAACCCCAAGGCGCAGGTGCGCGTCGTATGGGTCAACACCTGGTACGACCCGGGCAAGGAGCGCGACGCCGCCAGCGCGCTGATGGGGCAGGGCGCCGACGTCGTGACGCACCACACGGACTCGACGGCGACCGTCGCCGCAGCCGAGGAGAAGGGCAAGATGGCCGTTGCCTACCACTCCAACATGGCCAAGTTCGGGCCGAATGCGCAACTGGTGGCCGTCACGCATCACTGGGGCGACTACTACACCCGGCGCGCACAGGCGGCGCTCGATGGAACGTGGAAGGTCGAGCCGGTGTGGGGCGGCATCCGCGAAGGCATGATCAAGCTCGAAGGCCTGTCGGACAAGCTGCCGAAGGACGTGGTCGACGCGGTGAAGGCGCGCGAGGACGAGCTGCGCAAGGGCGCCTTCCACCCGTTCGCCGCCCCGGTCCGCACGAACGACGGCAAGGTCGTCGTCGAGAGCGGCGCGCTGAGCGACGAGCAGTTGTCGAAGATGGACTACTACGTCGAAGGCGTGGTCGGGAAGGTTCCGGTCGGAGGCAAGTAGCCCGGCTTGTGCGCGGCCGTCGTGGCGATGATGATTCCCGTGCGGATCTGCGGGCGACGACGTGCCGTCGCCATTGGGCGGGGCGGCCGTCGAAGTAAGCTTCGCGCCATGCCCCCGGTCGAAACCACGGACGTCATCGTCATCGGCGCCGGCATTGCCGGCGCTTCCATCGCGGCGGAGATCGCCGCCGGATCGCGCGTGCTGCTGCTCGAACGCGAGCGCCAGCCCGGCTACCACACGACCGGCCGCTCGGCCGCGCTGTTCACCGAGACCTACGGCAGCCGAGGTGAAGCGCGCGCTGTCCCGCGCGAGCAGGACGTTCCTGCAGCACCCGCCGGCGGGGTTCGCGCCGACGCCGCTGCGTGGCGCCGCGTGGAGCGCTGCTGGTCGCGACGGAATCGCAGGTGCCGAAGCTGCGGCAGACCGCCGACGACTGCGCCGGTCTCGTGGGCAACCTCGCGTGGTTGACGGAGGACGCAGTGCGCGCGCGGGTCGGGTGCTTCGCCCCTGGCCAGGTGGCGGCCGGGCTGCTCGAACCCGACGCGATGGACATCGACGTCGACGCGCTGCACCGTGGCTACCTGCGCCTGTTCGCGGCGCGCGGCGGCACCCTCGTGAACAACGCCGAGGTGCGGGCGCTCGAATGGGCCGGCGGCGCGTGGCGCGCATCCACCTCCGCCGGCGAGTTCCGCGCCGGCCGGGTGGTCAACGCGGCGGGCGCGTGGGCCGACGAGATCGGCAGGCTCGCGGGTGCGAAGCCGATCGGGCTGGTGCCCATGCGGCGCACGGCGATCACGTTCGATCCGCCGGCCGGCGTCGACATCGGTCGCTGGCCCGCTGTGTTCGACATCGACGAGCAGTGGTACTTCAAGCCGGACGCGGGCCGGATCCTCGCCTCGCCGGCCGACGAGACGCCATCGGCGCCGTGCGACGCGCAGCCCGACGAATACGACATCGCCGTGGTCGTGGACCGGCTGAGCCGGGCGACGACGCTGCAGGTGCCGCGCATCGTCGCGCGCTGGGCGGGGCTGCGGTCGTTCGTCGACGACAGGCTCCTCGTGGTCGGCTTCGATCCGCGCGTCCCGCACTTCTTCTGGCTGGCCGGGCAGGGCGGTCACGGCATCCAGACCGCGCCCGCCGTGTCGCGCATGGCCGCCGCGCTGTTCGACGGCGAGCCGGTGCCGGGCGACCATCGCCGACCTCGGCGTCCACGCCGCCACGCTCGCGCCGACCCGCGCCGAGCTGTCGGCGGCGTCGCGATGACTGCCTGAGGGCGCGACGGCCCGGCGGCTCGCGCAGCCCTCGGGCGGCCGCGCTGCCAGTGAACGGGTAATCCCGGAACCGCGTCGCGAAGCCCGCCTCCCGGGCGGATGTCATACTTCCTGCGCCCTCCGGATGCCCCTTCCCCGATGACCTGGTCCCACCTGTTTCGACAGGCCTTACGCATGACCGCGCGCGACTGGCGCGCCGGCGAGCTGCGGCTGCTGGCCGCGGCCCTGGTGACGGCCGTGGCCGCGGTCACCAGCGTCGGCTTCCTGGTCGATCGCATCCGGCTCGGGCTCGAGCGCGATGCGTCGCAGTTGCTCGGCGCCGACCTCGTGCTGAGTTCGGACTCGCCGATCGACGCCGCGCTCGGCGCGCGTGCGCGGGCCGCGGGCCTGCAGACCGCGGGCACGGTCGTCTTTCCCAGCATGGCGCTGAGCGAGAAGGACGGAGACCGCAACGCGCTCGCCGCCGTGAAGGCCGTCTCCGCCTGGCTACCCGTTGCGTGGCCGGCTGCGCGTGAGCGAGGCGCCGGGCGCCGCCGATGCGCCGACGGCGGACGTGCCGCTGCAAGGCGACGTCTGGGTCGACACGCAACTGTTGCAGTCGATCGGCGCGAGCGTCGGCGACCGCATCAAGCTCGGCGAAGCCTCGTTCCGCATCGCGCGGATCATCGCGATCGAGCCCGACCGCGGCGCGCAGTTCATCAACTTCGCGCCGCGCGTGATGCTGAACGTCGCGGACCTGCCGGCGACGCAGCTGATCGCCACCGGCAGCCGCGTCACGTATCGCCTGCTGATGGCGGGCGAGCGCGAGGCCGTCCGCGCCTTCGGCGCGACGCTGGACAAGCAGCTGGCGCGCGGCCAGCGGCTCGAAAGCCTCGAGGGCGGACGCCCGGAGATGCAGCGCACGCTCGAACGCGCGCAGCGTTTCCTCGCGCTCGTCGCGCTGCTCGCGGCGATGATCGCCGCGGTGGCCGTGGCGACGGGCGCGCGCCGGTTCTCGCTGCGGCACCTCGACTCGTGCGCCATGATGCGTTGCCTCGGCCTCGCGCAGGCGGACATCTTCCGGCTGTTTGCGCTGGAGTTCCTCGTGGTCGGCCTGGTGGCGTGCGTGGTGGGGATGCTGGCCGGCTATGCGTTCCACTTCGGCCTGCTCGCGATGCTGGGTTCGCTGATCAGCACCACGCTGCCGTTGCCTTCGCTGCTGCCGGCGGTGCAGGGTTTCGCGTGCGGACTGGTGCTGCTGCTCGGTTTCGCGCTGCCGCCACTCGCCCAGCTGCGGCAGGTGCCGCCGCTGCGCGTGCTGCGCAAGGACATCGGGCTGCCGACCGGCCGCGCGGCGCTCGGCTACCTCGTCGGGCTCGTCGGGTTCTTCGCGCTGTTGCTGTGGTCGGCGGATGACCTGAAGATCGGAGCGCTGACCGCGGGCGGGTTCGCGATCGGACTGGTGGTGTTCGCGCTCGTCGCGTGGCTCGCGCTGCAGTTGCTGAAGCCGCTGCGCGCCATGACCGGCAAGCTCGGCATTTCCTGGCGCTTCGCACTGGCGGCGGTGCAGCGGCGGCCCGCGGCCACCGTGGTGCAGCTGGTCTCGCTGGCCGTGGGCCTGATGGCGCTGCTGCTGCTGACCGTGACGCGGACCGACCTCGTCAACGCGTGGCGCAACTCCGCGCCGCCCGACGCGCCCAACCGGTTCATCGTCAACATCCAGCCTGACCAGGTTGCGCGCGCTGGGCGCGCGCCTGCGCGCGGCCGGCGTCGACGCACCGATCAATCCGATGGTGCGCGGCCGCCTGGTCGAGGTGAACGGCCGGCCGGTCGGTCCCGAGAACTACAGCGGCGATCGCGCGCAGCGCCTGGTCGACCGCGAGTTCAACCTCTCGTACGCGACGGACGCGCCGACGCACAACCGCATCACCGCGGGTCGCTGGTTCCGCGACGGCAGCGACGAGCTGTCGATCGAGGTGGGCATCGCCGACACGCTCGGGCTGAAGATCGGCGACGCGATGACCTTCGACATCGTCGGGCAGCGCGTCACGGCGCGCATCACGAGCCTGCGCAAGGTGAACTGGGACTCGATGCGCGCCAACTTCTTCGTGATCATGCCGCCGTCGCTGCTGGCCGACAAACCCGCGAGCTTCATCACGGCGTTCCACCTGCCCGCCGCGCGCGCGCGGCGCTCTCGGGGGACCTGCTGCGCGAGTTTCCCAACCTGACCGTGGTCGACACGACTGCCGTGTTCCGCCAGGTGCAGGCGGTGATCGACCAGGTCGTCGCCGCCGTCGAGTTCCTGTTCGTGTTCACCCTGGCGGCCGGCGTGCTCGTGCTCTACGCCGCGCTGGCGTCGAGCCGCGACGAACGCGTGCGCGAAGCAGGACTGCTGCGCGCGCTCGGAGCCTCGCGGCAGCAACTGTCGCGGGCGCAGGTGGCCGAGATGATCTGCATCGGCGGGCTCGCGGGCTTCCTGGCGGCGGCCGGCGCGAGCGGCATCGGCTGGGCGCTGACGCGCTACGCGTTCGAGTTCGACTACGTCGTGTCGCCGTGGGTGTTCGTGTCCGGCATCGGCGGCGGGGCGCTGGCGGCGCCTGCTCGGCGGCTGGTTCGGCCTGCGCGGTGTGCTGAACACGCCGCCGCTCGCGACGCTGCGCGAAGCCTGATCCGTCCGGTTGACGGCGCAACGCACGCATCCAATGATCGCTGTCGTTTCCGATCCGGAGTCGCCATGACCTCTTCCGTCGCGCTCCAGCGCGAGCTGCGTCGGGTTCGCTCGACATTCGGCGCGGCCGCGGAGGCGGGCAAGGAACGCCTGCTCGCCGCGCTGGCCGCGCAGGAGCTGCGGACCCCGGCGCTGCTTTCGGCGTATCACGAAGACCTGCTGTTCCTCGTCGCGTTTCCCGGTTCGGCGCAGGTGCGGTCATGGGCCATCGAACAGCTGAACGGCATTCCCCGGCGGGTCGCTTTGCTCGGTGCCGTCGGGCAGGCAGCCTTCGCGAACACCGGGATCGCCGGCAGCGTGTCGCGCTATGCGATCGCGCACCCGATCGCCGCGCTGGTCTGCGGGGACGATCCCGCCGCGATCGAACTCGACTGGTCCAATGTCGAAGACCCGGCGCGGCTCGATGAGCTGATCGCGCGGGTCCTGACCGACGTCGAGCGCGAGTCGTTCGGCGTCGGCATGCCGACGCGCCGCTGGGTGGCGCTCGCACAGCGGCGCGACGCCGCCTCGACACTGCAGTGGCTGCTGAAGGCTGGCGCCGCCCTGCCCGCGGCCAAGCGGAGCGGATTCGCAACGGCGTGGGATGAGGCGGAGGTGCCGGTCCGGTGGCGACTGAACCGCTCCCCGCGCAGCGTGACGCTGAACCGGATCGAGGTGCGCGCGCCGGTGTTGCGCACCGCCTTGCGCCGCTTGTCCGATCCGCTCGCGCGCCACGCGGTGGCGCCGCTCGACACGATCGAGCGGCTGCCGCGCCGGCGCGCAGCGCGCGTCATTGACGTCGCCCGCTCGGCGCTGGCGGCGCGTTGCCGTGAAGTGCATGCGATGAACCAGGCGAACCCGGACGAGGTGTATCTGGCTGACCTCGGCGAAGGCGTGCAACTGGCGGTGATCGGAGTGCCGCCGGCGCAGCGCCTGCTGCTCGAGGCCAACTACGGTTACGTGCTGCTGTCCAATGGCGTGCCGATCGGGTACGGCGGCGTGTCGCCCCTGTTCCGGCAGGCCAACACCGGCATCAACGTGTTCGATCCCTTCCGCGGCAGCGAGGCGACGTACCTGTGGGCGCAGACGCTGCGTGCGTTCCGCAGCCTGTTCGGTGTGCGCCGCTTCATCGTCAACGGATACCAGTTCGGCGCCGGCAATGCGGAAGCGATCGCGAGCGGCGCCTACTGGTTCTACTACCGCCTCGGATTCCGCCCGACCTCGACGGAGCACCGGCGGCTCGCGGAGGTCGAAGCAGCGCGGCTGCAGTGCGATGGCGGGCGCAGCCCGGCGGCGACGCTGCGGCAACTTGCGCGGGGCGACCTCGTGCTCGACCTCCCGGACTGGGACGACGCGGACGCCTTCGACGAGGCTTCGCTCGACCGCCTCGGAACGGTGGTGGCGCGGCAGCTCGCCGTCCAGCCGCACTGGTCGCGCCAGGACGGAGCGCGCGCGCTGGCCGCCGAGGTCGCGCAGGCGTGTGGCCTGCGACTGCCTCGACGCGCCGCTTCCGAACGATCGGCGTTCGAACGGCTCGCGCCGCTCGTCACCGCGCTGCCGGGCTGGACCTCATGGCCGCGCGCGGAACGCCTCGCGCTCGGCGCCATGCTGCTGTCGAAGGGAGCGATGCAGGAAGCGCCGTATGCGCGCAGCGCCGCGGCGCATCCGCGGTTCTTCCGCGAGCTCGCGGACCTTCTGGCGGCGACCGGCGTCCGGCCGAAGGGAACTCCGTGAACGAGGTGCCGCCTGCAACCACGCCGTACGAGCGCCTCGGCGGCGATGCGGCGGTGCGAGCGCTCGTCGACCGGTTCTACGACCTGATGGACCTCGAGCGGGAGTACGCGGACCTGCGCCGTGCGCACGGCTCGGATCTCACCGATGCGCGGGACAAGCTGTACTGGTTCCTCAGCGGCTGGCTGGGCGGGCCCGATCTCTACATCGCGCGCTTCGGACACCCGCGCCTGCGTGCCCGCCACCTGCCGTTCGCCATCGGCGTGCGCGAACGAGACCAGTGGCTCGCGTGCATGAACCAGGCGATGGTCGAGTGCGGCGTCGCGGAGGACCTGCGCGTGCGGCTGCTGCAGGCGTTCTTCCAGACCGCCGACTGGATGCGGAACCAGGCCGGCTGACGCGGGCGCGGTTACGTCGAACCCGGGCCAGCGGCTCCAGCCGCGGCTCGTCGCCTGAGCCTCGGGCGCCCGTATCATCGACAAGATGACTGAAACGACGCTTCTGATGGCCGTCCTCGGCGCGGCGCTGGTGCTCGCGCTGATCGCGCTGCTCGTCGCGGTGCGCCGCGACCGCACGCCGGAACTCGACGCGCGCCTCGCCACGCTCGCGCAGGACAACGAGCGACTCGAGCGCGAACTGCGCGCGGCGGTGGAGAGCACGTCCGCGCAGGTCCGGGTCGACGTGAGCGCCCGGCTCGCCGAGGTCCAGTCCGGACTGACGCAGCAGATGACCGGCGTGGCCGGCCTGCAGGGGCAGCAGCTGCTCGGCTTCGGCGAGCAGGTCGCGAAGGTGAACGAGGCGGCGCAAGCGGCGGCGCGAGCCAACCGCGAAGAGAGCGCGAAGCAGCTGAAGGACTTCTCGGCGCTGATGCAGCAGCAGCTCACCGACATGAGCCGCGGCATCCAGAACAACCTCGCCGAGGTGCGAGCAACGCTGCAGACGCAGCTCCTCACGCTGCAGCAGGGCAACGAGACCAAGCTCGACCAGATGCGGGCGACGGTCGAGGAGAAGCTGCAGAGCACCCTCGAGGCGCGCCTCGGCGAGTCGTTCCGGCTCGTATCGGAGCGGCTCGAGCAGGTGCACAAGGGCCTCGGCGAGATGCAGACGCTGGCGGCGGGCGTGGGCGACCTCAAGCGCGTGCTGACCAACGTGAAGACGCGCGGCGGCTTCGGCGAGGTGCAGCTGGGGGCGCTGCTCGAGCAGATGCTGACGAAGGAGCAGTACGACGTGAACGTCGCGACCCGGCCGGGCTCGAAGGACCGCGTCGAGTTCGCGATCAAGCTGCCGGGCCGCGGCCAGCCGTGCTGGATGCCGATCGACGCCAAGTTCCCGATCGAGGACTACGAGCGGCTGCACCAGGCCCAGGAGCGCGTCGATCTGCCAGCTGTCGAGGAGGCAGGCCGCGCGCTCGAGAACCGCATCAAGCTCGAGGCGCGCCGGATCCGGGAGAAGTACATCGAGCCCCCGCACACGACCGACTACGCGCTGCTGTTCCTGCCGACCGAGGGGCTGTACGCGGAGGTGCTGCGGCGCCCCGGGCTGGTCGACAACCTGCAGCGCGAGCAGCGCGTGGTGGTGACCGGGCCGACGACGCTGGCCGCCATCCTCAACAGCCTGCAGATGGGCTTCCGGACCATCGCGATCGAGCAGCGTTCCGCGGAGGTGTGGCAGGTGCTGGGTGCCGTCAAGACCGAGTTCGGCAAGTTCGGCGAGGTGCTGGCGCGGGTCAAGGACCAGTTGCAGGCGGCGTCCAACACGATCGAGAAGGCGGAGACGCGCACGCGCCAGATGGATCGCGCGCTCAAGACGGTCGAGGCGTTGCCGGTCGAGCAGTCGGTCCAGCTCCTGCCTCCGGTCGCCGACGACCAGCCGTCGCCCTGACCGAAGACTCGCCGGCCGCGGCGGCGCAGGCCCCGTGCGTCGCCGGGCCCGCGGGGCCACGGGGCGTCGCCTGGGCCGAACGGAAGCAGCTCAGCCTGGAGCGAACTCGGTCTTACCCTCGATGCGGCGCCTGGCCTCGATCACGGGTGCCAGCTCATCGCGCGCACGCAGGAGCACGCCGCGCGTCGTCTCCCAGTCGATGCAGGCGTCGGTCACCGACACGCCGTACTTCAAGTCCGCGAGGTTCGCGGGGATCGGCTGGTTGCCGGCGTGCAGATGGCTCTCGATCATCATGCCGACGATCGCCTGCGACCCTTCCTTGATCTGGTGCACGCAGTCCATCAGGACGAGCGGCTGCAGCGACGGATCCTTGAGCGAGTTCGCGTGCGAGCAGTCGATGACGATGCTGGCCGGCAGCTTCGCCTTCTGCAGCGATCGCTCGGCCAGCTTCACGCTGACGGTGTCGTAGTTGGGACGGCCGCCGCCGCCGCGCAGCACGAGGTGTCCGTACGCGTTGCCGCGCGTGCGGACGATCGCCGTGCGCCCCTCGGCGTTGATGCCGAGGAAGCTGTGCGGGTGAGCCGCGGACTGGATCGCGTTGACCGCGACGTCGAGCCCGCCGTCCGTGCCGTTCTTGAAGCCGACCGGGGTCGACAGTCCGCTCGCCATCTCGCGGTGCGTCTGCGACTCGGTCGTGCGCGCGCCGATCGCGTACCAGCTGATCAGGTCCGCGAGGTACTGCGGGGACATCGGATCGAGCGCTTCGGAGCCGGTCGGCAGGCCCATCTCCGCGAGTTGGACCAGCAGGCGACGCGCGGCGGTGATGCCCTCTTCGATGTGGAAGGAGTCGTCCATCCGCGGATCGTTGACGTAGCCTTTCCAGCCGGTCGACGTGCGCGGCTTCTCGAAGTACACGCGCATCACGATGAAGAGCTGCTCCGCGACTTCCCCGGCGAGCGCCTTCAGCCGCGCTGCATAGTCCAGCGCGGCGGCCGGATCGTGGATCGAACAGGGACCGACCACGATGAACGGCCGCGGGTCCCGGCGCTCGAGGATCGCGCGCAGCGCGGCCCGGCCGGCCTCGACCGTGTGCGCGGCCGCGGGCGTCAGGGGCGCCGCGGCGTGCACGGCGGCCGGGGTCGGCATCGCGTCGAAGCCGAGGACGTTGATGTTCTCGAGCGCGACGTCGCGCCCGGTTGCGTTGGCGGCGGGAATCGTCGTCATGTCGGTGTCCCGCGCTGCAGGCGTTCGAGCGCCGTTCGCAGGGTTTCCTCCTTTTTCGCGAAGCAGAAGCGGATCACCCGGTTCTCGACCGGGCGGTCGTAGAACACGGACACCGGGATCACGGCCACGCCGTAGTCGACGATCATCTTCTGCGCGAACTCGGCTTCAGGCAGGCTGGAGACCGCACTGTAGTCCGCCAGCAGGAAGTAGGTGCCGGGGCAGGGCAGGACCTTGAAGGGCGTGTCCTTCAACCCCGCGACGAAGCGGTCGCGCTTGGCCTGGTAGAACGCGGGCAGCGTGAGGTAGGGCGCCGGGTCGTCGAGATAGGCCGCGAAGGCATGCTGCGCGGGCGTGTTGACCGCGAACACCATGAACTGGTGGACCTTGCGGAACTCCGCCGTGAGTTCCTTCGGCGCGCACGCGTAGCCGACCTTCCAGCCGGTCGTGTGGAACGTCTTGCCGAAGCTCGAAATCACGACGCCGCGGGACGCGAGCAGCGGCGAGCGCATCACCGACCGGTGCGCGAAGCCGTCGAACACGATGTGCTCGTAGACCTCGTCGGACAGCAGCAGCACGCCGGTCTCGGCCACGATGCGCTCGAGCGCGGCGAGATCGTCGTCGTCGAGCACGCGCCCGGTGGGGTTGTGCGGGAAGTTGATCATCAGCAGCCGCGTCTTCGAGGTGATCGCGGCGCGGATGCGGTCCCAGTCGGGCGCATAGCCCCGCGCGGCGTCGAGCGGAACGAACACCGGACGCCCGCCGGCGAGTTCAATGGACGGCACGTAGCTGTCGTACGCCGGCTCGAGCACGACGACCTCGTCGCCGGGCTGGACCAGCGCAAGCACCGCCGTCATGATGGCCTGCGTGGCGCCCGCCGTGATGGTGATCTCGGCGTCGGCGTCGTGGTGGTGGCCGTACAGCGCTTCGTTCTTGCGGGCGATCGCTTCGCGCAGCGCCGCGACGCCGGTCATCGGCGCGTACTGGTTGTGGCCGGTGCGCACCGCCTCGGCCAGGCGGGCCTGGAGGCGTTCATCGCAGTTGAAGTCCGGGAATCCCTGGCCGAGGTTGACCGCGCCGTGCTTGATGGCGAGGTGCGACATCACCGTGAAGATGGTCGTGCCGACGCGCGGCAGCTTGCTCGAGGGAATCCGGGCGGGCGACACGGCCCGGGGCGCGCGTTCGTTCACGATGCGTTTTCGAGGAAGAAACAAGGACTTGTGTGGGGACAAATTATACTTTCGCTCCCTTTCCCGACCTCCTTCATGAAGCGCATCGACGCCGCCGCACCCGACCTGTCGTTCCGCAGAGCGCTGACCTGCGACGCTGCCTGCCTGAGCTGGATCGCCTGACACCATGACGATCGCGATCAGCAGCGCGTTCGACAGCGGCTCGATCGGGGTCCTCGCGGTCGATGGAACGCAGGCCGATCTCGCGATTCGCCACGACCTCGCCGCCGACGGAACGCGCAGCGAGTTCCTGCAGTGGTTTCACTTCCGCGTCAGCGGCGCGGAACGCAGCGGAGCGCGGCTGCGCATGGTCAACGCGGGCCAGACCACGTATGCCGGCGGCTGGCGCGACTACCGCGCGGCGGCGAGCTGGGACCGCCGGCGCTGGGAGCGCGTCCCGACGGCGTTCGACGGCGAGGTGATGACGATCGAGCTTCCGCCGGCGCCCGGTCCGTTGTACGTCGCTTACTTCGAGCCGTATTCGTGGGAGCGTCACCTGGCACTGCTCGCCGACAGTTGCGCGCGCGGCGCGGTGTCGCGCCGCCTCGGATCGACGGTGCAGGGGCGCGACCTCGACGCGCTGGTCGTGGGCGAGGGCGCGCAGCCGGTCTGGATCATCGGACGCCAGCATCCGGGCGAGACGATGGCGGAGTGGTTCGTCGAGGGGCTGCTGGCGCGCCTGCTCGACGAGGCCGACCCGATCGGGCGCGCGCTGCGCCGGCACGCGACCTTTCACATCGTCCCGAACATGAACCCGGACGGGTCCGTGCTCGGCAACCTGCGCACCAATGCCGCCGGCGCCAACCTGAACCGCGAGTGGCTCGAACCCACCGTGGAGCGCAGCCCGGAGGTCAGGGCCGTGCGCGATGCGATCCACTCGACCGGATGCGCCGCGTTCTTCGACATCCACGGCGACGAGAACCTGCCCTATGTGTTCGTCGCCGGGTGCGAGATGCTGCCGAACTTCAGCGAGCGCCAGCGTGCCGAGCAGGACCGCTTCAGCGCCGACTTCACCGGCGCGAGCCCCGATTTCCAGACCACGCACGGCTACTCGCCGGGCAAGTACAAGGACGACGTCCTGAAACTCGCCTCGAAGTACATCGGCCACACGTTCGGCTGCCTGTCCCTGACGCTGGAGATGCCGTTCAAGGACAACGCCAACGCGCCGGATCCGCGCCTTGGCTGGAGCGCGGCGCGCAGCCAGCGGCTCGGGGCGGCGATGCTCGATCCGGTGTGGCGGCATCTGCAGCGGACATGACGGTCGCCACCGGTTCCCGCGTGTCGATCCGGCGCGCCCACCTGCACGATCGGCCCCGGGCGCACGAGTGGCTCGTGCAGTCGGACCTCGCGCCGCAGTTGTACGGTCCGCTCTTTCCCGACCGCGCAGCGCCCACGCCCGAGCAGTTCGCGTCGCGCTACGTCAACGCGTTCTTCGACGGCACGCGTCCATATTCCGGACGGATGTTCGTGATTACCGTCGACGACGAGGAGGTCGGCTGCGTGGCGCACGGGCCGATCGACCTGCTGAAGGACGTCGTCGAACTCGACATCTGGCTCTCCGGATCCCAGCACACCGGGCGCGGCATCGCGTCGCAGGCGCTGGTCGTGCTGACCGAATGGCTGCAGGCCAGCTACGGCGTCAACCGCTTTCTCGCCCGGCCGTCGCGTCGCAACGTGCGCGCGCTGCGCGCGCTGCGGCGCGCGGGTTTCCGCGAGGCCGACGTTCCGGCGCGGGAGGTGGTCGCGAAGTTGAAGCTGCCGCCAGGCGACTGGGTGGACGAAGTGCTGCTGTTCCGCGTCCTGCCCGTGCCGTCTTCCACGCTGCGGCGCGAGGACGGGCGGACCTACGTCTTCGTCGACAGCGAGTTCACGAGCCTGCAGCAGCCCGAGTTGATCAGCGTCGGCGCCGTGGCGACCGACGCGACGGCGTTCTACGCGGAGGTGCGCGGCTGGAGTCCGGATCGCACCAGCGAGTTCGTCCGTGAGGTCGTGCTGCCGCTGCTCGATGGCGACGCGGTGCCGATGGAGATGGCCGCCGAGGCCTTCGCGGCGTGGCTGGACGAACGGGCCGGACGGGCGCCCACGACCATCGTCAGCGATTCCGGGTTCGATCGCTGGGCGATCGCCGAACTGCTCGGCGGCGAGGATCTTCCGGCAGGTGTCGAGTGGAAGCGCGTGACGGTGGCGTACGAGCAACTCGACCAGGCGACGCAGGCGCTCGACCTGAGGCGCCACCACGCGCTCGACGACGCGCGCGCCCTGCGCCACTTGCTGCTCGGCCCCCGGGTTGCGCCTGCGCTCGAGTGAGCGACCCCGCCCCGCGGGGCGGGGCGGGCGGAGGAGGAGCGGCTACTCGGCCGTGGTCGGGTCGATCGTTGCACGAACCTGTGAGACGCGATTCACCGGTGCGCCGTGCTGCTCGCCGACGGCGAGGAATCGTCAGGCAGCGGGGCGGCAGTCGAGCACCGCGGCGCCGTGCACGCGGCCGCTGCGCACGGCGTCGAGCGCGGCGTTGGCTTCCGCCAGCGGGAACACTTCGACGGTGGTGCGGACCGGCACCTGCGCCGCAAGCGCGAGAAACTCCTCGCCGTCGCGGCGAGTGAGGTTGGCGACCGAGCGCACGACGCGTTCGCCCCACAGGATGTCGTAGGGAAACGCCGGGATCGTGCTCATGTGGATGCCGGCGCAGACGACGATCCCGCCCTTGCGCGCGTGGCGCAGGGCGGCCGGAACGAGCGCCCCGACCGGGGCGAAGATCAGCGCCGCGTCGAACGGCGACGGCGGCGCCGCGTCGGAGTCGCCGGCCCACGCGCAGCCGAGTGAGCGCGCGAACGCCTGTCCCTCGGCGTCGCCCGGTTTCGTGAACGCGTAGACCTCGCGCTTCTGCCAGACCGCGACCTGCGCGATGAGGTGCGCCGCGGCCCCGAAGCCGTAGATCGCCAGCCGCGCGGCGTCGCCCGCCATCGCCAGCGCGCGGTATCCGATCAGTCCGGCGCACAGCAGCGGCGCGGCGTGCAGGGCATCGAACGACTCGGGCAGCGGGAAGCAGTAGTCGGCACGCGCGACGACGTGATCGGCATAGCCGCCGTCGCGCGTGTAGCCAGTGAACTGCGGCGCGTCGCACAGGTTCTCGCGATGCTCGCGGCAGTACGGGCAGGCGCCGCAGGTGGCGCCGAGCCACGGGATGCCGACGCGATCGCCGACGGCGAATGCCGTGACTCCGGCTCCAAGCGCTTCGACGCGCCCGACGACTTCATGGCCAGGCACCAGCGGCAGGTGCGGCTGGGTCAGTTCACCATCGACGATGTGCAGGTCGGTGCGGCACACGCCGCAGGCGTCGACCCGCACCAGAACCTCGTGCGCGCCCGGTTCCGGCACGTCGCGCTCGACCAGCCTCAGCGGCGAGTGGGCCGCGGCGAGGACCATCGCGCGGGACCGTGGCCTCACGCGACGACCGTCCCGAGTTCCGCGCACGCGGCGGCCGGCGCGAGGATCTTCAGGCCGTCCCGGCGCGCCCGGCGCGCGAGCTTCAGCAGGGCCTTGTCCCTGGTGACGAGCCAGTCGGCACGCGCCGTGTAGGCGAGGTCGAGGAACTTCTGGTCGTCCCGGTCGCTGCACGCGAACGGCGCCGCGAAGACACGCTCGACGGGCGTCGCGAGGCGGTCCCAGTCGCGCAGGATGCCGAAGCGCGCATCGGTCGCGAGTTCGAACTTCTCGCGCATGATCACCTGCGTCAACTCGTCGACGCTGTCCCCGCTGCGAAGCGCGTTCACCTGCCCGCGCTCGACGGCGGCCCGCAGCGGCCGAGATGCCGCATCGTCGAACACCCAGAAGTCGAGCAGCACGTTGGTGTCGATCACCGCACGCGGATGAAACGGCGTCATTGCAGGTCGAGCGCGTACTTCGTCAGTTGCTCGAGGGTCACGACGTCGAGCGCGCGCTCGTGCGTGGCCAGTAGCCACACCGGCGGCGCGACCCCGGCTTCGTACGCCTCCCTCCATCGCGCCACGCACAGGCACCAGCGGTCACCGGCTTTCAGGCCGGGGAACATGTACTCCGGATGTGGCGTGACGAGGTCGTTGCCGCGGGCAACCGAGAAGTCGAGGAACTCCCGCGTCATGCGTGCGCACACCGTGTGCGACCCGAAGTCGTGCGGGCCCGTGTGGCAGTAGCCGTCGCGGTAGAAGCCGGTGGCGGGGGACTCGCAGCAGCAGATCAGCTCGCCGCCGAGGACGTTGCGCGCCGAGGACCCGCCCTTGCTCGCGTCGCGCATCGCGCCTCCGCGGCGATCAGCGCGCCGGCGCCGCGGGCAGCTTCGCCGCGGACGCTTCGAGCCACGGAACGAGTTGGTCGAGCACGCTCGTCAGCGCCTGGCTCAGCGCCTCGACGGCACTGCGGGCGTTTTCCTGGGCGACGGGCGCAGCGGCATCGAAGCGGCGGCGCGCGACCAGGGTGCGGGTCGTGCGATCGACGAGTTCCGCGGTCAGCGCGAGCCGCCCGCTCGCGGCCACCGTGTCGTGCAGCAGTTCGTCGACCGTCACGTTCAGTGTCAGGTCGCCGCCGATGCCGCTGCCGAGTTCTGCGACCGAAGTGAAGGCCGCGCGTGCGTCGATGCGCCGCACGAGCAGTTGCACGACGCGGTTCGACGGACGATCCGCCCACGACGCGTGCTGGTAAAGGGCGCGCTGCTGCGGCGCCCGCGAGTACGCCATCGAGAAGGAGTCGCCGACACCGAGCGAGGGCATCGAGACGACGACGAGCGAGCGCGCCACCTTCTTGCCCACGGGGCCCGGCGGCGGCGCGAGGTCTTCGAGCCGGAACTGCGCCCGGACGTTGCCTTCGCTGTTGCCGACGTCCACGCTGATGCAGCCGGCGAGCAGCAGGGCGGAGCAGCCGAGGATCAGGGCGGACCGGCGCGTGGCAGGCATCATTCTCCGGGTCCTCTCTGCTTCGGCGTGGCGCCGAGCAACGCGGCGCGCGGATCCTGCAGCCGGTCGAGCACGCGGTTCATCGAGTCCACCGTGCGCCTCAGTTCGATCACGGCGGCGGTCATCTGCTCCTCGGTCGCGTTGGCCGCGCCGCCGAAGTCGCGCGCGAGGGCGGCCACCTGCCTTTCGAGCGACAGGGTGGCGGCGGAGATGTCCTGCAGCGTTTTCTCCGCCTGTCGGACTGTCGGGCCGAGGTCGCCGCCCGCGCTCTCGACCACCTTCGCGATCCGGTTGCTCGAGCTGCTGACGTCCGCCATGGCGGCGTTCATCGCCGCCATCGACTTGTCGACTTCGGCAAGCCGCGCATTCAGGCCGGCGGTCAGCTTGCGCAGGTTGTCGAGCGTCTCGGTGAGCGCCACGCGATTGCGCGGCTTCAGCACGTCGTTGAGGTTCTCCAGGGTCTCTGCCGCCATGTCGCCCAGCTGGTTGACCTTGCCGGCCAGCGCGTCGAGGTTGGACTCGCCCTCCGGGATCACCGGGTGCTGCTGGTCGGCCCGGATCTCGGTGAGCGGCGGCCCGAGAGGCTCTGGAGTGATGAGGCTGACCTTCGCGATTCCCGTCACGAAGTTGCGCGTGACGATGGCCACCGTGTTGGTGCGCACCGGAGCGCGCTTGTCGGTGCGGACCGTGACCCTGACCCGGTTGATGTTCTCCGCCAGCAGCTGGTAGTCCTCGACGCGGCCGATCTTGATGCCGCGCATGTCGACGTCGGCGCCCAGCTGCAGGCCGTCGAGCGGCTGCCGCTCGAAGTAGACCGTGTAGTAGTTGAAGTCGGCGCGCGTTCCGGTCCGGTTCAGCCAGATGACCCCGGTCACCAGCGCAGCCACCAGGAGGACCAGCGCCAGCCCGACATACGTGTACTTGGATTCGGCTTCCATTTCGGGTCGATTCTAGGACGGCTTGACGCCGGAATCGCTGAGGATCGGCGCGCTCACGAGCCCACCGTGGTGCGCACCGAGAAATAGGACCGGATCCACGGGTCGTCGACCGACAGGATGTCGCGCACGGCACCGTCGGCAAGGACCGCGCCCCGCGTGAGCACGATGATCCGGTCGACCACGGTCAGGAGCGTGTCGAGGTCGTGGGTCACGAGAAACACGGTGATCCCGAGGTCGTCGACCAGCGAGCGGACCAGCGCGTCGAAACCGCGCGCCGTGGTGGGGTCGAGCCCGGACGTCGGCTCGTCGAGGAAGAGCACCTCGGGTTCGAGCGCCAGCGCCCGCGCGATTGCCGCCCGCTTGCGCATGCCGCCCGACAGCTCGCTGGGCATCTTCTCGGCCGCGTCCGGCCCGAGGCCGGCCTGCGCCAGCCGCAGCCGGATCAGGGGCGCGAGCAGGTCCGGCGGCACGGACGCGTGCTCGATCAACGGCACGGCGACGTTCTGCGCGACCGTGAGCGAAGAGAACAGCGCGCCGTCCTGGAACATCATCCCGAACCGCCGGCGCACCGCGTCCAGCGCCTCCGGCGTGCTCGACCAGACGTCGGTCCCCAGCAGGCGGATGCGGCCCTCCGTGGGCCGCTGCAGCCCGATGATCTCGCGCAGCAGCACCGACTTGCCGGTTCCGCTGCCGCCGATCAGCGCGACGAGCGTTCCACGCCTGACGGTGAAGCTGACGCCGTCGTGGACGGTCTGCGCGCCGAACCGCGTGACGACGCGCTCCACTTCGATGACGACGTCGTCGCGCGCCATCAGATTCCGAGCTCCTGGTAGAAGATGGCGAAGGCGGCGTCGAGCAGGATCACCGACACGATGCTTTGCACGACCGTGGAGGTGGTCGCCATGCCGACCGCGCGCGTGTCGCGCTCGACGGTCATCCCCATGTGGCAGCCGATCACCGCGATCGCCAGCGCGAACACCGGCGCCTTCGACAAGCCGACGTAGACGTGGGAGATGTCGAGCGCGTCGCGCAGCCGCTCGAGGAAGGTCTGCGGCGTGATGTCGAGCATGGGTTCGGCGATCAGCATGCCGCCGGCGAGGCTCATCACGTCGCCGATGAAGACCAGCAGCGGCATCGCGACCATCAGCGCGATCACGCGCGGCAGCACCAGCACGTCGAGCGGCGACAGGCCGAGGGTCTGGATGGCGTCGGTCTCCTCCGTCATCCGCATCGAGCCGAGCTGCGCAGTGAACGCGGCGCCGGAGCGGCCGGCGACGATGATGGCGACGATGATCGGCGCGAACTCGCGGGTGGCGCCGATGCCGATGCCGTCGACGACGAAGATGTTCGCCCCGTACTGCTTCGCCTGCAGGCCGAGCAGGTAGGTCACGACAACGCCGATCAGCAGCGTCACGAGCGACACGACCGGGATCGCGTTCAGGCAAACCTGCTCGAACTGCGCGGACAGTTCGCGGATCCGGAGGCGTCGCGGTCGCAGGACGATGCCGACGATGCCCAGGACCGCGGCGCCGAGGAACGCGAGATGGTCGTGGCCCACGCGGGCAATGCCGTTGGCGCGATTGCCAATGGCCTCGAGCAGGCTCTCGCGCCGGTGCGGCGGCAGCTCCGGCATTCCCTCGATGCGGCTGCGCACCTGCTCGATGATGCGCGCGTCGTTGGCGGCGAGGCCGCGCCACTGCACGGCGGGCGGCAGCCGCGACAGAAGCGCAAGGGCGGCCGCGCTGTCGAGTTCCGCAAGCTGGCTCGCGTCGACCGTGAGGCGCTCGGGCAGCTGGAGGGCGCGCAGTTCGGCGTCGATCGCCTCGATGGCCACGAGACGCCAGGCGCCCGTCAGGCGCAGGACGTCGCCGGCAGCATCGGAGGCGCGCTCCAGATGCGCACGCGGACGGACTTCACGCGGGGCGTCGTTCATGTTGGCACGGCATTCGAGCGCCGGCCGAGGGTATCACGCGGCCTCGTCGGGTTCGCCGTCGTCGCGACCCCTCCGCCAGCTCGCGAAACGCAAACCGCCGCACGGGGCGGCGGTTGCATCGGCTCGCGCGGCGGATCAGGCGGCGAGAAACTGCCTGAGCACCACGCCGCGCGGTCGCGCGGCGTCCCTGAGAGGCCTTCCGGCGTACTCAGGCGGCGAGCAGCTGCCTGAGTACCACGCCGCGCGGTCGCGCGGCGTCCCTGAGAGGCCTTCCGGCGTACTCAGGCGGCGAGCAGCTGCCTGAGTACGTAAGGAAGGATTCCGCCGTGCCTGTAGTACTCGACCTCGATCGGCGTGTCGATTCGCAGCTTGACCGGGATCTGCTTCTCGCCGTCCTTGCCGAACACCAGCAGCATCAGGTTCATCTGCGGACGGAGCGCGCCTTCGATCTCGATGTCGAACATCTCGTCGCCGCGGATGCCGAACGTCTCCACGCCTTCGCCCGGCATGAACTGCAGCGGCAGCACGCCCATGCCCACCAGGTTGCTGCGGTGGATGCGCTCGAAGCTCTTCGCGATCACCGCCTTCACGCCGAGCAGCTGGGTGCCCTTGGCCGCCCAGTCGCGAGACGACCCGGTGCCGTACTCCTCGCCGCCGAACACGACGGTCGGAACGCCGTCCTTCATGTAGCGCATGGCGGCGTCGTAGATCGACATCTGTTCGCCCGAGGGCTGGTGGACCGCGATGCCGCCCTCGATGCGCGAGCCGTCGGCCTTCGGCGGGACCATCAGGTTCTTGATGCGCACGTTGGCGAAGGTGCCGCGCATCATCACCTCGTGGTTGCCGCGGCGCGAGCCGTACGAGTTGAAGTCGGCTTTCCCGACGTCGTGCTCGATCAGCCAGCGGCCGGCGGGCGACGTGTCCTTGATCGAGCCGGCCGGCGAGATGTGGTCGGTCGTGATCGAGTCGCCGAAGATGCCGAGCGCGCGGGCCGCCCGCACGCCGTTGGCCGCGGCGGCCGGCTTCATCTTGAAGCCGTCGAAGAACGGAGGCCTGGCGATGTAGGTCGACTTCGGCCACGTATAGACCTGCCCCGAGACGCTGCCGACCTTCTTCCACAGTTCGCCCGGATCGGCCTTGACCTTGCCGTAGTTCGATTCGAACGCCTTCGGGTCCATCGCGTACTTCATCAGAGCGTGGACTTCCTCCGACGACGGCCAGATGTCGCCGATCCAGATGTCCTTGCCGTTCTTGCCCTTGCCCAGCGGCTCGGTCATCACGTCCACGAGCACGGAGCCGGCGATCGCGTAGGCCACCACCAGCGGCGGCGAGGCCAGGAAGTTGGCCTTCAGGTTCGGGTGGATGCGCGCCTCGAAGTTGCGGTTGCCCGACAGCACGGCGGCGCAGACGAGATCGTTCTTCGTGATCGTCTCGTTGATTTCCGGCGACAGGTCGCCTGCATTGCCGATGCAGGTCGTGCAGCCGTAAGCGGCGACCGCGAAGCCGAGCTTTTCGAGGTACGGCAGCAGGCCGGTCTTCTCCAGGTACTCGGTCACGATGCGCGAGCCCGGTGCGAGCGAAGTCTTGATGTGCGGCTTGACCTTCAGTCCGGCTTCCACGGCCTTCTTCGCCAGCAGGCCGGCGGCCAGCAGCACGCCCGGGTTGCTGGTGTTGGTGCACGAGGTGATTGCCGCGATCAGCACGTCGCCGTCGGCGATCGCCACGTCATGGACGTCGACCTCGCGCTCCGGCCTCACCAGCGGGCGGTTGGCGGTCATCTCGGCAAGGTCGCGCGCCGCGCCGGCCGGACCTTCGCCCGCCTTGCGCTCGGTGCGCCCCTGGGGCCCCACCGGGAATCGCTGCTTCAGCCGCGCGGCCGGCTGGTTGAAGCCGTTCTCGGATGTGGGCTTCGAGAACAGGGAGGCAAACTGCTTCTTCACCTGGCCGATCTCGATCCGGTCCTGCGGGCGCTTCGGTCCGGCCAGCGACGGTGCGACCGACGACAGGTCGAGCGACAACACCGTGGAGTAGTCGATCGAGCCGGCCTTCGGCACGCCGAACATTCCCTGCGCGCGGAAGTAGGCCTCGAAGGCGGCGATCTCGTCCGGCGTGCGGCCCGTGCCCTCGAAGTAGGCGATCGTCTTCTCGTCGACCGGAAAGAAGCCCATCGTGGCGCCGTACTCCGGCGCCATGTTGGCGATCGTCGCGCGGTCGGGCAGGGCGAGCGTGGTCGTGCCCTCGCCGAAGAACTCGACGAACTTGCCGACCACCTTCGCCTTGCGCAGCATCTCGGTGATCGTCAGCACGAGGTCGGTGGCGGTGACGCCTTCGCGCAACTTGCCCTTCAGGTGCACGCCGACCACGTCCGGCGTCAGGAAGTAGACCGGCTGGCCGAGCATGCCGGCCTCGGCCTCGATGCCGCCCACGCCCCAGCCCACCACGCCGATGCCGTTGATCATGGTCGTGTGGCTGTCGGTGCCGACCAGCGTGTCCGGGTAGTAGACGCCGTCCTTCCGGTGCACGCCGCGGGCCAGGTACTCCAGGTTCACCTGGTGCACGATGCCGAAGCCGGGCGGCACGACGCCGAACGTGTCGAACGCCTGCATGCCCCACTTCATGAACTCGTAGCGCTCGCGGTTGCGCTGGAACTCGAGCTTCATGTTGAGGTCGAGCGCCTGCTTGTTCCCGTAGTGATCGATCATCACCGAGTGGTCGACGACGAGGTCGACCGGTACCAGCGGCTCGATCGTCTTCGGGTTCTTGCCCATCGCATCGGCGACGTTGCGCATCGCGGCCAGGTCGGCGAGCAGTGGCACGCCCGTGAAGTCCTGCAGCACGACGCGCGCGACGACGAACGGAATCTCGTCGACGCGGTCGCCGGTCGGCTTCCAGTTGGCAAGCTGCCGCACGTGCTCCTCGGTCACCTTGATGCCGTCGCAATTGCGCAGCACGGACTCGAGCACGATGCGGATCGAAACCGGCAAGCGCGAGATCTTGCCGACGCCGGCCTTCTCGAGCGCGGCCAGGCTGTAGTACTTGCCCTTCTTGGCGCCGATCGTGAAGTCCTGCAGGGAGTTGAACAGGTTGTGTGCCATCGGTTGCTCCGGGTTCTCTCGGTGTGTTCTCAGGTAGCCATCAAGTCGAATGACGCGTGGACGGGCGTGGTGGCGATTGCCGCCGGCCGATGCGCCGGCCGGCTCGTTCTCCCTGCCAGGGCGACGGCCGCACGTGCCGGAAAGCCGCAACCGGCCGCGCACGCCGACGAATCGACATGCGCGGCGGGGTCACGGGCGGACGCCGACAGGGCCGCTCTCAGGCGAGCAGGTGCTTGACGCCGTCGCGCTCCTCGAGGAGTTCCTTCAGCGTGTTGTCCATCTTGCCGCGCGAGAACTCGTCGACCGCCAGGCCCTTGACGACTTCGTACTTGCCGCCCGAGCACGTGCACGGCACGCCGTAGATGATCTCTTCCGGGACGCCGTAGCTGCCATCGGACGGCACGCCCATCGTGACCCAACGGCCGTTGGTGCCCAGCACCCAGTCGCGGATGTGATCGATCGCGGCGTTGGCGGCCGAGGCGGCCGACGACAGGCCGCGGGCCTCGATGATCGCCGCTCCGCGCTTGCCGACGGTCGGCATGTACGTTTCCCGGTACCAGGCCTGGTCGACCATCGGCGCGGCGGGCTGGCCGCCGATCGTGGCGAAACGCAGATCCGGATACATGGTCGGCGAGTGGTTGCCCCAGACGATCATCTTCTCGATCGAAGAAACCGGCTTGCCCGTCTTGGCGGCGAGTTGCGACAGCGCGCGGTTGTGGTCGAGCCGCAGCATCGCGGTGAAGTTGCCCTTCGGCAGCGACGGTGCGGACTTCATCGCAATGTAGGCATTGGTGTTCGCGGGGTTGCCGACGACCAGCACCTTGACGTTGCGGCTCGCTGCCTTGTCGAGGGCCTTGCCCTGCGCCGTGAAGATCTGGGCGTTGGCGGCGAGCAGGTCCTTGCGCTCCATGCCCGGCCCGCGCGGACGCGCGCCGACGAGCACCGCGATTTCGGTGTCCTTGAACGCGGTCACCGGATCGCTGTGCGATTCCATCCCGGCAAGCAGCGGGAACGCGCAGTCGTCGAGCTCCATCATCACGCCCTTGAGCGCCTTCTGCGCCTTCTCGTCGGGGATCTCCAGCAGTTGCAGGTGGACCGGTTGGTCCTTGCCGAGCATCTCGCCCGAGGCAATCCGGAACAGGATGGCATAACCGATCTGGCCGGCGGCACCGGTGACGGCGACGCGGACGGGCGCTTTACTCATGGTGTGGGTCTCCATAGGAAGGACGGCAAGGTGCTACTGCGTGTCCGCATGGGGAACGGCGAGGGCGGGGAGCAGAGGGCACGATTCTTGTGCAGCGCAAGCCGATCGAGTGTACTGCCGGGTATCTGCGATTTCTTTGAGCCAGACCACCTTGCCGCGTCGGGAAACGGTTCATCCGAGCGGGGCGGGGGTGCATTGCTTGATCTGGACGGTATATCTTATATAAGACATATGATTTAATCCAGATCATCCCCATGAGGCTGTGCTGAAATCCAAACCATGATCGATGACCGCGCCGGCGACGCCCCGCGGGCCGGACGGCCCGCCGTCTTTTCGCCGCTGTACCAGCAGATCAAGGACTTGCTGGTCCAGGGCCTCGAGCGGGGCGAGTGGAAGCCCGGCGAACTCATTCCGAGCGAGATCGAACTCGCCGCGCGTTTCCAGGTGAGCCAGGGCACCGTGCGCAAGGCGGTCGACGACCTTGCGGCCGAGCACCTGGTGGTGCGCCGGCAGGGCAAGGGAACGTTCGTCGCCACGCACCACGAACCGCGCGCCCAGTTCCGCTTCCTGCGCGTGGTGCCGGACGAGGGCGATCCGGTTCCGGCCGTCAGCCGGGTCCTGGACTGCAAGCGCGTGCGAGCGCCGTCCGACATCGCGCGCCTGCTCGACCTGCGCGCGGGCGACCCACTCGTCTATGTTCGCCGCGTACTCGCATTCGACGGCATTCCGATCGTGCTCGACGACATCTGGCTGCCGGGGGCGACGTTCAAGGGTCTGACCACGGAGCGGCTCGCGGAATACAAGGGCCCGCTCTATGGTCTTTTCGAGACCGAGTTCGGCACCCGGATGATCCGCGCCGAGGAACGCATCCGCGCAGTCGCCGCCGAACCCGAGGCGGCCAGGCTGCTGCAGGTCGGCGCCGGCGACCCGCTGCTGCTGGTCGAACGCGTGTCCTACACGTATGGCGAACGTGCGGTTGAAGTGCGGCGCGGCCTCAGCGTCACCGCGCGCCATCACTATCGCAACACGCTCACCTGATTTTGTCGGCGTCGCCAAATCGTTCAGAATACAAAGTCACTCCACGGGCCACGATCGAAGAGCACAACCGGATGAGCACCCCCGCTGCCGCGCCAAGAAGAAACCGCCCCGAGTTCCGCAACATCCACGTCACGCAGATCGTTCAATACCGCATGCCGATGCCGGCAATGGTGTCGATCCTGCACAGGATCAGTGGCGCCGCGCTGTTCCTGGCGCTTCCGTTCCTGCTGTGGATGTTCGACCTCAGCCTGATCTCGGAGAGCACCTTCGATCGAATGGCCATGGTCGCGTCCGGCTGGGTCGTGAAGCTGGTGCTGCTGTTCCTGATCTGGGGCTTCCTGCACCACCTGGTGGCCGGGATCCGCTACCTGGTCCTCGACCTGCACGTCGGCCTCGACCTGCCACAGGCACGCAGGAGCGCGCTCGCGGTCTTCGCGATCAGCCTGCCGCTGACGCTCGTCGCAGCGCTGAAACTCTTCGGAGCGTTCTGATGGCCGCCACCCCTCGCGCCGGAATCGGCACCAAGCGCCTCGTCGTCGGCGCGCACTACGGCGTCGGCAACTTCCTCCTGCAACGCCTGACCGCGCTCGTCCTCGTCGTCTTCTTCGCGATTCTCGGCCTGCGCCTCGCCCTCGCCGGACCGCTCGACTACGTCGCGTGGGCGTCCATCTTCGTCCCGATGTGGATGAAGGTCCTGACGCTGGTCGCGCTGTTCGCGCTGCTGTACCACGCGTGGATCGGGGTGAAGGACATCTGGCTGGATTACGTGAAGCCGGTGTGGATGCGCCTGGCCTTGCAGACGCTCACGGTGCTGTGGCTGCTGGCCTGCGCCGTGTGGTCCGTGCAAATTCTGTGGAGAGTGTGAGCATGGCTGCTTCGAAAGTCGCGCGCCGTCGCTTCGACGCCGTCATCGTTGGTGCCGGCGGGTCCGGCATGCGCTGCTCGCTGCAACTCGCCAACGCGGGCATGAACGTGGCCGTGCTGTCCAAGGTGTTTCCGACCCGTTCGCACACGGTGGCCGCGCAGGGCGGCATCGGCGCGTCGCTCGGCAACATGACCGAGGACAACTGGCTCTGGCACATGTTCGACACCGTCAAGGGATCGGACTATCTCGGCGACCAGGACGCGATCGAGTTCATGTGCCGCGAGGCGCCGAAGGTCGTGTACGAGCTCGAGCACTTCGGCATGCCGTTCGACCGCAACCCCGACGGCACGATCTACCAGCGCCCGTTCGGCGGCCACTCGGCGAACTTCGGCGAGAAGCCGGTGCCGCGCGCGTGCGCCGCCGCGGACCGCACGGGGCATGCGCTGCTGCACACGCTGTATCAGCGCAACGTCGCGTCGCGCACGCAGTTCTTCGTCGAGTGGATGGCGCTCGACCTGATCCGCAATTTCGACGGCGACGTCGTCGGCGTGATCGCGCTCGAGATGGAAACCGGCGAGCCGATGATCTTCGAGTCGAAGGTCACGGTGCTCGCCACCGGCGGCGCCGGCCGCATCTTCGACGCGTCGACCAACGCCTACATCAACACCGGCGACGGCCTGGGACTCGTCGCCCGGGCGGGCATCCCGCTCGAGGACATGGAGTTCTGGCAGTTCCACCCGACTGGCGTGGCCGGCGCGGGCGTGCTGATCACCGAAGGTGTGCGGGGCGAGGGCGGCATCCTGCTCAACTCCAACGGCGAGCGCTTCATGGAGCGCTACGCGCCGACGCTGAAGGACCTCGCGCCGCGCGACTTCGTGTCCCGCTCGATGGACCAGGAGATCAAGGAAGGACGCGGCTGCGGCCCGAACAAGGACCACGTGCTGCTGAAGCTCGATCACCTCGGTGCCGAGACCATCATGAAGCGGCTGCCGTCGATCCGCGAGATCGCGATCACGTTTTCCAACGTCGATCCGATCCGCGAGCCGATCCCGGTGGTGCCGACCATCCACTACCAGATGGGCGGCATCCCGGCGAACTATCACGGCCAGGTCGTCGTCCCGAAGGACGGCCAGCCGAATGCCGTGGTCAACGGCCTGTACGCGATCGGCGAGTGCGCCTGCGTGTCCGTGCACGGCGCGAACCGGCTCGGCACCAATTCGCTTCTCGACCTCGTCGTGTTCGGGCGCGCGGCCGGCAACCACATCGTCGAGCAGGGTTTCCAGAAGCAGGGCCATCACACCTTCCCGGAAGACGGCGGCGACCGGACGCTGGCCCGCCTTGCGGCGCTGGATGGGCGCGACAAGGGCGAGCGTGTGCAGGACGTGGCCAACGGGATCCGCAAGGCGATGCAGGCGCACTGCGGTGTCTTCCGCACCGGCGCGCTGCTGGACGAAGGCGTCCGCAAGATCAACGAACTGGCCGAGCGCTCGCAGCATGTGGCGATCGCCGACAAATCGAAGGTGTTCAACACGGCGCGCATCGAGGCGATGGAGCTCGAAAACCTGGTCGAGACCGCGCGTGCCACGGTGGTGTCGGCCGCCGCCCGCACTGAGAGCCGCGGCGCGCACGCGCGCGACGACTTCCCCGAGCGGGACGACGGGCAGTGGCTGCGGCACACGCTGTTCTATTCGGAAGGCAGTCGGCTGGATTACAAGCCGGTCAACATGAAGCCGCTCACGGTGCCCACGTTCGAGCCCAAGAAGCGCACGTTCTAGACACATACGGCAGATCCAAGTTACCGAGGTAGACGCATGACTGCGAACAGCAACACGGAGACGACCGCCGTGGCGGGAGCGGCGGCCGGCACGCGGACGGTTCGGTTCGAGATCTATCGATACGACCCGGACAAGGACGCGCGGCCGTACATGCAGAAGCTCGAGGTCCGGCTGCAGGCGCACGACAAGATGCTGCTGGATGCCCTGATGCGCATCAAGAGCGACTTCGACGACAGCGTCTCGTTCCGCCGGAGCTGCCGCGAAGGCGTGTGCGGCTCGGACGCCATGAACATCAACGGCAAGAACGGGCTGGCATGCGTCACGAACCTGCGCGACCTGAAGGATCCCATCGTCCTCAAGCCGCTGCCGGGCCTGCCGGTCATCCGCGACCTGATCGTCGACATGTCGCAGTTCTTCAAGCAGTACAACTCGATCAAGCCCTACCTGATCAACGACACGCCGCCGCCGGAAACCGAGCGGCTGCAGTCGCCGGAGGAACGCGAGGAACTCGACGGCCTGTACGAGTGCATCCTGTGCGCGTGCTGCTCGACCGCCTGCCCAAGCTTCTGGTGGAACCCGGACAAGTTCGTCGGCCCGGCAGGCCTGCTCCAGGCCTACCGCTTCATCGCCGACAGCCGCGACCAGGCCACGAGCGAGCGGCTGGACAACCTGAACGACCCGTACCGGCTGTTCCGCTGCCACACGATCATGAACTGCGTGGACGTCTGTCCGAAGGGCCTGAATCCGAGCCGGGCGATCGGCAAGATCAAGGAGATGCTGGTGCGGCGGGCGGTCTAGGCCCGGCCATGTCCGAGCCACCGGTCATCGGCGAACTGAAGCGCCGCCGGCTGCGGTGGCGGGCCCGGCGGGGCATGCTCGAGAACGACCTCATCCTCAGCCGCTTCCTCGACCGGGAGGGGGAGGGGCTGGACATCACCGAAATCCTCGCCCTCGAGGCCCTGCTGGACCTCCCGGACAACGAATTGCTCGACCTTTTGCTGGCGCGCAAAGACCCCCAAGGTGCGCTGGACAACAATGCCGTGCGCAACCTGCTACGGCGGATGCGGACGACCTGAGACAACGCCAACCGGGGACGACAAGACATGGCTCTCACTCCTTCGACCGAAAAGGCCACACTCACATTCACGGACGGCACGGCTCCGATGGACCTGCCGATCTACAAGGGCTCTGTCGGCCCGGACGTCATCGACATCCGCGCGCTGTACGGCAAGACCGGCAAGTTCACCTACGACCCCGGGTTCCTGTCGACCGCGTCGTGCAATTCGACCATCACCTACATCGACGGCGACAAGGGTGAACTGCTGTACCGCGGCTACCCGATCGAGCAGCTCGCCACCAAGTGCGACTACCTCGAGACCTGCTACCTGCTGCTGTACGGCGAGCTGCCCAACCCGAAGCAGAAGGCCGACTTCGTCAAGCGCGTGACCAACCACACGATGGTCAACGAGCAGATGCAGTTCTTCATGCGCGGCTTCCGCCGCGACGCGCACCCGATGGCGGTGATGACCGGCCTCGTCGGCGCGCTGTCCGCGTTCTATCCGGACTCGATGAACCTGAACGACCCGTGGCAGCGAGAGGTGTCGGCGATCCGCCTGATCGCCAAGATGCCGACGCTGGTCGCGATGGCGTACAAGTACACGGTCGGCCAGCCGTACATGTACCCGCAGAACAACCTGTCGTACGCCGGCAACTTCATGCGCATGATGTTCGCCACGCCGTGCGAGGAGTACAAGTCCAACGAGGTGCTGGTGCGTGCGATGGACCGCATCTTCATCCTGCACGCCGACCACGAGCAGAACGCCTCGACGTCGACGGTGCGCCTGTGTGCGTCTTCCGGCACCAACCCGTTCGCGGCGATCGCCGCCGGCGTGGCGTGCCTCTGGGGCCCGGCGCACGGCGGCGCCAACGAGGCCTGCCTGAACATGCTGTACGACATCCAGCGCCAGGGCGGAGTCGAGAAGATCGGCGAGTTCATCGCCAAGGTGAAGGACAAGAACAGCAGCGTGAAGCTGATGGGCTTCGGCCACCGGGTCTACAAGAACTACGACCCGCGCGCCAAGCTGATGCGCGAGACGTGCCACGAAGTGCTGACCGAACTCGGCCTGCATGACGACCCGCTGTTCAAGCTCGCGATGGCGCTCGAGAAGATCGCGCTCGAGGACGACTACTTCGTCAGCCGCAAGCTGTATCCGAACGTCGACTACTACTCGGGCATCGTCCAGAAGGCGATCGGCATCCCGGTGCCGCTGTTCACGGCCGTCTTCGCGCTGGCCCGCACGGTGGGATGGATCGCGCAACTGAACGAGATGATCGCCGATCCCGAGTACAAGATCGGCCGTCCGCGCCAGCTCTTCGTCGGCTCGAAACCGCGCGACGTCAAGCCGATCGCGCAGCGCTGATCGCGCGCGGCATAGCGTCAACGAAAAACGGCGCCTTCGGGCGCCGTTTTCTCGTGTGCTTCGCGGCTCAGGCGAGCGCCTTGGCCTTCAGGCGCTGGAACTCCTCGGGCGCGATCGTGCCGGCGTCGAGCAGTGCCTTGGCGTCGGCGATCTGCTCCGCTGGCGACTTTCCCGCCACCTGCCGGATGTAGGCGTCGGTGTCGGCCTTCGCGCGCTGCACCACCGCGCGCTGCCGCTCCGCCATCCCGCTGCCGCGCGTGATGATGTAAAAGAGCGCGGTCAGCATCGGCAGGAAGATCAGGCCGACGATCCACGCCGCCTTGCCGAAGCCGCTGACCTTGTCGTCGCGAAACAGGTCCGTGATCACCTGGAACATCACGAACAGGTACGCAACGAACAGGAAGGCCGAGAAGATCAGCCACACGGAGTCCCAGAAATTGCTCATCGATTTCCCCTTGGTGTGATTTTTTCGCGGCGAGAGTACCGCTCGCGGCGTGGCAGGCAGGGCCCGCGTCCGTCCGGCACAATCGCGGCGGTCGCGAAGGCCGTCGGCGCCGGCGGCAGGGTACTACATGGCGCGCGTCGCCCCCGGATCGGGCGAGCCGCCCGTGCGGAGGCCAGGCCCGGTGCGCATTGGCTCGGATTCGATCACGAGCCGGTCGCCGTCGTGGCGCATCGGCATGGCGAACGCGAACCGGTCGGCCCTGGCGCAAAGGTCGAGATCGTCGGCAGGAAGGTGGGAGTGATCGGGGTGACCGAAGCGGCGGCCGAAGTCCGATTGGCGCACCCGCTCCTCGAAGTCGGGCAGCACCGGCGACCGGCCGCGCAGGTAGGCCTCGATCAGGTCCGCGCACGCGTGATCCTCGTCGCCGTCGCGATCGGTCCACAGGCCAGTGATGACGAAGGTGACGACCGGCGGATCCCGGAACCGGATGTACTCCGCCGTGGCGCGGGCGCAGACCAGGCTGCCGGCGAGAACTTCCGAGGCGTGGTCGCAGTCGATGAGCCCGCGCACCCCACCGGCGCTGTATTCGACGAGCGTGACGCCGGAGAGGTCGAGCGGCGCGATGCTGGCCGGAGAGTTGCCGTAGTCGAGGCCGGGCACTGGGAATCCGCCCGGCTGCGCCCCGACGGTGATGGCGGGCGCGTGCAGCCGCTTGAGCGGATCGATCTCGTCGAGCGAGTGCGCCACGATGATCGCACGGGCGCCGGCCGCGAAGGCGTACGCCGAAGTGGAAAAGGCCCGCAGCACGTCGACGACGACGACCAGGCCTTCGAGTTCATGCCCGTGCGCGAGGTCCGAGCGCCGGAAGTCCATCGCGACGGGCGCGCCGGCTATGCCATGAACGGCTTCGCCCGCTCCAGCAATTCCTCGAGCCCCGGTTCGCTCGCGTTCCACGGCTTGCCGGGGTGGATGATCGCCACCTGGCACGCCTCGGCGGCCTCGACCATCTCCTTATACGTGCCGGCGTTCAGGTCCTTGATGAAGGCCTGCTTGTTCTCGTTGTAGCCGAACAGTTTGTCGTTGATGTTCTGGCACTCGTTGCAGCTTGAGCAACGCGACGTCTCGATCCAGGGCTGGTCCGACGACGGCGCCGGCGCCGTTTCGGCGACGGCCGCGGCCGGCGCTTGCGCGCTCACGGCGGCGGCCGCGGCAGCGGGTGCTGCCGCGGCGGGCGCCGAGCTGTCCGCCGCCTGTCGCAACGCCTGGAGCTCCTGCTGCTTCTGCGCCTCCCAGGCGGCCTTCTCGCGGGCCAGCGCCTGCTCCGCGTGCGAGTTGTTGATGCCGCCATGTTCCTGCAGGCGGTGCCACAGCAGCAGGCAGCGGCGCGTCGCCTGCATCAGCCGCGCATCGACGATCACGCGATGCAGCTTGTCGCTCCCGTCCACGGCCATGACATAGGGCACGCGATCCGTGGCCTGGTTCTCTGGCAGCAGCAGCCAGTCGGCCGCCGGGATCATGGCCGTCGTCCAGCGCTCGCGCGGAACGACGGCGAAGTGATGAGCGTTGCGCTGGTCGCAGAGCATGAAGTCCGCGTAGGTGAAGCGGAGCTGCTCGCTGACCCGCTGCACGTTCTCGTCGGCGTAGGCGAATTCCTCGACCGGCCAGTCGTCCCCGGGGTTGCGGTTGTTCTCGAACGAGAAGCGGGTCGCCCAGTTCGTGCCGGCATTGGCGTCGTAGGTGAACGCCGGGAAGGCCCGCGACTTCATGGCGGCGGCGGCGGAAAGGTACGGCGCGAGGTCGCCCGCCGCGTCCGGCGAACCGGAGAACACGCTGAACAGGGCGGGACCGCGGCAGCCCATGCCGTGGCGGACCCGGTCGCGCAGGGCGTAGAGGTTGGAACTCGTCGACTGCAGGATGAACATGCCGCCGAGCCCCATGGCCGTCGTCGCCAGCCGCGCGCTGCGGACGCCGAACGCGAAGTGGCCCTGGCCGATCGCGGCTTCCTCGAGCAGGTCGCTGTGCTGCACGAGGACCTTGACCGGCATGCCGGCCGACAGCATCTCCATCATCGCGGCGTTCTCGGGGGCGCCGTTGCGATCGGCCGGGATGCAGACGAGGTAATCGGGGAACTGGGCCAGGTCGTCGGCCGTCAGTGCGTGTTCGTCATAGCGTTCGAAGAACGGGCCGTGGTCGGCTTCGTCGTAGCCGCCGCGCGCCTCCAGTTCGGCGATGGCGATCGCCTTCACCAACTCGACGAGGCGCGGCAGCCGTACGCGGTGCGCCTCGATGGCGGCCGCGCAGTTGTCGAACTCGAACGAGAACGGCTCGCCCGTCGCTCCCGCGCCCTGGGAACCGGGATAGAAGGGCTGGCTGCGCAGCACGGCGAGCGCCCACTCGATGCGCTCGCGTCGCTTCGCCGGAAGCTCGTCCTTCGGCACGTTGCGCGTGACCAGTCTCGACATCGCGGAGAAGTCGAACGTGTCTCTGTGCAGATCGCCGAAGCCGGACTTCAGCGCCTGCGGCTGCTGGCCCGCCTGCGAGTGCACGAACGCCGCGCGCAGGATGTCCGACAGCTTGCGGATCAGGTGGTCGACGAGCAGGCGGAACGCCCTGGCCTTCTCCGCGTTGACGTTCTTCCATGCGCGGGTGACGAAGCGCTCGGTCAGGGCACGGCTGCAGTCGATGACTTCGCCGTCGATCGCCAGCGCGCCCGCGGCGCGGGTCAGCACGTCGCGCGCGCCGTCGTCGCCTCCCGCCGCGCGTGCCGCCGCTTCGGGCCACAGCTCGGTCAGCATTCCAGTGGCGCCACCCGCGACCAGCACGCGGAGCTCGCGCTCGAGGCGCAGCAACTGCTTGCGCAGGCGCTCGCCCTCGATGCCGCGC
The DNA here is from genome assembly GCA_963841815.1 of uncultured beta proteobacterium. Taxonomy (GTDB): domain Bacteria; phylum Pseudomonadota; class Gammaproteobacteria; order Burkholderiales; family Burkholderiaceae_F; genus JAOUJD01. The sequence goes on along the minus strand of CAWJEE010000013.1, from coordinate 88,178 downwards.
GGCGCGAGTTCGGCGATCAGTCCGCCGACGACCGACGACAGCGAACGCACGTAGTCGCGGCTGGCGTCGCCCTCGATCAGCACGACCGGATAGTCGTAGCGCAGCCGGGTCAGGTCGCGGTAAGGCGCGAGCAGGGCCGGGCGGAAGCCTGCGGCCAGCGCGTTGAGACCTTCGCCCGCGCGCTTGCCCGTCATGTGAAAGACCGTCTGGTCCTGGAACTTTGCAGCCATGTCCATGGGGACGAACCTCGAGTTTCGTGGTGGTCAGGCGGCGCGCTCTTGGCGCTCTTCGTCCGGCCAGATCGTGAACTTGTCGAATTCCTTGTCGAGGCCGGCGCGGATCGCCTCGGCGGTCCGCGGCGCCCCGGCGCCGCGCAGGTCCTCGTAGCACGGCACGCTCGGATCGTGGTACAGGATGCCCACCGGGATCGGATCGATCGACGAGGCGATCTCGCGCGCCTGGTGGATGTTCAGCGGGTCGTGCTCGCGCTGGTTCTTGTAGATGCGGCTCGTCTCGGCGCTCGGCTGCAGCCCGTTCGGCGTGCGTCAGCAGCAGCGTCTTGCCAGGATCGTGCAGCCACGGCTCGAACGTCTTGGGCAGCCACTCCGGGCAGCGCTGGATGATGCGCACGAACGAGAAGCCGCGGTGGTGGAACGCCTTGTAGATGATGTCGTACAGCATCTCCGGCATCCAGTCGACGCCCTGCGCCACGAACGACGCGTTCTGCACGCCGAGCGTGACGGTCAGCGGGTTCATCGCCTCGAGCACGCTGCCGCGGGGCGTCGTGTTGCTCTTCGTGCCGATCTGCGAGGTCGGCGACGCCTGCTTCTTGGTCAGCCCGTAGATCTGGTTGTCGTGCAGGATCACGGTCAGGTTCATGTTGTACCGGATCGCGTGGATCCAGTGCGCGGCGCCGATCGAGCAGCAGTCGCCGTCGCCGGTGTTCACGAACACGTTCAGGTCCGGGCGCGCCATCTTGACGCCCTCGGCGAGCGGGAACGCGCGGCCGTGGATGCCGTGGAACCCGTAGGTCTTCATGTAGTGCGGGAAGCGGCTCGAGCAGCCGATCCCGGACACGAACACCGTGCGCTCGGGCGCCAGGTTCTCGTCGCGGCACAGGCGCTGGACCGCCGTGAGGATCGCGTTGTCGCCGCATCCGCTGCACCAGCGCGGCACGCCGCCCTCGTAGTCCTCGAGGGTGTGGTGTTCCTCGTGCAGCTTGATGATGAGTTGGCTGAGTGCGGAGCCCATCGTCTACTTTCCTTCGCTCGAATTCATTCGGCCAGCTTGGCGCGCAGCGCCGCGACCACCTGGCCCGGCTTGATCGGCTGGCCCTTGGCCTCGGTCCAGCAGTCGACGTCGACCAGGGTGCGCGCGCGCAGCATCATCGCCAGCGGCGCGTAGCGGCGGTTCTCCTCGTCGATCATTTCGTCTTCCGCCGGACGATCGGCCCACGTGCCTTCGATCGTCATGACTTTCCTGAACCGCTTGAAGATGTCCTTGATGCCCGACGGCATCGGCTGGATGAAGCGCATCTGCAGCGCGGAGACCTTGAGGCCCTCGTCGCGCAGGCGCTGCACGGCCTCCTCGATCACGCCCTGCGTGCTGCCCCAGCCGACGACCAGCAGGTCGCCCTCGGGGTCGCCGAACACCTCGGGCGTCTTCAGCGTCTTCTGCAGCGTGGCGAGCTTCAGGCTGCGCATGCGCAGGCCTTCCTCGTTGATGACCGGGTCGTACGCCACCTTGCTGTTGCGGTCGTGCGCGAGGCCGGTGACGGTGTGCATGCCGTTGGGCTGGCCCGGCGAGAAGCGCCGCGCGATGCCGGTGATCTTGTCCCAGTCGTACGGTTTCGCGCCCTCGGGCAGCGGCGACTGGTCGATCGGCGGCGCCAGCCACTCGTCGTTGAACGCCGGGCGCGTGAAGGGTTGCTGCGCCGTGGCGAGGCTGGCGTCGGTCAGCACCACCGACCACCATGTTGAAGGTCTCGGCGATCTTGCGTGCGGTGATCATCGAATAGAAACAGTCCTCGATGCTCGTCACCGCGATCACGACCTTTGGCGCGTCGCCGTGGCTGCCGTAGATGGTCGTCAGCAGGTCGGCCTGCTCGACCTTCGTCGGCTGGCCAGTCGACGGCCCGCCACGCATCACGTTGACGACGACCAGCGGGATCTCCGCCATCACCGCCAGCCCGATGCCTTCCTGCTTCAGCGAGTAGCCGGGCCCGGAGGTGATCGTCACCGCGCAACGGCCGGCGTACGAGGCGCCGATCGCGAACGCGCACGCCGCGATCTCGTCTTCCGCCTGGTGCACGATGCCGCCGACGCGCTCGAAGCACTCGGACAGGTAGTGCGACGCCGACGTCGCCGGCGTGATCGGGTACATCGCGCAGATGTCCATGCCGGAGGCGAGGACTCCGAGCGCGACGGCGGTGTTGCCGTTGACGACGATCTGCGGCACCTTCGCCTTCTCGGCCGGGATCTCGTACTTGAAGTCGAGGTTGGCTTCGCCCCACGCGTGTCCGGCTTCCATCAGCCGCACGTTGGAGTCGATGACCTTCTGGTCTTTCTTGCCGAAGGTCAGCGCGATCTGGTCGCGCGCGAGCTGCAGGTCCAGGCTGTAGATGCTGGCCAGCACGCCCAGCACGAACATGTTCTTGCCGCGCCGGGCGTCGCTCATCAGCGCGCGGCACTCCTTTTCCAGGGGCAGGGGGATCACGCGGAAGTCGGCGTCCTTGAGTGCCTTCACCGCCTCGGTGTAAGTCCTCGCGATGACCGGATCGCGGTGCTCGCCCCACATGTTCTCGAGCAGGATCGTCGCGCCCGGCTTCAGCTCGCCGGCGCGCACGCGTCCGAGCAGCACCTGCTCGTTGAACGCGACGACAAGGTCGGTCTCGTCGCCGCCGTTGTTGACATGCTTGGAACCCACGCGGATGCGGATGCCGCTGGCGCCCGCGACGCTGCGCGCCGGCGGCTGGATCTCGGCCGGGATGATCTCGACCGTCCAGATGCCATTACCGCTGCGCGCCGCGATCGACGCGAACGCCTGCCCGCAGCGCTGCGCGCCTTCGCCGGAGTCGCTGATGACCTCGACGATGTGCTCGGGCAGCTTGACGGCCTTCTTGGTGGATTGGGTGCCCCTGGGAGCAAGTACTGCGGCATTCATGCTCGTTCCTTCTTACGAATTCGTCAGGCGACCCGGACCTGCGCAAAGCCGTGTTCCGCGCGCGGGATGCCGAACAGCGAGCCTTCGGCGCCGGCGTCGTACACGGAGTCACTGTCGCGCAGGCCGAGGTAGGCCTTCATGGCGCGGGCGGCCCTGCGGCCGGCGCCCATCGCCTGGATGACGGTCGCGGCGCCGGTGACGATGTCACCCCCGGCCCACACTCCTGCGATCGAGGTCGCGAGGCTGTCGTCGGCGGCGATGTAGCCCCACTTGTTGAGCTTCAGCTTCGACGTCTGGCCGAGGATCGGGTTGGCGTTGGTGCCGATGGCGAACACGACCATGTCGGCCTCGAACTCGAACTCGCTGCCGGGCACCACGACCGGACGGCGGCGTCCGGACTCGTCCGGTTCGCCGAGCTCCATCTTTACGCAGCGCAGCGCGCGGACGCGGTTCTTCTCGTCGCCTAGGATTTCGACCGGACTGGTCAGCCAGTTGAAGTCGACGCCTTCCTCCTCGGCGTGGTGGATCTCCTCGACGCGCGCCGGCGCTTCCTTCTTCGAGCGGCGGTAGATGCAGTGCACGCTCTCGGCGCCGAGGCGCAGGGACACGCGCAGGGCGTCCATCGCGGTGTTGCCCGCGCCGATGACGGCGACGTGCTTGCCCGGCGCGAGCGGCGTGTCGAAGTTCGGGAAGTCGCGCGCCCGCATCAGGTTGCAGCGCGTGAGCAGCTCGTTCGCGGAGAGCACGCCGTTCAGCGACTCGCCAGGGATACCCATGAAGCTCGGATAGCCCGCACCGGTGCCGATGAACACGGCGTGGAACCCCATCTCGCTCACCATCTGTTCGATCGTGAACAGGCGGCCGACCAGCGTGTTGCACTCGAACTTCACGCCGAGGTTCTTGACCTTGTTGATTTCGGCGTCGATGACGTCGTTCGGCAGGCGGAAGTCGGGGATGCCGTACTTCAGCACGCCGCCCGGCGTGTGGAATGCCTCGTAGACGATGACTTCGCAACCGGCCTTCGCCATGTCGGCGGCGCACGCCATGCCGGCGGGTCCGGCGCCGACGATGCCGACCTTGTAGCCCGACGGCTCGATGTACGGCACGTTTTCCCAGCCCTCGGCGATCGCCATGTCGCCGATGAAGCGCTCGAGCCGGCCGATCGCCACGGGCTCCAGCGTCTCGCCCACCGTGCACACGCCTTCGCACTGGTTCTCCTGCGGGCACACGCGCCCGCAGATCGACGGCAGCAGGTTGGTGTCGGTGATGATGTCGTACGCGCCGTTGTAGTGCTTCTGCGTGATCTTCGCGATGAAGTTCGGGATGTCGATGCTGACCGGGCAGCCGCGCACGCAGGGCTGGTCGGGGCACATCAGGCAGCGCTCCGCTTCACGCAGCGCGTCCTCGAGGCGGTAGCCGCAGGCGACCTCCTGGAAGTTCTTCGCCCGGACCTGCGGATCCTGCTCCGGCATCGGCGTCCGCTCCTGCGGAATGGTGCGGATCGTCTTCTTCTTCGCAGTCGCCATGGTCCCTCCTAGGCGTCCGCGGCCGGGCGCGCGTCGAGCACCGAGGCCTTCAGGTCGACCACCTTGTCGGCGCGGATGCGGCAGGATTCCTGCCAGCGCTCGACCGCCTCGAGTTCGGTCTGCTTGTAGCGGCCGAGGCGCGCCATCAGGTCGTCGAAGTCCACCTTGTGGCCGTCGAAGTCCGGGCCGTCGACGCAGGCGAACTTCACCTGCTCGCCGACCTTCACGCGGCAGCCGCCGCACATCCCCGTGCCGTCGACCATCACGGGGTTCAGGCTGACGATGGTCTTGATGCCCAGCGCCCGGGTCGTCTCCGAACAGCCTTTCATCATGATGGGGGGGCCGATCGCGACGACCTCGTCGATGTCGGAGTGCTTCGCCGCCGCCTGCTTGATGCCCTCGGTGACGAGGCCCTTGATGCCCGCAGACCCGTCGTCCGTACAGACGATCAGCTCGTCGCATACCGCGCCGAACTTGTCCTGCCAGAACATCAGGTCCTTGTTGCGGAAGCCGATCACGCCGATCACGTACGCGCCGCTTTCCTTGTAGGCGCGCGCCTGCGGATAGACCGGCGCGACGCCGAGGCCGCCGCCGACGCAGACGACCTTCTTCGCCTTGCCGATGTGGCTCGGGATGCCCATCGGGCCGACCATTGCGAAGAGTTCGTCGCCGGCCTTCAGGTTGGCCTGCATCTCCTTCGTGGTCTTGCCGACGGCCTGGATGACCAGGGTGATCGTGCCGCGTTCGCGGTCGAAGTCGGCGATGGTGAGCGGAATCCGCTCGCCATGCTCCGTCTCCATCACGATGACGAACTGACCGGGCTGGGCCGCCCGGGCCATCTGCGGATGGGCCACCTCCAGCATGTAGGTGACGTCCGAATAATCCTCGCGCGCAACGATCCGGAAACCGGATCCCGCGTTCGCCTGCGCCATGTGTGTCTCCCCGTGCGCTGTGGGTTTCCGCTTGCCCATCTGGCGCGGGGCAGCGCGGACTGAGGCGAACTACCTCACGTAGGCAAGAGCTTCGATTGCAACGGGGGTGGTGTCATTGATCTGCCGCAATCGCGTCCCAGTCCGTGGGAAGGCGTTCCAGCCAGCAAAAAGCGGTGCTGGCTGAAAGCCACGTGCGGAAGCGTCAGGTCAGCTCGGCGTTGATCGCCTCGAGCACCCCGGCGCCGGGGCAGAGGTCCGCTTCACCAAGCCGGTTCAGGGGTCTTTCGACCGTGTTGAGATGATCGTGCAGGTCGTCCGCCGAGGGGTCGACGAAGAGGAGCCCCGTGACAACCTCGCCGCGGGCCTGGTGCGCCGTGATGTGGCTGATGGCGGCCAGGCGGTCGCCCGGGTCGTAGCCGTCCGCGAGCTTGCGCAGGCGCAGCCGGCTGCCGTCGTGCTGCGTGATCTCGATCACTTCGCCCGGCGCGTACGCGGCGGTGATGGTGTCGTGCTTCGGCATGAAGTCGAGCCGGTTCACCGCATCGTTGTGGGCGCGGATGTAGTCGTAGCTCTTGGTGCTGCCCGCGTGGTTGTTGAACGCCACGCAGGGACTGATCACGTCGAGCAGCGCGGCGCCGCGATGACTCAGCGCCCCCTTGATCAGCGGCACCAGCTGCTCCTTGTCCCCGGAGAATCCGCGCGCCACATAGGTGACGCCGAGCTGCAGCGCCAGCGACACCATGTCGATCGGGGCGTCGCGGTTGATCGCGCCGCGCTTCGACTTCGAGCCCAGGTCGGCGGTGGCAGAGAACTGGCCCTTGGTCAGTCCGTACACGCCGTTGTTCTCGCAGATGTACGTCATGTTTACGCCGCGGCGAATCAGGTGCGCGAACTGCCCGAGGCCGATCGACGCCGAGTCGCCGTCGCCGGAGACGCCGAGGTAGAGCAGGTCGCGGTTCGCGAGGTTCGCCCCGGTCAGCACGGAGGGCATGCGGCCGTGGACCGAGTTGAAGCCGTGCGAGTTGCCGAGGAAGTAGTCCGGGGTCTTCGACGAGCACCCGATGCCGGACAGCTTGGCCACGCGGTGCGGTTCGATCGCCAGTTCCCAGCAGGCCTGGATGATCGCCGCCGAGATCGAATCGTGGCCGCAGCCCGCGCACAGCGTCGAGATCTTCCCTTCGTAGTCGCGCCGCGTGTAGCCGAGGCGATTCGCGGGCAGCGTGGGATGGTGGAGCTTCGGCTTCGCGAGGTAGGTCATGGCGTTTCCTTACGCGGCCCGGCCGCCCTGCAGCGGTCGCACGCTGGCGCCCGGCATCCGGTCCCGGATCGCCTGCACGATGAAGCGCGCGGTGATCGGCGTGCCGTCGTAGTGCAGGATCGGCACCAGCCTCGATGGATCGACCTGCAGTTCGTTGACGAGCATCGAACGCAGCTGCGCATCGCGGTTCTGCTCGACGACGAAGACCTGCTCGTGCTGTTCGATGAACGTCTTGACCGAGTCCGGGAACGGGAAGGCGCGGACGCGCAGGCGGTCGAGGTGCACTCCCGACTGTTCCAGGACGCCGAGCGCCTCGTTCATCGACGGGCTGGTCGAGCCGAAGTAGATGACTCCGTGCGCGGTCTTGTGGCTCGTGCGCCGGACGATCGGCTGCGGCACCAGGCGCTTCGCGGTGTCGAACTTCTTCAGCAGCCGCTCCATGTTGTACATGTAGTCGGATCCGGCTTCGGAGTAGCGCGCGTACGCGTCCTTCGTCGTGCCGCGCGTGAAGTACGCGCCCCGGGTCGGATGCGCGCCGGGCACGGTGCGGAAGGGAATCCCGTCGCCGTCGACGTCGAGATAGCGACCGAAGTCCTTGCCGGCATCGAGGTCCGTCGCGCTCATCATCTTGCCGCGGTCGTAGCCGCCGGCTGTCGTCCCACGCGAGCGGGGCGCACAGCCGCTGGTTCATGCCGATGTCGAGGTCGCTCATCACGAAGATCGGCGTCTGCAGCCGCTCGGCGAGGTCGAGCGCGGCCGCCGTGAACTCGAAGCATTCGTGCGGGTCTTCCGGGAACAGCAGCACGTGCCTGGTGTCTCCGTGCGACGCGTAGGCGCATGCGAGGAGATCGGACTGCTGCGTGCGCGTCGGCATGCCCGTCGACGGACCGCCGCGCTGCACGTTGATGATCGTCGCCGGGATCTCGGCGAAGTACGCGAGCCCGATGAACTCGGTCATCAGCGACACGCCCGGGCCGGACGTCGCCGTGAAGGCACGCGCGCCGTTCCAGCCCGCGCCGATCACCATGCCGACCGAGGCGAGCTCGTCCTCGGCCTGCACGATCGCGAACTTGTTGCTGCCGGTCGCCTTGTCGACGCGGTAGCGGCTGCAGTACTTCTGGAAGGCCTCTGCCACGGACGACGACGGCGTGATCGGATACCACGCGCAGACCGTCGCGCCGCCGTACACGGCCCCGAGGGCGGCGGCCGCGTTGCCCTCCACGAAGATGCGATCGCCGACGTTGTTGCGCCGTTCGACCTTCAGGCCGAGCGCGCCGGCGAGGTGCTCTTCCGCGTACTGCCGGCCGGTCTCGAAGGCATCGAGGTTCGGCTTGATCAGCTTGTCCTTGCCCTTGTACTGCTCGCCGAGCAGTTGCGCGATCACTTCCGGCTCGATGGCGAGCAGCGACGCCAGCACGCCGACGTACATGATGTTCTTCAGGAGCTGGCGCTCCTTCGGATCGACGAACTTGCTGGCGGCGATGGCGGTCAGCGGCACGCCGATCGCGTGGACGTCGGGGCGGAAGCGCGACGGCGGCATCGGCTTCGTGCTGTCGTAGAGCAGGTAGCCGCCGGGCTCGATCTCCTGCAGGTCCCTGTCCCACGTCTGCGGGTTCATCGAGACCATCAGGTCGACGCCGCCACGGCGGCCGAGGTGCCCCTGTTCGGTCACCCGCACTTCGTACCAGGTGGGCAGGCCCTGGATATTCGACGGGAAGATGTTGCGCGGCGACACCGGCACGCCCATCCGCAGGATGCTGCGCGCAAAGAGCTCATTCGCGGACGCAGACCCCGAGCCGTTGACGTTGGCGAACTTGACGACGAAGTCGTTGGTCGCCGTGATGCCGCGACGGCGGATCACGGGGCCGCTGGTGCGCGGACCGGGGCGGCCTTCGTCCGGAACACTCATGTGGTGCGCTCCCTCGCGCTGCGCGCGGTCCCTCCGGGAGGGACTGAGCCCGTCTTCGGGCGGCCGTGCGACGGGCTCATGCCGCCTCCCTGTGCAGTGGACGTCCGCCGCGCCCGGCGTGCGTCATCTCGATCAGGAACTTCTGCATGTCCCACGCGCCGGTCGGGCAACGCTCGGCGCAGAGGCCGCAGTGCAGGCAGACGTCCTCGTCCTTCACCATCACCCGGCCGGTCTTCAGGTCGCCCGAGACGTACAGCGGCTGTCCGGCGTTGAGGGCGGGCGCGCGCAGCCGCGGCCGCAGGTCCCCTTCATCGCCGTTGGCGGTGAAGTTGATGCAGTCGGTGGGGCAGATGTCGACGCACGCGTCGCACTCGATGCACTGCTCGGCCGTGAACACGGTCTGGACGTCGCAGTTCAGGCAGCGCTGCGCCTCCTTCCACGCGGTGGCGGGGTCGAAGCCGAGTTCGACCTCGACGCGGATGTTCTTGAGTGACTGATTGACGTCGCGCCACGGCACCTTGAAGCGCGCGTCGGGCGCGACTTCGTTGTCGTAGCTCCACTCGTGGATGCCCATCTTCTGGGAGACGAGGGTGACGCCGGGCGCGGGCCGTTCGCGCACGTCTTCGCCGTGCAGGAACCTGTCGATCGAGATCGCGGCGTCGTGTCCCTGTGCGACCGCCCAGATGATGTTCTTCGGGCCGAGCGCCGCGTCGCCGCCGAAGAAGACCCTGCGGCAGCGTCGATTGCAGCGTCGTCTTGTCGAGGACGGGCAGGCCCCACTGGTCGAACTCGATTCCGGCGTCGCGCTCGATCCACGGAAAGGCGTTTTCCTGCCCGACGGCGACCAGCACTTCGTCGCAGGCGTGAATGGGGTCCGGCTCTCCGGTCGCGATCAGCGCCCGGTGGCCCTTGCCGTCGTAGACCGCCTTGACCTTCTCGAAGCGCATCCCGGTGAGCCTGCCGTTCTCGTGCAGGAAGGCCTTGGGCACGAGGAAGTCGAGGATCGGGATGCCCTCGTGCATCGCGTCCTCCTTCTCCCACGGCGAGGCCTTCATCTCCGCGAAGCCGGAACGCACGATCACCTTGACGTCTTCGCCGCCGAGCCGCTTCGCGGTGCGGCAGCAGTCCATCGCCGTGTTGCCGCCGCCGAGCACGATGACGCGCCGGCCGACGGACGTGACGTGGCCGAACGACACCGAGGCAAGCCAGTCGATGCCGACGTGGATCTTCTTCGCCGCTTCCTTGCGGCCCGGAACGTTCAGGTCGCGCCCGCGCGGCGCACCCGACCCGACGAAGATCGCGTCGAACTTCTCGGCGAGCAGCGACTTCATCGACTCGATCCGCGCGCCACCGCGGAACTCGACGCCGAGCCCGAGCACATAGCCCGTCTCCTCGTCGATCACTTCCTCCGGCAGCCGGAACCGGGGAATCTGCGTGCGGATCATTCCGCCGGCCTTCGGGTCCTGGTCGAAGACGGTGACGTGGTAGCCGAGCGGCGCGAGATCGCGCGCGACCGTCAGCGAGGCCGGACCGGCGCCGACGCAGGCCACGCGCCGGCCGTTCATGGGGCCGAGCCGCTTCGGCAACCGACCCGTGATGTCGTCCTTGAAGTCGGCGGCGACACGCTTCAGGCGGCAGATGGCGACCGGCTCGGGACGCTCGGCCTGATGCTGTTCGACCCGTCCGCGCCGGCATGCCGGTTCACACGGCCGGTCGCAGGTGCGCCCGAGGATGCCGGGGAAGACGTTCGAGTTCCAGTTGACCATGTAGGCGTCGGCGTAACGGCCGGCCGCGATCAAGCGGATGTACTCGGGGACCGGGGTGTGGGCCGGGCAGGCCCACTGGCAATCCACGACGTGATGGAAATAATCCGGATTCCGGATATCCGTCGGCTGCACGCATGTCTCCTTGCGGCGATCGTCATCGCGGTCGCGGCTTTTCTTCGAGTGGGGGCAGTGTATGCCGGGGTACCCGGGGGAGCACCACGCGAGGACAGTCCGAGGCGTCGATGCGACAAACGGATGGCAGGCGGGAGCCGGTGGTAGCATCCGCGTTTCGCCGCGGGGCCGAGGTCGCTGATGGCGGAATGACTCGGCAGCGAGACCGGAATCCGGAACCGCTGTCGCCGACGAGCCCACGTCTCGAGTAGGGGCTTGGCGGGCATCTCGAACGAGAAACTCGTTTTTTCAGGTGAAGCCGATGATGAGACAGTTCCAGGTCAATTCGTACCTGTTTGGCGGCAATGCGCCATACGTCGAGGAGCTCTATGAGCGCTACCTCGACAATCCGGGCTCCGTGCCCGAAAAGTGGCGCGCGTACTTCGACCAGATGCAACTGGTCCCGGCGGCCGACGGCTCGCCGGATTCGCGCGACATCGCCCATGCTCCGATCGTCGAGTCCTTCGCGCAGCGCGCCAAGGCCAACGCGTTCGTTCCGAAAGTGGCGTCGAGCGACCTCTCGGTCGCGCGCAAGCAGGTCCACGTCCAGTCGATCATCGCGGCCTACCGATTCCTCGGCAACCGCTGGGCGAACCTGGATCCCCTGCAGCGGCAGGAGCGCCCCGTCATTCCCGAGCTGGAGCCCGCGTTCTACGACCTGACCGAAGCCGACATGGACACGGTGTTCGCGGCCGCGAACACGTATTTCGGGCAGGAGAACATGACGCTGCGCGACCTGATCAAGGCGCTGCGCGACACATACTGCTGCAACATCGGCGCCGAGTTCATGTACCTCTCCGATCCGGCGCAGAAGCGCTGGATCCAGCAGCAACTCGAATCGATCCGTTCGACGCCCACGTTCACCGCCGAGCAGAAGCGCCACATTCTCGAGCGCCTGACGGCCGCCGAGGGCCTCGAGCGCTACCTGCACACCAAGTACGTCGGCCAGAAGCGTTTCTCGCTGGAGGGCGGCGAGAGCTTCATCGCGGCGATGGACGAACTGGTCCAGCGCGGCGGCGCCAAGGGCGTGCAGGAAATCGTCATCGGCATGGCGCACCGCGGCCGCCTGAACGTGCTGGTGAACACGCTCGGCAAGATGCCGAAGGAACTGTTCGCCGAGTTCGAGGGCAAGGCGGGGTCGGACCTGCCCGCGGGCGACGTCAAGTACCACAACGGATTCTCGAGCGACATCACGACGGCCGGGCGGGCCGGTGCACCTGTCGCTGGCGTTCAATCCGTCGCACCTGGAGATCGTGAATCCGGTCGTCGAGGGTTCGGTGCGCGCACGGCAGGAGCGCCGCGGCGACAAGGAAGGCGACACGGTGCTGCCGGTGTTGGTGCACGGCGACGCGGCCTTTGCCGGACAGGGCGTCGTGATGGAGACGCTCAACCTCGCCGAGACGCGTGGCTACGGCACCGGCGGGACGGTTCACATCGTCATCAACAACCAGATCGGCTTCACCACCTCGGACCCGCGCGACACGCGTTCGACGATGTACGCCACCGACGTCGTGAAGATGATCGAGGCGCCGGTGTTCCACGTGAACGGCGACGACCCCGAGGCGGTCGTCCTCGCGACGCAGCTGGCGATGGACTACCGGCAGGAGTTCAACAAGGATGTCGTCATCGACATCATCTGCTTCCGCCGCCTGGGCCACAACGAGCAGGACACGCCGGCGGTGACGCAGCCGCTCATGTACAAGAAGATCGGCCAGCACGTGGGCACCCGCAAGCTGTACGCCGAGAAGCTCGTCACGCAGGGCACGGTCGCCGCGGACGAGCCGGACAAGATGGTCAAGGCCTTCCGGACCGCGATGGACGAGGGCCGCACGACGTCCGACCCCGTGCTGACCAACTACAAGAGCAAGTTCGCGGTCGACTGGTCGCCGTTCCTGAACCGCAAGTGGACCGATCACGCGGACACGGCGGTGCCCGTTGCCGAACTGAAGCGCCTCGCACAGCGGCTGACGACGATTCCGTCGAACTTCAAGCTGCATCCGCTGGTGGAGAAGGTCGTCGCGGACCGCCGCGCCATGGGCGAAGGCAAGCAGCCGCTCGACTGGGGCATGGCCGAGCACCTCGCGTTCGCGTCGCTGGTGTCGAGCGGCTACCCGGTGCGAATCACGGGCCAGGACTCGGGCCGCGGCACGTTCACGCACCGCCACTCGGTGCTGCACGACCAGAACCGCGAGAAGTGGGACGAAGGCATCTACATCCCGCTGCAGCACGTGTCGGACAAGCAGGCGCCGTTCACGGTGATCGACTCGGTGCTGTCCGAAGAGGCGGTGCTCGGCTTCGAATACGGCTACGCGAGCGCCGAACCGAACGCGCTGGTGATCTGGGAGGCGCAGTTCGGCGACTTCGTCAACGGCGCGCAGGTCGTGATCGACCAGTTCCTGTCGTCGGGCGAAGTGAAGTGGGGCCGGCAGTCCGGCCTGACGCTGATGCTGCCGCACGGCTACGAAGGGCAGGGGCCGGAGCACTCGTCGGCCCGCATCGAGCGCTTCCTGCAACTCGCCGCGGACAACAACATGCAGATCGCGCAGCCGACCACCGCGGCGCAGATCTTCCACCTGCTCCGGCGCCAGATGATCCGGCTGTTCCGCAAGCCGCTCGTGATCATGACGCCGAAGTCGCTGCTGCGCGCCAAGGACGCCGCGTCCGACCTGTCGGAACTGGCGAAGGGCGAGTTCCAGACCGTGATCCCGGAGCGCGATCCGGCGATCGACGCAAAGAAGGTCAAGCGCGTCATCGCCTGCTCCGGCAAGGTCTACTTCGACCTCGTCCACACCCGGCGCGAGCGCGAGGACGGCACCGCGGCCATCATCCGGGTCGAACAGCTCTATCCCTTCCCGCACAAGGCCCTCGGGACCGAGTTGAAGAAGTATCCCGCCGCGACCGAGGTCGTGTGGTGCCAGGACGAGCCGGCCAACCAGGGCCCCTGGTTCTACGTGCAGCACCACCTGCTCGAGAACATGGCGGACGGCCAGAAGCTCGCCTACGCGGGTCGCGCGCCGTCGGCGTCGCCCGCGGCCGGCTACTACGCAAAGCACATCGAGCAGCAGAAGGCGCTGCTCGACACGGCGTTCGGCAAGCTCAAGGGCCTCGTCCTCAATAAATAACCCGGGGACGCCGGCCTGCATGCGCAGGCCGGCGACTTGATTCGTTCGGAGTCCTCAGATGTCAATGGTGGAAGTGAAGGTCCCGCAGCTGTCCGAGTCGGTCGCCGAAGCGACCCTGCTGCAGTGGAAGAAGAAGCCCGGCGACGCCGTGGCGATGGACGAGATCCTGATCGAGGTCGAGACCGACAAGGTCGTGCTGGAAGTGCCCGCGCCGGCCGCCGGCGTGATGGCCGAGATCGTCCGGGGCGACGGCAGCACCGTGGTGGCCGGCGAACTGATCGCGCGGCTCGACACCGAAGGCAAGGCCGCGGTCGCGAGTCCCGCGCCAGCATCGCAGCCCGCGACGGCGCCTGCCGCCGCGGCACCAGCGGTGCCGAGTGGGGCGGCGATGAGCGGAGTGGCGATGCCCGCGGCCGCGAAGATGATGGCCGACAAGGGCATCGCGGCCGGGCAGGTGACGGGCACGGGCCGCGACGGACGCATCACCAAGGGCGACGTGATCGCCGCCGCCGATGGCAGCGTGCCGCGCGCCGCGGCGCCGGCCGCCGCGCCCGCGGCGCGTCCGGGGCTGCCGGAAGTGAAGGCGCCGATCGACCTGTCGGTGCTCGCCAACCGCCCGGAGCAGCGCGTCCCGATGTCACGCCTGCGGCAGCGCGTGGCCGAGCGGCTAGTGCAGTCGCAGTCCACCGCCGCCATCCTGACCACGTTCAACGAGGTCAACATGGCGCCGCTGATGGACCTGCGCAACAAGTACAAGGACAAGTTCGAGAAGGAGCACGGCGTCAAGCTCGGGTTCATGTCGTTCTTCGTGAAGGCGGCCGTCGCCGCCCTCAAGCGTTACCCGGTCGTGAACGCGTCGATCGACGGCAGCGACATCGTCTACCACGGCTACTTCGACATCGGCATCGCGGTCGGCTCGCCCCGCGGCCTCGTGGTTCCGATCCTGCGCGATGCCGACCAGCTGACGTTCGCCGACATCGAGAAGAAGATCGCCGACTTCGGCAAGCGCGCCGGCGAAGGCAAGCTCGGCCTCGAGGAACTCACCGGCGGCACGTTCTCGATCTCCAACGGCGGCGTGTTCGGCTCGATGCTGTCGACGCCGATCATCAACCCGCCGCAGAGCGCGATCCTCGGTATCCACGCCACGAAGGACCGCCCGGTCGTCGAGAACGGGCAGATCGTCATCCGGCCGATGAACTACCTCGCGCTGTCCTACGACCATCGCATCATCGACGGCCGCGAGGCGGTGCTGTCGCTCGTGGCGATGAAGGAAGCGCTGGAGGATCCGGCGCGCCTGCTGCTCGAGGTCTGACCACCGGAGACCGACGCATGTCGATGGCTGACGAACTCGAGAAGCTGCATCGCCTGCTGCAGGACGGCGCACTCACGCCGGCCGAATACGAGGCGGCGAAGGCGCGCGTGCTGGGCGGCGTGGCGGGTTCGTCCGGCTCGTCGCTCGCGATCAACCGCCTGCGCCTGTCCGAGGGCGACAAGTGGATCGCGGGCGTGTGCGGCGGCGTCGCCGCGCTCACCGGCGTGGAAGCCTGGATCTGGCGCCTGCTCTTCGTGCTCGGCATGTTCGCCGGCGGATTCACCGCCATCCTTTACATCGTTCTCTGGATCTTCGTGCCGCGCGACGGGCAGTAGCGCGCGGCGAAGACATCGCGAAAGACATTCATGGCCAAGAACTTCGACGTCGTCGTGATCGGCGGCGGACCGGGCGGGTACATCGCGGCGATCCGGGCGGCGCAGCTCGGGTTTGCCACCGCCTGCATCGACGATTGGAAGAACGCGCAGGGCGGACCCGCCCCGGGCGGCACCTGCACGAACGTCGGCTGCATTCCCTCGAAGGCGCTGCTGCAGTCGTCCGAGTACTACGAGCACGCGGGGCACCAGTTCAAGAACCACGGCATCGAAGTGCAGGGGCTGGGGCTGGACCTGGCGAAGATGCTCGCGCGCAAGGCAGGCCGTCGTGAAGCAGAACAACGACGGCATCATGTTCCTGTTCAAGAAGAACAAGATCGCCTTCTTCCACGGCCGCGGCAGTTTCATCGGCAAGAGCGACGCCGGCTACGAGATCGCGGTCGCCGGCGCCAGTGCGGAGACGCTGGTCGCGAAGCACGTGATCGTCGCGACCGGGTCGACCGCGCGCGCGCTGCCCGGGGCGCCGTTCGACGAAAGGCAGATCCTGTCGAACGACGGCGCCCTCGCGATCCCCGAGGTTCCGAAGCGGCTCGGTGTCATCGGCGCCGGCGTGATCGGCCTCGAGATGGGCTCGGTGTGGCGACGCCTCGGCGCCGAAGTGACGATCCTCGAAGCGCTGCCCGCGTTCCTCGGCGCTGCCGACGAGCAGATCGCGAAGGAAGCCGCGAAGGCCTTCAACCGGCAGGGCCTGAAGATCCATCTCGGCGTTCGCATCGACAGCGTGAAGGCCGACAAGAAGGGCGTGACCGTCGGCTACACCGACGCGAAGGGCGAGGCGCAGACGCTGGCCGTCGACAAGCTGATCGTGTCGATCGGACGCGTGCCGAACACGACGGGACTGAACCCCGAAGCGGTCGGGCTGGCGCTCGACGAGCGCGGCTTCGTCGCGGTCGACGACGACTGCCGCACGAACCTCCCCGACGTGTGGGCGGTCGGCGATGTCGTCCGCGGGCCGATGCTGGCCCACAAGGCCGAGGAAGAAGGCGTCGCGGTGGCCGAGCGGATCGCCGGCCAGCATGGGCACGTCAACTTCAACACCGTCCCATGGGTGATCTACACCTCGCCGGAGATCGCCTGGGTCGGACAGACCGAGCAGCAGCTGAAGGCCGCGGGCCGAGCGTATCGCGCCGGCACCTTCCCGTTCGCGGCGAACGGGCGGGCAAGGGCGCTCGGCGACACGACCGGCATGGTCAAGTTCCTGGCGGACGCGAAGACCGACGAGATCCTCGGCGTCCACATCGTCGGGCCGCTCGCCTCGGAGCTCATCTCGGAGGCGGTCGTCGCGATGGAGTTCCGCGCGTCGAGCGAGGACATCGCGCGCATCTGCCACGCGCACCCGTCGCTGGCCGAAGTCACGAAGGAGGCGGCGCTCGCGGTCGACAAGCGGGCGCTGAACTTCTGACGAGCCCGGATGGGCGTCCGCGAAGTGTTCGATGCGCATCTGGTGGCGCGGGGTTACCGCGCCGACGCGTCGCAGCTCGCGGCGCTCGGACGGCTGCAGCGGCTCGACGAGGAATGGCGTGCCTACAAGGCGCAGCGCTCCAACGCGCTGAAGAAGCTGCTGGCGCGGCCGCCGGCGCCGCGCGGCGTCTACCTGTGGGGCGGAGTCGGCCGCGGCAAGAGCTTCCTGATGGACGCGTTCTTCGCCGCGGTGCCGGTCCTGCGCAAGACGCGGCTGCACTTCCACGAGTTCATGCGCAGCGTGCACCGCGAACTCGACGAGGTGAAGGGAACGCCCGATCCGCTCGACGAGGTCGCGCGCCGGATCGCGAAGCGGCATCGCCTGATCTGCTTCGACGAGTTCCACGTGTCCGACATCGCCGACGCGATGATCCTGCACCGCCTGCTGTCGAAGCTGTTCGATCTGAACGTCGGGCTGGTGATGACGTCCAACTACGCGCCGGACGACCTCTACCCGGACGGTTTGCACCGCGACCGCGTGTTGCCCGCGATCGCTCTGCTGAAGGAACGCCTCGACGTCGTCCACGTCGATGCGGGCATCGACTACCGCCTGCGCGCGATGGAGCACATCGAGGCGTACCTGACCCCGTGGGGCGCGGAGGCGGAGACGAAGCTGGCGGCGGCGTTCGACCGGCTCGCCGAGGTCGACGACGAGGATCCGTTGCTGGAGATCGAGGCGCGGCGCATCCGTGCCCGCCGGCGCGCCGGCGGGGTCGTCTGGTTCGACTTCGCCGTGCTGTGCGGCGGGCCCCGCTCGCACGCCGACTACCTGGAGATCGCGGCCCAGTTCCACACCGTGCTGCTGTCGAACGTGCCGCGCATGTCGGCCGGGCAGGCCTCGGAAGCCCGGCGATTCACCTGGCTGGTGGACGTGCTGTACGACCACCGCATCAAGTTCCTGGTCTCGGCCGAGGCGGCGCCGGCCGAACTGTATGCCGCCGGCGTGCTGGCCAACGAGTTCGCGCGCACGGCGTCGCGCCTGATCGAGATGCAGTCGCGCCAGTACCTGGAGTCGCCGAAGCGCGACGTGGTGCACCGTGTCTGAGCCGGCCGTCATCGGGGCGGAGCCGCGGGCGTTATGCAGAGAATGAAGCCGCTCGTCGCCGTCCTCCTGTTCGCCGCCGCGCTGCCCGCCTTCGGAAGCGAGTTCGGGACCCGCTACCCGACCGGTGCCATCAAGGACCGCGCGCAGGCCGAGCAGGCGCTGCGGGAGGCAGACGCCGAGGCCGCGCGCATCGACCGCGAGGCGGCTGCGCGCGAGGCGGAGTGCCACAAGCGATTCCTGGTCAACCAGTGCCGCGACGAGGTGCGTCGGGACACGCTGATGGCCGAGCAGGAACTGCGACGCGTCCGGGTCGAAGCGCACGACCTCCAGCGCAAGCTCGACGCGGAGGAGGCGGCCAGGAAGCGCGCCGAGTCGCCGCCGCCGGCGGCCAGGCCAGCGCCGACTCCGCGCGAGTCCCCGAAGAGCCGGGCGATTCCGCCGGACGAAGCCGCGCGCAACCGGGCCGCCTACGACAAGCGCGTCGAGGAGAAGCGCGGAAGGCGGCCGAGGAGCAGGCGCGCGCGCCGGAGCGGGCGGCCAACGCCCGCGAGTTCGAGGCCAAGCAGGTCGAGGCCGAGCGGCGCGCGAAGGAAAAGGAAGTCGAGCGCAAGAAGAACGAAGAGCGACGCGCCGAGCGGCGCAAGCAGGCGGAGGCCAAGGAAGCGCAGCGCGAGGAACTGCGCCGCAAGGCCGAAGAGGCCGCCAAGGCTATCCCGAAGCCGTGAGTTGGAAGCGGCGCTTGGCCGGGGCGGAGGGATCGAGCCTCACGATGGCCAGCGAGACGTTGTCGCCACGGCCGTTCCCGCGCTCGCGCGCGAGCGAGACGAGGTGTTCCGAGGCCTGGCGCGGGGCCATGCTCGCCAGCACGTCGCCGAGTTCGTCGTCGGAAAAGTGCCCCCACAGTCCGTCGCTGGCCAGCAGGAAGGTGTCGCCGACGGCCAGGCCGTTCTCTTCACCGACCTCGACCTTCGGCTTCCCGCTGTCGATCCCGAGCGCGCTGACCAGGACGTTCTTGTAGCGGACGCTCGCAAGCTCCGCGTCCTCGAACCGCCCCTCGCTCGCGGAGCTGCTGTGCGTACGTATGGTCCTCGGTGCGGTGCAGCAGCTTGCCGTCCCGGAAGTGGTAGAGCCGGCTGTCTCCGACATGCGCCCAGACCGCCGTCTGCTGCTTGATCGCCAGGGCGCACAGCGTGCTGTGCGGCTCCTTTTCCGCCGAGATGGCGGTCAGCCGGATGATGGTGTGCGCCTCGGCGGCCAGGTGCAGCAGCAGGTCGCGCAAGGTCGAATCCTTGTGCGACATGTCCCGGAAGAGGCTTTCCGCCGTCGAAATGACCTGATCGGCGGCCTGGCGGCCCCCGGTCCGGCCCCCCATTCCGTCCGCGACGATCGCCAGCAGGGCCCCGGGATTGCGGGGACTGGTGATGATGGCGACCCGGTCCTGCTGGTCCTGCCGGTCGCCGATATGAGTTGCGACACAGGCGTTGACTTGGAAGCTGGACACGGTGGGAAAATGAGTTTCGAGCAGACTATGATCGAGCACTGTAGGCGCTGTGTGGGTCCAAGGACAGCGCATTTTCCCGTCCACTTTTACGGTTCGCGCGCACATGGAACAGGAAGAAATCAAGCGGCGCATCATCGAACTGCAGATCGAGCACCGCGATCTCGACGAAGCGATCGACCGGCTGAACGACACCGCAGTCGACGACCTCGCGCTGCGACGAATGAAGAAGCGCAAGCTGCAGATCAGGGACTCCGTGTCACGGCTCGAAATGGGGCTGGTGCCTGACATCCCAGCGTGACCGACCGCCGCGCTGTCCGGTCTGAAGGTCCGGACCCGACGCGCGAGCGCGTCATCGAAGTCTTCGGCCGGGGCGGCGCCCTGGCCGATGCCGTGGCGGGGTTCGTGCCGCGCGCGTCGCAGGCCGACATGGCCGCGACGGTGTACGACGCCATCCACGACGGCGCGACGCTGGTCGCCGAGGCCGGCACCGGGACCGGCAAGACTTTCGCGTATCTCGCCCCCGTGCTGCTTGCCGGCGGCAAGGCGCTGATCTCGACCGGCACCAAACCCCTGCAGGACCAGTTGTTCCGGAAGGACCTTCCGGCCGTTCTCGCCGCCCTCGGGCTGAACGTCGCGATCGCGCTGCTGAAGGGCCGCGCCAACTATCTCTGCCTGCATCGACTCGACCGCGCGGAATCGGAGGCGCTGTTGCCGACGCGCGAGGACGCGATGCACCTGCGGGCGATCCGTCGCTTCGCCACGGAAACCCGCACTGGCGACCGGGCCGAGCTGCCGTCGGTGCCGGAGAACGCGGGAGTGTGGCCGGCGGTGACGTCGACGCGCGACAACTGCCTCGGCGCGGAGTGCCCGCGCTTCACCGATTGCTTCGTGTTCAAGGCGCGCCGCGAGGCGCAGGCGGCCGACGTGGTCGTGGTGAACCACCATCTGTTCCTCGCTGACCTCGCTCTGCGCGAAGACTCGATCCGCGACTTCCTGCCCGCTGTCGACACCGTTGTCCTCGACGAAGCGCACCAGTTGCCGTCGATCGCCGCTGACTTCTTCGGCGTCACCCTGTCGCTCGGCCAGCTGATGGAGGCGGGGCGCGATGCGCGGACGCTCGGGCTGGCGCGCGCGCCGGACGGCGCATCGTGGACGCTGCTGACGAGCCGCTTCGAGCGCGCGGTGCGCGACGTGCGGCTGGCGTTGGCCGAGTGCGGGCTCGTGGCCGGTTCGCGGACGCCGCTCGAGCGGATCCGGCGGCCCGACGCGCTGCGCGACAGCGTGCGGGGGCTCGACGAGGCCGCGGCCGAGGTCGTGCGCGCGCTGGAGATCAACCGCGTCCGGGACGGCGAGATCGACCTGCTCGCGAACCGCTTCGGCGAGCTGCGCCGGCAGGTCCTGGACTGGAAGCGCGCGCTGGACGAGTCGTCCCCGCAAGAAGAGGTCCCCGGCGAGGACCTGTCGGTGCGCTGGATCTCGGTGTCCCAGCACGGCGCGCAGTTCAACAAGACCCCGCTCGCGCCAGGACAGGCGCTGGCGCGCGTGCGCGAAACGCTGCACCAGCCGTGGATCCTCGTTTCGGCCACGCTGACCACCGCGGGCCGGTTCGACCATTTCCTCGCCGAACTCGGCGTCGAGAACTGCGTCACCGCGCGCTGGGACAGCCCCTTCGACTTCCGGCGCCAGGGCCTGCTGTACCTCCCGAAGAACCTGCCGCCGCCGTCGGACCCGCGCTTCTCCGAGCACGTCGCCGAGGCCGCGTGGCCGTTGATCCGCGCCAACGGAGGCCGCGCCTTCGTGCTCTGCACCACGCTGCGCGCGGTCGACCGCGTGGCGCAGCGACTCGGCCAGCTGATCACGGGCGAGAGCCTCGACCTGCCGCTGCTCGTCCAGGGCACGAGCACGCGCCGCGCGCTGATCGACGCCTACCGCGCGGCCGGCAACGCGGTGCTGGTCGGCAGCGTCAGTTTCTGGGAGGGCATCGACATTCGCGGCGAGGCGCTCTCGCTGGTGGTCATCGACAAGCTGCCGTTCGCGCCGCCGGACGATCCGGTCGTGGAAGCCAAGATCCGCCACTTGAAGCGGATCGGCCGCAACGCCTTCAGCGAGTTCCAGCTGCCGGAAGCGGTGATGCTGATGAAGCAGGGCGCGGGCCGGCTGATTCGCGACGAGAACGACCGTGGCGTGCTGATGATCGTCGACGAGCGGCTGGTGTCGAAGAGCTACGGCAAGACCGTGCTTGCGAGCCTGCCGCCGTTCGCGCGCACGCGCAGCGAGACCGACGCGATCGCGTTCCTGTGCGCCCCGCGGGACGACGGAACGCTTGCGTCCTGACTACTTCTTCGGTTGCTGCAGGTAGCGACTGTTCGGAAAGTTCGCCGCGAGGACGCGTTCGGTGTCCGACTGCAGGTCCTTCAGTTGCAGCGCTTCGTACGAGCGCGCCATCAGGACGAGCGCCTCCTCGACGGCGGGCGTGCGCTGGAAGTCGCGCACCACCGTCTGCGAGCGCTGGATCGCCGCCAGGTAGGCCTTGCGCGAGTAGTAGAACTTCGCCACGTTCAACTCGGCCTGCGCCTGCGCGTTGACCAGGAAGCGCATGCGGGCACGTGCATCCTCCGCGTAGCGACTCTCCGGGTAGCGGTTCACGAGGTCCTTGAACGCGTCGAAGGCCTCGCGCGCGGCCTTCGCATCGCGCTCGGAAATGTCCTGGTTCAGCAGCCGCCCGACGATTCCGAGGTCATCGTTGTACGACGCAAGGCCCTTGAGGTAATAGACGTAATCGACGTTGGGGTGGTTCGGGTACTGGCGGATGAAGCGATCGGCGGTCTGGATCGCCTGGGCCGTCTCGCCTTCCTTGTAGTACGTGTAGGCGATCTCCATCAGCGCCTGCTGCGCATGGCGCCCGAACGGATAGCGCGACTCCAGCTTCTGGAAAAGCTCGCGCGCCTTCTGCCAGGCGCCGTTCGACAGTTCCAGCCGGGCCTCTGCGTACAATTTGTCGGCGTCCCACTTGGCCGTCTCGTCCCGCGTGCCGAAGTCGACGTTGAACCAGCTGCAGCCGGCCAGCATCGAAGCCGCGAGCAGCAGCGCGAGCCGCGACCACCAGCCGCTCGGTCCGCGGTCCAGATTGGCAACCATCCGAATTCAATCCTCCTGAGTCTGCGCAGTATATCGTCCGGTGATGTCCGCTCCGCCCGAGGAAATCGACGACGCCGACGCGGATGCCGGCGACCTCGCGCTGCGCTTCAGCGTCGAAGCGCGCCACGCCGGCAGCCGGCTCGACAAGGCACTGGCGGAACTGATGCCCGACGTGTCGCGCAGCCGGCTGCAGCAGTGGGTGGCGGACGCCGCGGTGCGCGTGAACGGCGCCACGGTGCGCCAGCGCCACGAACTCGTCCTCGGCGACCTGATCGAGATCGAGCCCCAGCCGGCGCCCGATGCGAAGGCCTATGCCGCGGAGCCCATGCCGCTCGCGATCGTCCACGAGGACAGCGCCATCCTCGTCGTCGACAAGCCGCCGGGACTCGTGGTCCATCCCGCGGCCGGCCACTGGAGCGGCACCTTGCTCAACGGGCTGCTCGCGCACTCGCCGCAGCTGTTCGACATTCCGCGGGCGGGCATCGTGCATCGCCTGGACGCCGACACCTCGGGGCTCATGGTCGTGGCGAAGACACTCGCGGCGCAGGCGCACCTGGTGCGCCAGCTGCAGGAACGCTCGGTCACACGCGAGTATTGGGCCGTCGTGCTGGGCGTGCCGGCTTCCACCGGCACGGTCGAAGCGCCGATCGGACGCGACCCGCGCAATCCGCTGCGCTTCCGGGTCAGCCACGCGCCGAGCGCGAAGGCGGCGCGGACGCGCTTCGCGGTGGTGGCGACGGCGCAGGACGGGACTGTGCGGCTGGCATGGATCGCCTGCCGGCTGGACACCGGCCGGACGCACCAGATCCGGGTGCACATGGAGCACATTGGACACCCACTCGTCGGTGATCCGGTCTATCGGCGCGGGCTGCCCGGCCGCGCGGGCGATCCTGGCGCGTGGCGAGGCTTCGCCCGGCAGGCGCTGCACGCGAGCCGGCTCGGGCTGATCCACCCGGCGACCGGACGTGCGATGACGTGGTTCCGCGCCCCGCCTGTCGATCTCGCGGGCCTGATGAACCAACTCGGATTCGGGCCGCTCGATGAACCATCCGCCGTGTTCGAGGAGGGACGGTGAGCGTGCACGGCCGCTCCGAAGCGCTCATCCCGGAGCGCGACGCGCGAGGGGTGGTCCCGTGAGCGAGCACGGCCGCTCCGAAGCGCTCATCCCGGCGCGCGAAGCGCGAGGGGTAGTCGAGTGAGCCTGGCCGATCCGGGCTGGATCCGGCCTGACTGGTCGGTCAGCGACCGCGTGCGCGCGCTGATCACCACCCGGTCGGGCGGCGTCTCGACCGGACCGTGGGGCGCGTTGCCATCGCGGACCGGCGGCATGAACGTCGGACTGCTGGCCGGCGATGCGCCCGACGCGGTCCGCCAGAACCGCGCGCGGTTGCGCGCGGCGCTTCCATCCGAGCCGCGCTGGCTGAGACAGGTCCACGGGCCGGCCGTCCTGCGCGCCGACGATGTGACTGCGCCACCGGAGGCCGACGCCGCGTTCACCACGACACCGGGCGTCGTGGCGGCGGTGATGGTCGCGGACTGCATGCCGGTGCTGCTGGCCGACGTCGACGGGCGCTGCGTGGGCGTGGCGCACGCCGGCTGGCGCGGCGTGGCATCCGGCGTCATCCAGGCCACCGTCCGCGCGATGCGCGCGGCACTGGGCGCGCGCGAGGCGGAACTGGTCGCCTACCTGGGGCCTGCGATCGGCCCGGCGCACTTCGAGGTCGGCCCGGACGTGCTCGAAGCCATGGCCGGCTCGCTACCCGGGGCCGCGGACGCCTTCCAGCCGCAGGGGGCCAAGTACATGGCGGATCTCTTCGCACTGGGGCGCCAGGCGCTGCTGGACGTCGGCGTTACCCGGGTGCACGGGGGAAGGGAGTGCACATACAGCGACCCGGAGCGCTTCTACAGCTTTCGACGCGACCGCGTGACCGGGCGCCATGCAGCGCTCGTCTGGATCGATCCCGCGTGACGTGACGCGGCCATGACTCGCATCAACGAGCGGAAACCCGGTTTGACCCCCAGCGCCCGGCCGCGGAGAATCGGGCGACAGTCGCGCCAGCGCTGACGAGCGGGACACCCACGGAGGTATGGAGATGGCAACACGCAAGACGGCGGGTCGATCCCCCCGATCCCGCAAGGCAGCCGCGCCCGCGGCGCGTCGCGCGAAACCCAGGACGGCCGCGCGATCCGCGGAGGCCCCGACCCGGGCGGCTGCCGCGGCGCGCGTCGACGTGCGGGCGGGCGGCCGACCGACCGGTCCACGCACGGCGCGAGGCCGCGGCGAAGGCGCACGACGGTTCGGAGCCGTTCGCGTTTCCGCTGCCCTGGCTCGCGCCGTCGGGCGAGAGCGCCGCGAACTCGATGATGCCGCTGTCGCCGCAGCGCCTGCTCGACCTGCAGCAGGACTACCTGCAGCGCGTGGGCTCGATGTGGACGTCGTTCTTCGAGCATCCCGACAAGGCGAGCGAGCCGATCAAGGACCCGCGTTTCTCCGACCCGGCGTGGCAGAAGAATTCGCTCGCGTCGCTGTATGCGCGCGCGTACCTGCTCAACGCCGAGTTCCTGAACAAGATGGCCGACGCGGTCGAGATGGATCGCAAGACCAAGAAGCGCGTCAAGTTCGCCGTGCAGCAGTGGGTCGAGGCGTCCTCGCCCTCGAACTTCCTGGCGACCAACCCGAAGGCGCAGCAGACGCTGCTCGAGACCGGCGGCGAGAGCCTGAAGGCCGGCCTCGGGAACCTGCTGGGCGATCTGCAGCGCGGCAAGATCTCGCAGACGGACGAGACGGCGTTCGAGGTCGGCCGCAACGTGGCGACCAGCGAGGGCGCGATCGTCTACGAGAACCAGCTGTTCCAGCTGATCCAGTACAAGCCGCTGACGCCCAAGGTCTTTTCGCGTCCGCTTCCTGCTCGTTCCGCCCTGCATCAACAAGTACTACATCCTCGACCTGCAGCCCGAGAACTCGTTCATCCGCTACGCGGCGGAGCAGGGCAACACGGTGTTCGTGGTGTCGTGGAAGAACCCGCAGCCTTCCGAGGCGAAGGTCACGTGGGACGACTATCTCGAGGAAGGCGCGATCCGCGCGATCCACGTGGTCCAGGAGATCAGCGGCGAGAAGCAGATCAACATCCTCGGCTTCTGCGTCGGCGGCACGATCATCGCGAACGCGCTCGCCGTGATGTACGCACGCGGAGAGCAGCCGGTCGCGAGCGTGACGCTGATGACCGCGCTGCTCGACTTCGAGGACACCGGCCTGCTCGACGTCTTCATCGACGAGCAGCAGGTGCACAGGCGCGAGCAGCAGCTCGCGAAGGGCGGGCTGATGCCGGGCCGCGAGCTGGCGATCACGTTCAACAGCCTGCGCCCGAACGACCTGATCTGGAACTACGTCGTCAACAACTACCTGGAGGGCAAGCAGCCGCCGGTGTTCGACCTGCTGTACTGGAACGGCGACAGCACCAACCTGCCGGGACCGATGTACACCTGGTACCTGCGGAACATGTACCTCGAGAACAACCTGCGCGTGCCGAACAAGCTCACGTGCTGCGGCCAGCCGGTCGACCTGAACCGGATCAAGGTGCCGACCTACGTGTTCGCGGCGCGCGAGGACCACATCGTGCCGTGGAAGGCGGCCTACGCGTCGGCGCGCCTGATGCCCGGCGGCGGCAAGGCCGGCGGCGTGCGCTACGTGCTCGGCGCGAGCGGCCACATCGCGGGCAGCATCAACCCGCCGTCGAAGAACAAGCGCAGCTTCTGGACCGGTGGCGACGACAAGCTGCCCGCGAACTCCGAAGCGTGGCTGCACGACGCGACCGAGCATCCCGGCAGCTGGTGGACCGACTGGAGCAAGTGGCTGTCGAAGTTCGGCGGACCGATGAAGCCCGCGCCGAGGCAGTACGGCAGCGCGAAATACAAGGTGATCGAGCCAGCGCCCGGTCGCTACGTCAAAGAGAAAGCCTGAGGAGAGAGTAGATGTCCAATGCAGTCATCGTTGCCGCCGCGCGCACCGCGATCGGCAAGTTCGGCGGTTCGCTGGCCAAGGTTCCCGCCTCGGAACTCGGCGCCATCGTCATCAAGGAAGTGCTGGCGCGCGCCGGTGTGAAGCCCGACCAGGTCGACGAAGTGATCATGGGCCAGGTGCTGACGGCCGGCGTGGGCCAGAACCCGGCGCGCCAGGCGGTGATCAAGGCGGGGCTGCCGGTGACGGTGCCCGCGATGACGATCAACAAGGTGTGCGGCTCGGGCCTGAAGGCCGTGATGCTGGCCGCGCAGGCCATCGCCAACGGCGACGCCGAGATCGTCGTGGCCGGCGGCCAGGAGAACATGAGCGCATCGCCCCACGTGATGCAGGGCTCGCGCGACGGCTTCCGCATGGGCGACGCCAAGATCATCGACAGCATGATCGTCGACGGCCTGTGGGACGTGTACAACCAGTACCACATGGGCATCACGGCGGAGAACGTCGCGAAGGAGTACGCCATCGATCGCGCGCAGCAGGACAAGTTCGCGTACGCCTCGCAGCAGAAGGCGGCCGCCGCGCAGGACGCCGGGCGCTTCAAGGACGAGATCGTCCCGGTGCTGATCCCGCAGCGCAAGGGCGACCCGATCGCGTTCGACCAGGACGAGTTCATCAACCGCAAGTCGAACGAGGAAGCGCTCGGCGGTCTGAAGCCGGCGTTCGACAAGCAGGGCACGGTCACGGCGGGCAACGCCTCCGGCATCAACGACGGCGCCGCGGCGGTGCTCGTGATGTCCGAAGCCAAGGCGAGGGAACTCGGCCTGATGCCGCTGGCGCGCATCAAGGCCTTCGCCTCGGCCGGCGTCGACCCGAAGGTGATGGGCATGGGCCCCGCGCCGGCGTCGCGCAAGGCGCTGAAGAAGGCGGGCTGGACGGCCGAGCAGGTCGACCTGATGGAGATCAACGAGGCGTTCGCGGCGCAGGCCTGCGCGGTGAACAAGGACATGGGCTGGGACACCAGCAAGATCAACGTGAACGGCGGCGCCATCGCGCTCGGTCACCCGATCGGCGCCTCCGGCTGCCGCATCCTCGTGACGCTGCTGCACGAGATGAAGCGGCGGGACGCGAAGAAGGGGCTGGCGTCGCTGTGCATCGGCGGTGGAATGGGCGTTGCGCTCGCCGTCGAACGATGAGCTGAAGCGGGCAGGGGACCGCATCACGTCCTGTGCCCGCGCTTTGAGCCAACGGTCGAGGCAGCTGCTTCGGTCGCACAAGAAGAAACCAACCAGCAGGATCAGGAGACGACAAGATGACGAGAGTGGCATACGTGACAGGCGGCATGGGCGGCATCGGCACGGCCATCTGCCGCAAGTTCCACGACATGGGCTTCAAGGTGATCGCCGGCTGCGGCCCGACGCGCGACTTCAACAAGTGGATCGCCGAGCAGAAGGCGGACGGCTACACCTTCCACGTGTCGGTCGGCAACGTCGCCGACTGGCAATCGACCAAGGACGCGTTCGACAAGGTCAAGGCCGAGCACGGCAATCCGGACATCCTCGTCAACAACGCCGGCATCACGCGCGACGGCGTGTTCCGCAAGATGGCGCTCGAGGACTGGCGCGCGGTGATCGACACCAACCTGAACAGCCTCTTCAACGTGACCAAGCAGGTCATCGACGGGATGATGGACAAGGGCTGGGGCCGCATCATCAACATCTCGTCGGTCAACGGCGAGAAGGGCCAGTTCGGGCAGACCAACTACTCGGCCGCCAAGGCGGGGATGCACGGCTTCTCGATGGCGCTGGCGCTCGAAGTGGCGAGCAAGGGCGTGACCGTCAACACCGTGGCGCCGGGCTACATCGCCACCGACATGGTGATGGCGGTGCGCGAGGACGTGCGCGAGAAGATCATCCAGACCATCCCCGTGAAGCGGCTGGGCAAGGCCGAGGAGATCGGGTCGATCTGCGGATGGCTCGCGACCGATGACTCGGGGTTCACCACCGGCGCCGAGTTCTCGTGCAATGGCGGCCTGCACATGGGCTAGGCTCGCCGCGCACTCGGGACGAAGCCGGGGCGCCTCCAGCGGCGCCCTTTTTTCGACCGCGAGCCCGCTCATCCTCCGAGCACAAGCGACTTCCCCTGTACGTGCCCTTGCCGGACCCTCACCTGGATTCGATCCGATCTTGCTAGACAAACTGTTCTTCGGTAGTCGCCTTCACGAGCACGCCGATCCGGCGCAGCGGGTGCTCGGCGTCGGCGCGCTGGCGCCGGACTCGCCGGTGCTGGTGCAGATGCTCGCCGCCGACCCGTCGGCGGACGTCCGGGCGGCGGCGGCCGGACGCTGCAGCAACCCGACGGGGCTGCTTGCGTCCTTGCAGACCGAGCGCGAACCGCGGACCCGTGCGGCCATCGCTTCGGCCCTGGCGAACCTGCTGGCTGCGTTGCCCGATGCGACCGCGGTACGGGCCATCCTGGAGGCCCCCGAATGCACGGACGAGGTGCGCGCGGAGCTCGTCCTGCGCGCGCAGGACGATGAGCGCCGCCGCGCGGCGATCGATGGAATCGGCAACGAGGACGACCTTGTGCGGGTCGCACTCGACGCCGAGCACGCCTCGGTCAGGATCGCCGCCGCCGAGCGGGTCCACTCGGCCGAGCCGCTGCGCCGGCTGCTGAAGGGCTCGATCGACAAGGACCGCGGCGTCGCCCGGCTGGCGCGCGAGCGGCTCGACGCCATCCACCGGCGCATCGAGAACGCCAGCGCGGCCGATGCGCTGCTCGCGGAGGCCGAGGCCCTGGTGGCGCGGCCCGGTCCGATCGTGATGGCGGCCGTCGAACTCGACCGCCGGTGGAATGCGCTGGTCGCTGGGTGACGACGCCGAGCGGCGCGCGCGCTGGGACGAGATCGGCCAAAGGATGAAGGAACGCTTCGACCGGGATCTCGAGGAGCAGCGCGCGCACACGCGCTTCGAGCAGCGGCTCGACGGCTGGCTCGCGTCGCTGGAGTCCCAGGCGTCGATCGCGGGACTGCCCGCGCTGCGCGAGACGCTGGCCGCAGCTGCAGGCCGAGGCGACGCGCGAGAACGATGCCGAAGCCCTTGCCCGGCTCGACCGGGCCGGGCAGCAGATCACGCAGTGGGAGCAGGCGGCGCCGGCGCTGGCAGCGGCCGAGGCGCTGGTGACGGAGGCCGAGCAACTTGCCGCCGACACGACGATCGACGACGCGCAGCTGCCCGCCCGCTGGCAAGCCACTCGACGCGGCGGGCCGGACGCCGGCGCTGACACAGCGGTTCGATGCCGCCGTGCTCGTGATCCAGCAACGGCACGACGCGGTCGTGCGCGCCAGTCAGCACGAGGAGGTCGCGGCGCGCCACCAGTTGCACGCGGCGCTGCACGAGGCCGAGCAGGCACTGGCGGCGGGACAACTGCAGGAGGCGCGCGCGGCCGCCGACCGTACGCGCGGACTCAAGCTGCAGGCGGGCGTGCTGCCGAAGCCGTCCATTCAACGGCTGAGCCGTGTCGTGCAGCAGCTGACCGAACTCGAAAGGTGGGAGAAGTTCGGCCAGCAGAACGCGCGTGTCCAGCTCTGCGAACGGGCCGAAGCGCTCCCGCAGAAGTCCCTCGCGGCCGACCGCCCTGGCGCGCGAAGTTCAGCAGTTGCGCGCCGAGTGGAAGAAGCTCGACGAGCAGCACGCCGGCGTCCCGAAGCCGTTGTGGGAACGCTTTGACGGTGCCTGCGAGCGGGCCTACGCGCCGGCGGCGCGGCACTTCGCGGAGCAGGCCGCGCTGCACAAGCAGGCCCGCAAGCAACGCGAGGACTTCATCGCCGGTGCGGATGCGCACGCGCCGACGCTGCTCGGCGAGCCACGCGACTGGCGCGCGATCGAGCGCTGGCTGCGTGAGACCGAATCCACCTGGCGCGGCACGACACTAGGCAGCGTCGATCCGGGCGCCTGGAAGAAACTCGATGCAAGGCTGAAGGCGGTCCTGGCCCCGCTGCACGAGGCGCTGTCCGCGGCACGCCGGCAAGCAAGGCAGGAACGCGAGGCGTTCATCGCCGAGGCCGAGGCGCTGGCGGCGAAGGGCACGGAGCGCGACCTGCCTGCGCGGATCAAGGACCTGCAGGCGCGCTGGCAGGCGCACGCGAAGTCGATCGTCCTCCAGCAGCGCGATGAACGCGCGTTGTGGGAGCGGTTTCGCGCCGCGTGCAAGGCGGCGTTCGATGCCCGCGTCGACTCGCGCAAGGAAGTGGACCACCGGAAGCAGGTCCAGCGCCGGGCGTTCGAGGCGCCGTGTGAACAGCTCGAGCAGCTGGCGCAGGCCGATGTTGCGGACGAAGCGGAGATTCGACGCGTCCAGCGCGAAGCGCAGGAGCAGTGGCGCAAGGCGATCGCTGACAACGGCCCGGCGCCCGCGGCAATCGACGCGCGCTTCAAGCGCGCGCGCGCCGGCGTCGACGAGATGCTGCGCGGGCGCAGCCGCCGCGTCGAAGCTGAAGTGTGGAGGACGCGGCTCGCCAGGGAACAGCTGTGCGAGGAGCTCGATGCCCTTGTCATCGAAGGAGGGCGATGCGGATGCCGCCGTGGCCGAGGGCGTGCAGCAGCGCTGGTCCGCGCTGCCGCCGCTGTCCGCCGACTGGGAGAACAGGCTGGCCGGGCGGCGCGACGCCGCGTTGCGGGCGCTCGGCGACGCGGACGCGCGCTACGACCATGTCGACCGGATCCGGGACTGCGCCGCCGAGCGTCGCGACGCGCTGCTCGAACTCGAACTGATGCTCGGCATCCCAAGTCCGGCTGACTTGCAGAAGGAGCGACTGGCAGTGCAGGTCAGGGAACTGCGGGATCGTTTCAAGCGAACCGCCTCGGGTGGCGCCGCGAGCGCCGCGGACGTGCTGCTCAAGTGGGCCGGCCTGCCAGGTGTGGTGGACGCCCGCGATCGCCAGCGGTGTGAAGCCGTCATCGCGAGGCTCGAGCGGCAGCGCTGACTTCGATCGGGGGGCTGACGGCGTCCGGCCCGGCGCGCGGAGCGATCTGACGGCGAGTCAAACGGCCCGTCCGGGCCGTTCGACTTGCCGAAGGCGGGGACGACTTACGGCAACAGCCGGAGTTCGGCCGGATCAATGCCGACCTGGACCCGGCTGCCTGGCGGGTAGATGGGCGTGGTCGACAGGTGCGGCGTGTCGGCGGTCAGCACGTTGTCTCCGACCTGCACTGCGTACCGCGTGAACTCGCCGAGGAACTCGCTCTCCCTGACCTCGCCGTCGAACCACACGCGCCGGTCGTCGCGGACAGCGGCGATGGTCAGTGCGTGGGGCCGCACCGAAATGGCCCGGCCGTTCCCCGGCGACTGCAGCGGCAGGTCCCCGAGACCATCGGCGACGAAGATGTTGCGGTCCGGGTCGCCGCGCCGGCAGCAGGTTCGTGGTGCCGACGAATTCGGCGACGAAGCGGTTGGCCGGGCGCGTCGTAGAGCTCGCGCGGGGTGCCGACCTGCTGCACCACGCCCTTGTCGAGCACGGCCATGCGGTCGGCGGTCGTCATCGCCTCTTCCTGGTCGTGCGTGACGAAGATCGTCGTGATGCCGAGCCGGCGCTGCAGGCGCCAGCAGTTCCTGGCGCATCTGCACGCGCAGCGTCTTGTCCAGGTTCGACAGCGGCTCGTCGAGCAGCAGCACCTGCGGCTCGATGACGATCGTGCGCGCCAGCGCCACGCGCTGCTGCTGGCCGCCCGACAGCTGGTTGGGCCGGCGCTGCGCATAGTCCGTCAGGCCGACCAGTTCGAGCGCCGCGCCGACCTTGCGTCGGCGGATCTCGTCGCGCGCGACCTTGCGCTCGACCAGGCCGAAGGCGACGTTGTCGCACACGCGTCAGGTGCGGCCACAGCGCATAGCTCTGGAACACCATGCCGATGTTGCGTGCCCAGCGGCGGCTCGCCGGTGATGTCGACGCCGTCGACCAGCAACTCGGCCGCGGTTGGTGCTGGTTGAAGCCGGCGATCAGCCGCAGCAGCGTGCGACTTGCCGGAACCCGACGGGCCGAGCAGCGCGAAGAACTCGCCCGGCTCGATGTCGAGGTTGACGTCGCGCAGCACCTCGGTTGGTGCCGTAGCAGCCGAGTCGCGGCATGCACGATGCATCTTCAGACTGCGACCGCCTTCATCGTCGCGTGCTCCAGAGTCTTGCTGCGCCCGCTCCACGAGCAGGTGCGACAGGTAGGTGCCGATCGCGACGTCAGCGACGAGCCAGCACGCCCAGCGCCGCGCCCGGGCCGCGGCCGGACACGATCTGCATGTAGAGGTAGATGCCGTAGCTCATCGGCGCCTGCGATTCGGCCGACGACCAGCAGGATCGTGGCCGACAGTTCCACCGCCGCGGTGATGAAGCTGGTGACGAAGCCGGCGAGGATGCCGCCGGCCATCAGCGGCACGACCACGCGGCGGATGGTGCGCAGCTTGGTCGCGCCCAGCACTCTCGGCGGCTTCCTCGAGCGACACGTGCACCTGCTGCAGCGCCGCCATGCACGAGCGCAGCGCATAGGGCAGGCGGCGCACGGCGTAGGCCAGCATGATCAGGACCCAGGTGCTGGTGACCAGCACGTCGGTGCCCGGCAGCTCGACGCCCTTGAAGAGGCGCAGGTAGCCGATCGCCAGCACGATGCCCGGCACCGCGAGCGAGGCGGTGGCGATCCAGTCGAGCCACTGCCGCGCCGGCAGCGTGCGTGCGCAGGATCAGGTAGGCGATCGTCACGCCGAGCACCACGTCGATCACCGCGGCCAGGCCGCAGTACAGCAGCGTGTTGCGGATCATGCCGCTCGAGTCCTGGAACACGGTGGCGTAGTGCGCCAGCGTGTAGGCGTCGGGCAGCGGCGAGAAGCTCCACACCTGCGCGAACGACAGCAGCAGCACGCCGAGGTGCGGCGACAGCACGACCAGCAGCACGAGCACGATCCAGGCGTAGGCCAGCGACCGAGCCCAGCGGCGTCAGCCGGCGCCGCTGCGATGCTGGCGCCGCCCTTCTGCAGCGTCGAGTAGTCCTTGCCCTTCAGCACCCGCGCCGACAGCGCCATCGCGAGCGATCGAGAACACGATCATGATCACGCTGATCACGTAGCCGAGCGGGTCTTCCAGCCCGACCTGCGTGATGCGCAGGTAGGCCTGCGGCGCCAGCAGGTTGGTCTGGCCCAGCACCAGCGGCGTGCCGAGGTCGTCGAACACCTTGACGAAGACGAGCGAGGCGCCGGCGACGATAGCCGGGCATGCGCCAGCGGGAAGATCACGCGCCAGAAGAGCCGCCAGCCGCTGGCGCCGAGGTTCATGCGCCGCTTCTTCCATCGCGCCGTCGATGTTGCGCAGCGCGACGGTCAGGTTCATCAGGATGAACGGGAAGTAGTGGATGCGTCTCGACGAAGATCACGCCGTTGAGGCCCTCCATGATCGGCAGCGTGACAGCCGAAGTGCTCGTCGAGCAGCAGGTTGACCGAGCCCGAGCGCCCGAAGATCAGCTGCATCGCCACCGCGCCGACGAAGGGCGGCATGATCAGCGGCAGCACGCCCAGCGTCTGGATCAGCAGCGCGCCGCGGAACTCGAAGCGCACCGTGAAGTAGGCCAGCGGCACCGCGATCAGCGCGGCGAAGACACGCTGACATCACGCGCCACGTAGAGGCTGTTGAAGAACGACTCGCGCATCAGGCCCTGGTCGAGAAGAACGTCGCGAAGTGGCCGAGCGTGAAGCGTGCCGTCGCCGTCGAGGAAGGCGGTGACGAAGACCGTGCCGACCGGCAGCACCAGAGAACAGCAGCAGGAAGGCGGCGATCGCCGCCAGGACCAGCAACGACCGCCACGAGGCGCCCAGGCGCCGGCGCAGCCGCCGCGGGCGCCGGTGCGCGGCGCGCCGGCGTCGGCGTCGAGGGTCGCCGCCGACGCGCTGTTACTTGGCCAGTGCCAGCGGCCTGCTCGGCCAGCTCCGCGCGCCTTCGCGTAGTTCTCGCGCGCCTTGCGGTTCCAGCTGTCCTCCAGGCCGGTGACCTGCTTGTTGACCGCGACTTCCTTCTTGTTCGCGTGAACACCGTCAGGAAGTCCTTGTCGCCGGCCAGCGACGGCGCAGACGACCGGCGTGAAGGCCAGCTCGCGCGCCTGCTTGAGCAGCTCCGCCGCCTGCGGCGTTCGGGCTTCCTGGCCAGCGCCGCCTCGGCCTCGTGGATCGCCTTCGTGGCGGCCTGCAGCTCCTTCAGCCGGAAGGTGATGGTCTGGTCGAACATCGACGAGCACCACGTTGTAGCGCGTCTTCCGACAGGTCGGAGTTGAAGTTCACCTTGGCGCGCTTGGCGATCTCGAACGGGTTCGGGTAGCCGGCCGGCACCTTGCCGCCCAGCTGCGCGTGGCGGCAGGATCGGCAGGCGCGAGATCTTCGGGTCGAGCAGCAGTTCCTGGCCTTCTGGCTCGAGACGGTGTAGCTGCGATGAACTTCTTCGCCTCGGCGGTGTTCTTGCCGCCGGCGACCAGCGCGATGTTGGCCGGCACCACCGCCGTCACGTCCGGATAGACGAACTCGACCGGGAAGCCCGAGTACTTGCCCGCCAGGCCGAAGAAGTCGATCACCAGGCCGACGCCGAACTGCCCGTTGTTGACGCCGTCGGGCACGCCGAAGCTGCGCTCGGTGATGGCCGCGCTGTTGCCGGCGATCTGCAGCAGCTGGCTCCAGCCCTTGTCCCAGCCTTCGCCCTGCAGCATGGTCTCGACCGTCAGGTGCGTGGTGCCGGAACGCGACGGCGAGCTCATCGCGACGTGGCCGAAGTACACCGGCTTCACCAGGTCGGCCCACTGCGTCGGCGCGGGCAGCTTGTTGGCCGTCAGGTAGCGGGTGTTCCACATCAGCCCGTAGCCCGCCAGCGCCTGGCCGAGGTAGAAGCCCTTCGGGTCGTTGATCGGGTAGTTGCCGACCTTGGCCGGCGTCGCCTTGTTGGCGAGCGTCGGCCACGTTGTCGAGCAGCTTCTGGCCGCGCCAGCACCTCGAACGCATCCGGCGCCGAGGCCCAGAACACGTCGGGCCGCTGGCCCGCCGGCAGTCTCGCGCACGATAGGCGATGCCCTGCACCGTGTTCTTGTTCAGGATCTCGACCTTGATGTCCGGATTGGCCTTTTCGAAGGCCGCCTTGTAGGCGGCCGTCAGCTCCTTCGGAAAGGAGGTGACGACGGTGACGGTGCCTGCCAGGGCCGCGCCGGACGCGAAGGCGAGGGCGGCGGCGAGCGCCAGGCGGTGCAGCAGGAATCCACGGCGATACATCGAAACGTCTCCTTCGTTGGCGTGTCGGGGACCGGGCGAAAGTGGCCGGCGTGAATCAACTGGCAATTCTGGCAGAGACGTCCGTCGGTCGGTAAGGCGTGAAGCGTCCGCTGCGCTGCGGCAATTTGATTAGAATGGGCTGCAATACATACCGGAGTTCCGGGCGAACGCCGCACCGGGACCCACCCGCGAAATCGCGCCGACGAGAAACGAGGAGACATGGCTACGTCCGTTCGCCTGATCAAGAAGTATCCGAACCGTCGGCTGTACGACACGCAGACGAGCACCTACATCACGCTGGCCGACGTCAAGCAACTCGTGGTCGACCAGGAAGAGTTCCAGGTCGTCGACGCGAAGAGCAGCGAGGACCTGACGCGGCAGATCCTGCTGCAGATCATTCTCGAGGAGGAGGCGGGCGGCATGCCGATGTTCAGCGCGCCGATGCTCGCGCACGTGATCCGCTTCTACGGCAATGCCATGCAGGGCATGATGGGGTCGTACCTCGAGAAGAACATCCAGGCCTTCATCGACATCCAGAGCAAGCTGCAGGAGCAGAGCAAGGCGTTCTACGACACGAACAAGATCGGGCCGGACATGTGGGCGCAGTTCGTCAACATGCAGTCGCCGATGATGCAGTCGATGATGTCGACCTACCTCGAGCAGTCGAAGAACATGTTCGTGCAGATGCAGGAGAACATGCAGAACCAGACGCGCTCGATGTTCAGCGGCTTCCCGGGTTTCCCGGGCGACGCCAAGAAGTAGTTCCTGCCGCTCCGATGACCGCCACGTCGGCCGCGCGGCGGCCTCGCAAAGGTCCGCCCGCCGCCGCGGCGCCGTCCATCGGCTTCGTTTCGCTCGGCTGCCCGAAGGCGCTGGTCGACTCCGAACTGATCGTCACCCAGCTGCGCGCCGAGGGCTACGCGACCAGCCCGACCTACGAGGACGCCGACCTCGTGATCGTCAACACCTGCGGCTTCATCGATGCCGCCGTGCAGGAGTCGCTCGATGCGATCGGCGAGGCGCTGGCCGAGAACGGCAAGGTGATCGTCACCGGCTGCCTCGGGGCGAAGACCGCGGGCGGCGAGAACCTCGTCGCGAAGGTGCATCCAAAGGTCCTGGCAGTCACCGGCCCACACGCGGCGGGCGAGGTGCTCGACCACGTCCACCGCCACCTGCCGAGGCCGCACGACCCGTTCAGCGACCTGGTGCCGCCAGCGGGGATCAAGCTGACTCCCAGGCACTACGCCTATCTGAAGATCTCCGAGGGCTGCAACCATCGCTGCAGCTTCTGCATCATCCCGTCGATGCGTGGCGACCTCGTGAGCCGTCCGATCGGACAGGTTATGCGCGAGGCGGAGAACCTCCTCCGGCAGGGCGTGAAGGAGCTGCTGGTGATCTCGCAGGACACCGGCGCCTATGGCGTCGACGTTCGCTACAAGCTCGACTTCGTCGCCGGCCGCGCCGTGAAGACGCGGATGCACGAACTGGTGCGGGAGCTCGGGCAGCTGGCGCATTCGCACGACGCGTGGGTTCGGCTGCACTACGTGTATCCGTATCCGCACGTAGATGACGTGATCCCGCTGATGGCCGAAGGCAGGGTGCTGCCGTACCTCGACGTGCCGTTCCAGCACGCCAGCCCGCGCATCCTGAAGCTGATGAAACGGCCGGCGTCGGGCGAGAAGAACATCGAGCGCATCCGCGCGTGGCGCGAGGTGTGTCCCGACATCACGCTCCGGTCGACCTTCATCGCCGGATTCCCGGGCGAGACCGAGGCCGAGTTCGCGGAACTGCTGGACTTCCTGCGCGAGGCGCAGCTGGATCGCGTGGGCTGCTTCGCCTATTCCCCGGTCGAGGGCGCGGCAGCGAACGCGCTGCCCGGCAAGCTGCCCGAGGAAGTGCGCGAGGAACGCCGCGCGCGCTTCATGCAGGTGCAGCAGGACATCTCGGCCGCGCGGCTGGCGCGCAAGGTCGGCACCACGCAACGCGTCCTCATCGACGAGGTCGGGCCGACCGTCGCGATCGGTCGAACCGGTGCGGACGCGCCGGAGATCGACGGCGTGGTGTACGTCCGGAAAGGGCGACGCAAGGTGAACGTGGGCGACTTCGTCGACGTCGCGATCGCCAGCGCCGAGGAGCACGACCTGCACGGGAAGATGGCATGACGACCCGCTACACGCTCTACACCGGCAAGCGCTCGGGAGCCGCGAGCGTCGAGGTCCTGATGAGCGCGCTCGGCCTCGACGTTGAGCTGCGGGAGGCCGCCCCGTGGACGGACCCGGTCGGCCCGTGCTACGACGAACTGAAGACCGTCAATCCGCTCGCGCAGCTGCCGACCCTGGTTACGCCGGGCGGCGAAGTCCTGACAGAGAGCGTCGCGGTCCTGTGGACGCTGCTCGAGCGTCATCCCGGCGACTGGGCGCCCGCGCCTTCCACGCGCGAGCGCGCGGCCTGCCTGCGCTGGATGCAGTTCGCGGCGTCGACGGTCTACACGGCGGTCGGCATCGCCGACTATCCCGAGCGCTGGACGACGGCGGCCGACGACACGTCGCTAGCGGCCGTCCGGGACGGCGCCGTGGCGCGAATGGCGCTCGGATGGGACATCGTTGCGGGCGCGCACTCGGGCAGCCGTTTCTTCCTCGGCGAGCGGCCGTACGTCTGCGACATCTATTTCGCGAATCTCTCGAGGTGGTGGAAGATGCGCGAGCACTTGCGCGCGCGGCATCCCGCGTTCTGCGACGCGATGGAGCGCGTGGACTCCTTGCCGGAAGTGGCTCCTGTGTGGCAACGTCACTGGTCATGAAAAAAATCAAGACACTGCTGGCATCGGCGCTTGCTGCCGCGATGCTGTGCGCCGCTTCACCCGCCGCGGCACAGGCCTCGGTCACGCTGTTTGCCGGATACGCGGGCACCAGCGGGATCGACAACGCGACGAACAGCACGAGCGCCGACGTCAAGAACGGCGCCACGTTCGGCGTCGCCATCGGCATGCCGTTCGACGCGTCGCGCGAACTGCAGCTGCTGTACAACCAGCAGTCGACGACGCTGACGCCGGGCGGCGGCGCCGCGCCGTTCGACCTCACGATCCGTCATCTGCACGTGGGCGGCACCGTGTTCGTCGATCGCGCGGTCGGGCAGGGCTTCTATGCCGTCGGTGGCGTAGGGGTGACGCAGTTCAGTCCGGGCACGACCGGCTTCGGCAACGAGTACAAGCCGTCGATGAACGTCGGCTTCGGGTACTACCTGCCGCTCGGCGACCGCTGGCGCTGCGAGCCGAGGCGCGCGGGTACCTCACCTTCGTCAACAGCTCCGGGGGCTTCCTCTGCTCCGGCGGCTGCGTCGTCGTCCTGAAGAGCGACACCGTGACACAGGTCGAGGCGAAGATCGGGCTGATGGCGCGGTTCTGAGCACCCAGGCGGCTTCAACCCATGTCAACGGAGAGGGTCGGCCCCGTGCAAGAATGGCCGGCCAAGCGGACCGCCCTGCGGGCGGTCGCCTAATCACCACTGGATTCCGGGAGATCACTATGCGCGAAGTCGTCGTCGTCAGTGGGGTGCGGACCCCGATCGGGACGTTCGGAGGAAGCCTGAAGGACGTCCCGCCGACGCAGCTCGGCGCCCTGGTCGTGGCCGAGGCGATGAAGCGGGCCGCCGTCAAGGGCGAAGAGATCGGCCATGTCGTGTTCGGCCACGTGCTCAACACCGAGCCGAAGGACATGTACCTCGGGCGCGTGGCGGCAGTCAACGGCGGCGTGGCGAAGGAAGCCCCGTGCCTCACGCTGAACCGTCTCTGCGGCAGCGGCCTGCAGGCGATCGTGTCGGCCGCGCAGACGATCATGCTCGGCGACGCGGACATCGCGATCGGCGGCGGCGCGGAGTGCATGTCGCGCGGCCCCTACGTCATTCCGAGCGGCCGCTGGGGCCAGCGCATGGGCGACATGAAGGCGATCGACATGATGGTCGGTGCGCTGCACGACCCGTTCGACGTCGTGCACATGGGCGTGACCGCCGAGAACGTGGCGGCGAAGTGGGGCATCACCCGCGAAGAGCAGGACCAGTTGGCGGTCGAGAGCCATCGCCGCGCGGCCAATGCGACCAAGGCGGGCTACTTCAAGAGCCAGATCCTGCCGATCGAAGTGAAGGGCAAGAAGGGACCGACCGTGTTCGACACCGACGAACACTTCCGCGAAGGCACGTCGATGGCCGACATGGCGAAGCTGAAGCCGGTGTTCGTCAAGGAGAACGGGACGGTCACGGCCGGCAACGCGAGCGGCATCAACGACGGCGCGGCCGCCGTCGTGATGATGGAGCGCTCGGTGGCCGAGAAGCGCGGCCTGAAGCCGCTGGCGCGGCTCGTCAGCCTACGGGCACGCCGGCGTCGACCCGAAGTACATGGGCATCGGCCCGGTGCCGGCGTCGCGGAAGGCGCTGGAGCGTGCGGGGATCACGGTGTCGCAGCTCGACGTGATCGAGGCGAACGAGGCGTTCGCGGCGCAGGCCTGCGCGGTCGCCAAGGACCTGGGCTTCCCGGCCGACAAGGTCAATCCGAACGGCAGCGGCATCTCGCTGGGCCATCCGATCGGCGCGACCGGCGCCATCATCACGGTGAAGGCGCTGTACGAACTGCAGCGGATCGGGCGGCCGCTACGCGCTGGTCACCATGTGCATCGGCGGCGGCCAGGGGATCGCGGCCATCTTCGAGCGGATGTAAGCTTGACGTCCTTTGGCATGCCGCCCGTCGGAGCGGGACTCCGAGGGTTCCTGTCGCGATCGATGATTCCTGACGCGTTCTTCCATTGGCGGCGGCGCCTGCTCATTTCAGCGGGCTGCGCCGCCGTCGCGCCGGCGCTGGCGGCCGCGCCCGAGGCGCCGGCGCCGAACGAGCGCGCTGAAGGAACTCCTGGCCGAGCGCCGGTCGATCTGGCTGGTTCGCGGCAAGGAGCAGCTCGAAGCGACGTACTGGAGCGCCGAGCGCGGCTACGACCGCGAGCAGTACCTGCAGATCTGCTGGGCCCTGCGCGACGTCCAGGCCGACCGCGTCTTTCCAATCGACCACGGATTGCTCGACGTGCTGGCCGGCCTGCAGGTGTGGCTGGCGAAGAGCGGCGTCCGCGCACCGCTCGAGATCCACTCGGGATACCGGACGCGCAACACGAACCAGAAACTCGAAGGCGCGGCGCTCGCCTCGCGTCACCTGCTCGGCAAGGCCGCCGACGTCACCGTTCCCGGCGTGAAGAACGTTCGTCTCGCCGGAATGGCGAGCGTGCTGGGTCGCGGCGGGACGGGCTTCTATCCCGGCCGCAATTTCGTCCACATCGACACCGGCGACGAGCGCATCTGGATCACGCCGCCGAAGGCTGGCTGATCGCGCGCGCTTCGTTCGTGAACCACGCGAGGACGCCGTCGAGGCGAGCGTGGTTGAGCGCGTTCGTGGCCTGCTGGTGCACGATGGGCTTGGCCCGGTAGGCCACGGAAATCCCGGCGAGCTTCATCATCTTCAGGTCGTTGGCGCCGTCGCCGATCGCAATGGCGCGGCCGGTCGAACATCCCAGGTGCTCGCACGCTTCGGCGAGCGCGCGTGCCTTACCCTCGGCGTCGATGATCTCCCCGCCCCCCGGCCCGGTCACGCGGCCGGTCAACCGGCCGTTGATGACCTCGAGTTCGTTGGCGCGCGTGAAGTCGAACCCGAGCCGCTCGCGCATGCGGTCGGTGAAGAACGTGAAGCCGCCGGTGACGAGCAGCGTCCTGAGGCCGGCCTTCTGGCACGCGCGGATCAGGTCCTCGGCGCCGGGGTTGAGCCGCAGCTTGTCGTCGAGCACACGCTGCAGCAGGGCGGCATCGGTCCCCTCGAGCATCGCCACGCGGCGGCGCAGGCTCTCCTTGTAGTCCGCGATCTCTCCGCGCATCGCAGCCTCCGTGATCGCAGCGACCTCCGGTCCCTTGCCGGCGCAGGCCGCGACCTCGTCGAGGCTCTCGATGTTGATCAGCGTCGAGTCCATGTCCATCGCCAGCAGCCGGAAGTCGGACAGGCGCGCCGCCGGATTGACGAACGCGGCATCGATCTTCCAGTAGCTCGCGAGGCCGGCGACGGCCTTGCGCGTCTCCGGGTCGTCGCGCACTCCGGTGCAGCGGGCGGACTGGCGCGCGGTGGTGATGCGCTCCGGCGTGCACACGACCTTGAACGTGTCGAGTGCCTCCGGGTTGATGTTGGGGCCCAGCAGGACGAGGTCTTTCATGGCGGCCCGAGTTTAGTGAACCTTCCGGCCCGGTGTGGAACGGGCCGCCCTCAGCGCAGCGCCCGGAAGACCTCGCGCAGGCGCGCCAGGCGCGCCTCGAGCGTCGGGACCTTCTCCTCGATGCGCAACCGTGTGGGGCCGGACAGGCGCATGGTGCGCGACTTCTGCATCAGCGCGATGAGCTTCGCCGTGTCGAAGGACGGCTCCGGGAC
The DNA here is from genome assembly GCA_963841815.1 of uncultured beta proteobacterium. Classification (GTDB taxonomy): domain Bacteria; phylum Pseudomonadota; class Gammaproteobacteria; order Burkholderiales; family Burkholderiaceae_F; genus JAOUJD01. Next base: position 45,803 of record CAWJEE010000013.1, on the reverse strand, counting down.
GAAGCTGATCACGATCGCCTCGCCCGACGCGTCGATCTTCTTCACGCCCAACGGCTCGGCGAGCAGCCGCAGCCGGTGCGTGTCGATCAGCGCCTTGCCCGCCTCCGGCAGCCTGCCGTAGCGATCGACGAGTTCCTCCTGCAGCCGGATCAGGTCGTCCTCGTCGTCGCAGCTGGCGAGCTTCTTGTACATCGACAGCCGCTGGTGCACGTCGTTGACGAAATCCGGCGGGAGCAGCGCGGGTACGTGCAGGTTGATCTCGGTGACGGCCGCCAGCGGCGCGAGCAGGTCCGGCTCGCGGCCCGAGCGCAGCGCGCGCACGGCGGCGTTCAGCATCTGCGTGTAGAGGTCGAACCCGACCTCCTGCATGTTGCCGCTCTGGTTCTCGCCGAGGACCTCGCCCGCCCCGCGGATCTCTAGGTCGTGCATCGCGAGGTAGAACCCGCTGCCGAGTTCCTCGAGGTTCTGGATCGCTTCCAGGCGCTTCTCGGCGTTCTTCGTCAGTCCGCCCTCGTCGGGCACCATCAGGTAGGCATAAGCCTGGTGGTGCGAGCGACCGACCCGGCCGCGCAGCTGGTGCAGCTGGGCCAGCCCGAACTTGTCGGCGCGGTGGATGATGATCGTGTTCGCGGTCGGCACGTCGATGCCGGTCTCGATGATCGTCGAGCACAGCAGGACGTTGAAGCGCTGGTGGTAGAAGTCGCGCATCACGCGCTCGAGGTCGCGTTCCCCCATCTGGCCGTGGGCGATCTCGATGCTCGCTTCCGGCAGCAGTTCCGCCAGCCGCGCGCGCCGGTTCCCGATCGTCTCGACCTCGTTGTGCAGGAAATACACCTGGCCGCCGCGCTTGAGCTCGCGCAGGACCGCCTCGCGCACCAGGCTCGCCGATTCCTTGCGCACGAACGTCTTGATTGCGAGCCGTCGCTGCGGAGCGGTCGCGATGACCGAGAACTCGCGGATCCCCTCGAGCGACAGCGCGAGCGTGCGCGGGATCGGCGTGGCGGTCAGCGTCAGGACGTCCACTTCGGCGCGCAGCGCCTTGAAGCGCTCCTTCTGCCGCACGCCGAACCGGTGTTCCTCGTCGATGATGACCAGCCCGAGGTTCGCGTATCGGATGTCGTTCGAGAGCAGCTTGTGCGTCCCGATCACGACGTCGACCGTGCCGTTGGCGATGCCGGCGATCGCTTCCCCGACTTCCCTGGCCGAGCGGAAGCGCGACAGCTCCACCACCTTGACCGGCCATTCGGCGAAGCGGTCGCGGAACGTCTCGACGTGCTGCTCGGCCAGAAGCGTGGTCGGACAGAGGACCGCAACCTGCTTGCCGCCGGCGACGGCCGCGAACGCGGCGCGCAGCGCCACTTCGGTCTTGCCGAAGCCGACGTCGCCGCACACCAGCCGGTCCATCGGGAATCCGGCGCTCATGTCCTTCAGCACGGCGTCGATCGCCGCCTGCTGGTCAGGCGTTTCCTCGAAGCCGAATCCCTCGGCGAACGCCTCGTAGTCGTGCTGGCTGAATTCGAACGCGTGGCCCTTGCGCGCGGCGCGCAGCGCGTAGAGGTTCAGAAGTTCGGCGGCGGTGTCGCGCACCTGCTTCGCCGCCTTCTTCCGTGCCTTGTCCCAGTCGGCCCCGCCCAGCTGGTGCAGCGGTGCGGCGTCGGGATCCGCTCCGCTGTAGCGGCCGATCAGGTGCAGCTGCGCCACCGGGACGTACAGGCTCGCCTCGTTGGCGTACTCGAGGCGCAGGAACTCGGTCGCCCCTTCGCCCAGGTCCATCGTCTCCAGGCCCAGGTAGCGGCCGATGCCGTGCTCGACGTGCACCACCGGATCGCCCACGCGCAACTCCGCGAGGTCGCGGATCATCGCCTCGACGTTGGAGGCGCGTTCGCGCTGCTTGCCGCGCAGCCGCCGCGGGCTGGAGGCGTAGAGCTCGGTCTCCGTGATGATGGCCAGCCCGCGCTCGCGCAGGACGAAGCCTTCGTGCAGCGGAGCGACGCCGAGCGCGAGCCGCGCGTCCGACGCCACGAAGGCGGCGAAGTCCGCGTTGTCGGCGTACGCGCAGTTTGTACTCGGCGAGCATCTGCCCGATCGTCTCGCGCCGTCCGGCGGCGTCGGCCACGATCAGCACGCGCCCGCCGAAGCGCGCCGCGTAGTCGCGCAGCTTCTGCACGGGATCGTCGGCGCGCCGCTCGACCGCCAGCGCCGGCAGCGGTTCGAAGCTCGCGTGGGCGCCTTCGCCCAGGGCGATCCGACCGTGCGCCTTGGCATGCGCGAAGAACTGTTCCGCGTTGAGGAAGAGGTCGGCCGGCGGCAGGATCGGGCAGGACGCGTCCCGCGCGAGAAAGCGATGCCGTTCGCTGGTCTCGTTCCAGAAGCGCTGGATGGCGGCCTCGATGGCGCCGTGCATGACGACCACGGCGTCCGCGGGCAGGTAGTCGAACAGTGTCGCCGTCTCGTCGAAGAAAAGCGGCAGGAAGTACTCGATGCCCTGCGACGCGATGCCGTTGCCGACGTCCTTGTAGACGCTCGATCGGCTCGGATCGCCCTCGATTCGGTCGCGCCAGCGGCGGCGGAACGCCTGCCGGGCCCCTTCGTCGATCGGGAACTCCCGCCCGGGCAGCAGGCGGATGTCCGGGACCGGATAAAGGCCGCGCTGCGTATCCGGATCGAAGGCCCGGATCGTCTCCAACTGGTCGTCGAGCAGGTCGAGCCGGTACGGCAGCGCCGAACCCATCGGGAACAGGTCGAGCAGTCCGCCGCGGATCGCGAACTCGCCCGGCGCGACCACCTGCGAAACGTGCTGGTAGCCGGCGAACACGAGCTGGGCCCGCAGCGCCTCGACGTCCACCTTCTGGCCCTGGCGGAAGAAGAAGGTGTGGCCGGCGACGTACTGCGGGGGCGACCATCCGGTGCAGCGCCGTGGTCGCGGGAACGACGAGCACGTCCATCCCGCCGGCGGCCGGCTGGCTCAGGCGATAGAGCGTCTCCAGCCGTTCCGAAACGAGGTCCTGGTGCGGCGACAGCGTGTCGTAGGGCAGCGTCTCCCAGTCAGGCAGCGGACGGACGGTCAGCGTTGGCTCGAAGTAGCGGATTTCGTCGACGAGGCGCTGCGCGTCGAGCGCGTCGGCCGCGACCACGACCAGCAGGCGCCTCGCCGTCCGCGCAGTCGTCGCGGTCTCCGCCAGCAGCAGTGCGTCGCCGGAACCCGGCGGCCGCGCGACGGCGACACGAGTCCCTGCGGACGGAAGGGTCTGCGAGGAGAGGCCCGACAGCGGGGCCGCGGGCGCGGCGGTGGGGACTTCGTGATTCACAAATGAAAAACGGCAGCCGAGCCACGCTCGCGAGCTGCCGAACTCGGTCGCTATTATACGAAGCACTTTCGATTCCACCCGGGCCGGGATCCGCGTTGCGTCACTCCGTTCGTTACTTCGGACTCATTCCTGCGGCGGGCGTGGGCTCCCGCATGGGAGCCGACAGCGGTCCGAAGCAGTACCTGGCGCTCGGCGGCAAGCCGATGCTCGAACACTCGATCGACGCAATGCTGGCCGATGCGCGCATCGAGCGCGTGTTCGTCGTCGTCGCGCCCGCCGACACGCGGTGGCGCTCCATGCGAGTCGAGGCCGGGCGTGTCGAGTTTCTTCCGGTCGGCGGCGCAACGCGCGCGGAGTCCGTGCGCAACGGACTCGATGCGATCGCCGGGCGCTGCGAAGACAACGACCGCGTGCTCGTGCACGATGCCGCGCGCCCGTGCCTCGGCGCGGCACAGCTCGCCCTACTGATCGATGAGGCCGGCGACGAGGACAGTGGCGGACTGCTCGCCGTGCCGCTGAGCGACACGCTGAAGCGCGGCGAGGGAGGCCGCATCGCAACGACGCTCGACCGCTCGTCACTCTGGTGCGCGCAGACGCCGCAGCTGTTCCGCATCGGATCCCTGCGCGCGGCGCTGGCGTGCGGCTCGCTTGAAGGCATCACCGACGAGGCCAGCGCGATGGAACGCGCCGGCCACGCGCCGCGTCTCGTGGCGGGCGTTTCGTCGAACCTGAAGGTCACCACGCCCGAAGACGTCGTCCTCGCCGGCGCGGTCCTGTGGGCGCAGGGACGTCTCTAGATCGGGAAGGACGGCATGAAGATCCGGGTGGGGCAGGGCTTCGACGTGCACGCGCTGGTTCCGGGCCGACGGCTCGTGATCGGCGGCGTGGAGATTCCGCACGAGCGCGGACTGCTCGGTCACTCCGACGCCGACGTGCTGCTGCACGCGATCGCCGACGCCATTCTCGGCGCGGCCGCGCTCGGTGACATCGGGCGGCTGTTTCCCGACCATGACCCGGCTTTCCGGGACGCGGACAGCCGGGTGCTGCTGCGGACCGCCGTGGCGCGCGCCGCCGCGGCCGGCTGGCGCGTCGGCAACGTCGACGCGACGGTGATCGCGGAGCGGCCGAGGATCGGCCCGCACGTGGCGGCCATGTGCGCGGCGGTCGCGGCCGAATGCGGCATCGACGCCGGGGCCGTCAACGTCAAGGGCAAGACCAGCGAGAAGCTCGGCTATGCGGGGCGCGGCGAAGGCATCGCCGCGCAGGCCGTCGTGCTGCTGTTCGCCGACTGAGGCGGATCGAGGGCCTGTTAACGCTTGGATCGCACATGCGTGACCTCCAGAACGATCGCAATCTAGGCGCGCTGCCGCCGGCAGGGCGGCTCCCTGTCAAGGCAGCGCAACGACGAGTGCGGGCGTTCTGGAGGATCACCCTGCGGGCCGGGCCTTGGCGGACCGCGCCGCGTTGTTGCGGCTCCTCGCCTTGCATCAGCAATGGTCTCGTCGCCGCGCCTAGCTGCGCGGCCCGCCAAGGCCCGGCGCATGCGCGAGCCAAGCGTTAACAGGCCCTAGAGCGCGGGCAGCGCCAGTTCGGCGCGCAGCCCGTGCGGCGCGTTGGCGAGCAGGCGCAGGTCGCCGCCGTGCATGCGCGCGATGCGCTGCACGATCGGCAGGCCGAGTCCCGCTCCGCCGCTGCCCGAACGCGCCGCCTCTCCGCGCTCGAACGGCCGCATCAGCCGCTCGATCTGGTCCGTGGGCACGCCTGGTCCGTTGTCGGCGACGCCGACGATCGCCATGTCGTCGCTGCGCACCAGGCTGACGGTGACGTTCAGCTGCGCCCGACTTCGGATCCCGCCCGTAGCGCACCGCATTCGTCAGCAGGTTGTCGACGGCGCGATCCAGTTCGGTGCGGTACCCGCGCACCTTCACGCCGGCGCCAGGCGCAGGTCGACGCGCGACAGCGGCTGCACGTCGATGCGCGCGCGCCGCACGGCCGCCTCGAGCAGTGGCCCGAGTTCGATGTCCTCGGCCGGCGCCTGCGGCTCCTTGCGCGCGTAGTCGAGGAACTGATGCACGATGTTGTCGATCTGTTCGATGTCGCCGGCCATCGCGTCGCGCGCCTCCTGCGGCACGCTGGCCAGCTCGACTTCCAGGCGCAGTCGGGTCAGCGGCGTGCGCAGGTCGTGCGAGATCCCCGCCAGCAGCACCGCGCGGTCGGCTTCGAGCTTGCCGAGGTCGGCGACCATGCGGTTGAAGTTCTCGTTGACCGTGCGGATCTCGACGGGTCCGGTTTCCGGCAGCGGCGCGCGGCTGGCGGCCGCTGCCAAGTCGGCCGCCGCGCGCGAAAGCTGCGCCAGCGGCCGGTTGATCAGCCGGGTGATGAGGACGGCGCCGATCAGCGACAGCAGCAGCGCCACCGCGGCCCAGCCGATCCACTGCGTGCCGTACGTGCGCGCCGCCGGATCGCGGTCGATGAACACCCAGTAGCGGTCGTCGTCGAGCGCCAGGCTCACCCACAGCCCGCGGATGCCGTTCACTGCGGAGGCGACCTGCGTGTCGGGACCGAGCCGGTCGACGATGCCGCTTCGCCGCCATGCGGATCAGCGGCGCCTCGGTCACCGGCGCGACGGTGTCGGTCGGCTCGAGCGGGTAGATGCGGATGCCCTCGTTGGCGGCCAGTTCGGCGAGCAGGTCGCGCCGGACGAAGGGATCCGAGTAGAGCAGCGCGGCGCGCGTGACGTTGACGACGGATACGACCTGCTGCGCGATGTTCTGCGCGCGCGGCGCGCGCTCGAACACGCGGAAGCTCTGGATCCACGCCGCCGAGGCTGGCCACGATCAGCAGCAGCACGAGGAGCAGCGTTCGCCAGAACAGCGAGGGCGAACGCAGGGATCGGCCTGGCATGGGCGCTAGCCCTGGTCGTCGGGAATGAACACGTACCCGAGCCCCCAGACGGTCTGGATGTAGCGCGGCTTCGACGGATCCGTCTCGACGAGCTTGCGCAGTCGCGAGATCTGCACGTCGAGGCTGCGGTCGAACGCCTCGTACTCGCGGCCGCGCGCCATTTCCATCAGCTTCTCGCGCGACAGCGGCACGCGCGGGTGGCGCGCGAAGGCCTTCAGCACCGCGAACTCGCCGGTGGTCAGCGGGACGTCCTCGCCGTTCCTCGTCAGGGAACGGGTCGCGAGGTCGAGCACGAACTCGCCGAACTGCACAGGCTCGGTGTCCGCGGACGGCGCGCCCGGCGCGTCGTCCGGCGCGCGGCGCCTCAGCACCGCGTTGATGCGGGCGAGCAGTTCGCGCGGGTTGAACGGCTTCGGGAGATAGTCGTCGGCCCCCAGCTCGAGGCCGACGATGCGGTCGACGTCCTCGCCCTTGGCCGTGAGCATCACGATCGGGGTGTTGTCGCTGGCGCCGCGCAGCCGGCGCATGATCGACGAGCCCGTCCTCGCCCGGCATCATCAGGTCGAGGATCAGCAGGTCGAAGCGCTCGCGCATCCACAGCCGGTTCATCGACGGCCCGCCGTCGGCGGTGACGACGGCGAAGCCGTTGTCGCCCAGGTAGCGGCGCAGCAGGTCCCGCAGGCGCGGGTCGTCGTCGACGACGAGGATCTTCGGTGGACCGTTGCGCGTCATGGTGTCCGGGCGTGATCGAATGCCGTGATGCTAGGGGCAGGGACGCCGCAGGCGCGCGCCCCACACAAAGTGTTACAGAATTTACGTGGCGCTCGCATCCGTTGCGCGGACAATTCTTCACCGTCGTCGAGCCAGCCCACTAGCATTCCGTCCATGCCTTCGCCGTACCTTCGTCGGTCCGTCTCCCCGCACTGACGCGCGTCCTCGCGTGCGCGCTCATGGTCGCGCTCGCCGGGCCGGCGCTCGCGGCCGTCCGGTGTCGATCCTGGCCCAGCGGCTGCGCCTGACCCCGGAGCAGCGGCGCGAGATGTGGGAGCGCATGTCGCCCGAACAGCGCGAGGCCTGGCGCGGCGCGCGCTCGCAGGACGAGCGCCAGCGCGCCTGGGAGGGACTCTCCCCGGACCAGCGGCGCGGCATGTGGGAGCGGCTGTCGCCCGAGCAGCGCGAACTGATGCTGCGCCGGCTGCCGCCGGAGCAGCGGCGCGACATGTGGCGGAACATGTCGCCCGACGAGCGCCAGGCGATGCGCCATCGCTTCACCGAACAGCGCCCGCCGGAGCCGGGCGCCGGTCCGCCGCCGCGTCCGATGCACCAGATGTCGCCCGAGGAGCGGCAACGGCTGCGCGAGCAGATCCGCGAAGCGCAGCGCGACGTCTACCGGGGAAAGGGCAAGGACGGCAGGCGATGAACGTGACGAGCGATTGCAGGCGCGGCTGACCGCGTTTGCCGCGCGGCCGTTCGCTAGAATCGCCCGACTTCTTCCTGTCCGCCGGACTGGCTCCGGCGGCCTCCGCATGACCGCTCCCGTCATCCTCGCGATCGATACCGCGACCGAGCTGTGTTCGGTGGCTCTGCTGCGCACGGAGCTCGTGGAGCGCAGCGAGGCGGTCGGACAGAAGCACTCGGACCGCGTGTTGCCGCTGATCGACGCCGTGCTGCGCGAGGGCGGCGTGCAGCTGCGCGACGTCGACGCCTTTGCCTTCGGCGCAGGCCCCGGCTCGTTCACCGGACTGCGGATCGCCTGCGGAGTCGTGCAGGGCCTGGCGTACGCGTGCAAGCGGCCGGTGATCGGCGTCGGCAACCTGCGCGCGCTCGCGGCCGCGGCGTTCGCCCGGCATCCGCGTGCCGCCGTCGCCCTGGTCGCGATCGATGCACGGATGCACGAGGCGTACTGCGGCGTGTATCGCAACGACGACGTCGTGTCGGAGCTCCGTGCGCCCGCGCTCGAGTCGCCCGCGGTCGCTCGATTCGATTCGCCGCGAAGCCGGCGCCGACCTCGTGGCCGGCGACGCGCTCAGCGTCTTCCGCGAGGCCTGGGGCACGCTGGCGGCTGACCGGCTGCCGGAGCTTCGCGGCGGCGCTGGCGACATCGCGCGGCTCGCCCGCATCGACTTCGGGCGCGGCCGCGCCGTGGCGGCCGCCGAGGCGATTCCGCTCTACGTCCGTGACCGCGTGGCTCTGACCATCGACGAGCGACGGCAGAAGGCGGTCAATGAGCGCGCCCGGCCGCTCCGAGCGCGCTCGCCCCTGGGGGGACGGCGCTCGGGCGCCGAGGGGGCAAATGAGCGCACTGCCCGGCCGGACGGGATCGCTACGTCCCCATGACGGAGGCGGACCTCGACGAGGTCGCCGCCGCGGAGAAGGAGATCTATCCGTTTCCGTGGACGCGCGGCAACTTCCACGACGCGCTGCATGCCGGTTACAGCGCGTGGGTCCTGCGCGACGCCACGCGCCAGGTGGCGGCCTACAGCGTGATGATGATGGCGCTCGACGAGGCCCACCTGCTGAACCTCAGCGTCGCGCGCCATGCCCAGCGCACTGGCCTGGGCTGGCAGACGCTGGACTGGATGGCGGACGTCGCCCGCGGCCATGGCGGCCGCACGATGCTGCTCGAGGTTCGGCCGACCAACGACGCGGCGCTGCGCCTGTACCAGCGCTATGGGTTCGAGCGGATCGGCGTGCGGCGCGGCTACTACCCGGCGCACGGCGGACGCGAGGATGCGATCGTCATGAGGATTGCGCTGTGACGCTCGACGCCCGCCGGCACCGGCTGTGGCATGCGATGGGCCTCGGCCCCGTGTGCCAGCAGCGAAATCCGTCGGCGGCAGCTCGGACAGCGGGACGGTCGACCCGCGCGCTGCCCGCATCGCGCGTCTCGAGTGGGACGAACTGGTGGCCGAGACCGCGCAGTGCCGTGCCTGTCCGCTCGGCGAGATGCGCAGGCAGGCCGTGTTCGGCGTCGGCTACCGGCGCGCGGAATGGATGCTGGTCGGCGAGGCGCCGGGCGCGGAGGAGGACGCGCGCGGGGAGCCCTTCGTCGGTCAGGCCGGCAAGCTGCTCGACAACATGCTGGCGTCGATCGGGCTGACGCGCGAAGGCGAGACGCCGCAGTCGGTGTTCATCGCCAACGTGCTGAAGTGCCGCCCGCCGAGCAACCGGAACCCGGAGCCGGCGGAGGTGGCGCAGTGCCAGCCGTTTCCTGCGCCGCCAGGTCGAACTCGTCGATCCGAAGCTGGTCGTGGTCATGGGCCGCTTCGCGGCGCAGGCGCTGCTCGGCACCGACGCCAGCATCGCCAGCCTGCGCGGGCAGGTGCATCACATCGATGTCGCCGGCCGGCGCGTCCCGGTGGTGGTGACGTACCACCCGGCCTACCTGCTGCGCAACCTCGGGGACAAGGCCAAGTCGTGGGCCGACCTCTGCTTCGCGCGCGACGTGCACGCGCGCGCAGCCTCGGGCTGACCGCGAGCGTCAGTGCTTCAGCTGGCCGATCAGCGCGATCGAGTCGAACTGCCGCTGGTTGTAACGGTGTCGGACGATGACCAGCACCATCGACACCGCCACGAACACGCCGAACAGCAGCATCACCGATCGGATCGACAGGTCGAACCACACGAGCAGCGCGTAGAGGCCCAGCATCACGAGGATGCTCAGGTTCTCGTTGAAGTTCTGCACCGCGATCGAGTGGCCCGGCCGACAGCAGCACGTGGCCGCGATGCTGCAGCAGCGCGTTCATCGGCACGACGAAGTAGCCCGCCAGGCCGCCGATCACGCACGAGGATGACGCACGCGATCAGCAGGAACCAGCTCATCGACGCGAATGCCGAAGTGGACGTCGCCGGCCGGCGCGAGCGCCGGCGTGTAGAAGGCGGCCAGCGCGACGATGAGTCCCATCGCCACGCCGACCGGCAGCACGCGCATCGACTGCTTCAGCGCGACGGTGGAGGCGGCGTAGACGGCCCCGATGGCGATGCCGACCGCGACCACGGCCTGCAGGATCGCCGCGCGCGACAGGTCGAGTCCGAGCACCTGCTCGGCCCACTTCAGCACGATGAACTGCAGCGTGGCGCCTGCGCCCCAGAACAGCGTGGTGACGGAGAGCGAGATCTGGCCGAGCTTGTCGCGCCACAGCACGCTGCAGCAGTGGGCGAAACCGACCAGCAGCTTCCACGGATGGACGTGCTGCTTCGCGTAGCGGGCGCCGGTGTCCGGAATGCCGAGGTTGAACAGCGTGGCGATCACGTAAACGCTCGTGATCACCGCGATGGCCGATTCGGCCGGCAGGTCGATGCCGGTGTCGAACATCGGCAGGTCGAAGGCCAGCAGCCACTCGGCGATGCGCGGGCTGATCAGGATGCCGCCCAGCAGGAAGCCGACGATGATGGACGTCACCGTCAGTCCTTCGATCCAGCCGTTGGCGACGACCAGCTTCTCCGGCGGCAGCAGTTCGGTCAGGATCCCGTACTTGGCGGGCGAGTAGGCCGCCGCGCCGAAGCCGACGACCGCGTAGGCGAGCAGCGGGTGGGCGCCGAACAGCATCAGGAGGCAGCCGCCGATCTTGATCAGGTTCGTGATGAACATGACCTTGCCCTTGGGGAACGAGTCCGCGAAGGCGCCGACGAAGGCCGCCAGCGGCGACGTAGGACACGACGAAGAACAGCTTCAGCATCGGCGTCATCCACGCCGGGGCGTCGATTTCGCGCAGCAGCGCGATCGCGGAAATCAGCAGCGCGTTGTCGGCCAGCGACGAGAAGAACTGCGCGGCCATGATGGTGTAGAAGCCGCGGTTCATGGGCGTGGCGGGTCCGCAGCGAGAACGCGATGCGGGCAAGTCGAAGAGTCTCCAGAGTGGCAGCTACCGCGGTCCGCGCTCTTCACCGATGGCGCGTTGACCGCCGGATCGTTATAGCACGTAGCCCCTGCGGCGGACCCGCCATCGGCATCGCTATGCTATGCGCCTGCGTCTTCCCTCGCGCGCTCCGTCGCCCACCGTGCCCCGTCCCATCCTTGCCACCATCGACCTCGGCGCGTTGCGCCACAACCTCGCCCGTGCGCGCGAGGCGGCGCGCGGACGGTTCGTGTGGGCGGTGGTCAAGGCGAACGCCTATGGGCACGGTCTCGCGCGCGCGCTGCGCGCCTTCGCGGAAGCGGACGGACTCGCGTTGCTCGACCTGGACGAGGCCAGGCGCGCGCGCGAGGCGGGCTGGCGCAAGCCCATCCTGCTGCTCGAAGGGTGCTTCGAGGCCGCGGACCTCGCCGCCTGCTCCGACCACGACCTGACGACGGTGGTTCACTGCGGCGAGCAACTCGAGATGCTCGAGCACCATCGTCCGGCGCGCCCGGTGTCGGTCCACCTGAAGCTCAACACCGGCATGAACCGGCTCGGCTTCCGGCCGCAGCGCGCGGTCCAGGCGCTATGAGCGGCTGCGCGGGCTTCACTCGGTGCGCGAGCTGACGCTGATGATGCACTTCGCCAACGCCGACCGCCCGCACGGCGCGACGGGGCCGGTCCCGGTCGCGGAACAACTCGACGAGTTCGAGGGTGTCACGGCCGAGTGGCCGGGGCCGCGCAGCCTCGCGAACTCGGCCGCGCTCTTCCTGCACCCGGAGGTCGGCGGCGACTCGGTGCGTCCCGGGATCTCGCTCTACGGCGGCGCCACCGACGAGCATCACCCGGCGGCTTCGCTGGGACTGCGCGCGGCGATGGCGCTGACGTCGCGGATCATCGGCGTGCAGACGATCGAGGCGGGCGCGGCGGTCGGGTACGGCGCGCGCTTCGTCGCGCCGCGACGCACGCGGATCGGCGTCGTGGCGTGCGGCTACGCCGACGGCTATCCGCGCCACGCGCCGGACGGCACGCCGGTCATCGTGGCCGGGCGTCCGCGTCCCGCTCGCGGGCCGCGTCTCGATGGACATGATCACCGTCGACCTGACCCACGTGCCGGAGGCGGGCGTCGGCTCGCCCGTCGAGTTGTGGGGCGTGCAGTTGCCGATCGATGAAGTGGCCAATGCCGCCGGCACCGTCGGGTACGAGTTGATGTGCGCGCTGGCGCCGCGCGTGCCGGTCGTCGAGGCCTGATGATGGCCAAGGCCAGGACCCAGTACGTGTGCGCCGAGTGCGGCGGCGCCAGCCCCAAGTGGCAGGGGCAGTGTCCGCACTGCAACGCCTGGAACACGCTTGAGCGAAGCGCGCGTCGAGGCGACGGTCGAGCATCGGTACGCGCCGCTCGCGCCGACGGCGTCGGTGCAGTCGCTCAAGCAGGTGCAGGCGAAGGAGATGCCGCGCGTGCCCTCGGGCATCGACGAATTCGACCGCGTGCTCGGCGGCGGCCTGGTCGAGGGCGGCGTGGTCCTGATCGGCGGCGATCCGGGCATCGGCAAGTCGACGCTGCTGCTGCAGTCGCTCGCCGCGCTGTCGTCCGCCACGTCGGTGCTGTACATCAGCGGCGAGGAATCGGCGCCGCAGATCGCGTTGCGCGCGCGGCGGCTCGGGCTGGAAGCCGGCGGCGTGCGGTTGCTGGCCGAGATCTCGCTCGAGCGGATCATCGCGACCGTGCTGGAGGAGAAGCCCGCGGTCGTCGTGGTCGATTCGATCCAGACCGTGTACTCGGAGCAGCTGCAGTCGGCCCCCGGGTCGGTATCGCAGGTGCGCGAGTGCGCAGCGCAGCTGACGCGGATGGCGAAGCAGGCCGGGCTGACGCTGATCCTGGTGGGCCACGTCACCAAGGAGGGCTCGCTCGCCGGACCGCGCGTGCTCGAGCACATGGTCGACACGGTCCTGTACTTCGAGGGCGACACGCACTCGTCGTTCCGTTTGATCCGGGCGTTCAAGAACCGCTTCGGCGCGGTGAACGAACTCGGCGTCTTCGCGATGACCGACCGCGGCCTGAAGGGCGTCAGCAATCCGTCGGCGCTGTTCCTGTCGCAGCACGACGCGCAGGTCGCGGGGTCGTGCGTCATGGTGACGCAGGAAGGCACGCGGCCGCTGCTGGTCGAGGTGCAGGCGCTGGTCGACATTGCCCACGTGCCGAATCCGCGCCGCCTGTCGGTCGGGCTCGATCCGCAGCGTCTCGCGATGCTGCTCGCTGTCCTGCATCGCCACGCCGGCATCGCGGCCTTCGACCAGGACGTCTTCGTGAACGCGGTCGGCGGCGTCCGCATCGCCGAGCCGGCGTCCGACCTGGCGGTGCTGCTCGCCATCGTCTCTTCGATGCGCAACAAGCCGCTGCCGCGCGGACTGGTCGCGTTCGGTGAAGTCGGACTGGCCGGCGAAATCAGGCCGGCGCCGCGCGGCCAGGAGCGGTTGCGCGAGGCCGCCAAGCTGGGCTTCTCGATGGCGCTGATCCCCAAGGCGAACGCGCCCAGGCACGCGATCGAGGGGCTCGAAGTGATCGCCGTCGACCGGCTCGAACATGCTCTGGCGCGCGTGCGCCCGGAGCGCTGACCGCTACTCCAGCAGCAGACGCGCAGCGACGAGGCCGCTGCGCACGGCCGATTCCAGCGTGGATGGGTAGTCGCTGTGCGTCCAGTCGCCGGCGAGCACGAAGCCCGGGACATGTGTCGCATTCGGCGGCCGTTGCAATCGCGGACGCGCGGCCAGCGTCGCGCGTTTCTCGACCACCGCGCGCGCCGCGCGCGGCGCCGGGAAGCCCAGCTCGCGCGTGAGTTGCCCGGCGACGGCCTCGCAGAGGGCGGAAAGCGGTTCGTGGTCGTGCGCGCCGCTCGCGCTGACGACGACGGCGACCACGCGGCGGTTCGCGGGATCCAGTGCGCCGCGGTCGAAGACCCACTGGCCGTAAGCGCGCTGCTCGGCGTCATCGAGCAGGGCCGTGAATCCGCGCGGCAGCGGCACATCGACGTCGTACTTCAGGTAGACGGTGCAGATCGGCTGGTACTCGAAGTGCCGGATGGCGTCGAGCGCATCGCAGAGCACGGGGGCGAAGGCCGACGCGACGCGGCCCAGCTGGGCGGGCGGCGCCGCGTAGACGACGGCGTCGAAGCGGCCGAGTCCGGGCTCGAGAAGAAAGCCGTTCTCGGCCGGGCCGATCGTTTCCACCCGACTGCCGCGCTGCACGGCGCCGCCGTGCGCGCACACAAAGCGCTCGACGGCCTCGGGCAGCAGCGCCGACAGGTCGCTGCGGGGCAGCCACAGCATCGAGGCGGCGCTGTCCGCGCCGAGGCTGTCGCGCAGCACGTTCGCGAACACCTGCGGCGGACGCCTCGGAGAGCGGCGTGTTGAGCGCGGCGATGCAGAGCGGACGCCAGATGCGTGCGATCACCGTGTCGCCCTGTCCGTGCCCGGCGAGCCAGCCCGCGGCATCGCGATCCGGCCCGACCTGCCAGCGGTCGGCCGCGAGCGCCCGGAGCAGGCGCGTCATCGCCCAGCGGTCGCGCCACGCGAGTCCCTGCGCGCCGAGCAGCGCGGTGACCAGGTGCCACGGCGCGGGCAGCCGCGACGCCGTGATCCTGAACCCATCGGGATAGGACAGATCGAACGGGCGTCGCTCGACCAGGCGATCGATGTCGACGCCGACGGTCGCGAGCACCTCCGCGATCGCGCTGTACGCGCCGATCATCAGGTGCTGGCCGTTGTCGAGCGTGTGGGTGACGCCGTCCAGCTCGAGCGCGACGCGCCGGCCGCGTCCGCCCAGTTCAGCGGCGGCTTCGAACAGCGTGACGATCGGCACCGGCCGCCGTCAGCTGCGCCGCCGCAGCGCAGCCAGCCCAGCCCCCGCCGACGACCGCGGCCGAGCGCGGCCGCGTCACCGCTGGATCCACGTGCGCCACCCGATCCACAGCTTGCGCAGCGGCGTCAGGGCAACCCTCTGGTGCAGGACCTGGAAGTCCTCGCGCTCGATCTCGTCGAGCAGCGTTGCGTAGATCGCGCCCATGATCAGCCCCGGACGCTGCGCCCGTCGATCGACGGCGGGAAGCAGGGAAAGCGCCTCGCGGTAGGTGGCGCGCGCGCGCTCGGCCTGGAAACGCATCAGCGGCACGAAGCCGTCGACATAGCGGCCGTTCAGCAGATCCGCCGTGCGCACGCCGAAGCGCTGCAACTCGTCGACCGGGAGGTAGACACGGCCGCGGCGCGCGTCGTCGCCGACGTCGCGGATCACGTTGATCAGTTGCAGCGCCAGCCCGAGGCGGCCCGCGAATTCGAGCGTGCGCGGGTCGGAGTACCCGAAGACGGCGGCGGAGATTTCGCCGACAACGCCCGCGACGAGATGCGCGTAGCGCTGCAGAGCGGCGAAGTCGAGGTAACGGTTCTGCCGCAGGTCCATCTCCATCCCTTCGAGGATGGCGAGCAGGCGCTCCCGCGTGATGCCGAACGGGCCGTCGATGAACGGCAGCAGCGCGCGCGTCACCGGATGCGTCGGTTGCCGCTCGAAGAGCGCCGCGACCTCGCCGCGCCACCACTGAAGCTTGGCCTCGGCCACCGATCGGTCACTGATTTCGTCCACGGCATCGTCGACTTCACGGCAGTAGGCGTAGACCGCCGTGATCGCGCGGCGTCGCTCCGTCGGCAGGAACAGGAACGCGTAGTAGAAACTCGAACCGCTGGCCGCGGCTTTGCCCTGGCAGTACTCGTCGGGTGTCATGCAGCGTCCAGCCGAGGGCGCAGCGCGCGCAGCCCCATCAGCGTCCAGTCGCGCGCGGACAGCGCCGGGCGGTGCCGGAACACGTCGCCGCCGGCCGCGTCGATGCGTTCGAGGATGCGAAGGCCGCCCTGCACGACGAGGCGCAGTTCGAGCCCGAGGCGACCGCCGAGCGCGGAAGCGAGCGGGGCGCCGCTCTGGAGCAGCGCCCGGGCGCGGGCCACTTCGAAGGCCATCAGCGCGCGCCAGCCATCGTCGACCAGCCGCCGGGCGATCTGCGCTTCATCGACGGCGAAGCGCGCGAGATCCTCGCGGGGCAGGTAGACGCGGCCCTTGTCCCAGTCGATCGCGACGTCCTGCCAGAAATTGGTCAGTTGCAGGCCCGTGCAGATCGCGTCGGACATGGCGAGCAGCGCGGGCTCGTCGCGGCGGTAGAGTGACAGCAGCAGACGCCCGATCGGGTTCGCCGAACGTCGGCAGTAGTCGAGGAGCGACGCGTAGTCGGCGTAGCGCCTGGTGGTGACGTCCTGCGCGAAGGCAGACAACAGGTCGTGAAACAGAGGCAGCGGCAGCGCGTGTTCGGACACGGCGGCCGCGAGGTCGGGCCAGCGGGTGGCGGGCGCGTCCAGGTGGTCGAGGTCGTTTCCGAATGCCTCCAGGTCGCGCGAGCCGGTCCTCGGGCAGGGCGTCGCCTTCGTCCGCCACGTCGTCGGCCGTGCGTGCGAACCGGTAGATTGCGCGGACGGCGGGCCGCAGCCGCGCCGGCAGCAGCAGCGAGGCCACCGGAAAGTTCTCGTAGTGTCCGACCCCCATTTCGATGAAGCTATCACAGCGCGCCGGGGCGTCCGGGTGGCGGAGGTAGTTCCGCTAGAATCCGCGCTTCGTTCCGCGATAGGGTGTGAAGTCTCACGCGGTCGCGGCGCGAAGGTGGCGAAATTGGTAGACGCACCAGGTTTAGGTCCTGACGCCTTCACCGGCGTGGGGGTTCGAGTCCCCCCCTTCGCACCAGCACTGTGACGCCTTGCCGCCGCTCAGTGCAGAACGTCACTGCAGAACCATTGGGCGGCCAATCGAAAAGAACCTGACAAGATGCAACAGACCGTGGAATCCCTCGGCGCGCTTGAGCGCCGGATCGACCTGACCGTACCGGCCGAGGCGATCGACAAGGAAGTGCAGGCGCGCCTGGCCAAGCTTGCGCGCACCGTGAAGATGCCCGGCTTCCGGCCCGGCAAGGTGCCGCTCAAGATGGTGGCGCAGAACTACGGCGCCCAGGTCCACGCCGAGGTGATGAACGACAAGGTCGGCGAGGCCTTCAGTTCGGCGGTGACTGCCGGCAACCTCCGCGTGGCGGGTGCGCCTCGGCTCGAGCCGCGGGCGGTCGAGGGTTCGCAGGACCTGGCCTTCTCGGCCACGTTCGAGGTCTACCCGGAGATCACGCTCGGCGACCTGTCCGCGGTCGAGGTCCAGCGCGCCGCCTGCCCGGTCGGCGATGCCGAGGTCGATCGCACTCTCGAGATCATGCGCAAGCAGCGCGCGACGTACGAAGACGTCGATCGCGCGGCCGCCGACGGCGACGTCGTCACGGTCGACTTCAAGGGCACGCAGGACGGCACGCCGTTCGACGGCGGCACGGCCACGGACTTTCCGTTTTCCCTGGGGCAGGGCCGGATGCTTCCCGAGTTCGAGGTCGCCGTCACCGGCATGAAGCCGGGCGAGAGCAGGACCTTCCCGCTGACCTTTCCCGAGGACTACACCGCGAAGGAACTGGCCGGCAAGACGGTGCAGTTCGAAGTGACACTGAAGAAGGTGCAGCAACCCGTGCTGCCGCCGATCGACGCCCAGTTCGCGAAGTCCCTCGGCATCGCCGACGGCGACCTCGAAAAGATGCGGTCCGAGATCAGGACCAACCTCGAGCGCGAGGTGACGTCGCGACTGCGCGCGCGCAGCAAGGACAGCGTGATGGCGGGCCTGCTGACGGTCGCGTCGTTCGAGGTGCCGAAGTCGCTCGTCGAAGGCGAGCAGCAGCGGCTCGCCGAGGCGGCGCGCGGCGACCTGGTGGCGCGCGGAATGTCGGCGCAGGACGCGCCGCTCCCGCTGGAACTGTTCCAGCCGCAGGCCGAGCGCCGTGTACGCCTGGGGCTGCTCCTGGGCGAAGTCGTGCGGGCGAACGGGCTGCAGCCGCGGCCCGACCAGATCCGCAAGCTGGTCGAAGAGATGGCGCAGAGCTACGAGCGCCCGCAGGAAGTGATCAACTGGTACCTCTCCGATCGCAAGCGCCTGGGCGAACTCGAGTCGGTCGCGCTCGAGGACAATGTGACGAACTGGGTGCTGGAACGGGCGAAGGTCGTGGACGCGACGGTTGCATTCGACGAATTGATGGGCCACACGGGCCGCTGACGAAGGCGAGGCAAGGATGATCAGACCGGACATGACGGCGACTGCGCTGGAGCCCCAGGGCCTCGGCATGGTGCCCATCGTCATCGAGCAGAGCGGCCGCGGCGAGCGCGCCTACGACATCTACTCCCGCCTGCTGCGCGACCGGGTGGTGTTCATCGTCGGGCCGATCAACGAGCAGACGGCCAACCTGGTCGTGGCCCAGTTGCTGTTCCTCGAATCCGAGAACCCGGACAAGGACATCTCGCTCTACATCAACTCGCCGGGCGGTTCGGTCAGTGCCGGGCTCGCGATCTTCGACACCATGCAGTTCATCAAGCCGGACGTCTCGACCATCTGCATCGGCATGGCGGCCAGCATGGGCGCGTTCCTGCTCGCGGCCGGGCAGAAGGGCAAGCGGTACACGCTGCCCAACTCCCGCATCATGATTCACCAGCCGCTGGGCGGCGTGCAGGGCCAGGCGGCGGACATCGAGATCCATGCCAAGGAGATCCTGTACCTGCGGGAGCGCCTGAACAGGATCCTCGCCGAGCGCACCGGCCAGCCGGTCGAGAAGATCGCGAAGGACACGGACCGCGACAACTTCATGTCCGGCGAGGATGCCGTAAGCTACGGCCTCGTCGACAAGATCTTTGTCAAACGCGGCGAACAGCCTTAATCTGAACGCGTCTACATAACGAGGTCCCGCCCGCTCCTTTATGTCGGACAAAAAGGGTTCGAGCGAAAAGCTCCTGTACTGCTCCTTCTGCGGCAAGAGCCAGCACGAGGTCAAGAAGCTGATCGCCGGCCCGTCGGTGTTCATCTGCGACGAGTGCATCGACCTCTGCAACGACATCATCCGCGACGAGACGACCGCGGACACCGCTTCGAGCGGCACGCGCTCCGACCTGCCGACTCCGCACGAGATCGGCTCGATCCTCGACCAGTACGTCATCGGGCAGGACAAGGCCAAGCGCATCCTGTCGGTCGCGGTCTACAACCACTACAAGCGCCTGAAGCACATGGGCAGCAAGGATGACGTCGAGCTCGCGAAGAGCAACATCCTGCTGATCGGACCGACCGGCTCGGGCAAGACGCTGCTCGCGCAGACGCTGGCACGCCTGCTGAACGTGCCCTTCGTGATCGCCGACGCGACGACGCTGACCGAGGCGGGTTACGTCGGCGAGGACGTCGAGAACATCATCCAGAAGCTGCTTCAGAACTGCAATTACGAGGTCGAGAAGGCGCAGCGCGGCATCGTCTACATCGACGAGATCGACAAGATCTCGCGCAAGAGCGACAACCCGTCGATCACGCGCGACGTCTCCGGCGAGGGCGTGCAGCAGGCGCTGCTGAAGCTGATCGAAGGCACCATCGCTTCGGTGCCTCCGCAGGGCGGCCGCAAGCACCCGAACCAGGACTTCGTGCAGATCGACACGACGAACATCCTGTTCGTCTGCGGCGGCGCGTTCGACGGCGTCGAGAAGATCATCCGCAACAGGTCCGAGAAGAGCGGGATCGGCTTTGGCGCCTCGGTGACCAGCGCGAGCGACCGCTCGGTGGGCGACCTGCTGCGCGACGTCGAACCCGAGGACCTGATCAAGTTCGGCCTGATCCCGGAACTCGTCGGCCGGCTTCCGGTGGTCGCCACGCTGGATGAACTCAGCGAGGAAGCGCTGGTCGAAATCCTGGTCCAGCCCAAGAACGCGCTCGCAAAGCAGTTCCAGCGGCTGTTCCAGATGGAAGGCGTCGAGCTGGAAGTGCGTCCGGACGCCCTGCGAGCCATCGCGCGCAAGGCGATCAAGCGAAAGACGGGCGCACGCGGGCTGCGCTCGATCGTCGAGAGCGTTCTGCTGGACGTGATGTACGACCTGCCCAGCACCCAGAACGTGGTGAAGGTCGTCGTCGACGAGAACACCATCGGCGGCGGCAAGCCGTTGCTGATCTACTCCGACCAGCCGAAGGTCGCCAGCGCTCCGCGCTAGCGATTCCGGCCCGCTCTTTCCGCCTGACTGACGGGCCCGGCTGACGGGTCCCGTGCGTGCTAGATTGGATCAGAGCGGATCCCGGAGCGCCCTTGCATTCCGCATGCCCGGGCGCATATGCACTGAAAGTTCATCCGAAGGAACCATTCCGTATGTCCACACAAATCCTGCCGCCGGAACGCATCACGCTGCCGCTGCTGCCGCTGCGCGACGTGGTCGTGTTCCCGCACATGGTGATTCCGCTGTTCGTCGGGCGCCCGAAGTCGATTCGCGCGCTCGAGGCGGCGATGGAAGCCGGCAAGAGCATCATGCTGGTGGCGCAGAAGAACGCCGCCAAGGATGAGCCGACCGCCGAAGACATCTACGAGATCGGCTGCGTCGCCAGCATCCTGCAGATGCTGAAGCTTCCCGACGGCACCGTGAAGGTGCTGGTCGAGGGCGCGCAGCGCGCCCGCATCGAGCAGATCGAGGACGGCCCCACGCACTTCACCGCGAACGTGGTGCCGATCGTTCCGGAGACCGCGCCGACCGCCGAGGTCGAGGCGCTCCGCCGCGCCATCGTCAGCCAGTTCGACCAGTACGTGAAGCTGAACAAGAAGATCCCGGCCGAGATCCTGACCTCGATCGCCGGCATCGACGAGGCAGGCCGCCTGGCGGACACGATTGCCGCGCACCTGCCGCTGAAGCTCGAGCAGAAGCAGAAGATCCTCGAAATGCCGGGCCTGAACGAGCGCCTGGAGCATCTGCTCGCCCAGCTCGAGACCGAGATCGACATCCTGCAGGTCGAGAAGCGCATCCGCGGCCGCGTGAAGCGCCAGATGGAGAAGAGCCAGCGCGAGTACTACCTGAACGAGCAGGTCAAGGCGATCCAGAAAGAACTCGGCGAAGGCGAGGAGGGCGCCGACCTCGAGGAGCTCGAGAAGAAGATCAAGGCTGCCCGCATGCCGAAGGCCGCGCGCGACAAGGCGCAGTCGGAGCTGAAGAAGCTCAAGCTGATGTCGCCGATGTCGGCGGAGGCCACGGTCGTCCGCAACTATCTCGACACCCTGATCGGGCTGCCGTGGAAGAAGCGCAGCAAGATCAACAACGACCTCGCCAACGCGGAGAAGGTGCTGAACGACGACCACTACGGGCTCGAGAAGGTCAAGGACCGGATCCTCGAATACCTGGCCGTGCAGCAGCGCGTCGAGAAGGTCAAGGCGCCGATCCTGTGCCTGGTCGGCCCCCCGGGCGTCGGCAAGACCTCGCTCGGCCAGTCGGTGGCGCGCGCGACGAACCGCAAGTTCATCCGCATGGCGCTCGGCGGCGTGCGTGACGAGGCCGAGATCCGCGGCCACCGGCGCACCTACATCGGATCGATGCCCGGCAAGATCCTGCAGAACCTCGGCAAGGTCGGCGTTCGCAACCCGCTGTTCCTGCTCGACGAGGTCGACAAGATGGGCATGGACTTCCGCGGCGACCCGGCATCGGCGCTGCTCGAAGTGCTCGACCCCGAGCAGAACCACACGTTCCAGGACCACTACGTCGAGGTCGACTTCGATCTGTCGGACGTGATGTTCGTCGCCACCAGCAACACGATGAACATTCCGCCGGCGCTGCTCGACCGGATGGAAGTGATCCGCCTGTCCGGCTACACCGAGGAAGAGAAGGTCCACATCGCGATGGAGCACCTGCTGCTGAAGCAGATGAAGACCAACGGCCTCAAGGACGGCGAGCTGAACATCACCGAGAGCGCGATCCGCGACATCATTCGCTACTACACGCGGGAAGCGGGCGTGCGTTCCCTCGAGCGCGAGATCAGCAAGATCTGCCGCAAGGTGGTCAAGCAGCTGCTGCTGAAGAGCCAGGACAAGAAGGTCCAGGTCTCGGCGAAGAACCTCGACAAGTTCCTCGGCGTGCGTCGCTACACCTTCGGCATGGCGGAGAAGCTGAACCAGGTCGGCCAGGTCACCGGCCTTGCCTGGACCGAGGTCGGCGGCGACCTGCTGACGATCGAGGTCGCAACCATGCCCGGCAAGGGCAACGTGCAGCGCACGGGCTCGATCGGCGACGTCATGAAGGAGTCGGTCGAGGCAGCGCGCTCGGTGGTGCGCGCGCGGGCCCGTCGGATGGGCATACGCGACGAGATCTTCGAGAAGACCGACCTGCACGTGCACTTCCCGGAAGGCGCGACGCCGAAGGACGGACCGTCGGCGGGCATAGCGATCACGACCGCGTTGGTGTCGGCCTTGTCCGGCATTCCGGTGCGGGCCGACGTCGCGATGACCGGCGAGATCACGCTGCGCGGCGAAGTGCTCGCGATCGGCGGGCTCAAGGAGAAGCTGCTTGCGGCTCACCGCGGCGGCATCAAGACGGTGCTGATCCCGGAGGAAAACGTCAAGGATCTCGCGGAGATCCCGGACAACGTGAAGAATCGTCTTGAAATCGTTCCCGTCAAGTGGATCGACAAGGTGCTCGAAATTGCGCTCGAGCGCCAGCCGGTTCCGCTGACCGACGAGGATGCCGCGGCGGCCCCGGTGAAGGCAGGCGATGCGCCCGCCGCGAGCGAAGTCGTCAAGCACTGAACCCGGTCACGGGAGTGAAGCGGCGCGCGTCGCGGATGCGCGCCGCTTTTTTCTTTCTCGTCAAGGAAGATCGATCGTCTCCAAATTTCGCTTCGCTTTCCCTTGACACTCCCAGGTCAGCGCGGTGAAATTGCCCTTCGAATTCGTCCGCTCGCACGCTTGCCCTCCGATCGTCCTTCAACCAGAACAACCGGAACCGCGCAGCTGCGTGATCAGTCTCGACAGAGGGGGTGTAAGTGAACAAGACCGAATTGATCGACCACATCGCCAAGCAGGCCGACATCTCCAAGGCCGCGGCGGGTCGAGCCCTTGAAGCGATCGTTGCAGGCATCCGCACGAGCCTGAAGAAGGGCAACTCGGTGACGCTGGTCGGTTTCGGCACGTTCATGGTGGGCAAGCGCGCTGCGCGCACCGGTCGCAATCCGCGCACGAACCAACCGATCAAGATCAAGGCTGCGCGAGTTCCGAAGTTCCGTCCTGGCAAGGCATTGAAAGATTCGCTAAACTAGCGGTCTTTCGTAGCCAACTGCTGTTGCTCGTCAGCCTCGTGCCGACGGTCAGCCCGGGGTGCTTAGCTCAGTTGGTAGAGCGGCGCCCTTACAAGGCGTAGGTCGGGAGTTCGAGCCTCTCAGCACCCACCACCTCCACGCAGCAGTGGCCTCGAAGCAGACGCGGAGTGGTAGTTCAGTTGGTTAGAATACCGGCCTGTCACGCCGGGGGTCGCGGGTTCGAGTCCCGTCCACTCCGCCACAGATCACCAAAAGGCGAACATTGTTCGCCTTTTTTGTTGCTGCACCGCTTGATGCAGCACTGAACGCTCGACAGGGGCCTGCGCCATGTTCGAATCGGTTCGTACGCATCGTCGCTGGATGATGCTCTTCATGCTGGTCCTGATCTTCCCGTCCTTCGTCTTCTTCGGGATCCAGGGCTACAACAGCTTCATTGGCAGCGACAACGCGCTCGCGAAGGTCGACGGGTCGCCGATTACGCAGCAGGAGTTCGACCAGGCCCAGCGCGACCGCATCGAGCGGCTCAGGCAGTCCATCGGGCCCGACTTCGATCCGAAGCTGCTCGAGACCCAGGAAGCGCGGGCCTCGATCCTCGACGGCATCGTGATGAACCGCGCGCTGGCCAACGAGGCCAACAAGGCGAACATCATCGTCACCACCGATCGGCTGCGCGAAGTGCTCGCGACCGTGCCGGCGTTCCAGGAAGACGGCAAGTTCAGCTACGACAAGTACAAGGCCTACGTTGCGTCGCAAGGCCTGACGGAGCCGATCTTCGAGCAGCGAGTGCGCGACGACCTTCGCAAGCAGGCGCTGCTGCCGGCTGTCGTCGAGTCGGCCATCGTCCCGAAGACGGTCGCGGATCGGCTCGACACCATGCTGCGCGAGCAGCGCGAAGTGCGCGAACTGCGCTTCACGGCCGAGCAGTTCCTGCCCAAGGTGAAGGTGACCGACGAGCAGGTCGCCGCGTTCTACGAGCAGAACCGTTCGCTCTTCGAGACGCCCGAGTCGGCCAAGGTCGAGTTCCTGGTCCTGTCGCCGGAAACGATGTCCGGCACCGGTGCGGTGCCGAGGCCGACGCCCGGGCCTACTACGAGCAGAACAAGGCGCGCTTCGGCACCGACGAGCAGCGCCGCGCCAGCCACATCCTGATCACGCCCGAGGCCGGCGACAAGGCGGCCGCGAAGAAGAAGGCCGAGCAACTGCTGGCGACAGCTGAAGTCGAAGCCGGGAGACTTCGAGAAGCTGGCGCGCGAGAACTCCAAGGACCCGGGCTCGGCTGCGCAGGGCGGCGACCTCGGATTCTTCGGCAAGGGGATGATGGTCAAGCCGTTCGAGGAGGCCGTCTTCAGGATGAAGCCGGGCGAGATCAGCGACGTCGTCGAAAGCGACTTCGGCTTCCACATCATCAAGGTCACCGAGGTGAAGGCGGCCGAAGTGAAGCCCTTCGAACAGGTCAAGGGCGACATCGAGCGCGACCTCAAGACGCAGCAGGCGCAGAAGGAATTTGCCAAGGCTGCCGATCAGTTCACCAACCTGGTCTACGAACAGGCCGACTCCCTGCAGCCGGCGGCCGACGCGCTGAAACTGAAGATCCAGCACGTCGATGCGCTCACGCGACGCGGCCTCGCGCCCCACATCAACCCGCGCGTCGTCGACGCGCTCTTCTCGGAAGAGTCGCTCAAGTCGAAGCGCAACACGCAGGCGATCGAGGTGGCAACCAACACGCTGGTGTCGGCGCGCATCGTCGAACACAAGCCCGCGGCGGTCCGCCCCCTGGACGAGGTGAAGGCGCAGGTGCGACAGCTCGTCGAGCGGCGTGAAGCGGTTCGGCTTGCCAAGGAAGCAGGCGAGGCCCGGCTGGCCGAACTGAGGAAGCAGCCGAGCGACGCGGGCTTCTTGCCTGCGCGGACTGTCTCGCGCGGCAATCCGCAGGGGCTGCCGCCGGGCGTGCTGAACGCCATCATGGTGCCCCGGCCGACAAGCTTCCGGCCTTCGTCGGAACCGAAGTCGACAACGCCGGCTACCTGATCGCGCAGATCGTGTCGACGAAGATCGGTGAAGGCGGGCACCGCCGAGCAGCGCGAGTGCCCGGAACCGCGTCCTTTCGCAGCAGGCCGCCGCCGCCGACGAGGTCGCGTACGCTGAAGGACTGAAGGCGCGGCACAACGTCAAGATCCTGAATGCCGACTTCCAGAAGCCGACGGTCAAGCCCGCGACGGACGAGAAGGCGGCGCCGAACGGCGAAGCGAAGAAGTAGCGCTCAGCCGGCGAGCGCCCGCGCGGCCTCGCGAAACGCGGCCGGGTCGTCGCTCTCGAGGACGAGCGGCTGCGCCTGCGGCGATCGCGTGAAGTTGCGACCGATCGACCGCAGGTAGGCCGGGTCGTAGTGATCGAGCAGCAAGCCGCTCCACGAGGGCGTCCCACCGACCCTCGTCCACCAGTCGCTTCCACTCGTCGACCCGTTCGTGCCCGTGCAGCGGCACGAGGCAATCCAGCTTCTCATGCAGGGTCGCGGCGTCCGACTCGAAGTGGACGTACTCGTCGCGCAGCAGCCGAACCCGCGCTTCGAGCGGCAATTCGAGGCGAACGCAATCGGACGCGCGCATCGACAGCAGCAACTGATCGGGGACCCGCAGTTCTCCGACCTTTCGGCTCTCCGACTCGATGAATACCTGGCGCGAGTAGTCGAATCCGCGCAGTGCGTGCCACAGCCGAGTCTCGAACTGCTTCTGCGACGGCTGCGGCAGCGTCGGTAGGCTGCCGAGCAGCGAGCCGCGGTGATGGGCGAGGGCTTCGAGGTCGAGCACCTGCGCGCCGGCGTCGGCGAGATGCTGCAGAAGGCGGCTCTTCCCGCTGCCCGTCGTGCCGCAAACGACGCGGAACGTGAAGCGCGCCGGCAGGTGCTCGAGATCCGCGAGCACTGCCCGCCGGAACGCGCGGTACCCGCCCTCGAGCTGCCGTGCGTGCCAGCCCACGCGCCCGAGGACGTGCGTCATCGCGCCGCTGCGGTTGCCGCCGCGCCAGCAGTAGACAAGGGGCTTCCACGAGCGCGGCTTGTCGGCGAACGACTGCTCCAGGTGCTGCGCGATGTTGCGCGCCACATAGGCGGCGCCGCGACGCTTGGCTTCGAAGGACGACTGCTGGCGGTCCATCGTTCCGACTTCGGCGCGCTCGGCGTCGGTCAGCACCGGGCAGTTGATCGCTCCCGGGACGTGGTCCTCGGCGAACTCGGCCTCGCTGCGGACATCGACGATCGAGTCGAAGCGGGCGAGGTCTGCGAGCGCCTCCTCCGCGCTGACGACACTGCGGTCCTCGCTCATCGCTTCGGCCGCTCGGCGAGCAGCGGGCGAAGGACCGGCCAGACGTTTTCGAGCATGCGTGGCTGGGCTTCCGCCGTTGGATGGATGCGGTCCGCCTGGAACAGTTCGAGTGACTCCGCGAAGCCCTCGAGGAGAAAGGGAACGAGCGGCACCTTGAGTTCGCGCGCCAGCGCGGCGAAGGTGCCGGCGAAGCGCTCGGCGTACTCGCGGCCGTAATTCGGAGGAACCCGCAGGCCCACCAGCAGCACCTTCGCGCCTGCCGCCTGGCCCTGGCGGATCATCGTCTGCGAGGTTGTCCCGCATGACGTTCAGTGGCAGCCCGCGGAGTCCGTCGTTGGCGCCGAGTTCCAGCACGATGACCCTGGGCCGGTACTCCTTCAGCAGTGCGGGCAAACGAGTACGGCCGCCGCTGGTGGTCTCGCCGCTGATGCTCGCATTGACGACCCTATAATCGCTTCCATTGTTGCGCAGGCGATCGGCAAGCAGTTGCACCCATCCCGTTCCGCGCGACAGTCCGTATTCGGCCGACAGGCTGTCGCCGAGCACGAGCAGGACCGGGCCGCTGCTTCCCTTTTCGGCGGCCGGCGAGCCCCGCGCGGCGACAGGCGCCAGGCACGCAAGCAGCGCGGCCACGGATGCGAGGCCGGATCGGATCAGGAAATTTCTGCGCACGGAGTGATGGACGTGACTGACGTTGCAGTCGAGGCCGCGGTCGAGGCGCGCGGCCTCAGCAAGATCGTGCAGGACGCGACGGGAAGCCTCACGATCCTCGATGATATCAACCTGGTCATCGCGCCCCGCGAGACGGTGGCGATCGTCGGCGCGTCGGGTTCCGGGAAGTCGACCCTGCTGGGACTGCTCGCGGGACTCGACGTTCCCACGCGCGGGACGGTGCGCCTGTTCGGCGAGGACCTGTTCGCGCGCGACGAGGACGGACGCGCGGCGCTGCGGGCGCAGCGCCTCGGATTCGTGTTCCAGTCGTTCCAGCTGCTGCCGCACCTGAACGCCCTCGAGAACGTGCTGCTGCCGCTCGAACTCAGCGGGCGCGTGCCCGAGGGCCGCAACCCGGTCGAGGCGGCGCGTGAACTGCTGCAGCGCGTGGGACTCGGCGAGCGGCTCTCGCACTATCCGAAGTACCTCAGCGGCGGAGAACAGCAGCGGGTCGCGCTGGCCCGCGCCTTCGTCCTGCATCCGCCTTTGCTGCTCGCCGACGAGCCGACCGGGAGCCTCGATGCGCGCACCGGACAAGCCGTGATCGACCTGATGTTCGAACTGAACCGGGAGCGCGGCTCGACGCTGGTGATGGTCACGCACGACCAGGACATTGCGCGTCGCTGCGGGCGCCAGGTCGAACTGTCCGCGGGCCGGATCGTTCCGCCGGCCGTGCTCTCAGCCGCCCTCGCGTAGCCCGCGCAGCGCCGCGGCCGCGCGCGGCGCCAGGTCGCCGGCGACGATTCCGACATCACCTGCGCCCCGCACGGCAGCGCCGTGCAGCCAGACGGCCGCGACCACGGACTGCCACGCATCGAATCCCTGCGCGAGCAGCGCGCCGAGCATGCCGGCCAGCACGTCGCCAGTACCCGCCGTCGCCAGCGCCGCAGAGCCGGTCGGATTGATGGCCGTTCGGCCGTCCGGCGCGGCGATCACGGTGCCGGCGCCCTTGAGCACGACGATCGCGCGCAGGTCGCCAGCGAGCGTTCGTGCGGCGCCCAGCCGGTCCCGCTGGACGTCGTGCGCGGAGATCTTCAGCAGTCGCGCGGCTTCGAGCGGATGCGGCGTCACCACCGACGGGGCCGCTCGCTCGCGCAGCGCCGCCCGCAGCGCCGGCTCCGTCGCGAGGAGATTGAGTGCGTCGGCATCGATCACGAGGGCGCGCGCAAGCCCGAGTGACCAGGCGAACGCCGACCGCGCCGCGCCGTCGACGCCCAGCCCGCAACCGACCACGGCACTCTCGGGATCGGCGATCGACGCGTGAGGCCGGAACATCAGTTCCGGCTGGACCGGATCGACGCGCAGTTCCGGCGCGCCGATGCAGTCGACGTAGACGCGGCCCGCGCCCAGCCGCAGGGCCGCGCGGGCGGCGAGCAGCGGCGCGCCGACCATCCCGGCGCCACCGCCGACGACCAGAACGTTCCCGAAGCTGCCCTTGTGGGTGTCGCGCCGGCGCGGACGCGCAATGTCCGGAAAGTCGTCGAGCGCCGTCAGCAAGACAACGGACGGGCCTGGCTCCAGGCCGAGCAGGTCGACCTGCACGTCGCCTGCCGCATCGATGCCCGCTCCCGTATGAAGCCCCGGCTTGTCGCCGAGGAACGTGACGGTGAGGTCCGCACGAACGCCTGCGACGTCGCCGACCCACGCGCCGCGGTCGCTGTCGAGTCCGCTCGGCACGTCCAGCGCGACGACCCGCTCGGCGTGTTCGTTGATCCAGCGCGCGCCATCGAGGAACTCACCCTGGAGCGGACGCGCCAGCCCGATGCCGAACAGCGCATCGACCACGATGTCGAAACGACGGTCGGGCAGGGTGGCGAACACGGCGCCGCCGCCATCGCGCCACCGCTGGAACGCGGCATGCGCGTCGGTCGGCACGGGTTGCCGCGCCACGAGCAGTACGCAGCGAACCTCGTGCCCCCGCGCAGCCAGTTCGGCCGCCACGACGAAACCGTCGCCGCCGTTGTTGCCCGGCCCGGCGACTACACAGACGGACGCACGACGATCTCCTGCGAGCGCGTCGATCCGTCGAGCCGCGCCGCGGCCGGCGCGCGACATCAACTCGCCGTGGAGAAGACCGGCCTGCGCGCCCTGTTCGATCGCGCGCAGTTCGGCGACGGTGAAGAGCGGGGTTCCCATGGAGACAGGTTAGGCAGCGCGTCGACGGTCGTATCTGTCGATCGTCAACCCGTCGAGATCGATCTCGGGTGTCCGCCCTCCGATGACGTCGGCCAGGACCTTGCCCGAACCGCACGCCATGACCCAGCCGGTGGAGCCGTGTCCGGTGTTGAGGAAGAGGTTGGGGATCGGGCTGGCGCCGAGCACCGGAGGGCCGTCGGGCAGCATGGGACGCGCGCCGACCCAGAACTGCGCCTTGCGGTACGAGGCCGCGGCGGGAAACCAGTCGCTCGCGACCTTGATCAGCGTGCTCAGCGCGTTGTCGCGCAGCTTCATTCCGCTGGTGCCGATTTCTGCCGTGCCGGCGATCCGCAGGCGGTTGCCCATGCGCGTGATCGCGACCTTGTAGGTCTCGTCCATCACGCTCGTCATCGGAGCGTGCTCGAGCGCCGTGATGGTGGCTGTCGCCGAATAGCCCTTCACGGCCATCAGCGGTGGCCGGATGCCGAGCGGACGCAGCAACGCGAGGCTGTCGATCCCGCCGGCGACGACGTACGCGTCGCCTCGCAGTTCTCCCGTGCTCGTGCGCAGGCACTCGATGCGTCCTAGCGCGAGGCCGAAGCCCTGGGCAGCTTCTCCGAAGCGGAACCGCACGCCGTCGCGCGCCGCGATGTCCTTCAACTGGTGCGCGAAGAACGCGCAGTTGCCGGTCTCGTCGTCGGGCAGGTGCAGCGCGCCGGCGAGCGGGGTGACCGGGTGCAGCGCCACCTCCACCGCGCGCGCCTCGTCGGCGGTGAGCAGCCGGTGCGCGACGCCCAGTTCGGTGAGCATCTTGCGCGTTGCCGCCGAGCGCTCGACTTCCTGCTCGGTCCGGAACAGTTGCAGGTAGCCCGTGGACTGCTCGTAGTCGAGCGCATGCAGCTTGCGCAGCGCGCGTATCTGTTCCTGGCTGTAGAAGGCGAGCCGTTGCATGCGCGCCTTGTTGCGGGCAAAGCGTTCGGCGCTGCACTCGGTGAACCAGCGCCGGACCCAGTTCCACAGGGCCAGGTTCGCGGCGGGCCGGAACACGATGGGCGCCTCGGCCTTGAAGAGGTACGCGGCGACCTTGCCCGGCATGCCCGGCTGCGCCCACGGCGCGACGTAGGACGGCGCCATGACGCCGGCGTTGGCGAAGCTCGTCTCCTGGGCCACGCCGGGGCGGCGCTCGATCACGGTGACGTCCATGCCTGCCCTGCGCAGGAAGTAGGCGGTGCACACGCCGATGATGCCGGCGCCGACCACGATGACGTGCATGGACCTGTTCTTCTTCTGTTGCGAGCGGCGCGCATTGTAGCCGTGCGCCGCGGGTAACCTAGAGCTTCATCTGGCCCGGGAGGAAGGTGACGAGCGTCGGGAAGAACCAGATGGCGAGGACCGCGATCACCATCATCAGGAAGTACGGGAACGCGGCCACGGCGATGTAGTTGATCTGCCGCCGCGTCATTCCCTGCAGCACGAACAGGTTGAAACCGACCGGCGGCGTGATCTGCGCCATCTCCACCACGATGACGACGAAGACTCCGAACCACAGCAGGTCGATGCCTGCCGTCTGCAGCGTAGGCAGCAGCACGGCCATCGTGAGCACGACCATCGAGATGCCGTCGAGGAAGCAGCCGAGGACGATGAAGAAGACCATCAGCAGCATGATCAGCACGAAAGGGCTGAGGTGCATCGCGCCGATCGCCTCGGCGAGCTGGCGCGGCAGCCCGATGAAACCCATCGACAGCGACAGGAAAGCGGAACCGGCGAGGATCAGGGCGATCATGCAGTAGAGCCGCGTCGCCGCCATCAGCGCGTCCCAGAAGTTGGCCCAGGTCAGCGTGCGCTGCGCCGCCGACAGGATCAGCGCCCCGACGACGCCCAGCGCGGCCGCCTCGGTGGCCGTCGCAACGCCGGCATAGATCGAGCCGAGCACGACCGCGATCAGGCCGATCACGGGAAGCAGGTGGCGCGATTCATTGAGCTTCTGGGTGAACGTCAGCGAGATGTCGGCGGGCGGCACCAGCTCGCGATTGCGCAGCGCCCAGACCATCGTGTAGCCCATGAACAGCACGGCGAGCATCAGGCCCGGGATGACCCCGGCGATGAACAGCTTGCCGATGGAGACATCGGCCGCCACCCCGTACACGATCATGATGATCGACGGCGGTATCAGCAGCCCGAGCGTGCCCGCACCGGCGAGCGAACCGATGGAGATCTGGTCCGGGTAGCCGCGCTTCGACAGTTCCGGCAGCGTGATCTTGCCGATCGTCGCGCAGGTCGCGGCCGACGAGCCCGATACGGCGGCGAAGATCGTGCAGCCGATGATGTTCGCGTGCAGCAGGCGGCCGGGCAGCCATTGCAGCCACGGCGCCAGCCCGCGGAACATGCCTTCCGACAGGCGGCTCTTCAGCAGGATCTCGCCCATCCAGATGAAGAGCGGCAGCGCCGTGAGCGTCCAGCTCGACAGCGAGCCCCAGACGGTCAGGGCGAGCGCATCGCCCCCCGGCCGCGTGGTGAAGAGCTCCATGCCGATCCAGGCGACGCCGAGCACTGCGATGCCGATCCAGACTCCGGCCCCGAGGATGACGAACAGCGCGACGATCAGCAGCAGGGCGATCAGCGTTCCCATCGCCTCACTCCACGTGCGCCGCTTCGTCCGTGCCCGGCGCGAAACGGCCGGTGCGCAGCGTGATGAAGAGCTGCTCGGCGAACGCGACGGCGAGACCGAACAGGCCGAGCGCCATCGTCAGCTGCGGAATCCACAGCGGCGTCGCATCGACGTTCTGCGAGATGTCGTTGAACGTGTACGACCCCCACACGAGCTTCGCCGCGAAGTACGCGAAGTACGCCGACAGCAACGTCGCAATTGCCAGGCAGAGGACTTCCATCCAGTAGCGCGGACGGTTCTTCAGGCGCATCAGGATCAACGTGACCCGGATGTGATCGCCGCGTCGCAGCGCGTAGGGCATTGCGAGGAAGGAGCCCGCCGCCAGGCAGTAGCCGGCATACGCGTCCAGGCCGGCCATCGAGAACCCCAGTTCGCGTCCCGCGATGCCGACGACTTCGACCACCAGCGTGGCGAGGATGAACAGGGCGCCAAGCCCGCCCAGCGCCGTGTAGAAGGGATCGAGTACCGAACGCTGCATGGTCAGACCGCCCTCGTGGAAAGACAAGGCCGCCTCGCGGCGGCCTTGCTTGCATACTACTTGCGGAACGCTCCAATGATGGCCTGGCCGTCCGGGCCGGCCTTGGCCAGCCACTCGCTGAGCATCGTTTCGCCCATCTTCGTCAGTTCGGCCTTGAAGGCGGCACTCGGCTCGTACACCGTCATCTTGTTGTTCTTCAGCGTCGTCAGCGACTCGCTCGTGTACTCGCGCATGCGCTTCCAGCCGCGCTCCTCGGCCGCCTTGCCGGCCGCGAGCACCGCGTCCTGCGTCGCCTTGTCGAGCTTGTCGAACTCCTTCTGGTTGATGATCACCATGTTCTTGGGCAGCCACGCGTCGGCGGTCGCGAAGTGCGTCAGGCTCTCCCACACCTTGGAGTCGACGCCGGTCGCGCCCGACGACATGAACGAATCGACCACGCCGGTCGCCAGTGCCTGCGACAGTTCCGCGGCCTGGATCGTCAGCGGCTGCGCGCCGACCATCGCGGCGATCCGCGTCGTGGCGGGGTTGTAGGCGCGCCACTTCAGGCCCTTCATGTCGGCCACCGAGTTGAGCGCCTTCTTCGTGTAGATGCCCTGCGGCGGCCAAGCGACCGCGTAGAGCAGCTTGATGCCCTGGCCGGCTAGGATCTTCTCGACGACGGGGCGCTGGGCCTGCCACAGCTTGTACGACGCGTCGAAACCGGTCGCCACGAAGGGCACGGCATCGGCGCCGAAGACGGGGTTCTCGTTCTCCAGCAGGCTCATCAGCACCTCGCCGATCTGCGCCTGGCCGGTCTGCACCGCGCGCTTGATCTCGGGCGCCTTGAACAGCGCGCCGCCCGGATGCACCGTGATCGCCAGCTTGCCGTTCGTCGCCTTCTGCACGTCGGCCGCGAACTGGGTGAGGTTCTGGGTGTGCGGATTGCCGGCCGGATAGCCGGCGGGCAGGTCCCACTTCGTCTGCGCGAGCGTCGGCGCGGCAAAGGACAGGGCGGCAGCCGCGAAGGCGGAACCGAGCAGCAGGGAACGTCGTTTCATGGTCTCCTCATCGGTGAGTCGGCACAGGCCGCTCGATCGGTCGCTGTGTCAACATAGCGCCGGCCCGAGCAAGTCAAGATAATCGTGTCTCCACATCGTTCTGATCGCGCGATGGGCAGTGCCCGTCAGTCACCCGAACGCTTCCACTCCGCGCCCAGCGCGGCGCACAGCATACAAGCACCGGCGACGAAGCGGAGGGTGCGATGACCGCCGCTGTCGGCGCACGGCGCCTGGGAATTCTGGATCGACCGTGGCGGCACCTTCACCGACGTGGTCGCGAAGCGGCCGGACGGCACGCTCGTCACTCACAAGCTCCTCTCCGAGAATCCCGAGCAGTACCGGGATGCGGCCGTCGCAGGAATCCGCCAGTTGCTCGGCGTTCCGGCCGGTGCGGACGTGCCGGTCGAGGCCCTCGGCGCCGTGAAGATGGGCACCACCGTCGCGACCAACGCGCTGCTCGAGCGCAAGGGCGAACGCACGGTCCTCGTGGTCACGCGCGGATTCCGCGACGCGTTGCGCATCGCCTACCAGAACCGGCCCCGCCTGTTCGACCGCCACATCGTGCTGCCGGAACTGCTGTACTCGCAGGTGATCGAAGCCGTCGAACGGATCGGCGCCCACGGCGACGTGATCACGGCGCTCGACGAGGCGGCGGCGCGCCGCGACCTGCAGCGGGCCTACGACGCCGGCTACCGCGCCGTGGCCGTCGTCTTGATGCACGGCTACCGCTACCGGCAGCACGAGGCGGCGCTCGAGCGGATCGCCGCTCGAGATCGGTTTCCCGCAGGTGTCCGTGTCGCACAAGGCCAGTCCGCTGATGAAGTTCGTCGCGCGCGGCGACACGACCGTGGTCGATGCCTACCTGTCGCCGATCCTGCGTCGCTACGTCGAGCAGGTGGCGGGCGACCTGCCGGACACGCGGCTCCTCTTCATGCAGTCGAGCGGCGGCCTGACCGACGCGCGGCGCTTCCAGGGCAAGGACTCGATCCTGTCCGGGCCGGCCGGCGGCATCGTCGGCATGGTGCGGACCAGCCTCGCCGCGGGCTTCGACCGCGTGATCGGGTTCGACATGGGCGGCACGTCGACCGACGTCTCGCACTTCGCCGGTCGTGACGTCAGCGACTGCGAGCGCGCGTTCGAGACGCAGGTCGCCGGCGTGCGGATGCGTGCGCCGATGATGAGCATCCACACCGTCGCTGCCGGCGGCGGCTCGATCCTGCACTTCGACGGCGCGCGGCTGCGCGTTGGGACCGGACTCGGCCGGCGCGAACCCGGGACCGGCCTGCTACCGCCGTGGCGGGCCGCTCGCGGTCACCGACTGCAACGTCATGGTCGGCAAGATCCAGCCGGCGTTCTTCCCGCACGTGTTCGGGCCGCGCGGCGAACCAGGCGCTCGATGCCGACGTGGTGCGCGAGCGGTTCGCGGATCTCGCCGCGCGGATCCACACCGAGACCGGACGCCACCTGTCGCCGGAACAGGTGGCCGAGGGCTACATCGACATCGCCGTCGGCAACATGGCCGAGGCGATCAAGCGCATCTCGGTGCAGCGCGGCCACGACGTCACCCGGTACACCTTGTCCGTGTTCGGTGGCGCCGGCGGACAGCACGCCTGCCGGGTCGCCGACGCGCTCGGCATGACGCGCATCTTTGCCCACCCGCTCGCTGGCGTGCTGTCCGCCTACGGCATGGGCCTCGCGGACCAGACGGCGATGCGCGAGGAATCGGTCGAACGCCGACTCGCGGCCGACGCGATGGACGCGCTCGGCGCGACGCTCGAGCGGCTTGGCGCCGATGCCATCCAGGACCTGCGGTCGCAGGGCGTTGCTCCGGACCGCATTCGCGTGGTGCGGCGCGCGCACCTGCGCTACGAAGGCACCGACACGGCGCTGATCGTTGCCGCCGGCACGATCGATGACATGCAGGGCGCCTTCGACACGGAATACCTGAAGCGTTACTCGTTCCTGATGGAAGGGCGGTCGCTGGTGATCGAGGCGGCGTCGGTCGAAGCGATCGGCGGCGGCGACGCCGCGGTCGAGCGGCCCGCGCAGCGCCCGCCGCGAGCGGGCGCGCTCGCGCCCGCCGCGTGGGTGCGCATGTTCAGCGAGGACGCATCGCACGACACGCCGGTGTTCCGCCGCGACGACACGCGCCCGGGGGACGCCATCGACGGACCGGCGATCATCGCCGAGGCGAACGCGACCACGGTGGTCGAGCCCGGCTGGCAGGCGCGCGTCACCGAACTCGACCACCTCGTGCTGGCGCGCATCCGGCCGCGGCCGAAGCGCCAGGCGATCGGCACCGACGTCGACCCGGTGATGCTCGAGGTGTTCAACAACCTCTTCATGTCGATCGCCGAGCAGATGGGCGTGCGGCTGCAGAACACCGCCTACTCGGTCAACATCAAGGAGCGGCTCGACTTCTCGTGCGCGCTGTTCGACGCCGAGGGCAACCTGATCGCCAACGCGCCGCACATGCCCGTGCACCTCGGCTCGATGAGCGAGTCGATCAAGACCGTGATCCGCGAGAACGCCGGCCGCATGCAGGCCGGCGACGCCTACGTGATCAACGATCCGTACCACGGCGGCACGCACCTGCCCGACGTCACCGTGATCACGCCGGTGTTCGACCGCGACGGCCGCGAGATCCTGTTCTACGTCGGTTCGCGCGGCCATCACGCCGACATCGGCGGCAGCACCCCGGGATCGATGCCTCCGTTCTCGACGTCGCTCGACGAGGAGGGCGTGCGCTTCATCAACTTCAAGCTCGTCGAAGGACAGGGCGTGGGAAGGCCCGGCCGGCTGCGCGAGGCCGAGCTGATGCAACTGCTGACTTCGGGGACGTACCCCGCGCGCAACCCGGCGCAGAACCTCGCCGACCTGCGCGCGCAGATCGCCGCCAACGAGAAGGGCCGCGAGGAACTGCTGAAGATGGTCGAGCACTTCACGCTCGAGGTCGTGCGCGCCTACATGAAGCACGTGCAGGACAACGCCGAGGAATCGGTCCGGCGCGTCGTCACCCGCCTGAAGGACGGCGCCTTCGAGTACCGGCTCGACAACGGCGCGGTGATCAAGGTACGCATCACCGTGCACCACGAGCGGCGCGGCGCGACGATCGACTTCACCGGGACGTCGCCGCAGTTGCCGAACAACTTCAACGCGCCGAGTGCCGTGTGCGTCGCGGCGGTGCTCTACGTGTTCCGCACGCTGGTCGACGACGACATCCCGCTGAACGCCGGCTGCCTCAAGCCGCTCGAGATCGTCATCCCGGAAGGCTCGATGCTGAACCCGCGCTACCCGTCGGCGGTGGTCGCGGGCAACGTCGAGACCTCGTCCTGCATCACCAACGCGCTGTACGGCGCGCTCGGCGTGATGGCGTCCGTCGCAGGGCACGATGAACAACTTCACGTTCGGAAATGCGCTGCACCAGTACTACGAGACGATCTCCGGCGGATCGGGCGCTGGCATCGAGGACGTCGTGCCCGGCGCGGACGTGCGGGGCTTCGACGGCACCGACGTCGTGCAGACGCACATGACCAACTCGCGGCTGACCGACCCGGAGGTGCTCGAGTTCCGCTACCCGGTGAGACTCGAAAGCTACGAGATCCGCGCCGGTGTCGGGTGGCGCCGGCCGCTGGCACGGTGGCAACGGCGGAACGCGTCGCGTGCGTTTCCTGGAGACGATGACCGCGTCGATCCTCGCCAACAACCGCTCGATCGCGCCGTTCGGCATGGCCGGCGGACAGCCCGGCGAGGCCGGCCGCAACTGGGTCGAGCGGACCGACGGCCGGATCGAGGAGATGGGGCACATCGGATCCGTCGAGATGAACCCCGGCGACGTCTACGTGATCCAGACGCCGGGCGGCGGAGGCTACGGAACGCCCTAGCGGCGAACGGCCGCAGCGTTGTTGCGCGCGATGGAGTCTCCTGCGCTGCGGGCGCCCGCAGCGGCGCTGGCGGGAGAGATCGAGATCGCCGCGCCCGCTGGAGACTGGGCTGAGCGGGCAGCGAAGCCTGCCCCGCTATAATTTCGCGCGCCATCCAGCCGCCGTGCGTCCACCACGCACGCTCCCCCGTCTTCATGACTTCACACGGCAAGTTCTTCGCGCTCGCGGGTCCGAGCGCGTTGTCCCCATTTCGCTCGGAGCGGCTGCTGGCGCGGGTCAGGCGCGTTGCGCCCGGTGCGGAAGCGATCGAGGGTCGGTTCGTTCACTTCGTCCACGTCGAGCGTCCTCTCGAGGACCACGAAGAAGCGCGCCTCGCTGCGCTGCTGACCTACGGTGAGCCGGCGGTCGAAGCGCCGAGCCGGTGCCGCGCAGTTCCTCGTCGTTCCCCGCCTCGGCACGATCTCGCCGTGGGCCAGCAAGGCGACCGACATCGCGCGCAACACCGGCCTGGCGGCGGTGCTGCGCATCGAGCGCGGCACGCTGTACAGCGTGGAGGTGGAGAGGGGACTCATCGGCAGCGGTGAGCTGTCACCGGCCGAGGCCGACGCGGTCGCGGCCGTGCTGCACGACCGGATGACCGAGAGCGTGATCGATCCGGCGACCGATCCCGCGCGGCTTTTCGTCGAGCTGCCCGGCAAGCCGATGCAGTCGGTCGCGGTGCGCGCGCAAGGGCGCGGCGCGCTGGCGCGCGCCAACGTCGAGATGGGCCTCGCGCTGTCGGACGACGAGGTCGACTACCTCGTCGACGCGTTCACGAAGCTCGAGCGCGACCCGACCGATGTCGAACTGATGATGTTCGCGCAGGCGAACTCGGAGCACTGCCGGCACAAGATCTTCAACGCGAGCTGGACGATCGACGGCGAGGCGCGCACCGAGACGCTGTTCGGCATGATCAAGGCGACGCACAAGGCGGCCCCGCAGGGCACCGTCGTCGCGTACTCCGACAACGCGGCGGTCATCGAGGGACGCGTGGTGCCGCGCTTCCATCCGCGCAGCGATCACGCGGCGGGCGCAGTGGCGGTCGACTACGCGTTGCGCGACGAGTTGACGCACACGGTCTTCAAGGTCGAGACGCACAACCATCCGACGGCGATCTCGCCGTTCCCCGGTGCGGCGACCGGCGCCGGCGGCGAGATCCGCGACGAAGGGGCCACCGGCCGCGGCGCGAAGCCGAAGGCCGGCCTGTGCGGCTTCTCGGTGTCGAACCTGCGGCTGCCGGGCATGCGGCTGCCGTGGGAGAACGACGCGGACGTGGCGCAGCCGGGCGGCGCCGGCAGCGCTGACTTCGGCTTCCCCGGCCGCATCGCCGACGCGCTCGCGATCATGATCGACGGCCCGATCGGCGCCGCGGCGTTCAACAACGAGTTCGGCCGCCCGAACCTGCTCGGCTACTTCCGCGCCTACGAGCAGAACGTCGGCGGTCGCCGCTACGGCTATCACAAGCCGATCATGATCGCCGGCGGCGTCGGCAACATCCGCGACGACCAGGTGCGCAAGCTCGACCTGCCTCCGGGCACGCTGCTTGTGCAACTGGGTGGGCCTGGAATGCGCATCGGGCTCGGCGGCGGCGCGGCCTCGAGCATGGGCGCGGGGACCAACACCGAGCAGCTCGACTTCGATTCCGTGCAGCGCGGCAATCCGGAGATCGAGCGCCGCGCGCAGGAGGTCATCGACCGCTGCTGGGCGCTCGGCGACGGCAACCCGGTGCTGTCGATTCACGACGTCGGCGCTGGTGGGCTGTCGAACGCGTTCCCGGAACTGGCGGACCAGTCGCATCGTGGAGCCCGCATCGCGCTCGACCGCATCCCGGTCGAGGAGAGCGGCATGAGCCCGCTCGAGACCTGGTGCAACGAGTCGCAGGAGCGCTACGCACTCGCGATCGCGCGCGACCGCCTGCCCGCCTTCGAGTGGCTCTGCCGGCGCGAGCGCTGCCCGTACGCGGTGATCGGCGAGGTCTCGGACGACGGCAATCTCGTCGTCGGACGGCCGAACGACACGCCCGCGGTCGACATGCCGATGGAAGTGCTGCTCGGCAAGCCGCCGCGCATGCACCGCGAGGTGGAGCGCGTCCGGGTCGACCTGCCGGCCTTCGAGACCGCCGGACTGTCGGTCGAGCGGTGCGCGCTCGACGTGCTGCGTCACCCGACCGTCGCGAGCAAGAGCTTCCTGATCACGATCGGCGACCGCACCGTGGGCGGCATGAACGTGCGCGACCCGATGGTCGGCCCGTGGCAGGTGCCGGTGGCGGACTGCGCCGTGACGACGATGAGCTTCGAGGGCTACGCCGGCGAGGCGATGTCGATGGGCGAGCGCACGCCGCTTGCGGTCATCGACGCCGCGGCGGCCTCGCGGATGGCGATCGGAGAGGCGATCACCAACATCGTCGCGGCCGACATCGCGCTCGACCGGGTGAAGCTGTCCGCGAACTGGATGGCCGCATGCGGCCAGCCCGGCGAGGACGCGAAGCTGTTCGACGCGGTCCAGGCGGCGAGCGAGGTTTGCCAGGCGCTGGGCATCAGCGTCCCGGTCGGCAAGGACTCGTTGTCGATGAAGACCGCGTGGCGCGACGGCGAGGTCGACAAGACGGTCGCGGCGCCCGTGTCGCTGATCGCGAGCGCCGCGGCGCCGGTCGACGACGTGCGGCGCACGCTGACGCCGCAACTCGTGGCGGACACCGAAACGCTATTGCTGCTGGTCGACCTCGGCGCCGGGCGCAACCGCATGGGCGGCTCGATCCTGGCGCAGGTGACGCAGCAGATCGGCAACGAGGCGCCGGACCTCGACGATCCGTCGCGCCTGAAGGCATTCGTGTCCGCGGTCCGCAGCCTCGACAGGGCGGGCCGCGTGCTCGCGTACCACGACCGCTCGGACGGCGGCCTGTATGCGGCGCTGGTCGAGATGGCGTTCGCCGGCCACGCCGGGATCAGCGTCAACCTCGACGTGCTGGCGGTCGACCCGGTTGCGGCCGA
Organism: uncultured beta proteobacterium; assembly: GCA_963841815.1. Taxonomy (GTDB): domain Bacteria; phylum Pseudomonadota; class Gammaproteobacteria; order Burkholderiales; family Burkholderiaceae_F; genus JAOUJD01. Next base: position 5,291 of record CAWJEE010000013.1, on the reverse strand, counting down.
CTGGGGCGACTACAAGATCCGGCCCGCGCAGGTCGATGTCCGCCGCAACGAGCTGATCCTGAAGGCGCTGTTCTCCGAGGAACTCGGCGCGGTGCTGCAGATCCGCGCGGCCGACAAGGGCGCGGTGATGGACGCGCTGCGGGCGGCAGGGCTCGGCGCGGCGAGCCAGATCATCGGCAAGCCGAACGCGAAGGACGTCGTCGAGTTCTGGTGCGATGCGAAGCCGGTGTTCTCGCGTCCGCGCGCCGAACTGCAGAAGACCTGGACAGAGACGTCGTGGCGCATCGCGCGCCTGCGCGACAACCCGAAGTGCGCCGACCAGGAGTACGCCCGGGCGAGCGACCCGGACGATCGCGGCCTGTCGATGGCGCTGACCTACGACGCGTCCGACGACATCGCCGCTCCGTTCATCGCCACCGGGGCGCGTCCCCGCATGGCGATCCTGCGGGAGCAGGGCGTCAACAGCCAGACCGAGATGGCGTACGCGTTCCATCGCGCCGGCTTCGCATCGGTCGACGTGCACATGACCGACCTGATCGAGGGCCGCGCAACGCTCGCGGACTTCGAGGGTTTCGTCGCCTGTGGCGGCTTCTCGTACGGCGACGTGCTGGGCGCCGGTGGCGGCTGGGCCAAGACGATCCTGCACAACCCCCGGCTCGCCGGGATGTTCGCCGCCTTCTTCGGCCGCGGCGACACGTTCGCGCTGGGCGTGTGCAACGGCTGCCAGATGATGAGCCACCTGCGGGTGATGATCCCGGGCGCGCGCCACTGGCCGCGGTTCGAACGCAACGCATCGGAGCAGTTCGAAGGCCGGCTGGTGCAGGTCGAGATCGCCGAGTCGCCGTCGCTGTTCTTCGCCGGCATGGCGGGCAGCCGCGCGCCGATCGCCAATGCGCACGGGGAGGGGCGGGTGGTGTTCGACTCCGGCGAGCAGAAGGCCGCGGCGCTGGTCGCGATGCGCTACGTCGATTCGCACGGACGCCCGACCGAGGCGTACCCGCACAACCCGAACGGCTCCCCGGAAGGCATCACGGGCGTCACCACGCCCGACGGTCGCTTCACCATCGTGATGCCGCACCCGGAGCGCGTCTTCCGCGCCGTGCAGATGTCGTGGCAGCCGCCCGGCCTCGGCGAGGATTCGCCGTGGATGCGGATGTTCCGCAACGCACGGCGCTGGATCGGCTGACGGGCTGAGCCTCAGGCCACCGTCGCGTCCACCACCGCGACGGCCGACATGTTCACGATCCGGCGCACCGTCGAGGCGGGCGTCAGGATGTGCACCGGCTGCGCGGCGCCGAGCAGGATCGCCCCGATCGTGATGCCGGCGCCCGCCGTGACTCGCAGCGCGTTGTAGGTGATGTTGGCGGCGTCGACGTTCGGCATGATCAACAGGTTGGCCTCGTGCGTCAGCGGCGAGTCCGGCATCGAGTTCGCCAGGATCGCGTGCGACAGCGCGGTGTCCGCCTGCATCTCGCCGTCGACTTCGAACGACGGCTTGCGCGCGAGGATCAGCTCGAGCGCCTCGCGCATCTTCACCGCAGACGGCAGGTCGGAGCTGCCGAAGTTCGAGTGCGACAGCAGGGCCGCGCTCGGCGCGAGCCCGAAGCGCCGCACCGCGTCGGCTGCGAGCATCGTCATCTCAGCGATCTGCGCCGCGGTCGGATCCGCGTTGACGTGCGTGTCGCAGATGAAGAGCTGGCGGTCCGGCAGGATCAACACCTGCATCGCCGCGAACGTGTGCACGCCCGCGCGCAGTCCGATCACGGTCCGGACGTACTTCAGGTGGTCCTGGTAGGACCCGACCGTCCCGCACAGCATCGCGTCGGCGTCGCCCTTGCGAACGAGCACGGCGCCGATCAGCGTCGTCCGGGTGCGGACCTCCGCCTGCGCGAGCGAGCGCGACACGCCCTTGCGGCGCGCGAGCTGGTAGTACTCGCTCCAGGTGTCGCGATAGCGCGGGTCGTCGAGGACGTTGACGCAGTCGACGTCCTTGCCCAGCTTGATGCGCAGGCCGAAGCGCTCGATCCGCATCGCGATCACGTCGGGGCGCCCGATCAGGATCGGGCGCGCGATGCCCTCGTCGACGACCACCTGCGCGGCGCGCAGCACGCGCTCCTCCTCGCCTTCGGCGTAGATCAGCCGCTTCGGGTCCTTGCGGGCCGCGGCGAAGACCGGCTCCATCGTGCTGCCGGAGTGGTAGACGAAGCGCCGCAGCCGCGCGCGGTAGGCCTCGATGTCGGCGATCGGGCGCGTCGCGACGCCGCTTTCCATCGCCGCCTGTGCCACGGCGGGCGCGATGCGGTCGATCAGGCGCGGATCGAAGGGCTTGGGGATCAGGTACTCGGGCCCGAAGCGCAGGCCCTCGGCGCCGTAGGCGCTGGCCACCTCGTCGGGGATCTCGGCATGCGTCAGGTCGGCAAGCGCCCGCACGGTGGCGAGCTTCATCTCCTCGTTGATCGTCGTGGCGCCGACGTCGAGCGCGCCGCGGAAGATGAACGGGAAGCACAGCACGTTGTTGACCTGGTTCGGATAGTCCGAGCGCCCGGTGCCGATGATGCAATCGGGCCGCACCGCCCTGGCTTCCTCCGGCATGATTTCCGGGGTCGGGTTCGCCATCGCCAGGATGATCGGATTCGGCGCCATGGTCTTCACCATGTCTGCCGTCAGCGCGCCAGGCCCCGACAGGCCGAGGAAGATGTCGGCGTCGGGCATCGCGTCGGCGAGCGTGCGCGCCTTCGTGTCGCGGGCGTAGCGTGCCTTGCTGGCGTCGAGCCCCTCGCGACCGCCGTGCAGGATGCCCTTGCTGTCCGCGACCAGCGTGTTCTCGCGGCGCAGGCCGAGGCAGACGAGCAGGTCGAGGCACGCGATGGCGGCCGCACCCGCGCCGGAGCAGACGAGCCTGGCCTGCGCCATGTCCTTGCCCACGCAGCGCAATCCGTTGAGAACCGCCGCCGCCGCGACGATGGCAGTTCCGTGCTGGTCGTCGTGGAAGACCGGGATCTTCAGCCGCTCGCGCAGCTTGCGCTCGATGTAGAAGCACTCGGGCGCCTTGATGTCCTCGAGGTTGATGCCGCCGAACGTCGGCTCGAGCGCGGCGATGATGTCGACGAGCTTGTCCGGGTCGTTCTCGTTCAGCTCGATGTCGAAGACGTCGATGCCGGCGAACTTCTTGAACAGGCAGCCCTTGCCTTCCATCACCGGCTTGCCGGCCAGCGGGCCGATGTTGCCGAGGCCGAGCACCGCCGTGCCGTTGGTGACGACGGCGACGAGGTTGCCGCGCGCCGTCAACGTGTGCGCCTCGCGCGGGTCGCGCACGATCTCGTTGCAGGCTTCCGCCACGCCGGGCGAGTAGGCGAGCGAGAGGTCGCGCTGCGTCACCATCGCCTTGGTCGGGACCACGGAAATCTTGCCGGCCGTCGGGACACGGTGGTACTCGAGCGCGGCGTCACGGAGGTTTTCTGACATGGGGCGGGTCTCCTCGTTGTGCGTGCGATGCGCGGCCGGACGTCGTTCCGTCCGCGCACGGGTCAATGGCGGACAAGGGTACGGCGTGGGCGGCGGAAAGCAACCCGCCTAGGTCAAATCCGCGGGCGGCCGGGCCGCTTCGGTGCGCGTGGGCCGGGCGGCGCGGACTGGAGGAGGGGCAACAAAAAGGGCGCCGAGGCGCCCTTTTGCTGCAGTGAAGCGAACTTCGCGTCTACTGGACCTTGGCGCCCTTGCGCAGGCCCTCGACGTACTGCTGCACGCGCTGCTGCTGCAGGCCCTCGCGGATCTGCGGTGCCACCTGCTCCATCGGCGGGAACTGCGTGTCGCGCACGTCATCGAGGCGGATGACGTGCCAGCCGAACTGGGTCTGCACCGGAGTCTCGGTGTACTGGCCCTTGTTGAGCTTGGTCATCGCCTCCGAGAAGGGTTTCACGAACGAATCGGGCGCGGCCCAGTCGAGATCGCCGCCGTTGGCCGCCGAGCCGGTGTCCTTCGACTTCTTGGCCAGTTCCTCGAACTTCGCGCCTTTCTTCAGGTCCGCGACGATCGCCTTGGCGTCGTCTTCCTTCTCGACCAGGATGTGGCGGGCGCGGTATTCCTTGCCGCCGACCTTTGCCTTCTGCTGCTCGTAGGCCGCCTTGATGTCGGCGTCGGTGATCGGCTTCTTTTCCATCTCGTCGCGCAGCAGCGCCTGGATCAGCGTGTTCTGGCGCTGCACGTCGAGCATGAACTTGACGTCGGGCTTGTCCGGGATGCCGCGCTTGGTGGCTTCCTGCAGCAGGACCTCGTTCTGGATCAGCCGCTCCTTGACCATCTTGCGCATGTCGGGGGAGTCAGGCTGGCCTTGCTTGGTCAGTTCCTTGACCCAAGCGTCCTCGCGCGCCTTGGGGATGGGCTTGCCGTTCACGACGGCGACGTTCTGCGCCAGGGCCAGGCCGCTGGCCAGCGCCAGGGTCGCAAATAAGACGGTACGTTGCATAAGGGTGATCAATGTCCAGGAAGGTGAGGGAGGTTGGACACTCCGGCGCGGCGTTCGGTTTCTCCCGGCGCCAGGAGGACCATGGCGAGCGCGTGAATCTCGCGCTGCATCAATTCGGCGAGGGCATCATACACGAGGCGGTGTCGCTCGACCCGCGACTTGCCCTCGAAACGCGGGCTGACCAGGCGGAGGTTGTAGTGCCCGCCGCCGCTCGCCGCGCCGGCGTGTCCGGCGTGACGGGCGCTGTCGTCCACGATCGAAATCTCGACCGGCACAAGCGCCGCGAGCCGATCGCGCATCCGCTCGACGGTTCCCTCAGGCATCCGTCGTTTCCTCCTTGAGGTGGCGCGACAAGTAGATGCCGAGGACGAGCATGAAGGCCAGCGTGAGCCCGAACAGCCCGAACAGCTTGAAGTTCACCCAGGCCTCGGTCGAGACGGAAAACGCGACGGCGAGGTTGACCACGCCCATCGCGCCGAAGAACCCGACCCACGCCACCATCAGCCGGTCCCACACCGGGTCCGGCACGGCGATCTGCTCCGACAGCAGCGACTTGACGAGGTTCTTCTTCCAGATCACGCGGCCGGCGACAAGCGCGCCGGCGAACAGCCAGTAAAGGATCGTGGGCTTCCACTTGATGAAGGTCTCGTCGTGGAACCAGATCGTGGCGCCCCCGAAGATCACGATCACCGCCAGGCTGATCCACAGCATCGGCTCGACGCGGCGACCGCGCGCGAGCAGCCAGCCGACCTGGCCGAGCGTCGCGACGATGGCAATGGCGGTGGCCAGCAGGATGGGCGCCTGGTCGGGCGGCACCCGTCCGTCC
>CAWJEE010000012.1:0-31326 GCA_963841815.1 uncultured beta proteobacterium | reverse complement strand
TCGGATCGATGCGGCACGCTAGAAGGCGCGGCGCTCTTCTTCCTTGACGCGCGTCAGGCCGCGCGGCGCCCTACCCCGGCAGAGGTAACCCGGTGAGCGACTCCGCACTACCGCTCGCGGGCATCCGCGTCGTCGAGTTCGTGCACATGGTGATGGGGCCGACGTGCGGACTCGTGCTCGCCGACCTCGGCGCCGAGGTCATCAAGGTCGAGCCGGTCGACGGCGACAACACGCGCCGGCTCAACGGGTCGGGCGCAGGCTTCTTCGCGGCGTTCAACCGCAACAAGAAGAGCATCGCCATCGACGTGAAGGACCCTGCCGCGCACGCCGCGGTGCTGAAGCTCGTGGCGACCGCCGACGTCGTGACCGAGAACTTCCGTCCGGGCGCGATGGACAAGCTCGGTCTCGGCTACGACGACCTGAGGCGTGTGAAGCCCGACCTGATCTACGTCTCTCACAAGGGCTTCCTCGCCGGTCCGTACCAGGATCGCACCGCGCTCGATGAGGTCGTCCAGATGATGGCCGGGCTCGCGTACATGACCGGGCCGCCGGGGAAACCTCTGCGCGCCGGCGCGTCGGTCAACGACATCATGGGCGGCATGTTCGGCGCGATCGGCGCCCTCGCGGCTCTCTTCGAGCGCAGTCGCACCGGCGCGGGACGCCGCATCGACAGCGGGCTGTTCGAGAACTGCGTGCTGCTGATGGCGCAGCACATGATGCAGTACGCCGTCACCGGCCGTCCGGCCGCACCGATGCCGGCGCGCGTCCCGGCCTGGGGCATCTACGATGTCTTCGCGCTCGGCGACGGCACGCAGCTGTTCCTCGGCGTCGTCAGCGACTCGCAGTGGCGTTCATTCTGCAACGCACTGCACCGAACCGACTGGGCGAGCGACGAGCGGCTCGCCACCAACCCGCTGCGCGTCGCGGCGCGGCCGTGGCTGATGCCCCTCGTCACCGGGGAACTGCAGCGACGCACGGCGGACGAACTGATCGACCTTGCGACGACGGCCGGCCTGCCCTGGGCGCCGATCACCCGCCCGGAAGAACTCCTCCACGATCCGCATCTGCTGGGCTCCGGCGGCCTCGCGTCGATGCGCCTGCCCGACGGCAAGGACACGCTGGCGCCGTTGCTGCCGCTGTCGTGGAACGGCGACCGCCTGCCCCTGCGCCTCGATCCTCCGCGGATCGGGGAACACACCGTCGAAGTGCTCGCGAGTGCCGGTCTCGGCCCCGGCGAAATCGACGAACTGGTCGCCCGCGGGGTGGCAATTCGAGCGTCGGATCACGCGTTTCCGCACAGCTAATCCGTTTGCCGGAAGCGCCGCCGCGCGGCGGCGTCTACGTTGGGTCCGTCCCCTCCTCGACCGGCCCGATGATTCCCCTGTCCTTGCGCGTCGCCCTGCTGGCCCTGACCGCCGTCCTCGCGAGCGGCTGCGCCACGGTGACCGGCCGCGCGACGCAGCCGGTCAGCATCCAGACCATCGACAGCCAGGGCCGGGTGATCGAGGGAATGAGCTGTCGCGTTTCCAGCAGCGGCCGCGAGTACGTCGGCGACACGCCCATGTTCGACCTGCAGGTGCGTCGCTCTTCGGCGCCCCTGGTCGTCGAATGCCGCGGCGACGGGCGCCCGATGGCGCGCGCCGTCCTGGTGCCACGTGCCGACGACATGGTCGCCGCACAGCTGCTGTTGCCGGGCGGCTCGTCGCTGATGATCATCGACCATGTCAGCGGCTTCATGTACTCCTACCCACGCTGGGTTCGCGTGCAGGCCGGCGCGGACATGGTGTTCGACCGCCGCGACGAAAAGGGCCGCTATCCCGTTCCGGGGCTGGTGACTCGCCAGTTCGACGACCTCGTCCGCTTCGCCAGCGGCGGCGCGGTGCGGGTCGACTAGGCGAGTTGCCCCTCCGGCGTGCCGCTCGACGGCGCGCCGTGTTGGCGGAGGAGCAGCGCAGGCGAATCGCGGCGAGCGGTCGGTTGAAAATGGCCGCTACGCAACGTGCCGGCCCATCGGGGTCGAAAGCGGGGGGCAGGCAGTTCGCCTAGACTTGCCGCTCCTTCGCCGCCTGCGCGGCCTGCTCGACTCCCCCCAATGTCGTCCCGAACGAATCGCGCCATCCGCATCCGCGGAGCGCGCCAGAACAACCTGCGCAACCTCGACCTCGACATCCCGACCGGCGAGCTGGTGGTGGTCACCGGCGTGTCGGGCTCGGGCAAGAGTTCGCTGGTGTTCGACACGCTGTACGCCGAGGGTCAGCGCCGCTACGTCGAGACGTTTTCCCCGTACGCGCGACAGTTCCTCGATCGCATGGACCGGCCCGCCGTGGACCGCATCGAAGGCGTGCCGCCGGCGATCGCGATCGACCAGACGAATCCGGTGCGCACGTCGCGCAGCACGGTCGGCACGATGACCGAGCTGAACGACCACCTGAAGCTGCTGTTCGCGCGCGCCTCGCGCCTGTACTGCCGCAGCTGTTCGCGACCCGTGCGACGCGACACGCCGGCGTCCATCCTCGCCAGCCTGGAAGAGCACGCGCGAGGCGCCGACTGCCGCCTCACCGTGACCTTTCCGGTGAAGGTCCCGAAGAACTTCGCCGAGCAGGAGGTGCGCGCGCAGCTCGAAGCACAGGGCTACTCGCGCGTCCACGCCGAACGCAAGGGCGCTGACGGCAAGATCCTCGACGTCGTCGCCGACCGCTTCCGTTGGGAGGGCACCGAGCGCTCGCGCATCGTCGACGCCCTCGAGCGCGCGTTGCGGGTCGGCGGCGGCCGCGTCGACGTCCACGCCGAGAGATCGGGGCCTGACGCCGAGCTGTGGAGGTACAGCACCGACCTGCACTGCGCGGCGTGCGACATCCACTACGAGACGCCGCATCCGAGCACCTTCTCGTTCAACTCGCCTTTGGGTGCCTGCGACAAGTGCCGCGGCTTCGGCCGCGTGATCGGCGTCGATTACGGGCTGGTGATCCCGGACGAGCGTAAGACGCTCGGCGAAGGCGCAATCAAGCCCTTCCAGTCGAAGTCGTTCATCGAGAGCCAGCGCGACCTCGAGAGGAGCGCCGCGAAGGACGGCATTCCGCTGGACGTGCCGTTCCGCGACCTGACGCCGGCGCAGAAACGCTGGGTGATCGAGGGCGGCGCGGGCTGGAAGAGCTGGAACAAGAGCTGGCCGGGTGTCTGGTACGGCGCGAAGCGGTTCTTCGAGTGGCTCGAGAGCAAGGCGTACAAGATGCACATCCGTGTGCTGCTGTCGCGCTACCGCTCGTACACGCCGTGCCCCGCCTGCGGCGGAGCGCGGCTGAAACCGGACGCGCTGCTGTGGCGCGTCGGCGAAGGCGCCGAGGCGCAGCGCGCCCTCGAAGGCGACCGCTATCGCCGCTACCGTCCGGTCAGCGTGAACTGGACCGACGAGCAGCTGAACGCCCTGCCTGGCCTGTCGCTGCACGACCTGATGCTGCTGCCGATCGAGCGCGTGAAGCGTTTCTTCGACGACGTCACGCTGCCGCCGCCGCTCGACGAGGCGACCGAGATGCTGCTCGACGAGCTGCGCGCGCGGCTCGCCTTCCTGGTCGACGTCGGCCTGGGATACCTCACGCTGGACCGCCAGAGCCGCACGCTGTCGGGCGGCGAAGTGCAGCGGATCAACCTGACCACCGCGCTCGGGACGTCGCTCGTCAACACGCTGTTCGTCCTCGACGAGCCTTCGATCGGCCTGCACCCGCGCGACATGCATCGCGTAGTGCAGGTGATGCACCGGCTGCGCGACGCCGGCAACTCGCTGGTGGTGGTCGAGCACGATCCGCAGGTGATGCTGGCAGCGGATCGCGTGATCGACATGGGCCCGGGGCCCGGCGAGCGCGGCGGCCGCATCGTGTTCAACGGCACGCCCGACGAACTGCGTGGCGCCGAGACCCTGACGGGTCGTTATCTCGGGGGCCGGCTCGCGGTAGACCCCGCCCGGCCGCTGCCCGTGCCGCCGAACGCGCCGAAGCTGGTGCTGCAGGGCGCGCGCGAGCACAACCTGAAGTCGATCGACGTCGAGATTCCGCTGAAGCGACTGGTGTGCGTCACCGGCGTGTCCGGCAGCGGCAAGTCGACCCTGATCCAGGACGTGCTGTATCCCGCGCTCGCGAAGGCGAAGGGCAAGGCCACCGAGACCCCCGGCGACTTCGACCGCCTCTTCGGCGAGGACTGGATCGACGACGCCGTGTTCGTGGACCAGTCGCCGATCGGCAAGACCACGCGCAGCAATCCGGCGAGCTACGTCGGCGCGTTCGACAGCATCCGCGCGATCTTCGCGAAGGCGAGGATGTCGAAGGAGCGCAACTACACCGCCGGCACCTTCTCGTTCAACTCGGGCGACGGCCGTTGCCCGACCTGCGGCGGCAACGGCTTCGAGCACGTCGAGATGCAGTTCCTGTCCGACGTCTACCTTCGCTGCCCGGACTGCGACGGCACGCGCTTCCGGCCGGAAACGCGGGAGGTGATGGTCGACCGCCACGGCAAGCAAGCGAACATCGCCGGCGTGCTCGACATGACGGTCAGCGAGGCGCTCGCGTTCTTCGCCGAGGATCGTGAAGTCGCGCGCGTGCTGGCGCCGCTCGCCGACGTCGGCCTCGAGTACGTGAAACTCGGACAGCCGGTCCCGACGCTGTCGGGCGGCGAGGCGCAGCGCCTGAAGCTCGCCGGCTTCCTCGCCGAGGCGGCGAGCGGCAAGCCCCCGACCCGCGGCACGCTGTTCCTGTTCGACGAGCCCACGACCGGCCTGCACTTCGACGACGTCGCGAGGCTGATGCGCGCCTTCCGCAAGCTGCTCGCCGCCGGGCACTCGCTCGTGATCATCGAGCACAACATGGACGTGGTGTCCGCGTCCGACTGGCTGATCGACCTCGGCCCGGAAGGCGGCGACGGCGGCGGCGAAGTCGTGGCCATCGGCACGCCGGACGACCTGATCCGCCACGAGCGCTCGCACACGGGGCGCGAACTGAAGGCGTACCGGGCCGCGCTGGCGCACCGGGGGCCGCGCGTCAACGAAGCTGCGGCCGCGTATGCAGGATCAGCATCGGATCACGATTCCGGACGGCCGCTGCAGGCGCACCGGCGCGGCTTCCGCGACGCCATCGAGATAGTGAATGCGCGCGAGCACAACCTGAAGTCGATCAACGTCGAGATCCCGCGCGAGACCTTCACGGTGATCACCGGGGTCTCGGGCTCGGGCAAGTCGACGCTGGCGTTCGACATCCTCTTCAACGAAGGCCAGCGACGCTACCTCGAGTCGCTGAACGCGTACGCGCGCTCCATCGTGCAGCCCGCCGGACGCCCGGATGTGGACGCGATCCACGGCATCCCGCCGACGGTGGCCATCGAGCAGCGCACCTCGCGCGGCGGCCGCAAGTCGACGGTGGCGACGCTGACCGAGCTCTACCACTTCCTGCGCCTGCTGTACGTGAAGCTGGGCGTGCAGCACTGCCCCGACTGCAAATTGCCCGTGACGCCGCAGTCGTTCGACGCCATCGTCGGCCAGGTGACGCGCGACCTGAAGGGCCAGCACGTCGGCGTGCTGGCGCCGATGGTGGTCAACCGCAAGGGCGTCTACACCGACCTCGCCAAGTGGGCCGGCGCGCGCGGTCACTCGCACCTGCGCGTCGACGGCGCGTTCCTGCCGACGTCGAAATTCCCGCGCATCGAGCGCTTCAAGGAGCACACGATCGAGTTGCCGGTGGCCGATGTCGTCGTCCGGCCCGAGCACGAAGACACCCTGCGCACCGCCCTGAAGGTCGCGCTCGAGCACGGCCACGGCGTCGTCACGCTGCTGTGGCCGCTCGATCGCCTGAAGGACGGCGCCGCGCGCGGCACGCTGGACGTCGCTCTCGAGCACCGCAGCTTCTCGACCAAGCGCGCCTGCGCCTCGTGCGGCACCTCGTTCCCGGAGCCGGATCCGCGCCTGTTCTCGTACAACTCGAAGCACGGCTGGTGTCCCGCGTGCTTCGGCACCGGCCTCAAGCTCACCGGCTTCGACGCCGAGCAGTCGGGCGAGGAGATCTGGTGGAACGCCTGGTACGAAGGCGAGACGACGCCGTGCGAGGCGTGCCATGGCCAGCGCCTCAACCGGACCGCGCTCGCGGTGCGCTTCGCGGACCGCTCGATCGCCGAGCTCGCGCAGATGCCGGTCAGCGACGCGCGCCAGTTCTTCCAGCAGCTCGAGCTCTCGGGCCGCGGCGCGGAGATCGCGCGCGACGCGGTCGCCGAGATCCGGTCGCGGCTGTCGTTCCTGGAGGAAGTCGGGCTCGGCTACCTCGCGCTCGACCGCGCCGCGCCGACGCTGTCGGGCGGCGAGGCGCAGCGCATCCGACTCGCCGCGCAGCTCGGCTCGAACCTGCAGGGCGTGGCCTACGTGCTCGACGAACCGACGATCGGCCTGCACCCGCGCGACAACCGCATCCTGCTCGACGCGCTGCAGAAGCTCGAAGCCAAGGGCAACACGCTGGTCGTCGTGGAACACGACGAGGACACGATCCGCCGTGCCAGGCACCTGATCGACATCGGCCCGGCGGCCGGCGTGCGCGGCGGCCGCGTCGTCGCGCAGGGCAGTCTCGTCGACCTGATCAACGCGCCCGAGTCGACCACCGGCAAGTGGCTGAAGACCCCGCTGCAGCACCCGATGCTGGGGCGCCGCAGCGTCAACGGAAACAGCGGCCGCATCGCGGTGCGCGGCGCGCGCCTGCACAACCTGCGCAAGGTCGACGCGTCGTTCCCGCTCGATCGCCTGACCGTCGTGACCGGCGTGTCGGGCAGCGGCAAGTCGTCGCTGGCGCGCGACGTGCTGCTCGCGAACCTGCAGGGGCGGGCCGGACAGCGCGGCCGGCAGGACCCGTGGGTCGGTTGCGACGCGATCGATGGCTGGCAGTCGCTCGACCGCGTGCTCGAAGTCGACCAGACGCCGATCGGCAAGACGCCGCGCTCGTGCCCGGCGACGTACGTCGGCTTCTGGGACGCGATCCGCAAGCTCTTCGCCGACACGCTGGAGGCGCGCGCGCGCGGTTACGGCGCAAGCCGCTTCTCGTTCAACACGGCGGGGGGACGCTGCGAGGCTTGCGAGGGCCAGGGCGTGCGCACGATCGAGATGAGCTTCCTGCCGGACGTGAAGGTGCTGTGCGACGTCTGCGGCGGCGCGCGCTTCAACGAGGAAACGCTCGCGGTGACGTGGCGCGACAAGTCGATCGGCGACGTGCTGCGGATGGAGATCGACGACGCGGTCGGATTCTTCGCCGCGCACCGCTCGATCTCGCACTGCCTGAAGCTGCTGCAGGACGTCGGGCTGGGCTACCTGACGCTCGGGCAGCCGTCGCCCACGCTGTCGGGCGGCGAGGCGCAGCGCATCAAGCTCGTCGCGGAGCTGTCGAAGGTGCGCGACGACAGCTACCTTGCGCCCCCTCCCGCCTACGGCGGCCCTCCCCCCGCGGGGGAGATCGCCTCGCCTTCGGGCGGCCGGGCGGCGAGGCTCAGCCGCCGCGGCCAGAACGCGCCGTCGACGCTCTACGTGCTCGACGAGCCGACGGTCGGGCTGCACATGGCCGACGTCGACAAGCTGATCCGCGTGCTGCACCGGCTCGTGGATGCGGGCAACACGGTGGTCGTCATCGAGCACAACCTCGACGTGATCGCCGAAGCGGACTGGATCGTCGACCTCGGACCGGAAGGCGGCGCGGGCGGCGGGCGCGTGATCGCGCAGTGCCCGCCCGATGAACTCAGGACGAAGTCGACGCCGACCGGCCGCGAACTCGAGCAGTTCCTGACCCGTCTGCCGGTCGGCGCCTGACACAGCGCAGCGCGCGTCTCCGCCGCGGGCGCAGCGCCTCGCCGCGGCGACATGCAAACCCGCGCGACGTCAGTCGTGCCGCGGGCCGGCGACGACGATGTGATCGGGCGGCGAGCCGGCAAGGTGGCGTTCGTACATTTCCGCGTAGGCGGCCTCGATGTGCCGCGCGAAACGGGGTGTGTCGAACAGCGGTGCCGTCGACCGGTTGGCCAGCAACTTTGCGCGCACCTGCTCGAGGCGCGCCCGATCGCTCGCGAGCGCGATCGCCAGCGCCTCGAACTCGGCCGGCGTCCTCGCAATCAACTCGGGCAACCCGAGCGCAGACACCAGGCTCGCGGCCACCCGGCTCGCGAACGGCTCGCCGGCACAGGTCAGCACGGGCAGCCCCGCCCACAGCGCATCGCTGGCCGTCGTGTGGGCGTTGTACGGCAGCGTGTCGAGAAAGAGATCCGCGTTGCGATGACGCGCGAGATGGTCGGGCAGCGCCATCCGCCGCGCGAAGAGCAGCCGTTCCGGGCGCACGCCGCGCCTCTCGGCCTCCTTGCGCAGGTTTCCCGCGGCGGTGGGGCTGTCCTCGATCAGCCACAGCACGCTGCCCTCGACCTGCCGGAGGATCCGCATCCAGGCGTCGAACGTGGGCGGCGTGATCTTGTAGTTGTTGTTGAAGCAGCAGAACACGAAGCCGTCCGCCGGCAGGCCGAGTTCCTCGCGCGTGAACGCGCGGTCGGCGATGCTGCGCTTCCTGTCGTTGACCTGGTAGCTGTCCGGGAGGGTGACGACCTTCTCCGAATACAGCGCCCGGCTCGCGGCAGGAATCACGACCTCGTCGGCAATGATGTAGTCGATGTATCCGGCGCCCATCGTGCCGGGGAACCCGAGGTAGCTGACCTGCACCGGCGCGGCGCGCTCGGCGAAGATCCCCGGCCGGGCATCCTCGGTGAAGCCCTTCAGGTCGACCGCGATGTCGATCTCCAGGTCGCGCGACAGCCGCGCCACGTCGCGATCGCCGATGCTTCGCACATCGATGAACCGGTCGAAGCAGGCGACGACGCGCCTGCGCATCGCGTCGTCCGCCGCGGGACCGAAGTCGATGCCGACGAGTTCGAAGCGGCTGCGGTCATGCAACTCGAAGAGTTCCGCCATCAGGCGGGTGGTCGCGTGATCCCGGAACTCCGAGGAGTAGTAGCCCAGCCGGATCCTGCCGGCGCGCTTGCGCGGCGGGATCGGACCCAGCGCGGAGCTCGCCGGGAATCGGGCCGCCGCATACATCTGCGCGGCCTTGCTCTGCACCGCAAGAGAGCCGGTCAGGCCGAGCGAGTCGAAGGGAGTGCACAACTGCTCGCCGCGCAGGATTCGCGCCTCCAGCTTCGACAGCTGCGCTTCGATGTTGGTCCAGTCACACGTCCTCAGCTTCGAATACAGGAGCCGCGGATAGACGAAGTCGAGTCCGGGGTTCAGGGAATACGCGCGCTGGAAACTCGCGCGCGCCTCGACCTCGCGCCGTGCCGCAAGAAGAAGATCGCCGCGCAGGTTGTGCGCCTCGGCCAGCATCGGATCGAGGGCGATCGCCCGATCGAAGCTGGCGAGCGCCTCCGCGAACCGCCCCAGCGACTGCAGCGCGCTGCCGCGATTGGCGAACGCTTCCGCGTAGCCCGGCGCGAGCGCGATCGCCCGGTCGAAGCTCGCCAGCGCTTCCTCGGTCCGCCGCAGGTCGAGCAGGACGTTGCCGCGATTGTTGTGCTGCTCCGCGTTATCCGGGTGGAGATCGAGCGCACGCTCGAAGCATTCCAGCGCAGGCTGCAGGTGCCCACCACGGCGCAGCGCCAGCCCCTTGTTGATGTACGCCTCGGGACTCCCGGGCCGCAGCGCGATCGCCCGGTCATAGCTCTGCAGCGCCTCGTCATGGCGCTCCCGCGCCTCGAGCGCGAGGCCCAGATTGTTGTAGGCGTCCGCGTTGAGCGGATCGAGGACGAGGCACTGCTCGAGCAGCCGGACGGCTTCGCCGCCGTTGCCGTTCTGCGACTCGGCACTGCCGAGAAGAAACAGCACCCGTGCATTGCCGGGAAACCGGGCCGCGAGCTGGCGATAGAGCGCGATCGCCTTGTCCAGCTTGCCCGACTGATGGAGCGACAGCGCCCGTTGCAGCAGCAGATTCGGATCGGACGGTTGCGCCATGAGCGGGACGGTCAGGAAATCGCGGCGGTGGCTGAGGCAAGACGCCGGATCGTATCTCGCCGCCGTCAAGCGCCCCGCCAGCGATGCGCCAGCCACGGTGCAGCGACGAGCGCCAGCATCCCGAAACCGAGCAGGCGGCCTCGACTGACGTCGAAGTCCTCCGCGATGCGCGACCGCGGATAGCCGAAGACAACGCGGCCGCCGCCCGCGCCGCGATCATCGGTCGACCCACCCTGCGCCGCCATGATCGCGGACAAGCCCGATTCGAGAAGGCGCCGAGCGCAACCGGTGCCATGTCCATCCGGCCGCGCGGGCGCTATCGTCCGGAACCGCGGTCATCGCACCGCTCGGCACCTCGATCATGCAACGACTGGATCGGACACTAGCGGAACGCTGGGCCGCGCTGGCCCTGGCCAACGTGGCGCGGCCCTTTCCGTACAAGCTCGACCAACTGCTGCGGGCGGACGCCGACGTCCTGCCTCCGCGGGCCATCCACCCCGCGTTCTGGGGCAGCTACGACTGGCACTCCTGCGTCCACATGCACTGGACGCTGGTTCGATTGCTGCGGCGCTGCCCGGACCATCGCCACGCTGCCGACACGCTGCGCCATCTTTCGACGCGCCTCACGCAGGACAACGTCGATGGCGAGATGCGGTCCCTGGCGCGCCCGGGGCACGCGTCCTTCGAACGCCCGTACGGCTGGGGCTGGCTGCTGAAGCTGGCCGCCGAACTGCGTGCGCTCGCGAGGGAAGTGCCGGACGCGGCGGCGCCGGCGGCGGCCCTCGCCCCGCTCGCGCAAGCCATCGCGGATCGCCTGCTCGACTACCTCCCGTGCGTGGACTATCCAACCCGCGCCGGAGCCCATGGCAACACCGGTTTCGCGCTGCTGCTGGCGCTCGACTACGCAGAAGCCAGCGAGCACCGGGCACTGGTCGCGCTGATCGGCCAGCGCGCCGAACGCTGGTTCGGACGCGACCGTCGCTATCCGGCCGACTACGAGCCAGGCGGCGAGGACTTCCTTTCGCCCGGCCTCGTCGAGGCCGTGCTGGTGCGTCGCGCGGTCGACGGCTGCTCGTTCGCCGACTGGTGGGCGCAATTCGAACCCGCCCCTGCGGCGCTGGCGACCTGGCTGGAGCCCGTACGGGTCAGCGACCCGCGCGATCCGAAGATCGTCCACCTGCACGGCCTGAACCTGTCGCGCGCATGGTGCTGGCGCCAGTTGCTGCCCGAGCTTCCGGCGTCGCTGGCGGGTCCGGTCGAGCGCGCCATCGAAGCCCACCTCGCGGCGTCGCTGCCTGCCTCGATCGGAGGCGACTACGTCGGGACCCACTGGCTGGCGTCGTTCGCGCTGCTCGCGATCGACGGTGCCTGACGAATCGCAGCCGCATCCCGGCGCCGGTTGACTGGCGTCAACGCCGCATTGCCGTTGAGGGGTGTCATAGCAGCCAGGAGGTGTCACCGTGTCTCACTGGGATGTGATCGTCATCGGGTCGGGGATCGGCGGGCTCGCGGCTGCCGCCGCCCTGGCCAAGGAAGGCAAGCGGGTCCTGGTCCTCGAGCGGCACCGGCAGCTCGGCGGGCTGACGCAGGCGTTCGAACGCCACGGCTATCGCTTCAACGTCGGCGTGCACTACATCGGCGGCGCCGGCGACATCGAGGGCGAGCCCGGTCCGGCGAAGAAGATCTTCGACACGCTCACGCCGGCGGGCATTCCCATGGCCTCGATGGGCCGCGTGTACGACCGCGCGCACTTCCCTGGCTTCGTGTTCGACTTCGAGCGACCGGCGCAGCGGCTGGTCGCTTCGCTGAAGGCCCACTTTCCGCAGGAATCGGAGGGCATCGACCGCTACTTCGAGTCCATGCGCAATGCGCGCAAGGCCCTCGAGGCGGTCTTCGCCGCGCACTCGATGCCGCAGATCGTGGCGCGCGGACTGATGTGGTGGAAGGACGACGAGATCGAGCGCTGGGTCGGCCGCACCATCGTCGAAGTCATCGGCGAGTGCGTCGGCGACCCGAAGCTGCGGGCCCTGCTCGCCGCGCAGTGGGGCGATCACGGCGGTCGTCCCGGCGAGGCGTCGTTCGCGATCCACGCGGTGACGATGAGCAGCTACCTCGACGGCGCGTGGTACCCGGTCGGCGGGTCGGGCGTATTCGCGACGGAGTTCGCGCGCACGATCGCGGCGGCGGGCGGCGAACTGCGCGCCGGCGCGGAAGTCGCCCAGGTGCGGGTCGAGGACCGCCGCGTCCTCGGCGTCACCCTCGCCGACGGCGTGCTGATCGACGCACCGTGCGTGATTTCGGACGCCGGCATCCGCAACACGATCCACATGCTGCCGTCGGAGGAAGTCAGCTACGACTGGGCGCAGGACGCGCTCGCGGTCGAGCCGTCGGTCGGGTACGTCGGCCTCTACCTCGGGCTCGAAGGCGACATCGCGAGCAACGGCGCGAGCACGGCCAACGACTGGATCTACGAAGACTGGAACGTCGACTCGCTCTGGAGCGATCCGGCCGGCGACCCCGACGCGCCGATGCTGTTCGTCTCGTTCCCGTCGCTGAAGGACCCGAGCCACGACCCGGGGCCGAAACACCGCCACACCTGCGAGATCGTCTCGTTCGTGGACCCCGATGCGTTCAAGGCGTGGGAGCACGAAGGCATGCACCGCGGCGAAATGCGCGACGCGGCCTACGTCGAAATGAAGGAAAGGATCGAGCACAAGCTGCTTGCGCAGTTCAGCCGGCACTACCCGCGCCTGGCACCGATGGTGAACTTCATGACGAGTTCGACGCCCGTGTCCGTGGCGACCTACACGGGCGCCGAGCACGGGGCGATGTACGGCCTGTCGACGTCGCCGGATCGCTTCCTGAGCGACGCGCTGCGTCCGCGCACGCCCATCGGCGGCCTGTTCCTCGCCGGGCAGGACGTCTGCTGCCCCGGCGTCACCGGTGCGCTGATGGGCGGGCTGATGGCCGCCGTCTCGGTCGAGCCTGGCTTGCTGCGGCTGCTGCGCTGAACGTGCGCGGGCGGGTCGTCAGTCGGCCGGCTCGAGGCGCAGCAGCGTTCCGTTGGGCTGGTCCGTGAGCAGGTAGACGTATCCGTCCGGCCCGACCCGCACGTCGCGCACGCGCGGCAACGATCCAACGAGCATGAACTCGTCGCCGACGACGCGCTCGCCGTCCAGGCGCACGCGAATCAATGCCTGGCCGCGCAACGCCCCGAGCAGGACATCGCCGCGCCAGCGCGGAAAACGGTCCCCTTCGTAGAAGGCCATTCCCGACAACGCGGGGGACGGCACCCAGTACTTCTGCGGCTGCGCCATGCCGGGCTTCGACGTCCCTTCGCCGATCTTCGTGCCGATGCCGTAGTTCACGCCGTACGTGATCACCGGCCAGCCGTAGTTGACGCCGGCGCGCACCAGGTTCAGTTCGTCTCCGCCCTGGGGTCCGTGCTCGGTCGCCCACAGCTCGCCGGTCCCGGGGTGCAGCGCGGCGCCCTGCACGTTGCGGTGGCCGTAGCTGAAGATCTCCGCTCGCGCCTTTCCGTCATCCCGGAACGGATTGCCGGGCGCAGGCTTGCCTTCGTCCGTCATCCGCAGGATCTTGCCGCGGTGATCGCCGAGATCCTGCGCGCGCTGCATTTCCCCGCGATCGCCGAGCGTCATGTACAGCCCACCCTTGCGATCGAACACGAGACGCGAGCCGAAGTGCAGTCCGGTCGACGACTTCGGCTGCATCCTGAACAGGACCTGAACCTGCTCCACGCGGTAGTTGCCCGGCCCCCCGGCGAGTTTCCCGCGCGCCAGCTCGGTTCCGTTCATGCCAGCGGCGTCGCGCTGCGCGTAGGTCCAGTAGATCCATCCGTTCCGCCCGAACTCGGGGTGCACGGCGACGTCGAGCAGGCCGCCCTGCCCCTGGGGATCCACGCGGGGCAGGCCGTCGACCGGCCTGGGATCGACCGTTCCGTCCTTCGCCAGCACGCGGAGACGGCCGGGGCGTTCGGTGACCAGCATGCGTCCATCGGGCAGGAACGCCAGCGACCACGGGTGGGCCAGGCCCGCGGTGACCGTGACGATCCGGACCCGGTGTTCCTGGGTGGCGACCTGGGCCTGCGCCGCGAACGACACGCACGCCACCATGAATGCGAGCAGGGTTGTAGCTGTGGATCTCATCGGGGGCTCACGGAAGCTCCGGTCCCGTGGACAGGCGAAGACACGAAACCAATCGTCAAGGAAACAATGGCAGGGAACTAGATGCGTCCCTCCTCGACCGCGTGGCACGCGGCCTGGCTCTCGCCGCCCGCATGCCGGTAGACCTTCAGCACCGGCGCCTCGCGCCGGCAGCGCTCGTCGGCATGCGGACAGCGCGGGTGGAACGTGCAACCGCTGGGCGGGTTCAGCGGATTCGGCACCTCGCCGCCGACCGGCGTGCGGGCGCGACCCGACATCTCGAGATCCGGGATCGCGTCGAGCAGCAGCCGCGTATAGGGATGCCGCGGGGTGGTGAACAGAGTCCGGCGTGTCGCGAGTTCGACGATGCGACCGAGGTACATGACGCCGACGCGGTCGGAGATGTGATGGACGACCGCGAGGTTGTGCGAAATGAACAGGTACGTGAGCCCCATCTCGCGCTGCAGGTCCTTCATCAGGTTCAGCACCTGGGCCTGCACGGACACGTCGAGCGCCGACGTCGGCTCGTCGCAGACGAGGAACTCCGGCTTCGTGGCCAGCGCGCGCGCGATCGAGAGCCGTTGCCGCTGGCCACCGGAGAACTGGTGCGGGTACTTCACCTTGTCGGCGGGCGACAGGCGCACCTGCTGCAGCACTTCGTCGACACGCGCCGTGACCTGCGCCGGGTCCTTCATCAGTCCGTGCGCGCGCAGCGGTTCCGCGATGATGTCCGCGACCCGCCAGCGCGGGTTCAGGCTCGCGTACGGATCCTGGAAGATCATCTGCAGCTTCTGCCGCAGGCTGCGGCCGGCCTCGGTGTTCAGTTCCGACAGGTCGTGGCCGAAGAAGCGCACCCGACCGGCCGATGGCGCATACAGACCCACCAGCAGCCGGGCGACGGTGGACTTGCCGCAACCCGATTCGCCGACCAGTGACAGCGTCTCGCCACGCTGGATGTCGAACGTCACGCCGTCGACGGCGTGCAGCACCGACCGGCCCTTGCGCTCGAGCACGCGGTTGAGCCAGGGCAGCGAGACGTCGAAGACCTTCGACAGGCCCTCGGCCTGCACGATGGCCTCAGGGGCAGACGCCGCGATCGGCGGCTCCTTCAGGACCGCGCTCACTGGACCACCCTGCGCGCTGCGCGCTTGGGGATGAGCGCTTCGGAGCGGCCGTGCGCGCTCATCGCGCCCCCTTGGCGCTGCGCGCCGTCCCCCCACGGGGGAGCGAGCGCTTCGGAGCGGCCGTGCGCGCTCATCGTGCCCCCTTGGCGCTGCGCGCCGTCCCCCCACGGGGGAGCGAGCGCTTCGGAGCGGCCGTGCGCGCTCATGCAGCCGCCCTGTTCCCGGCGGCATCGTGCAGCCAGCACGACGCCTGCGACGTACCGGCAGGGAGCAGTTCCGGGCGTTCGCGCCGGCAGCGATCGAATGCGTGCTCACAGCGCGGGTGGAAGGCGCAGCCGGTCGGGATCTCGGTCAGGCGCGGCATCGATCCTTCGATCTGGGCCAGTCGTTCGTGCTCGCCCGTGAACGTCGGGATCGAGCCCATCAGCCCGACGGTGTACGGGTGCTGCGGACGATGGATCACGTCGGCGACGGGTCCGATCTCGGCGATCCGTCCCGCGTACATGACCGCGACCCGGTCCGCGGTCTCGGCGATCACTCCCATGTCGTGGGTCACGAGCATGACGGCCGTTCCGTGATCGCGGCACAGCTTCTTCAGCAACGCGATGATCTGCGCCTGGATCGACACGTCGAGCGCCGTCGTCGGCTCGTCGGCGATGACGAGCTTGGGCTCGGCGGCCAGCGCGAGCGCGATCACGACGCGCTGGCGCATGCCGCCCGAAAACTGGTGCGGGTAGTGATCGATGCGGCGATCGGGCGCCGGAATGCCGGTGGACGCGAGGAGCTCGATCGCCCGCGCCCGCGCCTTGGACGCCGACATGTTCAGGTGGGTCGTGATCGTCTCGATCAGCTGCTGCCCGACCGTGTAGAGCGGATTCAGCGAGGTCAGCGGGTCCTGGAAGATCGCGCCGATCTCGCGCCCGCGGATCTTGCGCATCTCTTCATAGGGCAGGTTGTCGATGCGCAGGCCGTTGAGCTTGACTTCGCCCGAGGCGATGCGCCCCGGCGGTTCCAGCAGCCCGATGACGGCGGCACCGGTCATCGACTTTCCCGCGCCCGATTCGCCGACGACACCGAGCACTTCGCCAGGCTCGATCGACAGCGAAATGCCGTCGACCGCGACGAGCGTGCCGCGCCGCGTCGGGAACTCGACTCGCAGGTTGCGGACTTCGAGGAGGGGTCCCTTGCTCACGGACTCACTTCCTGGCCGGCTGGCCCTGCATGAATTTCTTCTTGCACTCGCCGATGTCCTCGACCGATTGCACGACCGGGTCCCACTTCCCGCTGGCGCTGGTGTGGTACCGGGCGGCCACGCGATAGCGCTTGCACGGCTGCACGTCGATCTCGATCGTCTTCAGGTCGTCGCCGACGGTGGTGCGCGCGGACGTGAAGCTGATCTCGATCGAGTGCTTGCCCGGCGCCACGGGATCGGGCCGGCGCGGATTGTTCGTCGATGCTCCGTCGATGCGGCTGATCGCGACCGTCTCCTCCTTGCGGGTCTGCGAACGGTCGCCCGACTCGATCAGGCCGTAAGGCTGGTCGTAAGAACCCGCCACGACGAGGCCGGGCAACAGCCCGGCCAGAGCGACCAGTACGGTCAGGGGCTTCATCATCTCCCGGCTCCTTCGGTGAACACTTCTGCTCCGCTGTCTTTCCCTTTGCATCCCGCGATCGGCTCCTCGAAGTCCACGATCGGCGTGAACTCCGACGATAGCGAGTTGGGCCTCACCGCCGCGAGGTAGTACCTCGTGCACGGCTTCACGTCGAGCGTGAGGGTCCGGTCCTGGCCGAAGCGGAACCCCGGGGCCGCCGGACCCTGCACCCGGACCACCCGGACACCCGGATCGACCATCACCGGGTTCCGGATCTCGCTCTTGCCGTCGATGTCGAGCACGATGACCGAGTGGGTGTTGATAGGGGTCCTGAAGTAGCGATTGCCGTCGATGTACGAGAAATTCGCGGCACAGCCCGCTGCCGCCACGGCGACCGCGGCCACCGTCAGTCGAAGTTTCATGGGGACCTCCCGTTCCAGGCCATGGCGTTGGACCGATCAACGAAGCTTCGGGTTCAAGGCATCACGCAGCCAGTCGCCGAGCAGGTTCACGGACAGCACGAACAGGACGAGGGCGAGGCCGGGGAAGATCGTGATCCACCACTCGCCGGAGAACAGGAACTCCTGGCCGATCCGGATCAAGGTGCCGAGCGACGGCGTGGTCGGCGGAACGCCCACTCCGAGGAAGGACAACGTGGCCTCGGTCAGCACCGCCGTCGCGACGTGAACCGTGCCCAGCACGAGCACCGGACCCAGCACGTTCGGCAGCACGTGCTTGCCCATGATGGCGAGCGGCGAGACGCCGATGACCCGCGCCGCCTGGACGTATTCCTTGTTCTTCTCCACCAGCGTCGAACCGCGCACCGTGCGGGCGTACTGCACCCAGCCGGACAGGGCGATGGCGAGCACCAGCACCGCGTACGCCACTTCGCTGTGCGCCTCGCGCGGCAGGGCAGCGCGCGCCACGCCGTCGATCAGCAGCGCGACCAGGATCGCCGGGAACGACAGCATCACGTCGCAGACGCGCATGATGAAAGCATCGACGCGACCGCCCACGTACCCGGAGAGCAGGCCAAGGCCCACGCCCAGGATGATCGACAGCACGACCGACGCGGCGCCGATCGCGAGCGAGAGCCGCATTCCGTAGAGGATCGCCGAGAAGACGTCGCGCCCCTGGTCGTCCGTGCCCAGGATGAACTGCGGCTGGCCGCCCTCCTCCCACGCCGGCGGCAGCGAAGCATCCAGCAGGTTCAGCGTCGCCAGGTCGAACGGATTGTGCGGGGCAACCCACGCCGCGAACGCCGCGGAGAAGACCATGACCAGCGCGACGACGCTCGCGCCGATCGCCACCGGCGACTGCCGGAAGCTGTATGCGATGTCGCTGTCCCAGAATCGGGCGAGAGCCTGTTGCATCGTGGTCTTCGAGCGGCGTGTGTCGCGTTCCGCCGTCGGACGCGGCCGCGCACGCGGCCTGCGTCCATCAGCGGAAGTCGATCACTTCAGCACCATCCACTTCACGAAGATGTCGTTCGACGGGAGCTGGACCAAGGTGAGGTTCTTCTTCATGCCCCAGGCCAGTGCCTGCTGGTGCAGCGGGATGTGGCCGATGTCGTCCTGGTGGATCTTGTTCGCCTCGCGGATCATCGCGTTGCGCCTGGCCTGGTCGGTCTCGGACTGGATCTTCGCGGTCAGTTCGTCGAGCTTCGGGTTGCTGTAGCTGCCGAGGTTGAACTGGCCCTGTCCACCCGCGCCGGGGGTCGCCATCAGCGAATACAGCGGGTCGTGCGAGTCGACCGTCGACGGTGTCCAGCCGAGCAGGTAGAAGGACGTGTTGCGCGACAGGATCTTCGGGAAGTAGGTCGCCTTGCTCTCGGTCATCAGGTTCACCTTGACCCCGATGCGGGCGAGCATCGCGGCGACCGCGGAGCAGATCGCGGCGTCGTTGACGTAGCGGTCGTTCGGGCAGTTCATGCCGACCTCGAAGCCGTTGGGGTAGCCGGCCTCGGCCAGCAGCTTCCTGGCACCTTCGACGTCGTACGGCAGGCGCTTGTTGAGGTCCGCCGGGAATCCTGCCACGCCGGGCGCTTCCATCAGCGCCGCGGGCGTCGCCGCGCCGCGCATCACCTGGGTCTTGATCGCCTCGATGTCGATCGCCTGGTAGAACGCCTGCCGCACGCGCTTGTCCTTGAACGGATTCTTGCCCTTGACGTTCGAGAACAGCAGTTCGTCGCGCTTCTGGTCCATGCCAAGGAAGATCGTGCGCAGTTCCGGCCCCTGGAGCGCAGTTGCCGTCTGCGATGCGTTGATGCGGGCGACGTCCTGCACCGGCACCGGTTCCATCATGTCGATCTCGCCCGACAGCAGCGCGGCGACACGCGTGGACGCGTTGCCGATCGGCGTGAAGACGACTTCGGTGACGTTCGTCTCGAGCTTGTCCCAGTAGGCAGTGTTGAGCACGAGCACGGTGCGGTTGCCGGGGTCGCGCGACTTGACGCGGAAGGGGCCGGTGCCGTTGGCCTTGAACGACGCCGCGTTCTCGACTCCCTTGCGCTTGTCGACCGGGCGCTCGGCCTTGTTCTCGATGCACCACTTCTTCGGCATGATCAGCCAGCGCACGAACACGTTGGGAAGGATCGGGTTCGGCGCTTCGGTCACGAAATCGACGGCGTGGTCGTCGACCTTGCGAACTTCCTTCACCGAGCCGACATAGGACTTCATGTCCGAGCCGTCCGCCTTGGCACGCTCGTAGGAGAAGATCACGTCATCGGCGGTGAACGGCGTGCCGTCGTGGAACTTGACGTTCTTGCGGAGGTTGAAGCGCCAGACCGTGGGCGACGTCTGTTTCCAGTCGGTCGCCAGCAGCGGCACGATCTTCAGGTCCTTGCCGTAGCCGACGAGGCCCTCGTAGACGTTGCTGAGGAACGTGAGCTGCAGCGTTTCGTTCAGCGAGTGGGGATCGAGCGACAGCGGGTCGCCCTGGTTCGCCATGCGCAGCGTCTTCGCGTCCGCCGCCGGCACGCCCGCGGCGAACAAGGCCCCGGCGAGCAGAACGGACAGCACGGGCCAGCGTAAGAAATCGCGTCGTGTCTTCATTGGGGGTTTCTCCCTGGAACGTCAGTGAAAGCCGCGGGGCATCCGCTGCTCGGCGAGCGCCGCGAAGAACGCGGCACCGAGCGGGATCACCGCGTCGTTGAAATCATATCGGCTGTTGTGCAGGAAGCAGTTCGACGGACCGCCGCCCTGCCCGAGGCGCACGTAGCAGCCCGGCTTCTCCTGCAGCATGAACGCGAAGTCCTCGGCGCCCATGCTCGGCGCGAGGTCGTGGATCACGTTGTGCTCGCCGACCAGCTTCGCCGCCACGTCGCCGGCGAAGCGCGCCTGGGCGGGATGGTTGATGGTCGCCGGATAGATGCGCTCGTAGATCGTCCTGCCCTCGGCGCCGAAGGCCCGCGCGGTCGACTCGACCAGCTCGGTCAGCCGTCGCTCCATTACCTCCTGGACTTCGGCCTTGAACGTGCGGACGGTGCCGGTGAGCTTCGCTTCGCGCGGCAGCACCGAGAAGGCGTTGAGGTTGCCGGCGTGGATCGCGCACAGGCTGAGCACCGCGCTGTCGAGCGGCCCGACGTTGCGCGCCACAAGGGACTGCGCCGCCGTGACGATGTGCGCCGCGGCCAGGATCGGGTCGATCGTGAGGTGCGGATGCGCGCCGTGGCCGCCCCTGCCGCACACGCTGATCTCGACGCGGTCGGCGGCGGCCATCATCGGCCCGCTGTTGAGCCCGATCTGTCCCGCCGGCAGGCCGGGCCAGTTGTGCAGCGCGTAGACCTCGTCGGCGGGAAAGCGGGTGAAGAGGCCGTCCTCGATCATCGCCTTCGCCCCGGCGAAACCCTCCTCGCCCGGCTGGAAGATCAAGTACGCGGTGCCGTCGAAATCGCGCGTCTCGGCGAGGTAGCGCGCGGCCGCCAGCAGGATCGTCACGTGGCCGTCGTGGCCGCAGCCGTGCATGAGCTCCGGCTTCGTCGACCGATGCGCGAACTCGTTTTCCTCGATCATCGGCAGCGCGTCCATGTCGGCGCGCAGCCCGATCGAACGGCCCGTCCGTTCACCCTTGCCGCGGATCACGCCGACGACGCCGGTCTTGCCGATCCCGGTGTGCACTTCGACGCCGAAAGACTTCAGGCGCTCGGCGACCAGCGCCGCGGTCCGGTGCTCCTCGAACCCGATTTCCGGGTTCGCATGCAGGTCGCGCCGGAACTCGGTCAGCCCCTCGTGATGCGGCAGGATCGCGGCCAGCGGCCCGCGCAGCGCAGCGCCGAGGTAGGTCTCCATCAGTGCGCCGCCGCCGCGCGGTCGATCCGCAGGCGGGGGTCGACGGCAAAGTAGAGCAAGTCGACGATGAGGTTGATGACGACGAACACGAGCGCGATCAGGCAGAGGTAGGCCGCCATCACGGGAATGTCGGCGAACTGCACGGACTGGATGAAGAGCAGTCCCATGCCGGGCCACTGGAAGACGGTCTCGGTGACGATTGCGAAGGCGATGATGCCCCCGAGCTGCAGGCCCGTGATCGTGATGACCGGCACGAGCGTGTTCTTCAGCGCGTGACCGAAGTGGACGGCGCGGTCCGTCAGCCCGCGCGCGCGGGCGAACTTGATGTAGTCGGTCCGCAGCACTTCCAGCATCTCGGATCGCACGAGCCGCATGATCAGGGTCAGCTGGAACAGCGCCAGCGCGATCGAGGGCAGGATCAGGTGCTTCCAGCCGGCGCCGGTCAGCAATCCGGTCGACCACCAGCCGAGCTGCACGACCTCGCCGCGACCGTAGGACGGGAGCCACCCGAGCTGCACGGCGAACACGAGGATCAGCAGGATGCCGATCAGGAAGGTGGGCAGCGAAATTCCGACGAGCGAGACGGCGAGCAGGAACTGGGCAAACCAGGAGTTGCGTCGGAGCGCCGTGTAGACGCCCATCGGAATGCCGGCGACCAGCGCGATCAGCGCCGCGACGAACGACAGCTCGAGCGTGGCAGGCAAGCGCTCCTTGATCAGCGACGAGACGCTCCGCCCCTGGCGCAGGCTGAGGCCGAAGTCCCCCTGCACGACGTTGGCGATGAAGTGGCCGAACTGGTAGTAGAAGGGCATGTCGAGGCCGAGATCGGCGCGCAGCCGCGCCCGGTCCTCCGGCGTCGCATCCTGGCCCAGCATCTGGTTCACCGGGTCGCCGACGT
This sequence comes from uncultured beta proteobacterium, assembly GCA_963841815.1. Lineage (GTDB taxonomy): Bacteria > Pseudomonadota > Gammaproteobacteria > Burkholderiales > Burkholderiaceae_F > JAOUJD01. The sequence goes on along the minus strand of CAWJEE010000012.1, from coordinate 9,266 downwards.
ACTGGAACAGCAGGAAGGCGACGAAGGCCACCGTCAGCATCACGAGTATGGCCTGCAGCAACCGGCGGATGATGAATGCGAGCATCGGGCAACCAGCAGCCCGTCGCGCCGGGCCTTGGGAAGGCGACGAATATACCCGGAACCACCCGCCCTCCCGGCATGTCTGTTCAGCGTGCGACGTCAGATTTCCGATCGGGCGCCGACGAAGTGGAACTCACCCTGGAGACCGCCATGACCCGCCGCCAACTGCTGACAGCCCTCGCCGCGCTCGGGTTTGCCCGGGCGGCCACCGCCGCCGGGAGCGCCCGCCCCGATGCCGTCCGAATCTCCGAGGCCGAGTGGCGCAAGCGCCTGACCCCGGATCAGTTCGAGGTGATGCGCCGCGAGGGCACCGAGCCGCCCTTCTCGAGCCCGCTGAACGGCGAGAAGCGGCGCGGCCTGTACCGCTGCGCGGGGTGCGACCTTGCGCTGTTCACCTCGGAGGCGAAGTACGACAGCGGCACGGGGTGGCCGAGCTTCACGGCGGCGCTCGCGGACGCTGTCGGCACGCGCACGGACTACAAGCTGCTCTTCCCACGCACCGAATACCATTGCGCGCGCTGCGGTGGCCATCAGGGGCACGTCTTCAACGACGGCCCGCGGCCGACCGGCAAGCGCTATTGCAACAACGGCGTCGCGCTGAAGTTCGAACCGCAGGGAGCGTGACCATGATTCGGATCGACGTTGCGCGCTGGGTGTTGCCGTTCGCGCTGGCATTGGCCGCTGGCGCGGCGGCTGCCCAGACCTCGACACCGCCGCCGAAGTCCATGGCGGGACCGCGTGTCGCGGTCGCCACGTTCGCCGGCGGCTGCTTCTGGTGCATGGAGCCGCCCTTCGACAAGGTGGACGGCGTGATTTCGACCATCTCGGGCTACACCGGCGGCACGACCCAGCGCCCCACGTACGAGCAGGTTTCCGGCGGCCGGACCGGGCACGCCGAGGCCGTGCAGGTGACCTACGACCCGTCGAAGGTCAGTTACGAGAAGCTGCTCGACGTGTTCTGGCACAACATCGATCCGACCGTGAAGGACCGGCAGTTCTGCGACATCGGATCCCAGTACCGCAGCGCGATCTTCGTTCACGACGCCGAGCAGCGGCGACTGGCGGAAGCGTCGAAGGCAACGCTCGAACGATCCAGGCCGTTCAAGGGGGCGATCGTCACTCCGGTCGTCAATGCCGGCGCTTTCTACCCGGCCGAGGAGTACCACCAGGACTACTACCAGAAGAACCCGATCCGCTATCGGTACTACCGCAACGGATGCGGCCGCGACGGCCGCCTGAAGGAACTCTGGGGCGAACTCGCGGGGCGTTGACCCGGCCCGATCGGCGAAAAAAACCCGCGGCACGCAGCGCGTCCGCGGGTTCTCGGCGGGGCAGCTTCGATCAGTCGATGCGCACCCAGCTCGCCTCGAGCCGGTTGTCCGCACGGTGAACGACGGTCACGTTCTTCCGCATCGCCCACGGAATCACCTGGTTGTGCAGCGGGATGTGCATCACCTGCTGGTTGTGCAGCATCAGGGCGCGCGCGATGACGTCGTTGCGCTTCTTCACGTCGACCTCGCTCTTCATCGCCGTGACGAGCTTGTCGAACTCGGGATTGCTGACGCGGCCCAGGTTGAAGTTGCCGTCCCCCTCCTTGCCGACCGTCATCGCCAATGACTGCAGCGAGTAGAGCGCATCGAACGTCGGCACGCCCCAGCCCAGCAGGTAGGCCGAGGTGTCGTACTTCTGGATCTTCGCGAAGTACGTCGCGCGCGGCATCGCGTTGAGGTTCACCTTGAGGCCGATGCGCGCCCACATCGACACCACGGCCTTGCAGATGTCCTCATCGTTGATGTAGCGGTTGTTCGGGCAGTCGAGGGTGAACTCGAAGCCGTTCGGATAGCCTGCGTCGGCCAGCAGCTTCTTCGCCGTGTCCACGCTGTACGGCAGGCGCTGGTTCGCCTCCTTGGTCCAGCCGTTGACCTGGGGAGCGATGATGGCGCCGGTCGGATCGGACAGGCCCCGCATCACCGCGCGCTTGATGCCATCGATGTCGATCGCGTGGTAGAGCGCCTGGCGGACGCGCAGGTCCTTGAACGGGTTCTTGCCCTTGACGTTCGAGTACTGCAGCTCGTCGCGGTTCTGGTCGAGGCCGATGAAGATCGTTCGCGTTTCCGAACCCTCGACCACCTTGATGTTCGCGTTCTGCTTCATCCGCGCGATGTCCTGCGGCGCCGGGTCGAGCACGAAGTCCAGTTCACCCGACAGCAGCGCCGCGGTGCGGGTCGACTCCGACTTGACCGGCGTGTAGACGACCTCGGTCACGTTGCCTTTCTTGCCGGCCTTGTTCCACCAGTTCGGGTTCTCGACGAACACCGTGCGGACGTCGACTTCGCGCGACTTCAGCATGTACGGGCCGGTGCCGTTGGCGTTGCGCGCCGCGTGCGTCTCTTCCTTCTTGACGAAGTCCTGCGGCCTGGTGACCTTGTTCTTTTCCGACCACGCCTTGCTCATGATCCGCAGTTCGGTCAGTTGCCGCAGCAGCACCGGGTTCGGCACCGTGGTGTAGATCAGCACGGTGTTGTCGTCGATCTTGCGCGCGCCCTGGATGCCCGTGGTGTAGACGCGGAAGTTCGAGGTCGGCGCCATCGCGCGCTCGATCGTGAAGACGACGTCGTCCGCGGTGAACGGCGTGCCGTCATGGAACTTCACGCCCTTGCGCAGGTTGAACTTCCACAGGAGGTTTCCGTCGCGCGTCCACGATGTCGCGAGCGCCGGCACCAGTTCGAACTTTTCGTTGTAGGTGATCAGCGGCTCGTAGATGTAGGCCGACGCGGTGTTGTTGAGGCTCTCGTTCTGCGCGTGCGGGTCCATGGTGAGGAAGTCGCCCTGGCTGGCCCAGCGCAAGGTCTTCGCGTGGACAGCGGGCCCGGCCGCCAGCACTCCGGCGGCGAGCAGTGCGGCGATGGCGAAACGGCGCATCGACGTTCTCCTGGTTGGTTTGGATGCGGGAAAGACCGGCCATCATGCATAAACCGACGGCGGCCAGTCAAACCGGGGGCGCGGCGGGAAACCCTAGGGTGCCGCCTTCAGCATGATGTCGCCGTAGAAGGCTTCCACCGACTCACCAGTATTGTCGGTGTCGGTCATGATGCCGACGCCGACCAGTCGTCCCGGTTCGGCGCCGAACGCGCGCCGGTAATCGTCGACGTAGTTGCGCTGGAACGCCTTCCAGGTGCCGATGCGGTCGCGGCCGGTGCCGACGACGATCATCTTCACCTGCCCGGTGAAGCTGTTGCGCAGCAGCGTCTCCGGTCCGAACCGGTTCTCCCACACGTACATCAGCGTGGCGTACGGCAGTTCCTGCCCGGTCAGCATGTGCGCCGTTTCCATCAGCATCTGCTCCCTCGCGGGCAGCGTTGCCTTGTCACCGTCGAAGAACAGCATCAGCCGCGCCGGTGCGTCCTCCGAGTAGCGGTCCTGGTTGTCGGCGCCAGTGATGAGATCCACCACTCGCCAGTGCCACGCGATGAGCGGTCGCTCGGCAGGCGCCACGTCCAGTCGATGCTTCAGTCCGCTCGCCGACCGTTCGGCCACCGCGCGGAGCACCACCTGCTGCTTGCCCGCATCCTCGACGAGCTGATACGAGGTCGGCGCCTTGGCACGGTTGATGATCCAGGGTTGCCAGCCACGCGGCAATTCCGCCCCCGCCGCGTTGGCGGAAAATGGCTGCACGTCGGGCCAGGCCTGGCCGTCAGGCGGCGCCGACGCGCAGCCGCCAAGGAACACGAAAAGAACGAGGATCAGGGTGCGCATGGTGTCCACCGAAGTCGCGGCGATGCTACGTCCCGCCGCGCACCGCTTCAACTCGCGTTTGACCCGATACGTGGCGAAGCCGAGTGCCGAGCGACGCCGGCGAACGCCGCTTTCGAACCGAAGGCCACCTGGCTGCGTGCGATGACAGGGAAGGCAGGATCAAGAACAGCCGTCGTCGCCGGTCCCACCGGGCTCGTCGGAAGCCGACTGCTGGACATGCTGCGGCGGGAGCCGCGCTACCGGCGCGTCGTCGCCCTGTCGCGCCGGACGCTCGAGCCGGAGCCGAAACTCGAAACCGTCGACGCCGACTACGACCGGCTCGATCACGTCCTGGCCAAGGTGACGTCAGCCGATCGGCCCGTCGATGTCTTCTGCTGCCTCGGGACGACGATCGGCCGCGCCGGCTCACAAGAGGCTTTCCGCCGCGTGGACCACGATTACGTGCTCGCGCTCGGCCAGTGGGCGCGCGGCGCCGGCGCGCATCGCATGATCGTGATCAGCGCGGCAGGCGCCGACGCGGCGAGCCGCTTGTTCTACAACCGAGTCAAGGGCGAGACCGAACGCGACCTCGCCGCGCTGCGCCTGCGGTCGCTGGTCGTCGTGCGGCCGAGCCTGCTCTCCGGTCAACGCGACGAGTTCCGCCTTGGCGAACGACTGGCGCTGATCGCGACGCGTCCGTTCCGTGGGCTGATCCCCGCAGGTGTGCGACCGATCGACGCCGCTGACGTCGCGCGTGCGATGGTCGACGCCGCGCTGGCCGATGCCCCGCCGGCCGTGCTCGACTCCGCAGCCATGCAGGGTGCTGGCCGCAGGCGCTGACGCGACTCACTTCGGCCGCAGTTCCAGCACGAGCGCTTCGCGGCCCGCGGCCCGCATCGGGAGGTACCTGACGTCCCGCCACAGCGGCAGCATGCTCGCGTACAGGTCGGAGAACGGCGAACCGGATTGACCGGTCGACTGCACCCAGTACGAATTGGCGTCGAGCGCCGCGAGGTCATGGACGGCGCGCAGGCTCGCGGCGTGCCGCGTTGTGAACGGCGCGGAGGCGCGATGACTGAGGGCGCCGACATTCACCGTGTACGTGTCGCCGGGGAACGCAGTGCGGAGTTCGACGAGCCGCGCCAGCCAGCCGACGCTCGACAGTGGCCGGTGCTCGCCGATCGCAAGGTGGGCCTCGCCCCAACGCAGCCCGGCCACGTCGCGTCCGCTCGCGGATGTCAGCTCGGTGACGGCGGCATCGAGCGACTCGGCAGCGAGCGCCGCACAGCCCTCGACCCGGTGTTCGGTGCGGCGGTCGTCGCACCAGTCCCGCGACCACGCCTGGCCGGACAGCACGTGCAGCAGCAGCGGCGTTCGCTCGACGGCGTCGATGTACTCGGCGGCGAGGGGCCCGAAGTCGTCCTCGAAGATCCGCTGCTTCAACGCGCGCATCCACGCGTGGAATATCAGCGGCTCCGGACGACCGGGATCCATCCGTCCGTCCCAGCGCAGCAGCCGCGCGATCGCGTCGCGCCCCGCCTCGGTCAGCGGACGCGTGTCCTTCAGCCGCTCCATCAGGTCGATCGCCGCCTGCGACCGGATGTCGGACTGGATCGTCTTGAAGGTCGACACGTCGTGACGCGCGCGCGCCTGGAGCAACTGCTCGACGCGCTGCGCGCGGTACGGCAGGAACCAGTCGAACGTCAGGTGGTGGGGATACTCCGGGCCGACGATGCGATTGTTCGCGGTGACGATCACGCCCGAGGCGGGGTCGCGTACGCGCGGGACCTGCTCGAACGGGAGATAGCCGCTCCAGTCGTAACGCGCGTCCCAGCCAGGAGCCGGCGCGATACCCTGCAGGTCGTTGTCCGGTCGCCTCACCGGAATCCGTCCGGTGACGACCATGCCGATCTGGCCATCCACGTCCGCGAACATCGCCGACTGCGTCACGAGCTGGAACTGACCCAGCGCAGCCTCGGCCTCATCCGCCGATCGCGCCTTGTTCAGCGCCCGGATCGCAGCGAAGCTGGCGTCGTCGGGCTCGAGCGCAGACCAGCGCAACGCGAGGACGAATTTCGGATGCGCGAAGGCCTTGTCCGTCGCGACCAGGCCGGACATCACCGGGCCGTGCCGGGTTTCGCGGACCGTGAGCTCGACATCCGCCTGCCCCTTCACGCGGATGATCTCGGTGCGCTGCGCGAACGACGCCCACCCCTCGGGCGTCGCGTACTCGCCCGCGTTGTCCGGATTCACGCGCTCGATGTAGAGGTCCTGCTGGTCGACGCCGGTGTTGGTGAAGCCCCACGCGACGCGATCGTTGTGACCGATCAGCACGCCGGGCACGCCCGGCAGCGTGGCCCCGATGACGTCGAGGCCGGGGGCCGACAGCGCCGCGAAGTACCAGAGGGACGGCGTGCTGAGCCCGAGATGCGGGTCGTTGGCGAGCAACGGCTTTCCGCTGACGGTGCGGCTGCCCGCCGCAACCCACCCGTTGGAGCCGACGTCGTCGCCCGCGCCGAAGGCGATCCCGGGTGCGGCCGACGCGAGCCTTCGCGCGCCATCGAGCACGCCGGCCTGGCGCAGTCCCATCATCCGGTAAAGCTCCACGTAGTCGGCGGTCGCGGGCGGGCGATCCCCCGGATACGGTGGATAGATGTCGTTCAGCTCGGCGAGCGAGAACCGCTGTGCGAGCTCCAGGCGGCGGAGCTCCATTGCCTGGCTGTAGCGCGCGAGGTCCCACGCCATGATCAGCGACCACCCGATCGAGTCCACCGCGGTCCACGGCTCGGGCGCGGCGGCGCGCGTCAGCAGGAACTCCACTGGAAGCGGTCCGCTGCGGCTCGCGAGGAAGGCGTTCACTCCGGCGGAATACGCGTCCGCGATCGCGCGGCTCTCCGCATCGAGGCCGGCATGGATGCGCTCGGCCGCGCGCCGGATGCCCACCGTTCGGAGAAACTTGTCCGTGTCGAGCGCTGCCGGGCCGAGAACCTCCGAGAGCCGCCCCGCCGCGACGCGCCGGTTCATCTCCATCTGCCACAGGCGGTCCTGCGCGTGCGCGTAACCGAGCCCGAACGCAGCGTCCTGCTCGCTCGCGGCAATGACGTGAGGGACGCCGTGCTCGTCGCGCTCGATGCGGATCGACTGCTGCAGCAGCGGCACGTGAATCGTGCCTTCGAGCGACGGCTGGCTGGCCTGCCGGAACCACAGGAGGAGCGCGATCCCGCCGACGACGGCGAGCGCGAGAACGAATCCGACGATGCGTACGGCGCGCACGAACAGTCCCGAGGGTCGAAGGGGCGACGATTGTCGCGCAGTCACGCGATCGCGGAGCGCGAACGCGGGGCCGCGCGTGCGACGGACAGGCGCCACGGCGCGTGGCTGAAGTGCTCGAGCAGGAAGTCCACCATGGCGGCGACCTTCGGCGACCGGTGGCGGCCAGGCAGGTACATCGCATGGATCGGAACCGGCTCGACGTGGTGCGCGTTCGTCAGCAGCGGCACCAGGTGCTTCCTGCGCAACGGATCGCCGACGAGGAGGTCGCCGAGCCGGATCACGCCGAGGCCGAGGATCGCGAGCTGCACGGCGGTCTCCGCGTTGTTCGCCGTCACGTTGCCGTGCACCTTGACACCGCGCGTTCCCTCCGGCGCGTCGAACGGCCACACCGGTGGGTGCGTCGAGACGAGGATGCAGTTGTGCTGCAGAAGATCGTCCGGTGTGCGCGGCACGCCATGCTTCTTCAGGTACGACGGGGCGGCGCAGATCACGCGCTCCATCAGGCAGATCCGGCGCGCGATCAGGCTCTCGTCGGTCACGTCGCCGCTGCGCACCGCGAGGTCGATGCCTTCTTCGGCGAAGTCCGGTTCGCGGTCGCCCATCGTGATGTCGATCTGCACCTCGGGATAGCGCTGCATGAACTTCGGCAGGACGGGGGGCAACTGGTGGAGACCGAACGCCACGCTGACGTGCAGGCGCAGCAGCCCGCGCGGGGCGCTGCGAAAGCGCGTGATCTCCTGCTCGGCTTCCTCGATGTCCGCCAGGATCCGCCGGCTGCGATCGAGGAACGTGTCGCCCTCGGGCGTCGTCGTCAGGCTGCGCGTGGTGCGATTCAGCAGGCGAACGCCCAGCCTGTCTTCCAGCCTGGAGATGCTCTTGGACACCGCCGACGGAGTCAGCCCCAGGGCACGGGCCGCCGCAGAGAACCCGCCCAGTTCGACGGCTCGCACGAAGACCGTCATCTCGTCTGCCCGTTCTCCGTTCATCTGTTCTCCATGTTCACATATGCTGTTCCGCGCCGTCTGATTTTACCCTCCAGGAATCGGAATAACCTGCTTGTTTCGAGGCTCCGAAAAGGAGCCGACTGAACAGGGGTTCCAAAGTGTCCGGAAACATCGTTGCTCCGAGCGCCACGATCTGCCGCGCCCGGATGCGGCTCGAGCAGGCCGAGGCGATCATCGCCGGCCTGTCGGCTGCGTACGGACGGATCTCCGCCCTGTTCAAGCCCTTGCCTGCGGCGAAGGACGAACAAGCCATGACCATCCGCCGCGCCTGGCTGCGCGCATCGGCGTAGCCGCAGGAGCGTTGCGTCTCTCGGGAACGGGCGCCGCCGGCCTCCGGCACCCGTCATCCGCACCCGCAGCCGCGGCGCAGGCGGCGCGCGTCAAGGTAGTTGCCGCCTGCGTCATGCAACTGAACGCCGTTTGTCCAACGGGAGAGCGGCGGCCGTGACGGCCGATTTCAGCAATCTGACCTTTCGGTCGCTCGCCACCATCTATTCCTCTTGCTCATAGATCCTATTCCAAATTGATGGATTGTGCGCCATCAGATGCTGAATTAGAGTTCGTCTCATGGGGTTCCGATTTGGAGCCCGGCTGAACAGAATGGGAGTTGAAGATGTCCGCCACTGCAACCGTCGCCAACCATGTCCGCTACAAGGACGAGATGAAGTTGATGCGCGCCGAAACGGTCGTGTCGTGGTTCACGACTGCGTTCGACCGCGCGATCGAAGCGCTGAAGATTGAACCGGCGGCCGTCACGTTCGACGACGCAACTTCCAAGCCCCAGCGCTGGTACGGGGCGTACTACTGAGCCGCGAGTAAAGGTTGTCTCCCCAGGGACCGGCCGCTGCCCCCCCCGCGGCGTCCGGCTCCCGCCTCAAGATCCCCGGGTCCTCCGGGAACAATCAAGACAAGTGAAGCGCTGAAGGACTATGCAGTCCGCGGCCGCGTGCGTGCCACCAGCACCGCCACCTCGTCCGGTGCGGCAGCGAGAACCCCCGCAAGATTGACGACGCCGAGCGCCGTCAGGACCCCGATCGACACCCAGGCGCCGCTCAGCTCGAGCCACTCCGGCGCGTCCCATTTCTCGCTGATCAGGCCCACCGCGATCCCGGCGGCCACCACCACGATCTAACCGACTTTGGCCGAGATCAGCGGGAACAAGCAGCGCCGTCA